>NZ_JBITDI010000004.1:451026-675748 GCF_044454005.1 Nocardia sp. NPDC051570 | reverse complement strand
GGATTCACCGCAGGCAGCCCACAAGAAGCCCTCGACTGCGCCTGCGACCTCTACCTCGGACACTGACCCCCGAAGAACTTGTAGGCATGACCACTAAGTCTGGTTCGCAGCCTGTTTGACGGTCCTGATCACCGGTGCGGTCTCCATATGTGTGATGGCCGGGAGGGACGCCACCTGGGTGGTCAGGTACCGGTACAGCTCCCGCTGATCGGTGCAGACGGCGGTCGCGTACAGGTTCGTCGGCCCGGTTGTGGCTGCGGCGAAGGCGATTTCGGGGTGTTGGGCCAGTGCGGCTCCGGCCTGCTCGAGACTGGCGGGAGCCACCGAGAGCCAGAGCAGGGTGCGCACGCCCAGGCCGAGCAGACGCCAGTCGATGTCGATATCCAGATACAGCACCCCGTGTTCGCGCAGCTCGGTCATCCGGCGCCGGATCGTGGTCGGCGACCAGCCGGTCACCGCGGACAACTGTTCGATGCTGGTCCGCCCGTCGTCGGCGAGGGCGGCGAGCAGTTTCCGGTCACCGTCGAAGAGCTGCACCCGCCCGGGCCGATACGACACCGGTGGTGGGTGTAGTAGCGCGGCCTCCTGGTCGGTCAGCACACCGAGTTTGGCGATCAGGCTGTCCGAGCGGCCGTAGAACATGTGCAGCACCGAATGTGCGGTCACCCCCTCCACACGGGAGGTGCGAGGAAGTTTCGCCAGCAGCAGCGCTTCGCTGTCGGCGTCGTTCTCGGTGCGGACCACACAGGTGATCTCGGTGCCGCCGGAGCACAGGCTGACCCAGGAGGTGTCCGGTCGCCGGGCCAGCGCCTCGGCGACCGGGACGGCCGCGGCGGGTGCGCAGCGCACCCGCAGAAACCACATCGTCGCCCCCAGCGCCACCGGGTCGACCCCGCCGATCACCCGCACCGCCCCGACCGACCGTAACCGGGCGTAGCGGCGGGCGATGGTGCGATCCGACACGCCCAGAACCTCGGCGATGGCGCTGAACGCGGCCCGGCCATCGATCTGCAAAGCGTGCAGGAGACGACGATCCAGCTCATCGAAGTCGAAATCCACCGTCGCAACGGTAGATATTGCCGGATACCGACGCAATCAACCCGGTTGATGGCTCCGCAGTCCCAGCAGGCGCAGCGTTGCTGGTGTCCCGATCGACACGATCGAAGCGACACAACGAACAGGAGAAGCGATGGACACCGACGTGCTCATCATCGGCGCCGGACCCACCGGTATGACGCTGGCCAACGAACTGCGGATAACGGGAGTATCGGCCACGCTGGTCGACAAGCTCGCGCAGCGCAGCCAGTTGTCCAAGGCGGGCGGTGTGCAGTCCCGCACGCAGGAGGCATTCGATCAGCGCGGCCTGCTGGAACCGTTGCTGGCCACCGGAAATCACCAGACCAGCACCGCGCACTTCGCCGGTATCCCGCTCCTGCTCACCCGCCGGCGGCAACGCCTGCCGTGGCGGTCCATACCGCAGGTGGTGATCGAGGGCTTTCTCGAACAGCATCTGGCCGCACACGATCTTCACGTCCGTCGCGACCACGAGTTGATCGGCCTCGCCCAGAACGATATTGGCGTGACCGCGAATTTCGCCAACGGTGTCACCGTCGAGGCGGGATACGTCGTTGCCGCGGACGGCGCCCACAGCACGGTGCGGTCACTGCTGCGCGCCGAATTCCCCGGGCGGGTGGGGACGGCGACCGCGATCGCCGCCGACGTCCGGCTCGACGGCGACGTCCCGGCGCTGACCCGCGCCTGGAGCGAGGACGGATATTGGGCGCAGGTGTTCCCGCTGGGCACCGACTCGCAGGGCAGACCACTGCACCGGCTTGCCCTCGGCGGGCCTGGTCGATCCCTGTCCAGAGACGTTCCCGTCACCGAGGACGAAATCCGCGACGGCCTCCGGAGCGTATTCGGCGCACGGGTGCGACTGCTCGAACTGCGCTACGCCCGCCGCATCACCAACGTGGCCCGCCAGGCCGCCCGCTACCGGCACGGGCGAGTGTTCCTGGCCGGCGACGCCGCCCACGTCCACCTCCCCATCGGTGCGCAGGGCATGAACACCGGGATCCAGGACGTGCTCAACCTCGGCTGGAAACTCGCTGCCGCCGTGCACAATTGGGCCCCGGAACACCTGCTCGACACGTACCACGACGAACGGCACCCGGTCGCGGCCGCCGTGCTGCGCAACGTTCAGGCGCAAAGCCTGCTGATGGACTGGGAAGGCACTCACGACCCGGACGTGATCGCCGCCAAGGACCTGTTCGCGTCCCTGGCCCAACTGCCGGAAGTTCAATACCACCTCGACGGCATGCTCTCCGGAATGGGCATCCGCTACCCGATGCCCGGCAGCGACGACCAACCGCTCGTCGGCCTCCCCGCGCCGGACCTGAAGCTCGGCACGACACGGCTGCACGAACTGCTGCGCTCGGGCCGCGGCATCCTGCTCGACCCGTCCGATACGCTCGCCGAACTCGCCTCCCCGTGGACGGATCGAGTAGACCGCACCGGCCAAGGCGCCGAGCCCGAGCCCATGCTCATTCGTCCCGACGGCTACGTGTGCTGGACCGCCGGCGCCGACCGAAGCACCGACGGCCTGACGTCAGCACTGAACCACTGGTTCGGCAAGCCCCGTTGATGACAACCGCATCTCGGCAATAGGGTGCGTCGAGGCCGACGAGATGATCTCGGCACGTTGACCTTTCGAGCGTGCCGCATGGCCGCTTCGAGCCGCGCGCCATGCGGCATGGAAAGAACACCAGCAGGGCGCCCCGGATCGACCTCACTTCGGCGTATCGTTTGCCTGAGCCGATCATCGCGACCACAGCTCCGTAGAAACAGCGATACCGGTGTTGCTTCCGTATCGCCGAGGTGATGCCAGCTGCGGACTAGGGGTGGCAGGCGGATGTCTGAGCAAATCTGTTCCGTGAGAATAGATCTCACGCCGCACGGCTGGTCATGATCAACTACCGTATCGGCTGTCGCTACTCGGATCTCGGAGGGTGCAGCAATGGCTGAGGATGGTCCGGCTGTTGTGGTCGTGGGTGCGGGTATCGCCGGTCTGTCTGCCGCGTATCGCCTGCAGCAGGCGGGGATTCGCGTGCTGGTGGTGGAGCGGCAGGGGGCGGAGCTGGTCGGCGGGCGGATGGCGACGGTGCGCCGGGGCGGGTTCGACGTCGATCTCGGCGCGCCGCTGTTGGCGCGGCGGTACCGGCGCATGCTGACATTGCTCGACGAGGTGGGCGCGGGCGATCAGATCGTTTCCGCGGCAGATGTTTTCGGTATTCCATATGCGGGACAGGTGTTTCGGGGGCGGACCGGTTCGCCGTGGCGATTGTTGCGTGGTGGCCTGCTGGAGGCGGTGCCGATGGCCGATCGGCTACGGCTCTCGCTCGATGTGTTGCGGCGACGCGGTGGGCTGCACCCGGCGGATATGACCGGTGCGGCGCGATGGGATACCGAGTCGTTGACCGGTTATGCCGATCGGCGCCGATTGCGCCGGTCGACGCTGGATCTGCTGCTCGATCCCCTGGCGAGCACCTTGTGTCTGTCGGAGCCGGGGACCACGGCGGCGATGCCGGCTCTGTTGTTTCTGGCCTTTCTGGCCGGTAGCGGTGGGTTGTTCACCTCGGCCCGGGGGACCGGGTTCGTGCCGCAGGCACTCGCTGCGCGGGTGCCGATCGCCTACCACTGTGAGGTGACCGGCATCGAAACCTGTAGTGGCGGTGTGAAAGTCAGCTACCAACAGCGGAGCGGCGGGGAAGTCACCCGGGCCGCCGAGGCGGTTGTCGTGGCCACTCCGCCGCCGGTGTCGGCCGCCGTGTGTCCGCAGGTGCGGGGCCCGTTGCGGGAAGCATTCGCGGGTACGACCTATTCGCGGACGATCCAGGTGACCTTCTGCCTGGACCGGGCCACTGCCGAGACAGCGGCCTACCTGTTCACCCCACGCCCCGAAGCCCCTGATATCGCCGGAATCACCCTGCCGCACAATCTATCCCGCCGCCGGGTGCCCGAGGGTAAGGGCATGATCACCGTCTACCTGCGTGGTGAGTCCTCGGATCGGTTGTGGCACAGTCCCGATGCGCGGATCGTGGACCATACCGTGGCGGAGCTGTCGGGTCTGCGGATACTGCCCGAAGCGGAGCGGCACAGTTGCGCGGTGTACGTCGATCGGCTCTCCCCGTGTGTGGTGCGCCGCAGGCCGGGGGACTACCGGCGTCTGGCAGACGCGGTCCGTACCAGCGGCGCGCTGCCCGCCATAGTCTGGGCCGGGGGAGATCACTTCGGCCATTCCACCACCATCGGCAGTCTCACCAGCGGTGAGCAGGCCGCTCACGCCGTGCTCGCACATCTGGCGGCACAGAACCCGAAAGGCACACTGTGACAGCGGAATCGGAACTGTTCCCGGATTCGGATTGGCGCGACCTACTCGGCCCCGAGCGTCGCGCACAGGCCCGCGAACGCATGCAGCGGCGGTGCTGGATCGGCACCGACGACGAGGAGCCGTGGATCAGTATCGAAGTCGATCGCGAATGTCTGGAGATGGCCTACACCCTGTTGGCGGTCATCTCCCCGGTCACCGCGCCGGGACGCGACCGTGAAGCCATGATCGTCTATGGCGCGTTGTCGGCCATCTTCGATACCGGTGCCACCGTGACGAGTACGTTCACCACCGAGGACCTGCTCGCCAAGAACTTCCGGGGCAGGCCGATCGCGCAGTGGGCCGAGCGCGCCACTCACGGTTTGGACGAGTGGACGAAAAACCAGATCCTGCAAGGCTTCCACCGCCAGATCGGCCAGCTCACCAAACAACGCGTCGAACACGGCATCGCGGTCAGCGAGACCCGGCACCGGGCCAACCAGGCGAACTATCGGGAGTATCTGCGGTGGCGCGACCGCGAAGGCTGGTACACCGGCGGTCTGCTGTCGTGTGCGGTGATCTCCGGTGTCGACCTGCGCGCGATCCCGCACCGCTGGCTCGAGGAAACCATCGAGGCGTCGATCCTGGCGTTCGATATCCACGGCTCGGTGCGGCACTCCTACGAGCAGGAATTGGGCCACACCCTCAACTATCTGCCCGGCAGCCAACATGACCAGGTCACCGCGTCCTTGGACGCCTACACCGAGATCCTGTTCCGTATCCAGGAGACCGACGAGCTGACCCCGGCGGACAGGGAGTTCCTGATGCGGTTCATCACCGGGCTGGTCATCGCGTCCTACGGCTGTCGCCGCTACAACCGGACCACCGCACTGCATATCGCACAAGCCGGCGACGTCACCACGCCGTGGACCCACACCGACGGCAGTCCCGGATACCGCTACACCTACGACCAAGTCACTACCGAGGGCTGATCATGTGCGAATCCGATAGCCTCACCGACCTCAGCGCGAACGCGGATGTGCGCACCGCACAGAGTCATCGGCTCGTGCAGAAGTTCTACGACATCGCCACCGCGGCGTACCTCGACAACTGGGGAGTGTCGTTCCATCTGCCGCCCTTCACGCCGGGACAGACCCTGCAACAGGCATGCGTTGCTCAGGAACAGCAGCTCGCGGGTAACTTCCGTGCCGGGCAACGCATCCTCGATGCCGGATGCGGCGTCGGCGGGCCCGCCCGAACGATCGCCGCCAGCGTCGCGGGCCTGCATATCACCGGCGTGACACTGATCCAGGAGCAGGTCGATCTCGCTGCCGAGTACACCCGCACCGCGCGGCTCGCCGAGCAGATCACCTTCGTCACAGCCGATTTCAACCGGCTGCCGTTCCCGGACCACTTCTTCGACGGCGCCTACACCTTCGACGCGCTGTGTCACAGCCCCGACAAAGCGACCACCTACCGTGAACTGCATCGCGTCCTCGCTCCCGGCGCCACGTTCGTCGGTACCGACTGGATGCACGCCGACGGTCTGACCGCCTCCGACTACGCCCGCTGGATCGAACCGGTCTGCCGTTACTCGGCCCTGCCGGATCTGCGGAGCCCGGCCGGCACCGCCGAACTGCTGCACGCGGCCGGATTCACCGTCCACCACTGCCACGATCTGGCGGCCGGGCACGACCTGAGCCCCAACTGGGACCTGTTCGATCAATCGGCGGCCTCCATCGTGGACTACTCCGACCCCAGACACCGCTACCTGCACCAGCATTGCGTCACCACCGCCGACGCCGGACGCGCCGGAGCATTCACCATCGGTGCCTGGACTGCCACCGCGTGACCAGTATCGGAATGCCATGACCACCGACGCCGAACTGCCCACGGCCGCAGCCCAGCACGCACACCACCTGCTGGCCCGAGCTCATGCACGGGTGGAACCCGGGTTGCGGCGCAGCGTCGATGACCTGTCGGGCCCGCTGCGGCTCATGGCGGGATACCACTTCGGCTGGTGGGATCGCCACGGCGACACCGTGAACGGGTGGCGCGGCAAGGCATTGCGGCCGGCACTGACCTTCGGTGGCGCCGCATACGGCAGCGATCCGGCGCAAGCCACCGACGCCGCGGTGGTCGTCGAACTACTGCACAACTTCTCACTGATCCACGACGACGTCATGGACGCCGACCCACTGCGCCGCGGACGCGGGACAGTCTGGCACATCTGGGGAACCACCGACGCAGTCCTGCTCGGCGACGCTTTGCACACGCTCGCATTCCGCACACTCACCACCACCACCGCCGCGTCGGCGGCCACGATCCGTCCCGCGATCGACCGGCTCACCACCACCTCACTCGAACTGTGCCGAGGCCAACAAGCCGACTGCGCCCTCGCACACCGCCCGCCGCACACCACCGACTACATCGCGATGGCCATGGGCAAGACCGGCGCACTGATGGGTTGCGCCTGCGCATTGGGCGCCCTGTGCGCCGGTGCACCCACCGAAACAGTCGATGCGCTGGACGCCTTCGGACGGCAACTCGGACTCGCGTTCCAATTCGTCGACGACATCATCGGCATCTGGGGCGACCCCACCGTGACCGGCAAACCCGTCGGCGCCGATCTGATGCGCCGCAAACCCACACTGCCGGTACTGACGGCCATCGAAACCGGCGGCCCCGCCGCCACGGAATTACGTCGGCTCTACGAATCCACCTCCGCGATAACGGCATCCGACATCACCCGAGCAACCGAACTACTCGACGCCTGTGGCGCAAAACAGCAAACCCTCCAGCACGCCCAGCAACTCATCACCGACGCATTCGCCGCACTACCCACACAACAATGGGCCACCGACCTCGAGACATTGGCCCACCTCGCCGTTCACCGGAATCGATAACAGGCAACGTGGCAATAGCGCGACACGGCACCGAACACCACATAATCAGCTTGGGCAGTAGGCGCATTCGCGGTCGGGTCAGATGTCTCGCCGCATCTCCCAGAACTCGTTGCCCGCTTCACTTTTCGGCGGGATGTAGGTGCCGACACGGTGGAATCCGGCCCGCTGATAGACCCGGATGCCGCGCTGGTTCCAGCTGAAAACGAACAGGCGGAAGTAGGCGGGCTGAAATGCCGTCCGCGCGAAGTCGAGGCCGGCTCGCACGAACGCGAGCCCGGCCCCGCCACCTGTCGCGTCCGGTCGCATGCCGAGCCCGATCGCGACCTCTCCGTCGTCGCCGAGCAGGGCAGGCCCGGCCGTGTCCCAGGGCAGCGCGGCGGTGCCGAAGCTGAAGAACCCCACGAGGTTTCCGCGCTGATCGTGCACCGCGTAGTACGGGCTCCGCGGATCCAGCAGTTCTTCGGTGGAATCCTCGCCCATGTCGTAGATCTGGTACGGGGATTCGTAGCGCCACGAGAGAACGGCTCGGGCATCGCTCGGGCTCATTTCCGCCAGCGTGAACAACGAACAGAATCTCCTCATCGGCGAGTGGCCTTCGATACCTGTGGGACTCGCGAAACCATGACACACCCAGGGAAGAGTCCGCGACCGTATTTCACGCGGTGCCTCGAAGTTCGCGCTCATCGGCGTAGCGGGCACTCGACGGGGCGCGACTAGTTCGACCGGGTGGGTTGGGTGTCGGCGCGGGTGTCGTATTCGGCGCGGGCGGCATCGATGTGTGTCAGGTGGGCGATGCTCCACTCCAGAAGGGGTGCGGTGGCTTCGCGGAGAGTCCTGCCCATCGGGGTGAGTTCGTAGCTGACGTGGGGCGGCATGACGTTGTGGACGGTCCGTGTCAGGATTCCGTCGCGCTCCAGGCTGCGCAGGGTGACGGTGAGCATGCGCTGGCTGATCCCGTCGATATCTCGTTTGAGTTCGGTGAAGCGGCGCGGCCCGTGTCGGAGATTGCGCACGATCAGCAGCGACCACTTGTCCCCGACGATGCCGAGCACTACCCGTGCCCGGCACGCATTGTCCTGCCGCACAGGCTCGTTGTCCGTCGTGGCCATGGTTACCTCCAGAGAACCGGGGCACCGAAATGTGCCTTATTGCTCAGGGCATATCGAACGATCACGATGGTTGTGGTTCCTAAACAGTACCGGGTTACGAACAGTAACCAGGGTCGTTTCGCGCGTTGTCACGCCTTGAAAAGAAGAGAGCACTACAACCATGTCGATATTTCTGCTGGTCCACGGCGCCTGGCACAGTGGACGGTGCTGGGAGCGGGTGGTGCCGCTGCTGGAGTCGCCCGGCCACCGAGTGCTCGCACCATCGCTGACCGGCTACGGCGACCGGGCACATCTACTCAGCCCCGAGGTAGGGCTCGACACACACGTCGACGACATCGTCGCGCTGATCGACGAGGAGGACCTCACCGAGGTGATCCTGGTGGGGCACAGCTATGCGGGACTGGTCATTTCCTCTGCGGCCAACCAGGTTCCGGACCGGATCGCGCACCTGGTCTATCTCGATGCGATGGTCCCGCGCGACGGTGAGACCGCGATCGACATCCAACCCGTCACCCGGAATCTGATCGACCTCGCCGCGCAGTCCGACAGCGGCTGGCGAGTTCCGCCGCTTCCCGAGAGGCCGCCGCCCTTCGGCCTGTTCGGGGTCACCGACCCCGCGGATGTCGCTTGGCTGCGTGAGATGCTCTCGGATCAACCGGTGCGCTGCCTTCAGCAACCGGTGCGGCTGGACAACCCAGCCGTGCACGCGATCCCGCGGACCCATATCCACTGCGTCGGGGCGAGGCCGGCGGGCATCATCCGGCGACCCGTCCCCGCGATGCAGCCCAATGGTTCTCCGGCGCAGGTGTGGGAGCTGCCGACGGGCCACGACTGCATGATCACCCTGCCCACCGAGCTCAGCGAACTGCTGCTGAAGCTTGGCATGTAGCCCCGGCCCGAGGCGTCAGCAGTCGGGTGAACCGCTCATCCATAATCCGGTAGGCAGTGTCTTACGTTGTCGCCGTGCCGATTCGGTTCTCCGCCGGGCTACCGAGACCGTGGATGAGGTCGATGCCGTGGCCGAGGTTGTCCAGTCGGGCGGTGAGGGTATCGCCTGCGGGGTAGAGGCGGATGGTGTCCACCCCGGCGTCGCGCCAGGTGCGCAACCTGTCGCGGACCATGGACTCGGTGCCGATCAATGTCGTCGCCAGCACCATCTCATCGGTGATCAGGGTGGCGGCGCCCATGCGGTCGCCGGACTGCCAGCGTTCCCGGACCGCGGCGGCGACCTCGGCCCAGCCCTGCCTGCTGTAGGCCTTGTTGTAGTAGTTGGTATCGCTGGAACCCATGCCGCCCAGGGAGAATGCGAGCTCCAGTTTGCGGCTGCCGAGGGTCTCGGCCAACCGGCTCTCGTCGACGATGTTGATCTCGGCGCCCTGGCAGATGTCGAGATCGGCGCGGCTGCGACCGGAGCGCGCCAGACCCGCGTCCAGGTGCGTGAAGTACGCGGCGGCGCCCTCGGGGACGAAGCTCGTGCCCAGCCAGCCGTCCGCGATCTCGCCGGTGAGTTCCAGCATCTTCGGTGACAGCGTGGCGAGGTAGATCGGCACCGATACCGGCGACAGGCTCAATCGCATCGGGCGGCCCTCGCCACCGGGCAGCGGGATCGTGAATCGCTCACCGCTGTAACTGATCTTCTCGCCGGTGAACGTGGCGCGCACGATCTCCACGGTCTCGCGCATCCGGGACAGCGGGCGGGCGAAGGGGATGCCGTGCAGGCCCTCGAGAACCTGCGGGCCCGAGGCGCCGAGGCCGAGCACGAAGCGGCCACCGGACAGGTGGGCGAGTGTCATCGCGGTCTGTGCGATGGTCACCGGTGACCGGGTGCCGAGCTGAATCACCCCGGACCCCAGCAGGATCCGCTCGGTGCGAGCCGCGAGAAATCCCAGCGGCGAGGGCGCGTCGGCACCCCATGCCTCGGCGACCCAGCACATATCCAGTCCGAGCTTTTCGGCCTCGACGACGAATTCGGTGATCATTCGCCAATCGCCGGCCGAACCCTCGATCGTGGTCGCGGTGCGCATCACCGTACCTCTTCCAACAGATCCTTGATGGCGGCCAGATTGGCTGTCATACCCGTCTCGAATTCGCGCAGCCGGACGAATACGATCTTCTGCTCCTTGTCCGGCATCGCACTGATCGCGAAGCTCAACCCGGAAGGGGCCGGGCCCATCTGCGTCCACTGCTCCAGCACCGTGCCGGACCCTTCCGGACGCACCGTGAAACGCCAGATGCTGGAAGGAAATTCGGGATCGCCGACCGCCCAGGCGAAGCGGCGCGGCGGATCGTATTCGACGACCGTGCTCACCGTCTCCCAGGACCCCAGCGACTCGTGGACGTTGCGACCGGCGAACCGCATGCCGATCGCGGGCCCCGCGGCGCCGTCGAGCCACTCGACCTCTCGCAGCTCGGCGCTCAGTGTCGGCATCAGGTGAATATCGCTGATACAGCGCCAGACTTGCTCGGGCGGAGTCTCGATATAGCTGTCGACCGCCACGGTCGGGGTGTCCGCGTACACCTGTCCGGTCCATTCCACGCTTCATTCCTCTCGCCTACGTCCATAGTTGCGTAGATAGACTCACTGGGCAAGACTGGACCGGTGAAACGCACCTCGTTCGCGAACTGGCCCTGCTCGATCGCGCGGACCATGGATCTGCTCGGTGACTGGTGGACGCCGCTGGTGCTGCGCGAGGCGTTCTACGGAATCCGGCGGTTCGACGAGTTCCAGCAGGAGCTCGGCATCGCCCGCAAAACCCTGTCGGAGCGATTGCGCCGGCTGGTGGAGGCCGATCTGCTGGAGAAGCGGATCTACGAGACCACGCCGATCCGGTACGAGTACCTGCTCACCGACTCCGGCCGGGACTTCTTCCACGTCCTCCTGGCCATGACCGCCTGGGGTGACCGATGGCTGTCCGGCGAGGGCGGCGTCCCCGTCATCGCCCACCACACCACCTGCGGTCACGATGCCGAGGCGAAAGTCGTTTGCTCACACTGCGATCAGCCGATGGACTGGGACAACGTGACCTGCCGCCCCGGCCTCGGCTACCCCGCCAAACTACTGACCCGCCCGGCCGTCCGCCGCCGATTCCATCTCGACGACCCGGTCGCGGAATCCGCCGGGCCGGCGGCGTGAGGAATCCTGAGATGTGAAAACTGAACGGCCACAAGCGGTTGACGCGCTGGCTACCTTGCGGCCGCTTGTAGTGGTTCGGTCTTCCTGGGCTTCTGCAAGAGGCTGAGCAGTAGTCGCACGTAGGGTCCCCAGTGCGCCGGGTGCGCCACTGTGCCGGTGCAGGCGAGCTCGGCTCGGTCCAGGCTGTCTTCCAGGCATGCGTTGTGTAGCGGTCCGATGGCGAGTGGCCAGGTGAGTCGGGCCATGCCGCGGGTTTTCATGGCGACGGTGTGCCGAAGAAGTGTGTGGTCCTCGTCGACATCCAGGACGGCGAATTCATGGAAGCCGTGGAAGCCTCGCGGCCCGGTGAAGGTGAAACGCACCCAGGTAGCCGGGACGTACGCGGCGACGGTGTAGCGGATCGGCTTGTGCCCGCCGACCGCCCCGACCGACAGAGGGCGGTCGAACTCCATCGGAGGCCACTCCGCTCGCGGCCATAGTGCGTCGTTGCTGCTCGACAGGGTGTCGATCAAAGCTCCCACCTCGCTGTGCTTGGCGGGCAGCAGGCGCTCGTGCACGTTGTAGACGGCCATCAGTCCTCCAGGATCAGGTATCAGAGGGAACCTTCAATAGCGCGAATCCGGTCACCGTTCGGGCGGCAATCTCTGCGACTGGAGCATTCGATCGACTCGATGCTGTTCTTGTACGCAGGAACCTCGGCTCCTGTCGACCTGGATAACACCTGACCTTCCCACGTTAGGTGATCAAGGACGGCCCAACCGGCGGAAGCGCCATTTGGTTATCCAACAGCAATTAGCGAGCTATGCCGTCGCAGTTCCGGCTCGATCAGCACCATCTTGCTGTCCTCTGAAACCGTGGTTGCCGATGAGACACTCTAGGCGTAGTGTCTCCGGCGAGACACTGTCTCATAAGTGTCTCATGAAGGTTGTCAGCCATCGTGGCCGGTGAGAGGAGCTTGTTTTGACCATCCAGACGACGACGCTCTTGGAGCTTCCGGACACAATGGTGGCTCGGCAGTGTCTCGAGCTCGCGATGCTCGAGGAGTCTCCCGCGATTGTCAATCACTGCATCCGCAGTTTTCTGTTCGCGAGATTGTTCGCCGAGAACATTCAGGCGATGCCCGGTTCGGACTATGATCCCGAAATACTGTTCCTCGCATGCGTTTTGCATGATCTCGGTCTGGGCGTCTCTGCCGACAGCTATTTGCGCTTCGAGGTCGATGGCGCGAACAGGGCCGCGAAATTCCTCACGGAACTGCGGGTGCCGGCCGATCACGTGGACGCCGTGTGGGAGGCTATCGCGCTACATACCTCGGCCCACATCGCGGAACAGCGTAATACCTTGTGCTACCTGACCCGATCCGGAATCAATCTCGATTTCGGTCCACCGGCGGGATTCCCCTTCGGCCCATCGTCGGAGTTCATCACGGACGAGCAGGGTGCGGCCATTCACGAGGCCTATCCGCGGTATTCGATGGTCACGGCGCTGACGAATACGGTGATCGAGCAGGTCGAAGTGCGCCCGGCCAAAGCGCCGCCGTTCTCTCCCGCCGCGGTCATGACGAGCGAACGTCAGCAGTCGCCCGATCACCTGAGCTGGATGGAACGTGCCGGCAGCGCCGGACGGTGGGGAAACTGATCACGCCGAATCGGCATGCCGACCGACTGCGAATCGAGGTTTGATCGATGGGCGCACAGGATGGGTTCGATTGGAGCTGGGCGAGTAGCACCGGCGGCAAGCTCGACCGGCGACAGATGGGCAAGCTCCTCATCGCCGCAGCCACATTGGTACCCGGAGCACTCAGTAGTCATGCACTGTCATTTCTGGGTGTCCAGGGTCCGGCCGTGCTCGACGAGGCCGAGATGCGAATTCCGGATACCGCGGTGGCCAAAGAGGCCGAATGGGAGGCTCGCAGGAGATTGAGCCCCTGGGTGCTGGAGCACTCCTACCGGGTCTACTACTTCGGCAAGGCATTAGCGAAGATCGGTGGGGTGCCCCTCGACGAAGAGCTGCACTTCACTACGGCGATTCTCCATGACATAGAGTTCGAACATCCCGTTCCCGGAAGGTGTTTCGCAGTGCGCGGCGCCGAGGATGCCGAACGCTTCCTCACCGGCCTCGGAGTCCCCCGGGACAGGGTGGTGCTCGTACGCAACGGTATCTCCGGGCATATCACCTTCGGTGTCGAAAAGGATCTGTCGGATCTGGCCGGAGTCGTTTCGGCGGGATGCGAAACCGACCTGGGCGGAACTCGCGTGGAAGAAATGAACCGCAAGTGGGTGGATTCGGTTGTCGCACAGCACCCTCGCCTCGATTTCAAGCGAAGGGTAATCGAGGCCGTTCGCTTGGAATCCGAAGCCGTTCCCGACGGCCGCACAGCATTGATGCGCCAAATGGGCTTCGAAATGGGCGTGACCAACGCGCCCTTCGCGGAGTAACGCCCGCGAGCGGCGCTAGCGCAGAACTCGGCCGATAATAACCCCGGCAGCGCCGGGATCGGCCGGCTCGCCGGTGATGAACTCGCGGTAATAGAAGGACTCGGCCAGGCGCACAACGGCATAGGCGAGACTGTGGCTGTCGATATCGGCCGGTTCGCCGATCTCCTCGATGATCCACTCGACGACGGTCGTGATGAGCCGCTGCTGAACCACCCCGTGCCGAGAGGACAGCACCCGTAATGCTGTATCGGTATGTTCGCCGAGGAAGGTGCGCATGGAGTGGCGCGCGAAGCTGATGCGCACCAACTCTTCGACGGACTCCGCGATTCCGGTCGCGCCCCGGCCTCGGTGTTGTTCACGCAGGCCGGCCAGGTCGGCACTGGCTTGTGACCACACCACTTCACCCAGGATGCGGTCTCGGTCGCCGTAGCGACGGTACAGCGTCGCGCGACTGACCCCGCTGACCGTGCCCAGCCTGCGGACGTCGATCCAGCCGTCCTGAATGAACATCTCCCGCGCGATGGCCAGCACGGGATCATCGGCCGGGAACGGGGCCGGCGACTCTTGCTCCTGCAACACCACCTGTTCAGTGTCTCACACGCTGACGTCGTTGCCCTTGATACACCACGCGGGTAGTGTCTCAACTGAGACATTGACCATACTGTGTCTCAGGGGAGTTTCAGGGGCAAAAGGAGAACCTCATGAACACACGCACCAGAAATGGCCGGCATCGCGTCGCCACCAGCCGCTGGCTGAAGGTCGGCGCGACCGTGACCGTGACGCTGGGGCTGATCGGCTCGACGATCGCGTCCGCCTCGGCGGATCCCGTTGAGGAGCAGCCGCGGCACAGCTTCGCCGAGTATCAGGGGATCCCGATCTCCATCTACGAGTACGGACCCAGCGCCGAGGAAGCTCCGACGATTGTCATGACCGGCGGCTGGCCGGGTACCTCGGATATCTTCGAGGCCTCGGCTCGCAAGCTCGCATCGACGTACCACGTCGTGCGCTACGACCACCGGGGCTCCGGCGAATCCGGGCATCCCACGGACACCCAGTCGTACACCCTGGAAAACCTGGCCGGTGAATACGGCGCGGTGATCGACAAAACCGCACCCGGTCGTCCGATACACAACTACGGCATCGCTTTCGGGGCGTGGATCGCCGCCGAATACCAGTGGCGTCACCCTGGGCGCATCGTTTCCCTCAGCTCGATCGGCGCACCGAGTGCGGACCTGGTGCACTACGCACTGGCCGACGCCGCCACAGATCCGACGGTATATCCGCAGCTCGCCTTTCAATTGGCCTGCATCTTCTACTTCGCCGGCTACGAGGTGCCGGATATGCCCGAAGCGTTCTTCCGCACCTTCCCGGTCGAACCGGTCCTCGCCGAACTCATGAAGCTCAAGGGCAATCCGCCCATGGAGTGGTCCAATGCCGACACGGTTTCCGGGGTGCAGATGTATCGCGCGAACACGCCGGAACGAGTCGTTCGCTCCCCCCGATACGACTATCTCACCGTGCCGGTCATGCAGGTGTTCCAATCACCCGATGACCAAGAGGGCCCGCTCATGATCCGCGGCCTGGCCCAGCACACCAACAACCTCTGGCTCACTCAAATCCAAGGTGACCACGGCGATTTCGGCCGCACCTCCTGGCCACTGATCCGCGCCGAACTCGATAAGGCCATCGCAACCACCGAACCCGGCGCATCAACCAACTGACCGGGTCCGCCCTCATGATGCGCGGCCGTCTACGTGATACTGGTCGGTATGCGCGTTGACTTCGATCCTGCTGTGCTCGACCGCAACACCTTCTACAGGTTATTGACCGCCACGGTCGTTCCCAGGCCGATCGCCTGGGTATCGACGCTGTCGGCCAGCGGTGTCGCGAATCTCGCCCCGCATTCCTTCTTTACCGTGTCCTGCGTCGAACCACCCATTGTGCAGTTCAACTCGGTCGGCCGTAAGGACTCGTTGCGCAATGTGGAGGAGACCGGGGAGTTCGTGGTGAATCTGGCGCCGGAGCCGCTTTTCGAACAGGTCAATGCCACAGCGACGGAGTTTCCGAGGGAGACAAGCGAGTTCGATGCCGTGGGGATCGCGCGGGAGCCCAGCGTGCGCGTGAAACCGCCACGGGTGATGGCGTCGCCGGTGGCGCTGGAGTGTGTACTTCACAGCACTCTGCGGTTGGGGGATACCACGATGGTGTTCGGCCGGGTTGTGCACGCGGCGGTGTCCCAGGACGTCATGGAGGACGGACACCCCGACGTCCGCAGGCTCCGGCCGCTCTCACGCCTCGGCAAGAACGAGTGGGGGACGATCGGAGACCTGCGGGAGATCGCACGGATCCGGTTGGGGGACTGGCCCAGCGGTGGGATCACATCTCCTTCTCGATGAACTCGCGGAAATCCCGTGGCGCACGGCCGCTGATCTTCTCGACCGTGTCGGTCACCCGATCCTCGGTCCCCGCGCGGATATCGGCGTCGAGTGCCGCGAGCATGGTGGCGAAGTCCGCGGGTATGCCGGTTTCGATGAAACGGTTCGCCAGTTCGCCCCTGGTGATCGCGCGGTGTGTCAGGGGGCGGCCGGTGATCTCGGTGATGAGGGCGGTCGCCTCGGTGTAGCTCAGCGCCCTCGGTCCGGTCAGTATGTGCTCGCTGTTGTGCGGTGTGAGGTCGAGCAGGGCGTGGCCGGCAGGGAGATGCTGCTGCGTGCCCTGGGCGCCGTCGCGCACTGACGGTGGATCAGGCGGGGGTCGTGTGCCGGGCGCTGCGTGCGGTCCAGGTAATCAGCAGGACGTAGACCGCGATCATCAGGATCTGGGACAGGTCGGCCGCGATGTGGATCGGGAGCAGGTAGACCGCTGCGATGCGCAATGCCGAGTCGGCCAGCAGCGCCAGGCCCCAGACCAGCGACACCCGGAACCAGCGCTTGCGCATGGCGTCGCTGTGAGCATGGGCGAGGAAGTCCGCGCGGCGCTGGGCCCCGGCGAATCGCAGGGCGGCGTAATAGGCGAGTGGGCGGCCGATCACGCAGCTGATGACCAGGGTCAGGCCCGCGGTGGCCGAGGTCGCGGAGTCCTTGGCGAGCATGAATCGGACATCGCCGGTCACGAAGGACAGCGCCAGCCCCGCACCGAACAGCACCAGTAGGAAGGTGGCGAAGGCATCGATGCGCCTGTGGCGCACCAGGACCCAGACCATCCGCACCCCGGAGACCACCGCGCCCGCCAGTAGCGAGAGGTAGGTGCTCGCGCCCAGCAGCTGCGCCAGGAAGTAGGCGGCGACCGGCAGGCCGAGATCCAGACCCAGCGTGGTCACCATGTTCCGGACCGCGGGGGTGTGCGACTGCCGGGAGTCGGTCTTATGCGTCATCGTGATTGTCCTTCATCAGGCGAGGGTGTTTCGATGTCGCCTATGACGCTACGAATCGACGCGGCCTGGGTGATCGGCTCGTGAATGTAGCCCGGGTGGAACTTCTCTCGCCGCGGGTGGACCGAATTCTCCACCCGCACACCCTCGGCGGGCCCTACCGGCCCACCGATGATCAGCGCAACAGCCGAAACCGCAAGGCCCACCAAATCTCCAGCGCCCGAGTCGGATCGGACAGATCGATGCCCACCAGATGTTCGTATCGGCGTAGCCGGTAGCGGACGGTATTGGTGTGCAGGCGCATGGCCTCGGCGGTGCGGTCGACGCGCATGCCGTTGGTCAGATAGTGCTCGACGGTGTCGAGAAGGGCTGCGGCGCTGTCGGTATCGCCGAGCGGGGTGACGTAGCGGGCGGCCACCTCCTCGCCCACCTCGGTATCGGCGAGGATGGCCGGCAGCAGGCCCAGCTCGGCGAGGGTATGGATGCCGCGCAGGCCGAAGGCGTGTGCGGTGCTCATCGCGCGGGTGGCCTTGCGGAAGGAGGGTTCCATCCGATCGAGGCGGGTCGCGGGGCCGAGGCCGACGGCCGCGAGGATCGAACCTGTCGGGGGTGCCGCCACGATGCCCGCGAGATCGCCGTCGACGACCGCGATCAGGCCGCGGGGGCGGTCGGCGGGCGGTTCCAGCAGCCGGGTCAGGGTTTCGGCGGGTAGTTCCGGGGTGGGGCGGGCGCGCAGCGCGTGATAATCGCGCTCGGGATCCAGGCCGTAGCGCTCCGCCTCGATGCGGATCTCGGCGGGGCCGAGCGTGCCGAACAGGATGCCGCGCACCAGATCCGCGCGGCGCTGCTGGTCGTGGCTGGCCAGTTCGAATTCGGTGGCCATATGGCCGCGGGCCATCGCCAGGGCGGCGGCGTCGGTGAGTGCCAGTGCCTCGGTGCTCAGATCCAGCAGGGCGCGGTCGTCGATGCCGAGCGCGCGGCCGGCCTTGGTGATCTCGTCGAGCAGGCCGCGCACGGCCAGCCGCCAGCCCCGGAACATCTCGGTGAGCGGAATCCCTTGGCGTCCACGGGCTCTGCCGTGTTCGGTGAAGACGGCGACCTCGGCGTCGGTGAGCCCGCGCTGTTCGGCCACGGCCGCGAGCAGCCCCAAGGCGGTGCGGTAGGCGTCCGGCATGAGCTGATCCAGGTCGACGAACGAATAGACGGGGATATCCGCGCGCATCCGCTCGATGACCGCGGCCACCAGATCAGGCCCGTGCGCCACCAGCGCGTCGACCAGGCTATGGCGCGTGTCGAGCGGCAGAGATTCGGCCATATCGTCGAGAATAGACCCGACCTTGGACAGAACAACAAGGTGATTATGACAAACTTAGGCGCTCGCTCCATATCAATACCGCCCTGAAGTGGACATTCTGGTATCAACGGCACCGTGGCCGGGCCACGGGGTTGGACATGTACACAATGTGCCCCTGTGGAGGATCAGTGAGCTCACCGACGACGCTCTGCGAGGCGTTCCAGCGCACCGCGACGACCCGATCCGATCGGGTGGCGCTGCGCACGGTGGACGGTTCGATCGAGATCACCTGGGGTCGCTACAGAGAGCGGGTGCGCGCGATCGCGGCGGGGCTGTCGGCGCTGGGAGTCGGACGCGGGGACACCGTGGCGCTCATGCTGACCAATCGCCCCGAATTCCATCTGGTCGACACCGCGGCACTGCATCTGGGGGCGGTGCCGTTCTCGGTCTACAACACCTTCACCCCCGAGCAGATCGCCGGGGTGTGCGATAACGCCGGGGCGCGAATCGTGGTGACGGAGCAGCGTTTTCTGCCGTTACTGCGGCAGGCGCAGCCGGGCACCCGCCTGGAACGAATCGTGCTCGTCGACGGCGCCGCATCCGATGCGGTCACGCTGGCCGAGGTGGAGGCGACGCCCGACCCGGCCTTCGATTTCGAGGCGTCGTGGCGGGCGGTGACGGGTGCGGATCTGATCACCATCGTCTACACCTCCGGCACCACGGGCCCGCCGAAGGGCGTGGAACTCACCCATGCCGCGCAGGTGGCGCTGCTCGCCGGGCTGGAGCAGATCTTCGCCGACATCCCCGGTTACGCGCAGCGGTCGATATCGTTCCTGCCCGCCGCGCATATCGCGGAGCGGTTCGGCTTCCACTACTGGCCGATGCTCACCGGCGCCACCATCACCAGCGTCGCCGAGATGTCCGGCGTCATGGACGCGCTGCCGCGGGTTCTCCCCACCTATTGGGGCACGGTGCCGCGGGTATGGGAGAAGGCGAAGGCCGGTATCGAGGCCAGGGTCGCCGAAATGCCCGGGGGCGCACGATATCTGTTCGAGAAGGCGTTGGCGCTGTCGCTGCGGCGGGTGCGGGCCCAGCAGGCGGGCCGCGACCTCGATCCGATCTCGGTGGCACTGCAGCGCGCGGTCGACGCGCTGCTGTTCGCCCGGCTGCGCCGGACGATGGGTCTGGAGCAGTGCCGGTTCGTCTTCGTCGGCGCCGCACCGATTTCCGTGGATGTGCTGGAGTTCTGCAATGCGCTCGGCATCCCCTTGATGGAGGCGTTCGGCATGACCGAATCCTCGGGTCTCGGCGCGGTCAACCCGCCCGAGGACGCGCGGATCGGCTCGGTCGGGAAGGCCATGCCCGGAATGGAAGTGCGGTTGGCCCCCGACGGTGAGTTGCTGCTGCGTGGACCGCTGCTGATGCGGGGCTACCGCGGGCAGCCGCAGCAGACGGCCGAGGCGATCGATGCCGAGGGCTGGCTGCACACCGGCGATATCGCGACGATCGACGCCGACGGCTACGTCCGGATCGTCGATCGCAAGAAGGAATTGATCATCAATGCCGCGGGCAAGAACATGTCGCCCGCCAATATCGAGGCCGCGTTGAAGGGCGCGCACCCGCTGATCGGCCAGGCCGTGGCCATCGGCGACGGGCGGCCGTACAACGTCGCGCTGATCGTGCTGGATCCGCAGGTGGCCGCGGCGTTCGCCCGCACCCGCAATCTCCCCGCCGATCCGGTCGCGCTGGCCGACAGCGCGGAGGTGCACGAGGTGATCGAAGGCGCAGTGGCCGAGGCGAATCGGCATCTGGCCCGCGTCGAGCAGATCAAGCGGTTCGTGATCCTCGGCCAGGAATGGCTGCCCGGCGGTGATGAGTTGACACCGACGCTGAAGCTCAAGCGCACCCCGATCACCGCGAAGTACGCCGACCGCATCGAGGCCCTGTACGGGCCGGTACCGCAAGGGAGTTGAGTTATGACCGGATGGCATTCCATCGAACGCGGCACCGGCCGCCCCCTCATCCTGCTGCACGGCGGCGGCGCCTCGGCACGCAGCTGGCTGCCGGTCTTGGATCGGCTCGGCGCCGAAAGACATGCCATCGCACTGGATTTCCCCGGTTTCGGCGAGACGCCCGATCCGGAGGTCGAGATAACCATCGACTGGGTGCTCGACGAACTGACAGAAGAGTTGCGGCGCAGAGAGATTCCCACTCCGGTGGATATCGTCGGCAACTCCATGGGCGGGCTGTTCGCGCTGGAGTTCGCCAAGCGAGGGCTGGCGCGTTCGGTGGTCGCGCTGGCTCCGGTCACGTTGTGGCGCAGCACGATGCCGCTTCCGCTGCGCGCCCAGTTTCAGCTCGGCATGGCGCTCGCGCCGGTGACCCGAACCCCCGTGCGGCGCATCCTGGACAAGCCCGCCGTCCGACGCGCACTGCTGTCGATCCCGTTCGCTCATCCCGAGCATATGACCGGTGCCGAGGCCATCGCCTTCATGCAGGATCTGGACCGCTCCCGTCCTACCTTGCACATCGCCCTGAACATCGCGAAATCCATTCGCTTCCAAGGCGGTAACGCGATCACCTGCCCCATCACGGTCGCCTTCGGCACCCGCGATCACATGCTCCCGCCCAGCACCAGCCAAGTCCACGACGAACTTCCGGCGCAGACCCGCTGGCTGACGCTGCCCGACTGCGGCCATATGCCCATGTGGGACAACCCCGCCCTCATCGCGGAGACCATCCTGACGGGCACCGAGAGCGATCGGCTCGCACAGACGGGCTGATCGGTCCGGCCGTCGGCTCAGCTCGTCGCCTGCGTGCGCAGGGCGTCGAAGAACCACCAGGCCCCCACGGCCGCAACGGGTATCCCGATGGCGACAGTGCCGACGACCGCGCCGATCGCCCCCGCCGCGGCGCCGGTGACGAGGCAGCCGCCGAGGAAACCGGGGACGGCGAGCACGCCGATACTGGGCACGGCCGCGGTCGCGCCGACGAGTGCGCCGCCCGCGACGCAGCCGACGACCGCGCCGATGGCCGTGCCCAGCAGGGTGCCCAGGGCGACGCCGAGGCCGAGCTGGGTGGCGAAGTTCATCACCGAGGTATTGAAGGCGGGGGACTGCGGATCGAGGGCGATCTCGCCCGCGCTCGGATGTGTCACGGGGACAGCGTGTTTCGGATCCGTATCGGGTGTGAGCGTCACGGTGCCGGCGTCGATCGCCGCGCCGATCGGATAGACGGCGTCCTCGCGCCGATAGCTCAGCGGCACTGTCACCGCCGCGGCGCCCGACCGATCGCGCACCTCGAGTCGGCCGTCCCGGGCGACCAGGCTGCCCTTGTCCAGGGTCAGCACCACGGACCTGTCGACCAGGCGCATCGAATACCCGATCGATGCCGCTGCCTGCGGCGGCGGATCGGCGGCGGCCCGCCCGGCCGGTCCGGCGATCGCCGCCACCGCACAGGCCGATACCACCGCGAACGTGAGAGCCCTCATCATCACGACCACTTTCTCTAGGACGAGACGGCACGAACGTGCCGTGGGTGAAGGTCGGCGGCCACGCGGGCGAAGTTCCGATGGTGAGGGGTATCACTGTCCCAGTCGAATCCGGGTATCGTTTCGCTGAGGATTAGCGCAATGCCGCCAATCGGATTGGATATCTCCGAATGATCGCGAGAGAGGTGCGCACATGCTTGTCTCCAAGATTGTTGCGGGAATGATGCTGGCCGACGCCCATGTCATCGCATACCAGGGCGGCGGCCTGACCGGCGGATCGCGGGCGAGCTGAGGACCGCGGCGATCATGTCCGGGAACTACGACCAACTGCTGGCGACGCCCGCGATCGATCCGGTCGCCGAATCCGAACGATCGGAACCGGTTGCGAACGGTTCGCGATTTCCCTTGTTGCGCCGCGAGATTCGCGCCGCGGGGCTGCTGTCCCCGAGACGGCGGTACTACGTGGTCAAGGCGATCGTCAACGTCGCGCTACTGACGGCCTGTTGGATCGCGTTCATCGCCCTCGGCCCCTCGTGGTGGCAGCCGGCGGTGGCGCTCGCGCTGGCGTTCTGCTTCGTGCAGATCGGCCTGCTGGGCCACGATATCGGCCATCATCAGGTCACCCGGAATCGTCGTGCGACCGATGTGCTCGGCTATCTGCACTGGAATCTGTTGCTGGGCGCCAGTTTCGACTGGTGGGTCAATCATCACAACCGCCATCACAGCGATCCGAACCATCTCGACCGCGATCCGGATATCGTGCGCCGCAGGGCGATCTTCGCCGTCGAACAGGCCGCGCGGCCGATGAGCGCGGCCCGGCGGCTGATCATCAGGTTCCAGGACAAGATCTTCTTCCCGATGTCGGCGCTGGAAGCGCTGGGGCTGCGGGTGCTGAGCATTCGCGCCATCGTCCGCGGCACGGTCCGGCGGCCGTGGACGGAGGGGCTGCTGCTGGGGCTGCATCTGGTGTGTTACTTCACGGCGGTGTTCTGGGTGCTCGAACCGTGGCAGGCATTGGCGTTCACCGGTGTTCACCATCTGGCGACCGGACTGTACAGCGGTTCGATTTTCGCGCCGAACCATAAGGGCATGCCGGTGCGATCCGATGCCGAGACCCCGGACTGGATGACCCGCCAGGTGGTGACCGCGCGGAACATCCGCGGCGGCCGCCTGGTCGACTATCTGTACGGCGGCCTGAACTATCAGATCGAGCACCACCTGTTTCCGGGCATGCCGCAACCGAATCTGCGCCACGCGCGGCCGGTGGTGCGCGCACACTGCCGGACCGCGAGCCTCACTTACTACGAAACATCGCTGGTGCGAGCGTATGTCGAGATCATCGCGCACCTACGGCGGGTGAGCCGGCAGGCTCGGGCTCGGTGAGGCCGTAGCGGCGATGCCACCGCGCCAACGGGCCCGGGGCCCACCAGTTCCACGCGCCGGCCAGTCGCATGACCGCGGGCACCAACAGGATTCGAATGAGGAATGCGTCCAGCAGCACCGTCAGCACGAGGCCCACGCCGAGGCCGCGCATGAACGAGACCTGCGCGGTGGTGATGGCGGCGAAGACGATGGCCATCACGGTGGCCGCCGCGGTGACGATCCGCCCCGTGCGGGCCAGGCCGAGCGCGACGGCGCGCCGATTGTCGCCGCAGGCCAGCCATTCCTCCCGCATGCGCGACAGCACGAAGATCTCGTAATCCATCGACAGCCCGTAGGCGATGCAGATCAGCAGCGGCGGCATGGTCGCATTGGTGTGTCCGGTAGCGACGGTGCCGAATCCGCCGAGATGTCCGTCCTGGAAGATCCACACCATCGCGCCGAGCGCGGCCGTCAGCGACAGGGCGTTCATCAGCAGCGCCTTCAGCGGCAGCAGCAGGCTGCCGGTGAACAGGAACATCAATACGACTGTCGCCAGCACGATCAACGCCAGAATCAGCGGCACCCGATCGGTGACGCCGCGTACGTTGTCCAGATCGCGCTGCGCCAATCCGCCGAATAGGGTATCCGCCGGCGCGGCAACGGCTTTCAGGTCGTCCAGCTGCCGCTTGGCGGCATCGGAGAACGGGTCGAGGCTGGTGCCGACGCTCAGATATACGGCGTCACCATGACGGGCCGAGTCGACCGTCGCCGTGCCGAGTCGCGTTCCGCCGGAATAGATTCCGTCCGGCGCGGCCACTCCGGTCACCCGTGGCACCCGGGACAGTCGCGCGGCATACTCGCGCACCTGCTTGTCCCCGGGTGCGGCGGGCATGACGATGGTGACCGTTCCCTGGCTGTCCTGCCGCGGGAACTGCGCCCGCAGCATGTCGCCGGTCTGCCGCGACGAGGCGGAGGTGGGCAGGTTCCGGTCGTCGGGATAACCCAGCTTCACACCGAGGAATGGCGACCCGACGACCACGAACAGCGTGATCACCACGAGCACCGTCGACATCGCATGGCGCATGGCGAAATTCGCGATCCGATACCAGGCGGTGGCCTCGGCCGGGCGGGTCGCCGCGGCGGCATGCCCGATCCGATCGCCGATCGCTACGATCAGCACCGGCGCGACCAGCAGCGCACCCACGAGACTGAAGGCGACACCGGCGATGCCGGCGTAGGCCAGGGAACGCAGGAAGTACATGGGCAGAACGAGCATGGTCGCGACCACGCAGCCCAGCGTCAGCGCGGAGTAGACGACGGTGCGCCCGGCGGTCGCCAGGGTCCGCCGCAGTGCCGGATCGGGCGGTGTCCCGGCGGCGCGCTCCTCGCGGTAGCGGCTGAGGATGAACAGCGTGTAGTCGACGGCCAGCGCCAGGCACAGCGCGGTCGCCAGATTCACCGCGAAGACGGCGACATCGGTGAAGGCGAACAGGATTCGCAGCGCGGCGGCCGTGCCGACGATCGCGAACGCGGCCACCGCCAACGGGATCAGCGCCGCGATCAGCCCGCCGAAGATCCAGATCAGGGCGAGAAAGGTGAACGGCGTTGCGAGGATCTCGAGTTTGATCAGATCGATGCGCGACTGCCGGTTGATCTCGTACTGCGCCATCGCCTGACCGCCCGCGGTCACGGTGACCCCGTCCTCGGCGCCGATGAGCGCCGCGGCGATCTCGTGCGCGCGCATCGGCGCCTGCCGATCGTCGCCCGCGATGCGCGCCGCGATCAGACCGGTGCGATGGTCCGTGCCGACCAGCGCGGGGGCGAGCGCGGCGGGTGCGGTCCAATACGAAACCACCTGCGTGGCATATGAGGACGCGCGCAACGCGTCCACCACGCCCAGTCCGCGAGCGCGCGCCTGCGGCCCGTCGGCCCCCGCCGGCGAGGTGACCGTGAATACCAGCGAGAATCCCCCCGCCCCGAACGTCTCGTCCAACACCTGTGCGGCGCGGGCCGATTCCGATCCGGGCACGTCGTATCCGCCCGCGGGCAACTGCGCACTCACCGGCAGGCCGTAAACCGCTGCGGCGAGGACGAATGCGGCCAGCCACGCGCCGATCCGCCGCGGAGCACGAAGGACGAGTTCGGCGATCCGAGCCAACAGCATATCCACCTCCCACTGATTCGATTGCACGACAACAGCTCCGCGGCGGCATTCGGCCCCGGTCACGGCCATGACAGCGTGGGCGTCTGAAATCCCGCTGACATCACCACTGTTGCTGATGGATAGCCTTATATCTGTAAAGCAACCTCGGTTACCTCTTTTACCTGAAGATTCCTAATATCAACCGCCAGGGCGTAATTCATCCTGGTGTGTATCGCCGGTAAATCGACATTCTGGTGATAGGGTCTAGCGCGACCTCGAGCTCATCGAACCTCCATGCACATCTGCGAAGGAAGGTTGAATGTCCACGATGCGTAATAGGCGGTATCGGCATGGTTTTGCCTTGACGGCCGTGGCGATCGTTCAAGTTGCTCTTGCCACGCTGGCCAGTGCCGACCCCTACTGCCCCTGTCTGCCCCCGGCGGGGCCGGTATCCGACAACCCTGATATGTACACCGGTCCGATCCAGCCGATGCTGCCGTTCCCGGTTCCGCCGACCGCGCCGGAATTCGATCCGTTCTACAGTCCGTCGCCGGACAGGTTCGTCGATCTGAATCCGGGCCAGGTCATCGATGCGCGCAAGGTGAATCTGGCGGGCCTGGGTGTGTTCGGGCCGCTGGATGTCGATGCCTGGCAGTTGTCGTTCCGTTCGAACAACACTCGTGGCGTGCCGATTCCGGCGGTGACGACCGTCGTGCGGCCGAAGATCGGTTCCGCCACGAATCGGAAACTGCTCTCCTTCCAGGTGCCGGAGGATTCCCTCGCCACGCACTGCGCGCCGTCCTACAACTTCCAGCTGGCCTCGGTTCCGGCCAACTACATGGGACAGTACGAACCCTTCGCCGAATTCATTCAGCCGTTGC
Organism: Nocardia sp. NPDC051570; assembly: GCF_044454005.1. NCBI lineage: Bacteria > Bacillati > Actinomycetota > Actinomycetes > Mycobacteriales > Nocardiaceae > Nocardia > Nocardia sp. NPDC051570. The sequence goes on along the minus strand of NZ_JBITDI010000004.1, from coordinate 649,259 downwards.
AGCAGGCGGCTCGGCAGGGCTGGGATATCAATCTTCCTGATTTCCAGGGGCCGAAATCGGCCTTCGCCGCGGGACCGTTGAGCGGTCAGATCACCCTCGACAGCCTCCGCGCGGCCGAGAACTTCTACCCGCTCGACGTCGACGGACGGCATACTCCGGTGACCATGCAGGGCCACCTGGGCGGTGCCATCCCCACCCAGTTCGCGGCCGAACTGCACAAGTCCTATGCGCCGGATCTCAATGTCGTCGGCGCGGCCGTCGGTGGTCCGCCTGTGGATCTCGGTGGGATGATCAACTACCACGTGAATGACGGTGCGTCCCCGACCATGTTCGACGGCCTGGTCGGCCTGTCCCGCGAATATCCGGAGCTGGACGACTATCTCAACCGGAATATGGACGGATTCGGTCAGGTGATGCGGACCCTGCACAGCACATGGTGCATGGGCTGGTCGAATACGGTTGTTCCGATCCAGAACGTGCAGGGCTCCCTCCCGCCGGGAGCGCTCGACACTCCTCTGGTCAGGAACATCATCGACGAGAACCGCATGGGCAAGACGATGCCGGACATGCCGATGTACTACTACACCCCGTTCCTGGACTGGGTCGTGCCCGTCCGGATGCCGAACGAGCTGGTGGACAACTACTGCCGGAACAATCCCGATGCCCGCATCCATTACGTGCGAGATCACGCCAGTGAATCGCTCACCCTGCCGTATCTGGCCCAGCCCTCTGTGGATCGCTGGGTGACCGAACGAATGGACGGTATCCCCGCGCCGACGGGCTGTACCACCGTCGACGTCGCGACCATGGCGACGCCGAACAATGCGAATGCGGACCAGGACGACAACTGAGTAAGGGACGAAACAGCCCGGCCGGATTCATCCGGCCGGGCTTTCTTCTCATACCAGCACAGCTCTCATACCAGTACTGCACGCAGCCGATCACTGGGCGCGATACCCAACTCCGCGTCGAGGATTCGCCGCAGATTCCGAAAGGCCTCGACCGCCTCCGCCCGTCGGCCGGAGCGTTTCAGGGCGATGAGCAATAACTCCCACAGTCGCTCGTTGAACGGATCCGCGGCGATGAAGGTCTTGGAGTTGACGATCACCTTCTGATAGTTCTCCAGGCCGATCCACGAGTCCAGCAGCGCCTCCCGCGCGACGGCGCGCAGCTGATGCAGCTGATCCGCGCGCGCCGCCACCACCGGACCGTCCGAAACATCGGCCAGCGCGTCGCCGCGCCACATGCGCAGGGCATCCTCCAGCATGGCCACCACCACCGATCGGGCGGAGGCGCCCAGCGCCAGGGCGTGTTCGACCTGTTCGGAGAATCGGTGGGCGTCCACGCACGCATGCTCGATATTGAGCCGATAGTTCGATGCCGCCGACTCCAGCAGATCCGGGGCGAGTTTGTTCGCGCTGAACCACTTTCGCAATCGTGCGATATGCGCGTGCAGGGCATTGACCGCATCCGTGGTGCCGGACAGCTGGAGTTCCTCGATGAGCTCGTCACGACGCATCCACTCACCCGGCCGCACCGCGAGAATTGCCACGATACTGCGCAGCTTTCTGCCCGACAGGGTGATCTCGACTCCGTCCAGCATGATCTGCACGGGTCCGAGCACTGAAATACTGGTTGTCGCCATACGTCGCCCATCATCCAGAACGCGCCGAAGCCGTTACTGCACCGGGACCCCCTCGAGTGCGAATGCTAGCACTACTGGATTTCCGTGGCGCGCAACGGCGACTCGCGTGTGAGTTCGAATGAGCGCGACTTCGGCGTACGGGTCGCCCACCAATAGCTGGTTCCGGTTCCCGGCCAGCATTGCCGATTCTTGCCGGTATGGTCGAGGAACCAGCTGTCACAGCCGCCCGAATTCCATACCGAGCGGGAAAGTTTCGCATGCAACCAGTGGTTGAATTCTTGTTGAATCTCCGGGCGCACCTCGATCCGGGTCGCGCCGCCGCGGCGCATCAGGCCCAGACACCGGGCGATGTAGCGGATCTGAGCCTCGATCACGAACAGGATGGACTGCGCGCCGCCGCCCGAGTTCGGCCCCATCACCAGGAACAGATTCGGGAATCCGGACACGCTCATGCCGAGATATGCCTGCATGCCGTCGCGCCACGCGCGCTCGATCGTGAGCCCGTCGCGTCCGACGATATGTTCGCCGGCGCAGCGGTTGTCGGTGTCGAATCCGGTGGCCAGCACGATCACATCGGCCTCGTGCAGCACGCCGTCAACGGTGCGCACGCCGCGCGGCTCGAATTCCGCGATCCCGGCGGTGACCAGATCGACGTCCGGCCGCGACAGTGCCGGATAGTAGTCGCTGGTCAGCAGGATCCGCTTACAGCCGATGGTGTAGTCGGGAATCAGCTTGGCGCGCAACGCCGGATCCGGCACCTGCCGGCGCAGGGTTCGCAGCGCCGCCCAGCGCAGCACCCGCAGCAGGCGCGGATGCAGGAAACCCGCCACCGGAATCTCATGCGTCCAGAAGGCGATGGTGCGATACAGCGCGCGCAGTCCGGGCACCGTCGACAGCAGCCTGCGCTCCCGATCGCCGATCGCGCGGTTCATCTTCGGGAGCACCCAGTGCGGGGTGCGCTGGAACACCGCGACCCGTTCGGCGGCCTCGGCGACGGCCGGAATCACTTGCACCGCACTGGCTCCCGTGCCGATCACCGCCACCCGTTTACCCGTCACATCGATCGACGGATCCCATTCTGCGGTATGCACGATCGGGCCGGAGAATCGGTCCCGCCCCGGGAATTCGGGAATATGGGGCCGATGCAATGCGCCGTGACACAGCACGACCACGCGCGGGCAGTAGAGGTCGCCGCCGCGGGTGCGCACCCACCAGCGATCGATGGCGTCGTCGAATTCGTAGGACACCACCTCGGAGTCGAAGCGGATATGCGCCCCCAGTGCGAAGTCCTTCACCACCCGCCGGGTGTAGTCCAGAATCTCCGGTTGGTCGGCGTAGAGCTTGCTCCAGCCGTCGTGCGGCGCGAAGGAATACGAGTACATCATCGACATGACATCGCAGGCGCACCCCGGATAGGTGTTGACCCGCCAGGCGCCCCCGACCGCGTCCGCCTTCTCGAGGACGACGAAGTTCTCGATGCCCGCTCGACGCAGACCGACGCCCATACCCACGCCGGCCAGTCCGGCGCCGACGATCAGAACATCCGGATAGCTGAAATCCGGCATACCCCACCTCATTTCGCAGTGCCGACGCATTCCGCGCCGGGAACAGTGGACGCTGTCATCAGCACCCGCAGCGCCCGCGGCAGGACGTGCAGGGTATATCCGGCCGAGGTGCGCGGCATCAGCTCGCCATCGTGTTCGATCAACATCTGCTCACCGTCGGTGCGCTCCAGCCGGATTCGCCGCCCTCGGCCGTAACGCACCCCGGGCAGCTCGTCGATCGCACCGGTGAAGGCCACCCGGAACAGTTCGGTGAGATCGACCCCGGCGGTGGCCACGCAGACATCCAGCAATCCGTCGTCGAGCACCGAATGCGGCAGCAGCCGGAAATCCCCGCCGCGGTGGCGCATACCGCCGACGTCGGCCACGATCAGTTGATCCTCGACGAGCACCTCGCCGTCGATGATCACCCGCCCCGGAAACGGCCGGAATGTCGCGGCGGCGGCGACGGTCGCCCGCAGCAGCAGATCGCGGCCGCCGCCGTCCAGCTCGGCGGCTGCCTGCAGTGCCGCGGGCAGAAGTCCGGCCGCGCAGCCCAGCAGGACGGGCGCGCCGAATTCCTCGAGCCGAGCCAAATCGATTGTCCGCCACTGGAAATCGGGTCGCAGTGCCATGGTCGCCACCTCGTCCCAGGGCCGGTGTCCCCACAGCCCGCGGAAACTGGAATTGCCCGTGCCCCCCGGCGCGATCAGCAGTGCGGGCGCCTGACCGGTGAGCTCGTCGAGCGCCCGCAGCGCGGCGGCGACCTGCCCGGCCGTACCGTCCCCGCCGATGGCGACCACCACCTCGGGCCACCGGGCCAGCACCTGCTCGACCACCCTCGCCTCGGTCCCCGCCGCGGCGGTCTCGATGCTGCGCAGCGCGATGGTGTCGAGGCGCTCGAGCGTGCGCACCAGCGCGCCCGTATCGCCACCGGCGGCTGGATTGATCACTGCCAGAACGGGAATCGCCGCCCTCATGGCGCGCTGTTCGGCCGCGGCGGAATATCGGCATACCGCCGGAGAACATCGCGGCGGATATCCTCCCCGCATGGCGTGATATCCGATGAAACCAACGGTGAGCTGCCCTTTCATCAAGATCCGACGGGATGTGACCCAGTCTGTCCGCGCGTCCTGACGCTCGACTGATCCGGATATAACGCCGTGTCAGCAATAGGTCAGCAACATTTCAGTGCCGCGCGGCAGGCTGGCGTTCACGATGACGACGGCGCAGCAGACGAAGGCACCCACCTACGGCAGCTATGTGGGTGGGGAAGACATTGGCGGCAGCAGCTGGGTGCATGTGCTGTCCGCGCGCGCGATCTTCGAGGACTCCTTCGCGAGCCTGCGGCTCAAGCGGGATCTCGACCGCGGCGCGGTGGCGCTGTCGTCGGTGCCGCCGGGGGTGGTGGTCGGCAGGGTCGCGGTCGCCGACGAGACGACCGCCGCGCGGGCGTTGACCGCGGCGGCCCAGGCGGCGGCGGTCTGGCGCGCGGAACCGGTCGCCGATCGGATCGAGTTCCTGACCCGGGCGCGGGAGTTGTTGCTGGACAAGGCCGATGACGTCATCCGGATGCTCACCCTGGAGGGGCATCCGCTGGAACTGGCCCGCTGGGAGTTCCGCGGCTTCCTGGAGATGTGCGAGCAGTCCACCCGCGAGTTCGTGCGCGGGCAGCTGTGCGCCGAATATCGCACCGCCGACGGCCGCCTGCGCATGATCCGCCGCTGCGCCGACGGTGTGGTGTGCGTGAATCCCCCGGCGAACGCGCCGATGGCGAGCGCGCTGCTGGCCGCCACCGCGGTGGTCTCGGGCAATGCCGTGGTGGTGCGCGCACCCCGCGCGGCCCCGCTGGGCGTGACCTACGCGGTGCGCGAGATCGTGGCTCCGGCCCTGGCCGCGGTCGGTGCGCCGCGCGGCACGGTCAATACGTTGTGCGGCGATCCGCAGTCGCTGCTGCGGATGTGGCTGGACAGTCCCCTGGTCGACGACATCATGTACTTCGGCGGGGTGGAGTCCGGGCTGGACCTGGAAAGGCGTTGTGTCGCAGCCGGAAAGAAGCCGATCCTGGAGCTGGCGGGCAACGACGTCGTGCTGATCTGGCGCGACGCCGATCTCGCCGCGGCCGCCCGCGCCGTGACCGAGAGCTTCTTCGGCTCCGGCCAGCTGTGCATGATTCCGAATCAGGTGGTGGTGCATCCCGCGGTGGCCGACGAACTCCTGGCCCGGGTCGCCACGCTCGCGGAGGAGCTGCGGCCGGGTTATCCGGACGGCGAGGGGGTGGTGCTGTCGCCGGTGCTGCACCACGATCGGTTCCATGCCGCGCTGGCCGATGCCCTCGCGCGGGGCGCGACCGTCGTCACCGGCGGTGCCAACATGCATTTCGATGGTTCGGTCGACGGGGCGGGATTCTTCCTGCGGCCCACCGTCGTTCGCGTGGACGGATTATCGGCCGCGCGCGATCTGATCGCCGTGCGGGAGGAGACGTTCTTCCCGCTGATTCCGGTGATCGTGCCCGAGGGCGACGACGAGGACGACCGGCTGCTCGGCGCCTGCCTCGAATTCGTCGACACCAATCGCTACGGCCTGCGAAACTCCCTGTGGTCCAACGATAGCCGGGTGATCGACCGCTATGTGGCGACCGTGACCAACGGCGGGCTGCTCAAGGTCAACGAATCCCATATCGCCTTCGCGGCCCCGCTGCCCTCGCATGGCGGAACCGGTGTCACCGGCGGTGTTTTCGGCGAGGCGAACTATCCGATGCTGCGTGCCTCACATCTGCAGGGCGTCGCGATCTCCACCGCGGGCCAGCCGTACGGATACCGGTAGGGTCGTGATGCGCACCCTCGACGAGGCCAGGGACGCCTGCGAAAGGCATGCTCCCGGACTGTATTCCGCGCTCGCGGACATCCCGCTGCTCGAATTGGAACAGCCGGGGAATCCCGGATTGGAGCTGTTCCGCAAGTTCGGCGGGCCGGGGCTGGTGATACCGCGCGCCTACGGCGGGCGCGGTGTCGATCCGCTCGACGCGGTGCGGGTGGTGCGCGCGGTGGCGTCGGTCGCACCCTCGCTGGCGGTCGCCACCACCATGCACCACTTCTCGGTCGCCACGCTGTTCGCCCTCGCGGGCAGCCTGCGCGCCGTCGGAACCGAATGGGCCATCCTGGAGGGGATCGCTGATCAGAATCTGCTCGTCTCCTCGGGTTTCGCCGAGGGGCGACCCGGCCAGGGCATTCTGGCGCCGACGATGACCGCCACCCCGGCCGAGCGTGGCTACCGCGTGACCGGCGCGAAACGCCCGTGCAGCATGGCCTCCTCGATGGATCTGCTGTCGGCCAGCGCGGCCGTGCCCGGCCGTGCCGAGCCGGTGCTGTTGCTGATACCGGCTGCCGCCGAAGGGATTTCGGTCCATCCCTTCTGGGCGACCACCATCCTGGCCGGGGCCGAGAGCGATGAGGTGCGCCTGGACGACGTCTTCGTCGACGAACGCCTCGCGGTGACCGCGGCGGTGGACGATTCCGGTGCGGTCGACGAGCTGCAGACCGTCGGATTCATGTGGTTCGAACTGCTGATCAGCGCCTGCTATCTGGGCATGGCCAGCGCGCTGGTGGAACGGGTCTTCCGGGCGGGCCGGACGAGCCGGGATATGTTGTCCTCGTTGGGTATTCGATTGGAGACCGCGGCGCTGCTGCTGGACGCGGTGGCGCATCTGCTGCTCGCGAACCGAACCGACAATCCGGCATTGGCCCAGACCGTCATCGCCCGGTTCGCCGTACAGGACGCCATCGGTGAGGTGGCCGGCCGCGCCATGGAGATCCTCGGCGGCACGGCCTTCATCACCGCACCGGAGGTCGCCTACCTCGCCACGGCGAGCCGCTGCCTCGCCTTCCATCCCCCCGCCCGGCAGTCCTGCGGCGACAGCATCGCGGAAAGCCTGTCCGGCGGCACCTTTCGCATCGACCGGGAGTGACGATTATGACCGACGTGACCGAAGAAGCGACCGGCGTGACCGATACGACGTGGGTGGCGCGGGCGTATCGCGACAACCTCAGTTCGGGGCGGGCGCGCATCGCGGAACTGATCGGCGGACAGGTGGAGGTCGAATCCCGCGGTGCGTGGGTCACCATGATCGACGGCGAGAAGTACCTCAACGCGGGCGGTTACGGTGTCTTCATCACCGGTGCGCGGCATCCGGTGGTGGTGGGGGAGGTGCAGCGGCAGCTGCATCGGCATCCGGTCGGGACGCGAATGTTCCTGGAGCCCACCGCCGCTCGCGCCGCGCGGATGCTGGCGGGGGTCGCGCCCGAGGGGCTCGAGCGGGTGCACTTCTGCGGTTCGGGGGCCGAGGCGACCGAGACCGCGATCAAGATCGCCCGGCTGTCCGGGCACCGGCACCTGATCTCCATGCACGGCGGATATCACGGCAAGACCCTCGGCGCGCTGTCGGTCACGGCGAAAAGCCTGTTCCAGGACCCGTTTCGGCCGCTGCTGCCCGATGTGACGCATATTCCCTACAACGATGTCCCGGCCCTGCACGCCGCGCTGGAACGCTCCGCGGGCCCCGCCTGCGTGATCGTCGAACCCATCCAGGGCGAGGCGGGGGTCGTGCTGCCCGCGCCCGGTTATCTGCACAGCGTGCGCACGCTGTGCTCGGAGTTCGGGGCGCTGCTCGTGATCGACGAGATCCAAACGGGTCTGGGCCGTCTCGGTGCCTGGTGGGGTTCGGATCTCGAGGGCGTGCGGCCCGATATCCTGTTGTCCGGCAAGGCACTCGGCGGTGGCGTCCTGCCGGTCGCCGCGGCCATCGCGACCGAGAAGGCCTACGCCGTCCTGGACCGGGACCCCTTCCTGCACACCTCGACCTTCTCCGCCGCGCCGGTGGCCATGGCCGCGGTCTGCGGGGCGATCACCGCCATCGAACAGGACGGTCTCGTGGAGCGGTCCGCCCGGCTCGGCGCCGAATTGCTCACGGCCATCACCGATATCGCGATCGGCGCGCTCGGCGTGCAGATCCGCCAGGTACGCGGCCGCGGGCTGCTGATCGGCATCGAACTGGTCGACCCCGCGCTGGCGGGCGAGCTGCTCATCGAACTGGTCCGCCAGCGCATCATCCCCAGCCATTCGCTCAATTGCGAACGCGTGCTGCGGCTTACGCCCCCGGCGACCTTGGATCGAAACGAGGTGTGCTTTCTCCTGGAGCGCTTCGCGCGGGCGGTCACGGCCCTGGCCGACCGCTACCCACACAGTGAAAGGTGAGGTGGACAGCTATGCGTGTGGTGCAGCTGACCGTCGGCTCCATCGGATGTACGGCGGCGCAGGCCTACGCCCGGATCACGAAGTTCGAACGATATCCGGAGCTGGTGGCCGAGGTGCGGTCGGTGGTGGTTCATGACACTCCCGGCGGGGCGCCGATGACCAGCGATTGGGAGGTGTGTTTCCGCAACGGCCCGCTGCGCTGGTCGGAGGTCGACTACTTCCAGCCCGAACAGCGGCGGATCGTCTTCGAACAGACCACCGGCGACTTCGACGTCTTCCGCGGCACCTGGCGCGTGGAGAGCGTGGGCCCGGGCTGCGCGGTGCATTTCGAGGCGGCCTTCGACTTCGGAATCCCCAGTCTCGCAGGCATTCTCGAGCCGGTCGCGGAGAAGGTACTCAAGGAAGGTCTCGCGTTGGCGCTGTTCCAGCTGCTCGGCGACGCGCGGGTGGTCGACGACGAGGCCGTCGCCGTGGCGGTGGCGGGCAGACTGGCGGATCGGCTGCGGGAGCCGAGCGAGCTAGCGAGCCGGCCGCGATGACGATCTCCGTGGAGCCGATCAGCCGGGCCGTCGGCTCGACCGCCGAATTGGCGGCCTGGGCGCGCACCGTGCGCTACGAGGACATCCCCTCGAGCACGCTCGCGCTGGCGCGCAGCCAGCTCGTCTCGACCCTCGCGGCCGTACGCGCCTCGCTGACCCATCCGCTGGGACGCGCGCTGGTGGCCACGTTCGGCGCGCCCCTGCACCGGGATCCGAAACAGTCCGCCGCGGCGCTGGCCGGGCTGGCGACCTGCCTGGACTTCGACGACGTCGCCTTCGTCGGACATCTGTCGGCGTCGTGTGTGACCGTGCCCGTGGCCTACGCCCGCGGCCTCGAGATGGACGGCCGGGCGCTGCTGACCACCCTCGTGGTGGCCAACGAATGCGCGGCCCGGCTCACGGCCGCCACGATTCTCGGGCCGTTCTTCCGGGCGCAGGCCAACACCCACTGTCATCTGGTCGGGGCGGCCACCGCATTGCTGCACGCGCGGCGGGCGCCGGCGATCGAATGGACCTCGGCGCTGGGCCTGGCCCTGGGTATGGTGCCCACGCCGCTGCACCGCGCCGTGCTCGGCGGCGATATCAAACCGCTCACCGCGGCGCTGCCCGTGCGTTCGGCCCTGGACGCATGCGATGCCGCGGCGCACGGAATGCGGTGCACCACAGACCTTCTCGATGGCGGCGACGGGCTGCTGGCGCAGCTGTCGTCGGTCCCGCTGCCGGAGCTGCTGGTGGCGGGGCTCGGTCGCCGGTGGCATACGGATACGGTGGGGTTCAAGCGATTTCCGGGCAGTGCCTACGCGCAGGCGGCCTACGAATGCGCCGAGCGGCTCAGCGCGCGGCTGCAGATCCGGGAGCTACCCTCGATCCGCCGCATCGTCGTCCACGGCTGTCTGCTCACCTATCTGCTGGACCGCAAGGTGCGCCCGTTCCTGGACGGCCGCCGAACTCCGGTCGCTGCGGCCAACTTCGCCGTCGGCTACGGCGTGGCGACGATCCTGCTGACCGGGCGGCTCGGCGCCGAGGACCTCGCACCGGCGGCGCTGGGCGACGAACAGCGCTGGCGGCTGGCCGACAGGGTGAGCGTGGAACACGACACCGGACTCACCGAACAGATGGTGCGCGCCACGGCCCCGCTGGGCGAGGCGCTGCGCTGGGCCGGTCCGCGCGCGACCGCGTGGCCGGAGCTGCAGGCGTGGGCGGGTGACGAGCTGCCGCGCCGGCTGGCCGAACTCGGCCTGCCCGAGGCCACGTTCGAGCAGGCGACGATGTCCATCGGCGCGCGGGTGGTGATCGAATTGGCCGACGGCCGCCGCCTGACCGAACAGTGTGATCGCCCGATAGGTATGACCGGACCGGCCACCCGCCAGCACCACCAGGTGATCGCGGGCGGGAAGTTCCTGGGCGTGGGCGGCTACGCCGAGACCCTGTCGAGGCTGGAACGTCTGGAACTTCTGGATGCCGAGCAAACTGCCCGCACTCTCGCGACGGCACTCTGTCAGCCCTTCGGAAGGTGAGCGGTTCGGCCGGAATCTCTGCTATCGAATTCTGGTACTTCGCGCTGTACATGATGGCGTTGCTGGTGGCGTTCTCTTCCCGAAACTGATGTTCCGGCCGGTGTTCCTCGGGCCCTGATTCCCTCGGTGAATTCGAGGAATCAGGGCCCGAGGATTTCACTCAGCGGCCGAGCGCCCGTGCCAGCTGGCGCTTGTTCATCTTCGACCGCCCCGCGATGCCGCGCCGGCGAGCCAGATCGTAGAGCTGGTCGCGGGTCGGGCCCTGCGTGCGCCTGGCTGTTCCCTGTGCTGCCATGTCACACCTCCTTGCGGGTTTGAACCTTCCTACTGACCATTCATCGGTGGCCGACGGATCGCTCGATGAGCGTCCCGTCGGCGGGTAGACCCGTCACCCGTCCGGACGAGCCCACGGCCTCGATGGTGATCGTGGCCGGGCCCAGCCGCAGATCGGCGAGCACGAGTCGACCCCAGCGCTCGGGCAACAGCGGTGCGAGCGCGATTCCGCGCCCCGGGACATCGGATTCGAATCCCGGGAACGAGTGGGCGATCGGACGGACAGAGCGTGCCGGCCTCGACCAGAGGGTGGTCGGCGGCCCGGTGTCCACTATTCGCGGCAAGGTACTGCTCATCGCATTCCTCCGCGTCGGTTACAGAACCGAGATGCAGCGATCTCATCGATACTGCCCCCGCCGGGGTTGATCTGTCGAGAAATTAGCGAACTTTCCGCTAATACATCCGGACCCATCCTCTCCCGAGAGGGCTACGAACATGAAAAGGGCCGGTAGTACCGGCCGGAATCGTTCGACTCGGGGCGGCGGTCGAACGTGGGATCCGGCATTTCGGTCGTTCCGCTCGGTAGTGTCCGGCCGGAGATCGAGTTCCTTTCACACAACGCTCTGGGAAGGATTGCGATGCAAGGTAAGCGAGGGGTGCGGTCGGCGTTGCTGGCGGCCGGGCTGCTGGGCGCCGCCGCGCTCGGGTACAGCGCGGTGGAGGCGCCGCAGTCGGTGGCGCAGGACCCCGGCAAGACGTTGAACTGCAAGATTCCGAAGGCCTCGATTTCGCTCACCCATACGGACGTGCCGGAGGGCCAAACGACGGGCGGCGTCTACAAGATGGTCGTGCCGACTATCACGCTCTCAGGTGATGACGGCTGCGGAAAGCTCGAGGGGGACACGATCCAAGTGGAGGACGACCGCCCGGACTACAAGAAGAACGGTTCGTGCGCGATGTCGGTCAAGGACATCACCGATCCCGACAGCAAGTTCATGAATGGATCCGGAACGGTCACTGCCGATCTCTCGGGCGAGAAATCGAAGTTCAAGGCCGACGCCGTGACGTCCGACAAGCCCGACACGAAAGCTCAGAGGAACAAGAAGGTACATATCGAAGGCACCTTCACCGGCCTGACGGGCGACTGCGTGGCAGGTGGTCTCAAGGATTCGACCGTCAAGCTCAGCGGCGGCACCGTCACGTTCTCACCCAAGTCGTCGTAGGACATTTCGACAATGTCGCATACGGATGGCCGGGGCGCTCTGCCCCGGCTCGCCGTCACCATGGCCCGCCACCGGCGGCGAGTCTTCGCGGGGTGGCTCGTCGCGGTGGCGATCGGATTGTGATCCGTCTCGTGCTGGTCCCGTGCTGATGCAGATCATGGGACGGTGGAACTGGTGGTTTCCCGGTGGTACGCCAGGCAGGCGGCCGACCGGTCGTACGCGCCCAGAAACAGCACCGTCCGCGCGGACTCCAGGCAGCCCAGTCGTTCCGCATGAACATAGGCGTGCACCGGCGCCGCCGAATACGGACGGCCCGGTTCCGGCGCGCCGATAACCGAACGCGGCGTCAACCCTAGCGTATTCGCCAGCCGCGCAACGAAATCGGGGGTGTGGGAGGGGGAGAGCAGGACCGCGCGCCCGCGCCGGAAATCCTCGGGCGACAGCTTGTCGTCGGCCAGGCACCGCTCGACGGCGGAGGCGGCGGCATCGAAGGCGTCGCCGGTCGGGCGCAGGTGCCCGTGGATTCCGGCCTCGTCGGATGACGTCCAGGCCGACGGCGGCACCGGACCGGTGGGGTCACTCGTCCGCAACGTGCCGAAACCGCCTGTCACAGTGGAGTTTTCGAGCAGTAGGGCGGCGCCGCTGGCGGTCGGGGCGGCGACGGGGTCCGCGACCGTCGGCCACGGTGTGTCACCGGCCACGAGCAATGCGTACCTCACCTTCCCGCCGATCAGGAATCCGTCGGCGACGGTCATCGCGTGCAGCACTCCGAGGGCGCCGTGTCGAAGATCGAAGGAGAGGGCCGGGGCTCGGCCGGGCCGGAATTCCGGTCCGAGGCCGAGCCGCTGCTCGATCGCGACGGCCGCGGGTGCGTCGCCGCGGCCCAGCACGCCGGAACTGATGAGCAGTCCGACCGCGTCGGCGTCGATTCCCGCGCGCCGCAGGCACTCTCGCCCCGCGCGGGCGGCCAGTTCGACGTAGCTGTCGGTGTCGGGATCGGTGCGCACCGCGGCGGCAAGGATTGCCGTGGGCACGATCAGACTTCCAGCCGGGAGACGGTGGCGGCGCAGCAGCCGGACATGATTCCGGAGGTCTGGGGGATCATCAGGATTCTCGATCCCTTGGGGATCTGCTGTTGCCGCAGATATTCGTGCAGCACAAGGAAGTGCGACGTGGATGCCGTATTGCCGTAGTCGGCAAGGACATTGAGCATTCGCGTCGGCAGGCCGCGGAATGTCTTGCGGGCCAGGCGATGCAGGCGGGTGATGGCCGGGGCGCTGGACTGATGGTAGATGCAGAAGTCGAAGCTCTCCTCGCGCGGATTGCGTCCGCCCTCGCGCAGGACGGCGGCCAGTCGGTCGATCGCCTGTTGCTGTATCGGCTCGTCCGAGTGGGTCTCGGCCGGTGTCGTCATCAGTTCGATGTAGTGGATCTCGTCGTCATCGTCGCCTCGGTCGTCGACTATCACGGCTATCCCGGCATCGCCGACGGTCAGCGCCTCCAGGTGAGAATCGTTGCGGGAATTGATATCTCGCACCGCGGATTCCGTCGCGGCGGTGAGTTGCTCGCCGGCGACCACCATGCCGTTGCGGACGACGCCCGCCTTGATCATGCGGTCCAGGATCGCGACCCCGGTCAGCATGCCGGCGCAGCCGTTGTCGATATCGAAGTGGCGAGCCCGATCGGCGCCGATCGCGGTGGCCAGCATGAGTGCGAATGCCGGTGCGGCGCAGTGGGTTCCGGGTCCGACCGTGCGGGTGGTCGAGGCCGAGATGATGATGTCGAGATCCGCGGCGGAGTAGGCGGAATGGCGCAGGCAGTCGCGCATGGCCCGCTGCGCCAGCACGAACGACGATTCGTAGCGATCGGGATGCGGATCGTAGACGTGTCGGTTGCGGACGCCGGTCAGGCGTTCGAGGGCCAGGCCGCGAAGCTTCAGCCGGGAGATCAATTCCCTTGTGGAGACCTTCGTTTCCGGTGTGTACCGGCCGATCGACTCGAAACGGGTGCGTCGCACGGCCCGTAGCGTACCCGGGGCTATTCCCGGCAGGAACGGTTCAGCGTCACATCGCCTGTTGACGAGTGACGTGGGCCACTCTACGGTAAGGAAATCTCCATTCTCCTTTTCAGATGAGGGACAGATGAGGTTTCGCACCGCCGTGGTCGCCGGCGTCTTGTTCGCCCTGGTCGGCATCGTCGCAACCGGTGGCGCCCATGCGGTGCCCATGCGCTCCGACGTGCCCATCGCACCCCTTCCGGTCATGGTCGTCCCGCCCGAGCTGGATTCGTTCTACAAGGCTCCGGCCGACGTCATCGCGGGTACGCCGCCCGGGGGAATCATCAAGGCCCGGCAGATCACCCCGGCGCTGGGGTCGGTGGCGCCGTTCAATATCGACGCGTGGCAGGTGCTGTATCGCACCGACGACAGTCACGGCAATGCGATCGCCACGGTCACCACGCTGTTGAAGCCGCGCGGTGCCGCGCCCGAGGGCGGATTCAAGCTGCTGTCGTATCAGGTGGCCGAGGACTCCACCGCGCAGTACTGCGCGATGTCCTATGTCGTCCAACAGGGTTCGATCCCCGCGGATTACGTCAATTCGGCGGAGACCTCGCTCGCCGTCGCCTTGGGTGTCTCGCAGGGTTGGGCGGTCGCCATTCCCGACTATGAGGGCCCGAATTCCGCCTACGGCGCGGCCATTCTGGGCGGGCAGGCGACCCTGGACGGGATTCGGGCGGCCGAGAGCTTCGCACCGTTGCAGCTGACCGCGGGCCCGGCGACGCCCGTCGGATTGATGGGCTACTCCGGCGGCACCATCCCGAGCGGATGGGTGGCCGAACATCACGACACCTACGCGCCGGAGCTGAATATCGCGGGCATCGCCATCGGCGGCGTCGCGATGGGCGATCTGATGGCGGTGCTGCGCTCCGACAACGGCAATCTCGGCGCGGGCGTGATCGGTGCGGCGCTACACGGCTTCGCCACCGAATATCCGGAGGTGCAGCGGGTATTCGATACCCAATACGACTGGTTCGGGCGCTTCATGACCTCGTTCAAGGGCGTGCTGTGCCATCCGATGGGTTCGGCGCTGTTCCCGTTCTGGAACTACCTGGGCTCCTACACCGGCCACGGCGATCCGCTCGAGGTTCCCGAACTGAGCAACGCGATCACCGCGCAGCAGCTCGGACAGCACACCCCCGATGTCCCGATGTACATCTATCACGCGCAGAACGACGAGTTGATCCCGAATGCGGGCACCGACCGGATCGTCGACGGCTACTGCGCCGATCCGAATGTCAGCATCACCTACACCCGAGAATTCCTCGCCGAACACATCATCGGCATCATGGGCTGGCTGCCCGACGGCTACCAGTTCATCATCGACCGCCTCAACGGCGTCCCCGCTGCCAAGGGCTGCACGATCACCAGCCCGTTCACCTCGTTCAGCACAGGCGATTTCGCCGAACTACTCAGCGATACATGGCCCGCCATAGCGGGATTGGTGACGGGATATCCGGTCGGCGCGCGATAGGTGGACGACGAGCTGGTGCGCATTGCCGCACACAACAATGCGCTCTGGTGCGACGCGATATGCCGATCACACGGAATAGCAGGCGAATTCGAGGCCACCGCGTGGACGAGTGCGCACCGGACGCCACCGCTGTATCCGGATGCGGTGACGCTCGGTCCGCAGGTGGCCGCGGGAGACATCCTGGCCCGCATCGACCGCGAGACGCCCGGCGCTTCGATCAAGGACAGCTTTGCCCGCCTGGACCTGGCCGACGCGGGATTCCGCGTGCTCTTCGAGGCGCAATGGATCTTCAGACCGGCCGATCGACCGCCGCCCGCCGCGCCGGAGCAGCCGTGGAGCCGGGTGAACAGCCCCGAGGATCTGGCCGCCGCGGTTCGCCACGGATGCCTGCCCATCGGAGGGTTGAAGATCTGGCTTGCCTAGGACTGCCCGGGCCTGCCCGGGCGGGGCGGCAGGGTGACCGGGTTGTCGATGCTGCTCGGTGGGTCGACCTGGGATGGGACCACCGGGTTGTGGGTCGGGAGATATCCCGGGGGGACTCCCTCGGCCTCGATGAGGTCGGTGTAGGCCTGGACCGCGTCGGTGGGGGTGCGCGCGAGGGTGGGATCGGTGGTGACATTGACCGTGTACAGGCCGAAACGGGGTGTGTAGGAACCCCATTCGTAGTTGTCGGTGAGGCTCCAGTAGTTGTAGCCGATTACGGGGTAGCCGTCCATGCGGGCGCGCTGGATCCAATAGACGACATCGCGCAGGTAGTCGGCGCGGTCGTAATCCTTACGCGGAGTGCCGTTCTGAGTGGCCATGCCGTTTTCGGCGATGTACAGCTTCTTCTTCGGGAACTTCTCCGCATAGCGCCGGATGGCGTAGTAGATCCCCTCGGACTGCAGCGGACCGTCCCAGAGTTGTTGGGCGACAGAGCTCGCGCCGGATCGGGCGACGGGCCGGGCCGTGGTGGCGGCGTCCGCGCCGAAGTAGTAGTCCAGGGTCACGAAGTCGAGTTTGTCCTTGATCAGCGCGACCCACTCGTCGTTCACCTGTGCGTCGCTCTTGGCGACGAAGCCGACATTGCTGGTGACCATCGCGCCGGGCTGTTTGCGGTGGATGTCGTCGTAGATCTGGTTGTGCGCCTGGGCGAAACTGGCCTCCATCTGATGGAAGCGCTTGTCGAAGTCGGGGCCCTGGACGTGGTGGTGGTTCAGTTCCTGGACGATATAGGCGACCGGCTCGTTGATGGTGACCCACAGCGGTTTTCGCGCGGCGTATCGGTCGACCACCTTGTTCGCGTTGGTGAGCCAGTTCTTGACCATGTTCGGATCGTCCCAGCCGCCGAGGGCGGCCTGCCAGCCGGGATACACCCAGTGATCCAAGGTGATCATCGGCTGCATTCCGGCCGACCTGATCAGATCGATCACCCGATCGTAGAACTCGAATGCGCTTTCGTCCCATTGGCCCTGCCGCGGCTCGACCCGGGCCCATTCGACGCTGAGGCGAAAGACCTTGATGCCCATGGCCGCTGCCGCCGCGATATCGGTCGGGTAGTGGTCGTAGAAGTCGACCGAATCGCGGTACTGCTCGTGTCCGAAGTTGGGGTCGGCGATGTACCGGGTCCAATTGCTGTCGGGTGCGTGGCCCTCGCTCTGGAAGCCGGACGTCGCTACGCCCCAGAGGAAATCGCTCCCGAGGGGTTCGACCCGGGCGGGCGGCGGGGATGCCTGTGCTGGTGCGGCGGCGCTCACCCCTACGACGATAGCGGCGAACAGCGCGCCGGCCAATGTCATTGCGGGACGGTGCGACATGAAGATCACCGATCGTATTCGTAGCCAGGGCCGTTCCGGATGGAAAAGCGTTGTGCGATTCGCGGGACATGTCCGAAGAAATCTAGATCCCATCCGGAACGAACCCGGCTCCGAATGCTTGATGGCGCCCGGTCGGTACTGGAGCGCCGTCCGCGCTTACGCGTCGGGCGGATTCAACGAAGTGTCCGCAACTACTCGAGGAGAATTATGGGTGCACTGACGGCTGTCGTTTCCACGCTCGGAAGCGTGGCAGGTGCTCTGCTCACCGGGCTGGGGAACGTCGTCACCGCGCTGTTCTGAGTTCTGCCGGTTCGGGGCGGGCTCCGAGCCGCCCAGCTTCGCCCTGTCCCGAACCGGACAGCCTTTCATGATCGCTGGTCGAGGGGCGTAAGTCGCTGCGAGGGGTCGATTTTCGTGTCGAGGACAAGCGTTGAGTCGATGATCCGACGAGGAGCTGTCGCAGCACTCGCAGCGTCGACGATCGGGGTGGCTGCCACGGCTCATGCCGAACCGCAGGCGATTTCGGTGCCGCTGCAGGGCTGCCCCGGTTTGTACGTGCTGGCGGTGCAGGGTACGGGGCAGTCGGCGCCGGACGCGCCGATGTCGCTGGATTCGGGCATGCTCGCGACGGTGATGGAGCCGGTGCTGACCACGGCGCGGGGCCTGGTGGCGCGGGCCTATGTGCCCTATGACGCCGGCTTCGGCGGCGCGGTGCCGGGCGGACTGGTGCCGTATTCGGTATCGGTGACCGGCGGACTCGACCATCTGCGGCAGATGGCCTCGGATGTGATCCGGCAGTGTCCCGGCAGCGAATTGGGGCTGGTCGGATATTCCCAAGGCGCGCATGTCGTTTCGATGCTGGCGCAGGAGATCGGGCAGGGCCGCGGCGAGATTCCGGCCGATCGTGTCGCGGCCGTGGCGCTGATCGCCGATCCGACGCGCAGGCCGGGGGCCTCGCTGTTCCCCGGCAGTCCGGGACGCCGCGCTCCCGCGGCCGCGCCCGGCACGTCGGGTGCGGAAGTCGCTCGGCTGCAACCCTTTTCGCAACAAAGTCTGTCCGGCGGCGGGATCGGTCCCGATCAGGACATCGCCATCGACTTCGGAGCGCTCAGCGGCCGGGTCGCATCGCTGTGTATTCCGGGCGATCTGGCCTGCGACGCGCCGGCGGATCTGCCGATGCTGCGCACGATCGTGAATCTCGCCGGGCAGGCCGAACTCGATCCGGCCGATCCGATGGCGGCATTCGCTTCGATTCTGCGCGCGCTGCGGGATATGGCGGTCAAGACGGCCCTCGAGGTCGCCGACCGCGATCTGGCGGGGCAGTCGCTGGGCACGCTGTCGCTGTCGCAGCAGACGCCGCTGAGTCAGCGCCTCGCCGAAATGTCGGATCCGCGAACGCGACCCGAGGATCCGGAGGCCCATCGCACGCTGTTGAAACTCGGGACGAGCGCGCTGAACACCCTGCTCGTGCTGACGGGTGCGACGCTGACGCCCGATGAGGTCGCCTATGTCGTCGCGGCCACCGATCCGCTCGACGGGCTGCGTCGCCTCGCCGAGAAGATCGTCGAATCAGTGCGCCGGCCGATTCCGAAAACCCATGCGTTCCATCTGTTCACGCAGATGTTCGACGCGGTGGCCCAGCTACTGGACGACACCCTCTCGGCCGCGGATCCGGCGATCTGGACGCAGTATCTCGATACCGGGCGGCAACACGGCGCCTACGTATTCGCCTCGGCCAGTGGGCGTTCCGCGGTGCAGTTCGTCGCGGACTGGTTCACCGCGTTGGCGCGGGACCTGTCGTCGCCTCGGCTCCCGGCCACACCCGCGCCCGCCGCCACGCCGACCCCGGAATCCCGTGCCGCGCAACCGCTGCCGATACCCGTGCCGGGACCGGCCTTCGGATCGGACCGCCTGGGCCCCTCGGCCCCCGGGACCGCGACGTCCACGCCGCCCTCGCATCGCAAGGTCGCGTGGTGGCAGCCGATCGGGCGGGACGGCGACGAGAGCCGGTACTACCTGTGGCTGCTGGTATTGATCGGCACGGCGGCGGTCGCGCACATGCTGACAGGGATGTGGAAGCCGCGCGAACAGTTCCTCGTCGGCATCGCGGCTCGCCGACGGCGCCTTCGGAAACGCTGAGCGGATTCGATCAGGAGCCGAGGAGATTGTCGATGCCGCGGCGGAGCAGCCGCACGCTGTCGTGATTGCCCAGGCGCAGGGCGATATTGGTGTTGTTGAGCATGCTGTCGATCTGGAAGACGGCGAGTTCGGCGTCGATATTGCCGAGTTCGCCCGCCGCGATGGCGCTGTGCAGATGGCGCAGCAGCAGCGCCTGCCAATCGGCGCGCTGCCGGGCGAGGGCGTCGCGGACCGGGCCGGGATGGCTGTCGAATTCGGCCATCGTGGCCGTCCAGAAGCAGCCGCCCGGGAAGACCGGTCGTTCGACGTAGGCGATCCAGTTCTCGAGCAGGGCGCGTAACCGCACCAGACCCGACGGCAGATCGCGGGCGGGCGCCACGACCTCGTCGAGGAAGACCAATCGTGCCGTCTCGACGGTGGCGAGCTGCAGCTGTTCCTTGGTACGGAACAGGGTTTGGATACCGGCCTTGCTGATGTCGAGATCGTCGGCCAGCCGCCCGAAGCTCACGCCGTCCAGCCCGTCGAGGGACGCGATGTCGACCGCGCGCCGCGTAATGGCCTGCCGCGACCGAGCGCCGCGCTGCAGGCGGCGATCGGAGATCGCTGTCACACTCACGATGTCACCTCGCTGCCGGTATGCGCTCCGGATCCGAGCGCGTTCTGCGATGGGTATTCGGCGAGCCCACTCCCGATGGCGTCACACCGCCGCTGGATTCCACATTACGCGACGCACAACGGGTGTACGGCCCGCTCGTGGGCTCGCTCATGATTCGGCGGCGAGCGATCGCGTGCCCGCGCCCCGCCGCGTGGCGACAACGAACAGCGCCACCAGCAGCACACTCAGCCAGACATAGGTGTCGCCGACGATATGTTGCCAAGGGGTCCAGGAGAATTCGCGATCGGCGTCGCCGGGCTCCCAGTTCTGCGGTCCGATCACGAATACCACCGCGGCGGCGAGCACGACCGCGAACCACGGCAGCGCCGAGCGCAGCGGCCGGCGCGCGGCGGCGCCGACCCCGGCCAGCAGCCCCGGGGCGATCCACACCCAGTGATGCGACCACGAGATCGGCGATACCAACAGCGTGAAGACCGCGTTGAACGACAGCATGAGCGCCGGATTGTCGTGCGCGCGGCGCATGGCCGTCACGACCAGCACCAGCAGCAGCGCGCCGAGCACCAGCCACAGCGCGGTGAAGGCCGGTTCGGGCACGCGCAGCCGGGCGAGCACGCCCTGGATCGACTGATTGGTATGGAAGGCCGAACCGCTCAGCCCGGATACGTTGCCCATACCGCCGAACCAGTAGCGGGTGGATGCGTGCGGCATGATCGCGAAGGCCAGCAGGGTCGCGACGGCGCCGGTCACCGCGGCCGTGATCGCGGCGCGGTAGTCCTTGCGCACCAGGAAGTAGATGACGAAGGCGGCCGGGGTCAGCTTGATCGCGGCCGCGATGCCGATGAGCATGCCGCGCCGCCATTTCGGCCGCGGCGCCAGGCAGTCGGCGGCCACCAGCACCATCAGCAGCAGATTGACCTGGCCGAAGTCGAGGGTGGAACGTATCGGCTCGAGCAGCAGGCCCGCCGGGATCGCGCAGGCGGTCGCCCACAACACCAGCTCGGTGCCGCCGTCCCACAGCCGCCGGGCCGTCAGATAGATCGTGATCGCCAGGGCCAGCGTCGAGACGATGAAGAATGCGAGCGCGGCCGGATGCCAGGACAGCATCGCGAACGGGCCCAGGGCCAGCGCCGCGAACGGGGGATAGATGAACGGCAGGCTGATGCCCATGGTCGTCTTGGGCAGCGAGCCGTACATATCGGCGCCGTGCCACCACGCCTGTACGCCGAGGCGGTAGACCTGCAGGTCGATGAACTCGCGCTTGATCGGGGTCAGCGGCCAGGTGGGGTGGGTCAGCCACCAGACGGCGACCGCGACCAGCAGTGGCGGGATCAGCCACAGTGGACGACCGAGGGGACGAGCCGAGGACTTCGTCGGAGCGGGGGTGGAGACGCTAACCATCCAGCAAGAGGTTACCGGTCGTCGACCGGCCCGGCGCGTTCGGGCCGTACGGCCCGAACGGCGATGCTAACGTCACTTTACTGGACATGAGTCCAGCAGTCGGGCGGGGCAGGAGTCGCGGACCGTGCGGAACACCTCATATCTCTCGATGGCGGTCGTCGTGTTCGCGGCCTGCTGTGCGGCGTTCGCCCCCACCGCGGCGGCCGGTCCCGGATTCGAAGAGTATGTGGCCCTGGGCGATTCGTGGGCGGCCGACGCGACACTGAGCCAGCCGACCGATCGTTATGTGCCCCTGGGCTGCGCGCAGAGCCGACGGGACTATCCCGAACAGCTGGCCGCGGCCCTGCGGATTCCGGTGTTCCGGGATGCGACATGCGGAGGCGCGGAGACGGCCCAGATGACCGCACCGCAGACGACCCCGCTGGGTACGAACGCCCCGCAATTCGATCGGCTCACCCCCGCAACGGATCTGGTGACCGTGGGGATCGGCGGTAACGACGCGCAATTGGCGTCGACCGTGCAGCGCTGCCTGACCATCGATCCGACCGCGACGCCGTGTCAGGACGCGCTGGTCGTGAACGGCGTGGATCGGATGTCGGCGAATATCGCCGCGGCCGAGCCGAAGGTGGTGGCGACACTCGCCGGGATCAGGGCGCGTTCCCCGCATGCCCGGGTGCTGTTGATCGACTACTTCCAGGGCGTTCGCCCGGCCCGTGGGTGCTATCCGGTCATTCCGATCTCCGACAGCGATGCCGCGTGGCTGGGCCGCAAGCTCATCGAATTGGATGCGATGCTGGCCGATGCGGCGCGGCGCGGCGGTGCCGAATTCGTCGACACCTATTCGGGAAGCGGCGGCCATGACGCCTGCCAGCTGCCCGGTGTTCGGTGGGTGGAGGGCCTGATTCCGGTATCGGTCGATCCGCCCGGGCTCGCGGTGCCGTTCCATCCCAATCAGCTCGGCGCCGACTATCAGGCCCGGGCCGTACTCGCGGCGATCGGCGGCCGATCCACGCCTTAGCATGTGGGGCGTTATGGCCACTCTTCACGAGCAGCGGCGATCCCGGAATGCCGAGGCGCCCCTCACACTCACCACCGAACCGCCCCGGAGCCTGTCCTTCGCCGATCAGACGGCGTTCTGGATCAATCTCGGCGTGAGCCTCATCGGCTTCACCGGGGCCGTCTTCGTGCTGCGACCCGGCGACCATCCGCAATTGCCGATGGTCGCGGCGATCGTCGCGACCGTGCTGGGGACGGTGGTCGGCACGGGGATGGTCGCGGCCGCCGGATCGGTCGGGGCGCGCACCGGGGCGCCCGCGATGGCGAACTTCCGGGGACTGTTCGGAACTCGGCTGTCCTATGCGCCGACCGTCGCCAATATCGTGCAGTGCATCGGATGGGGCGTCTATGAACTGACGGTCATCGCGAGCGGATTCCAGGCGATCACGCACGGTCGATTCGGACATGCGCCGGTGATCGTCGCGGCGGGAATCTTGTGCACCGCAATGGCGATCTGGCCGCTGTCGGTGCTGCATATCCTGCGCAAGTATGTGACCGTCGCGGTCGCGATATCGATGCTGTACTTCACCGTGCAGTTGCTGCGCAATCCGCTGCCGCATGTCGAGGGCACCTCGTGGAGCGGTTTCTTCCCGGCTGTGGACACCGCCCTCGCGGTGGCCGTGTCGTTCGTCCCGCTGGCCGCCGACTACACCCGGCACGCGCGTTCGGCCCGCGCCTCCTCCACCGCGACGCTACTGGGATATTCGGCAGGGCAGATCTGGTGCTATCTGCTGGGTGTGATCGCGCTGATCCAGGTGGGCGGCGATCCCGATCGGATCTTCGACACCTTCCTCGGGGTCACGGCCGGGTGGGTGTTCTTCGCCGTGCTGGTGCTGCGCGAATCGGATCAGTCGTTCGCGAACGTGTATTCCACGGCCATGTCGCTGCAGAATCTGCTGCCGCGGGTGGATCGCCGGATTCTCGCGGCGGCGGTCGGGGTGCTGGCGACCGTGCTGGCGCTGGGCGTCCACGATTTCACCGGATTCTCGAACTTCCTGCTGCTGATCGGCTCGGTATTCGTACCGCTGTGCGCGGTCATGGTGGTGGACTACTTCTTCGGCCGGGGGCGCCACGGGTGGGATCTGTCGGAGCGGGCGCCCGCGCGGCCGCTCATGCTGCTGCCGTGGCTGCTGGGTTTCGCGGTCTATCAGCTGTGCAATCCCGGTTCGGTGTCGTGGTGGGCGCGGATCTGGGAGCGAGTGCAGGAGGCGATCGGATTCCATCCGGATTGGTGGTCCTCGGCCTCGCTGTTCTCATTCCTCATCGCGGCGGCGGCGACCGGTGTGCTGGTGCTGATCGAGCGCCGGAGGAAGACCGCTGTCTGAGCACACCGGTGATCCGGTATTCGGCATGGGTGCCAGTCCGATGGCCGAATCCGATTGGCCGCCACTGACTCTCGACGAGATCGATGATGCCGTCGAGATCGAGTGGCGCAGTCCCCGGCCGCTCTCGACGACCGCTCGGGTGCGGCTCGCCATGGGGGAGTCCGTCGTGGTCAAGCGCATGGCCGTGGCATTGCGCGATGCGGCCGCGCTGGGCGAGGAGCATGCGTTCACCGATCATCTGCGGGCGCGCGGTATGCCGATCCCGGCCGTGCGATCGTGGCTGCGCGGGGAATTCGGCTACGAGAGGTACGAACTCGGCGTGGGGGAGGATCGCTATCGCGGCGTGTTCTCCTGGACGCCGTATCTCTCGGTGGCCCATGCGGCCTCGGCCGGGCGAATGCTGGCGCGATCACATGGCGCCGCCGAGGGTTTCGATGCACCCGAGCGACCGCCCCGGCCGCTGACCGCCGCGCTGTGCGTCGATCCGATCGCGACCGTCGAGCGGTATGCCGCGGCCCGCCCCGCGGTCGCGGCCTTTCTGACGGGGCGGCGGTGGCGGGACGAATTGTCATGGCCCACCGTCGATATCGCGGAACTCGCGCCGCTGTGGACGCATAACGACTGGCACGGCACGAATCTGCTGTGGTGCGGCGACGAGGTCGGCACGGTCTTCGATTTCGGGCTGGCCAATCGCACGACGGCGGTCTTCGATCTGGCCGTGGCGATCGAACGGTTCGCGGTCGACTGGATCGCGCTGCGCGACGGCGGCCCGGCGGGGGTGCGGGCCGATCAGCTCGCGGCGTTCCTGCGTGCCTATCGCGAGATCCGCCCGCTGTCTCCCGCCGAGCGTCGCGCGCTGCCGCAGCTGTTCCCGCTCGCCCACATCGCCTACGAACTGTCCGAGATCGATTACTTCCTGGCCGTTGTGCCGCGGCCCAATCGCGAGAATGCCGAGATCGCGTATCGCGACTATCTCGTGGGACATCTGCACTGGGCGGGATCGGCGGCGGGACGCGACTTCCTCGCGCTGCTCGGTCATTTGATCAAGTGAGCGAACCCACACCGCTCCCGCCGACGGTGCCGTTCGGAACTTTCCGGCCCTGATTTCGGCAGATTTGTGGGCTGAGCACAACCTTGCCGGACAAACCGGGCGAATATATGGCCGATTTCGCATACTCTTGTCGCCGTCACCCGGAGACCTAGATCACTCCGTCGGGCTGCTATGTTGGCTCGCTGCTAGTGCTCGCCGCGGGTCGAGCGGGGGACAGCTACGACAGAGGAGTAAGAGGTTGGCTATCCCGAGTTCAGATGAGGGCACGACCCGAGGCGAGTCGCCCGGACGGTGGGGGGCGTTGTTGCGCACCAAATCGGTCGAGCAGTCCATCCGCGATACCGATGAACCCGGTACGAAGTTGCGCCGGGATCTGACGGCCGTGGACCTCACGGTGTTCGGCGTCGCCGTGGTGGTCGGCGCGGGCATCTTCACGCTGACCGCGCGCACGGCCGGCACGGTGGCGGGGCCCTCGGTATCGCTGGCCTTCATCTTCGCCGCGATCGCCTGCGGCCTGACCGCCCTGTGCTACGCGGAATTCGCCTCGACCGTTCCGGTGGCGGGCAGCGCCTACACCTTTTCCTATGCGACCTTCGGTGAGCTCGCCGCCTGGATCATCGGCTGGGATCTGATTCTGGAATTCGCGCTCGCGGCGGCCGTGGTGGCCAAGGGCTGGTCGCAGTATCTCGGCCAGGTCATGGGTTCGCATTCGCCGATCGTGCATTTCGGATCCATCAGCTTCGACTGGGGCGCGGTGCTTTTGCTCTCCGTGCTCGGTGTGCTGCTCGCGCTGGGCACCAAGGTCTCCTCGCGGGTCTCCGCGGTGGCGGTGGCCATCAAGCTGGCGGTGATCGCGCTGGTGCTGGTGGTCGGCGCGACCTACTTCAAGGCCTCGAATCTGAAGCCCTATATCCCGCCGTCCAAACCGGGCGAGGGTGGTTCGGGCGTGCATCAGTCGCTGTTCTCGTTGATGACCGGCGGGGGTAACAGCACCTTCGGCTGGTACGGCCTGCTGGCCGCGGCGAGCCTGGTGTTCTTCGCGTTCATCGGATTCGACGTGGTCGCCACCACCGCCGAGGAGACCAAGAATCCGCAGCGCAATGTGCCGCGCGGCATCCTCGGCTCGCTGGTGATCGTCACCGTGCTGTACGTGGCGGTCTCGCTGGTGCTCACCGGCATGGTGCCCTACACCGACTTGCAAAGCGGCGACGCCACTCTCGCGACCGCGTTCGCGGTGCACGGTGTGACCTGGGCGAAGAACATCATCTCGATCGGCGCGCTGGCCGGTCTGACCACCGTCGTGATGGTGATGTACCTGGGCCAGACCCGGGTGCTGTTCGCGATGTCGCGCGACGGACTGCTGCCGCGCGGACTCGCGCATACCGGCCCCAAGGGCACGCCGGTGCGGATCACCGCCATCGTCGGCGTGGTGTGTGCGGTGCTCGCGGGATTCGTCGAGTTCGGCACGCTCGAGGAGATGGTCAACATCGGCACGCTGTTCGCCTTCGTGCTGGTCTCGATCGGCGTGCTCATCCTGCGCAGGACCCGGCCCGATCTGCCGCGCGGATTCCGGGTGCCGCTGGTGCCGCTGATCCCGATCCTCGCCGTGCTGTCCTGCGCCTGGCTGATGCTGAACCTGTCGGTGGAGACCTGGCTGCGATTCGTCATCTGGATGGTCATCGGCCTGGGGCTGTACTTCACCTACGGCGTGCGACATTCGGTGCTGCGCAAGGGCTCTAAGTAGCGCGCGGGCGGATCACGCCCCATACGCTGGCCGGGGGAACCGGCGCTGTCTCGGCCGCCGCATGGGCGGTCCGGGCCAGCGCCCGGGCCCGATCCAGTTGTTCGAGAATGGTTTCCCAGTGGGCGTATCCCGCCTCGGTGCGGGTGCCGTGGGACTGGTCGTGATGGATGCGCAACAGCGTGCGGGTGGCCTCGGCGGTATAGGCCGCCGCGGCCAGCGGCGGGGGGACCTGGTCGGCGGAGTCGTAGAGCTGGGCGATCCGATCGGTGAGCCAATAGGCCTCGAAATGTGCTTGGGCGGACGGATCTTCCTCGCTCAGCGCGATCGCGCCCGGTCCGGCGGCGCGTGCCCGATCGGCCAGGCTGGCCAGATCGGGTGCCTGGGTCAGCGATCTGCGCAGGTCCGCGCCGAGCAGCCGATACAGCAGACCCGCGAGCATGGCATGCTCCACGCCCGGGGTGTCGGCGCCGGTCATCTCCCGACGCCACACCTGCGTGGCGACCTGCTCGACCTCGGCGCGCAGGATCGCCAGGGTTGCTCTCAACTGCCCTATCGTGGCCATCGGTGCTCGTTTCTCTGTCGTCCTGACAGGTGGACAAGACGGACGACCGTCTTCCCGAGAAGGAAGGCTACCTTCTAGCAAATGCAATTCCCGGCGTATCGCCCATGCGGGGCTTTCGGGGTGTCGCGATGATTCGTTCCAAACGGAGCCGCGCCCTCCGATTGCGGGTCTAGACTCGCCTCGACGGATGTGAACACCGACCACGGGGACGGAATCTCATGACCGACAATGAGGGGCGACCGCAGTTCGACCCCACCACAATGGATTTCGAGCGCGGCTATCGCGACGGCGTGCTGGTGGAGGGCCTCACCATGGAACGCATGCCCTGGGATACCGGGCAGCCGCAGCCGCTGTTGGTGAAATACGAGGCGGCAGGCCACATTTCGGGTGATGTCCTGGATGTGGGCTGCGGCCCGGGCGACAATGCCACCTATCTCGCCGACCACGGCTATCGGGTGACCGGGCTGGACGGCGCGCCGACGGCCATCGAGATGGCGCGTGCCCGCGCCGCCGAACGCGGCGTGCAGGTCGAATTCGGCGTCGCGGACGCCACCGAACTCACCGGCTACGACGGCCGCTTCGATACCGTGGTGAGCAGCAACCTCCTGCATTGCCTGGATCCCGAGGGGCGCCGGGCCAATGCCGCCGCGCTGCACCGGGTGCTGCGCCCGGGGGCGCGGCTGCTCCAGTTCTGCTTCCCCGAGGAATCGGTCGCCAAGGTGTTCTCGCCCTATCCGATCTCGGAAGCCGAACTACGCGAACTGTTCTCGGCGCCGCGGTGGAACCTGATCACGCTGGAGATCGATCGGGTCACGGCCATCATCCCGACCGCCGAGATGCTGGCGGCGTTGCGGGCCAACGGCTTCGAACCCGAACTGGACGATACGGGTGCGATGCTGTTGCCGACCTGGGTGCTAGAGGCGATTCGGAACTGACGCGGTCACGCCAGACCGGTCGGTTGTCCATATTCTTGGTTCATGAGCGTGCAGACCGACACCGAGGCCGGGCCGCTGCCGCGGGGCAGGCATCGGCTCAGCCGTGCGGAGGTGGAGTCGTCGCAGTATCGACGGCTGTGTGGGGCCGCGCTGGTCGCGGTGGGCGAAATCGGCTATGCCGCAACGACGGTCGCCGATATCGTGGCTCGCGCCCAGGTGGCCCGGCGCACGTTCTATGCGATGTTCGCCGGTAAGGATGAATGTTTCGCCGCCGCCTACGATTTCGGTGTCGAGCTGGGTCTGCGGCGGGTCGGGGAGGCGATCGGCGAGTGGGGCGGTGGCGATTTCGCCGCCCGCGTCCGCACCTCCTTCGAGGTCTACCTCGGCGTCCTCGCGGCGGCCCCGGCCGCCACGCGCGCGATCTATGTGGAATCACTGGTCGCGGGCGGTCCGCTGATCGCCCATCGCGCGCGGTTGCATCATCTGTTCGCCGAATACGTCCTGGGCAGCGCCCGCGCGGGCGTCGCGGCGGGCGATCTGCGGGCCGTCCCCGATCCGGGACTGATCGATATCCTCCTCGGCGGCATCGACGATCGAATCCGTGCCTGCCTCTACGACACCGGCGCCGCGGCCCTGCCGGCGCTGGCGCCGCTGTTCACCCGCACCGCCCTCGCCCTGTGCGATGCCCGGGCGTTGCCCACTTGATGGATCAGGACTCCATCACCGGGGCCGATTTGCGATAGGTCCGGGCGACCAGGGCCGCGCGCAGATACCAGAGCCCGCCGGGTTGGGTGGGGTCCATTCCGGTGAGCTGGCCGACGCGCTTGAGACGATAGTCGACCGTATTGGTGTGCACCTGCAGTTGGCGGGCGGTGCGCTGGCGAGACAGGCCCGTGGCCAGATGGCTGCGCAGCGTCTCGAGCAGATCGGGGTGGTCGTCGAGGGGATCGAGCAGGGCGCCGAGCCGGTCCAGACCGGGGCCGGGGCGGGTGAGCTGGTATTCCATCGCGAGATCGGCGAAGCGGTACAGGCCCGGATCGCTGCCCAGGCGCAGCACGGTGTCGAGCAGTTCGTGGGCGCGGTCGGCGCATTCGGGAATCTCGGCCGTGGGCGCGGCGACGACGGTCGCGGTGACGGGAACCTGTGCGGCCTCGGACAATCGGCCGATGAGCCGATCGAGTTCGTCCTCGGTGATCGAGTCGGCGGGGATGAGTACGGTGCCGCCGTCGACGCTCAGCAGCGACAGGGCGCGCCCGCCGCACCAGCGGGCCAGTTCGGTCTGTAACCGCCGAAGTTTGCGCCGCGCCACGACTTTGGTGTCCACGCCCGGATGGGTCTCGTCGCGATGGCGCGGCAGGCTCATGGCGAGTACCGCATAGGCCGAGGCGATCTCGATACCGCTCTCGCGGGCCATGGTCGAGGTGGGATGCCCGGACAGCAGCGCCGAGACCAGCGTGTGCACGGCAGTGTGATGTTCGCTCACCGCCGCCTGATGTTCGCGCACATAGGCCAGCGCGACCGCCGGGGTGATGGTGTCGAGCACGCGGAGCAGCAGCTGGGCCGGATCGGTGGGCCGCTCATGCGGTTCGGCCTGGGTCAGCAGCAGATCGAAGGCCAGCTTGAAACCCTCGTGCACGGCGTGGTGCACGGTATCGATCGGAATGCCCTCGCGCGCCCAGCCCGCCGCGGCCTGCTGCAGGAATTCGACCTTGTCGTCGGGCTGGCGGCCCTCGAGGACATCGATGGTCAGCTCCAGGCAGACCCGCGTGACCGCGGTGATATCGCCGCGTAGTGCGTCACCGGGCAGGGTGGCGCATGGCGCTACATGTGCGGCGAAGTGACCGACCAGTTGCCGCGACAGGTTCCGGACATCGTGCCTTGCGCGTCCGTTCATGGAGGGGCTCCGCACTCGCGTCTTCGGGGAACACGAACGTTCCCAGTAGCGGCCAACCCTATCGAGCACGCCCGCCGCTACGCAACCATCCGGCATGAAAGCGGCAGGGGTCCAGGGGTTTCGAGCTAGTCCGCGGAACCGTCCGAAATCGGATACGACCGATGGACGATCAGCGCCGCGGCCAGCAATCGTGAACCGTTCGGATCGGCCGGATCGAGCCCGGTCAGGTCCGCGATGCGGCGCATGCGATAGCTGAAGGTATTCGGGTGCACGTGGATCTCGGCGGCCGCGGCCTTGCGGTCGGCGCCGTGGCGCAGCTGCGCGTCCAGAGTCTCGATCAGGTGGGGGCTGCGCAGGAGCGGAGCGATGCGTTCGGCGAGGCGGTCGCGGGCGGGGCCGGGGCGGGTGAGCTGATACTCCAGCAGCAGGTCGTCGAGGCGGTACGTGCCGGTGGGGCGGCCGAGGGAGCGGGCCAGCTCGGCGAGCTCGGTGGCCTCGCGGGCGGCCTGTGGGAGGTATTCGCGTGCCGTGCCGGCGCTTTCGGCGGCGAATACCGGGACGCCGAACAGTTCGGCGAGTTCGGTGGGCAGCGTGGCGGATTCGATCGTGGACAGCGTGGTCCCTTCCGGCATCAGGGCGATTCCGGTGGTGCCGTCGAAGGTGTGCAGGGTGGTGGGACCCGTGAACCGATCCAGGATGGTTTGCAGCAGGCGGATTCGCCTGCGCGTGAGCAGGTCGGCCACCGGTGTGGGTCGTTCGTTGCGGTACAGGTGGATCACCAGGACCGTATAGCTCTGCGCCAGAGCGATATCCGCGCGGGCGGCCAGCTCCTCGGCGGGCAGGCCGTGCAGCAGCGCCGCGCACAGGGCGCGGCGGGCCTCGCGCTCGGCATGGTGGATCGACTGCTCGACCCCGGCATAGGACTCGACGGTGACCGTGGTGATGTGCATGAGCAGGTCCAGCAGCCGATCACCGAAGGCGACCAGTTCGTCGAATCCGTCCGGACCGGACGAGGCCACCGCTTCGTGGACGATCGTGCGCGCCGATCCGTGCACCGCCTCCAAGAGTAGACGTAACGGCAGCCGGTCCTCGGCATGCCGTTCCACCACGGGCGCAACGTATTTCGCCACCGCCTCGCGCGGGAACGGCTCGCCCCGCTCGACCGCGTGCAGGAAGGCGTGCGCGCAGCCGTGGATGGCCGGGAGCACCTCGACGAAGTGATTGTCCGGCAGATCCGCGGCCGGTGCGGTGGAGCCCAGGCCGGAGGCCAGGATGTGTTCGGCGAATTGGGGCAGCCGGTCGCGCAGGCGGGCGGCCAGGGCGGCCTCCCGGGGCGGCGGTGGGATTGCGGCCGTCATGGGGTGGATTGTGGTCGGAAACAGGACGACGGGCAACCCGGGTAGGGTTACCTCCCGGTGTGCTGTTCGATTGGGCAGCACCTTGTTTCCGGGCACAAACGCGACTGCCGAGAATGTGCGCGCGAGGGCAGTGACCGCGGCGGTGCGGCGGCTCTAGCGTCGGTATGGTGACGCACGCCGAAGTCGACGCCCGCCCGCTACGCCCCGATCGCGACCCGTTCTATCGCGCGCCCGAGGGTTTCGAGCGGCTGCCGCCGGGGGCGGTGCTGCGCAGCCGGGTGGTCGAGCTCGCGGCGTTCGGTGTTGTGCCGCTGCGAGTTTCGGCTTGGCAGGTGCTGTATCGGACTCGGGATGTGCACGGTGTGCCGGAGGCGGCGGTCACGACGGTGCTGTTGCCGCGTGGGGCGGCGGCGGGCGGTCCGCTGGTCTCGTTTCAATGCGCTATCGATGCCGTTGCGCCGCACTGCTTTCCGTCGTATGCGTTGCGGCGGGGCGCGCGGGCGCTCGGTGCGATTCCGCAGATCGAGTTGCCGTTGATCGCGGCCGCGCTGGCCCGGGGGTGGGCGGTGTCGGTGCCCGATCACGGGGGGAGCGATGGTCGGTTCGGGGTGCCGCGTGAACCGGGATATCGCGCGTTGGACGCGGTGCGGGCGGCACTGCGGTTTCCTCCACTGGCGCGCAATGCCGCGACATCCGTTGCGCTGTGGGGATATTCGGGTGGCGGACTGGCCACGGTGTGGGCGGCGGAACTCGCGGCGAGTTATGCGCCGGAACTGCGGATCGTCGGCGCGGTCGCGGGTTCGCCGGTGGGCGATCCGGGTGCGGCCTTCGTCCGCCTCGACGGCACCCTGTTCGCCGGATTCGCGATGGTATTCACCGCCGGGCTGCGCCGGGCCTATCCCGAACTGGACGCCGTGCTGCGCGCCCGGACGCGGCCGCGCTATCTGCACAGGCTCGCGAAAGCCGAAGCGGCGGCGACCTTTCCATTGCTGGCCCGGTTCGCGCTGCGGCGCGTCGACTGCCCGATCGGCATGGCGGCACTGGTCGCCCTGCCGGAGCTGCGGACCATCATCGACGATATCCGTCCCGGCGCCGTCGCACCGGCCATGCCGATGCTGGTGCTGCAGGGCGTCAACGACGAGGTGATCGCCGTCGGTGATGTGGACGCTCTGGTCGAGCGCTATGTGCGCGCGGGCGCCCGGGTGCGCTATCTGCGCGATCGCCTGAGCACCCATCTGCCCCTGCAGTTCCTCGGCCTTCCGGTGATGCTGGATTGGCTCGCGAACCGTTTCGCGGGTCTGCCCGCGACCGCCGGAACCGAGACGGTGTGGTCCGTCGCGACATCGCGGCGCGCACTCGCCGACCATGCGCGGCTGGCGGCGTTGAACCTGCGGATTATGACCGGCGGTGTGGTGGGGCGTGTTCCAGCCGTAGCGAAGGGTGGGGCAGGCCGCGGTAATCGGGCCGGGGAAATCCCGCGCGGGGCATGATGGGGCCATGACTGCGCACGACGAACTCATCGGCCTGGCCGAGAAGTATTGGGACACTGTGCTGGAGGCGTCGCCCAGCTCCGCGACGCTGCTGGGGGATCGGCGGTTCGACGATCGGATCGAGGATCTGTCGCTGGCGACCGAACAGCGGTTGATCGGGGTGTATCAGGATCTGCTGCAACAGGTTTCGGCCGTCGATCCGGCGACGCTGGCGGCCGAGGACCGCACCACCCGCAGCCTGTTGATCAACGAACTCGCCTCGACGGTCGACCATCTGTCCTGGCGCCCGGTGGAGATGGCGTCGGATCAGATGGACGGCGTGCATTCCATGGTGCTGACCCTGGCGCCGCAGACCAACGCGCCGACCCCGGAGAGCGCGCTGGCGCTGGTACAGCGCTTCCGGCAGTTCGACAGCCTGTTCGGCCAGGCGGCGGAGCGATTCCGGGCGGGTCTGGCCGCCGGGCGCACCCCGGCGCGGATCGTCATCGAGCGGTCGCTCAATCAGTTGGACGGATATCTGGCCTCCGATCCCGTGACCGACGCCTTCGCCACCTTCCCGGGACCGCCGGACTGGGACGGCGAAAAGCAGTGGCGCGCAACGCTGTCCGAGGTCGTGCGGGATGTGGTCCGCCCGGCGCTGCGCACCTATCGTGGAGTGCTGGCCGAGGAACTGCTGCCGGTCGCGCGGCCCGACGACAAGGCGGGCCTGTGCTGGCTGGGCGCCGACGGCGAGGATATCTACCGCCGCCTGCTGCGCCGCCACACCACCCTCGACGATCTGGGCGCGGACGAGATCCACGAGACCGGTCTGGCGGAGCTGGAGAAGCTGCGCGAGGAGCACTCCCGAATCGGCGCGAAGCTGTTCGGCCTCACCGATCAGGCCGAGATCTTCGCCCGGCTGCAGGGCGATCCGGAGCTGCACTACGTCAACGGCGAGGAGATCATGGTCGACGCGCGCGCCGCGCTGGCCGCCGCGAATGCCGAGATGGCCGACTGGTTCGGCCGCCTGCCGAAGGAATCGTGCGATATCGTCCCGATTCCGGAATTCCTCGCGGCGGACGCACCGGGCGCGTACTACTTCCCGCCCGCGGCCGACGGCTCCCGCCCGGGTACCTACTTCGTGAACCAGTACGATCCGGCCGGCCGCCCGCGCTATCAGACCGGCGCGATCGCCTACCACGAGGCCATTCCCGGTCATCACCTGCAGCTGACCATCGCCAATGAACTCGACCATCTGCCGCGCTTCCAGCGTCAGTCGTTCGCCAATACCGCCTTCGTCGAGGGCTGGGCGCTCTACACCGAACGCCTCGCCGACGAAATGGGTTTGTACGCGGACGATCTGGCGCGGATCGGCATGCTCGCGGCCGATTCGTTCCGGTCGTGCCGCCTGGTCGTCGACACCGGTCTGCACGCCAAGGGCTGGAGCCGTCAGCAGGCGATCGACTATATGGTCGCGAATGTGCCGATCGGCCGCACCGAGATCGAGAGCGAGATCGACCGCTATATCGCCATTCCCGGCCAGGCCGTCGGCTACAAGGTGGGGCAGCTCGAGATCCGCAGGCAGCGGGCGCAGGTGGCCGAGCGACTCGGGGATCGCTTCGATATCAAGGCATTCCACGACACCGTGCTCGGTGCGGGCTCGGTGAGCCTGCCGGTGCTGCGGGAGCTGGCGGCCACGCTCTAGCGCGACGAGAGTGGCTGCCACGTGAGCCGATCTCGTGGCAGCCACTCAGCGGTATTCGGCCAGCCTGGGCCGCACCCCCAGGAGCACGCCCGCCGCGATCAAGGCCGTCAGGCCGAACGGTATCCAGCCGGTCCAGCCGGTCAGCACGGATCCGCCCGCCCGGATCGCATCGTCGAAGCCGCGCTGGTTGATCGCGATGACCGCGTCCAATTCCTTGTTGTAGGCGGCGAAGTCGCTGTTGGAGCCGCCGGTGTCGAGCGAGATGGCCTGGCGCAGATCCGATATCGATCGCATGGCGCGGTCGTCGTGTTCGTAGGTCGCGAAGGCGGTGAGCGTGCGCCGGGCGGCGTCGCCCTCACCGGCGAAGGTGATGTTGCGCAACTCGTCACCGAACAGCCCACCGATACCGGAGTCGGTGGCGATCGCGCGATCCAGTGCCGGATAGTAGGTGGGGAGCGTGGTGGCCTTCAGATCCGCCAGCTCTTGGGATTTGGTCAGAAACGCCTGCGTGTACTGCGCGGCGCGGTCGGGATCGAGCAGATAGCGGCTCTCGTCGGCATTGGCGTCGTAGCCGATCGCGCGAGCCTGCTGCAGGGCGATCAGCGAGTCGAAGGCGTCCTGCTTGGCGACGCGCAGCTGGCCATCGGCGGCCGAATTCGTCACGGCGCCACCGAGGATCAGCCCCAGCGCCAGCGCGGTGGCCACCAGCAGCGGCGGGTTCAGGCGTCGGCGCACCGTGAGACGCAACATGATCTGCAAACCCGCCAGCGCGGCGAGCAGGCCGATGCCGAGGACCGCGAGCCAGATGAGTGCGGTTCGTGCGTCGCCGCGGGCGGCGGCGTAGGCGTCGCCGAGGACGTGATCGTTGGATTCGGTGAGTCGATGGGCCGTCGGCAGAATCGTGGCCATCAGGTCGGTGGCCTGCCGGTACAGATCCAGCACGGGGGGCGCGGGGCGGCCTGCCGGATCGTGTCCGTTGGCACTGAGCAGCATGACGTTCGCGGCCAGCGCCTCGTATCGGCCGAACTGATCGAGAACCGTGTCCAGGATGCGCTGCGCGTCGGGGTCCGCCCCGGCGAGCGCGGCGGCCTGGCGCAGATCGGCGTCGGCCTGGGTGCGGCGCTGATCGTAGGTGTTCAGCGCGTCCGCCCGCACCCGCGTCAGGCCCGAATCACCGCCAGCCAGAAGAACATTCGCCAGCTGTGCGTCCATATCGGCGAGCGCGAACGACAGATCCTCGGTAGCGGCGACTCCGGGCGCGATGCGCTGGCCGAGCAGGGTCGTGCCCGCGTGTACGCGATGCGCTCCGACCGCGACCACGATCGCGGTCGCCAGCGCGGCGAGGGCGGCGACGATCGCGAGCAGCCGGATCCAGCCCGGCCGGTCCGCGCGCGGCGGTAGCAGCGCGGCGGCATTGCCGAACGTGCGCGCTCGAGTCGCTGTGGCGGTCACCGTGATTCGCCTTCTATCAGACCCAGCTCAACGGGCGTATCGCATTGGCGCGATTGACCAGCTCCCGACGGGAGAGGTGATCGTCGGCCAGCCGAGCCAGGGCGCGGTAGTGGGTCTCCAGCGCATGCCGCAGCGGGCGCTCGTCGAATGGGCAGCCCAGAATCCGGGCATCGCCCGCGTCCGGCTCCGCGCCGGCGATCGTCAGGGCCGCCTCGAGGATCTGTATCGCGAAGCGCGCCTTGGTCTCCGGATCCGGATCCAGCGCGGTCAAGATCCGACCGGCCGCGACCAGATGCGGTCCGGATCCATGGCGCACCCGGATTCGAATCGCGGCCAGCCTGGCCTGCCGGTACTGTGCGGAGCTTTCCGGTACCGATTCGACGGCGGCGAGCGCGCCCTCGGTATCGCCGCGCGCCGATCGGGTGCGGGCCAGACCGAAAGCGGCACTGAGGTATCCGTGATCGGTCCGCCACACCAACTCGTACAGCGTTGCCGCGGCGTCGATCTCGCCCGCGCATTCACCGGCCGCCGCGAGCGCGAGCTTGGGAGCGGATTCGCCGGGCAGTGCGTCGTATACGGCGTCGAAGGATGCGCGGGCGGTCGCCGCGTCGTATGCCGCGAGGGCGGCCAGGCCGCGGTACCAGTCGCCGCGCCAGTCCCGTCCGATCTGCTCGTCGAGGGCATCGAGTTCGGCTGTGGCCGTGTCGATATCACCGATCTCGATGCGGGCCCGCACCCGGGCCAGCGTGACCTCGGTGGTCGCGGGCAGCGCGTCGCACGCGGAGATGACCCGGCGCGGATCGCCGCCGGCCAGACCGCCCAGCTGACCTGCGGCCGGATCCGCCGGATCCACCAGGGAAATCGGCAGGGCGGTCACCAACGCGGACGGATCGATGGCGACGGGCCAGTGCGGCATCTCGGCCCCGAATACCGTGCGCTCGGCGCCGAACAGCGTCGACAGCGCGGGCTTGGGTACGTCCTGTTCGGCCGCTACCACTTCGCGCAGCACACCGGTGAGCTGTTCGGCCATCTCGGCTGCGGAGCCGAAACGGTCCGAGGGTTCGGCCGCCGTGGCCCGGCGAAGCATTCGGTACAGCGACGGATGTCGTTGCAACACAGGGATGTCGGCGGCGGGTGGCAGGTCGTGCCGATAGCGTGTGCGGAAGTCGAAGTTGAAGGTCAGCACCGCCAGCGTGCGGCCCACGGTATAGAGATCGGATTCGATCGACGCGCCCTCGGTCTCCAGTTCGGGTGCGCAGTAGCCATCGGTCTTGAATCCGACGCTGTCCTCGTCCGCTATGTGCCGCACCGCGCCGAGATCGATGAGCTTCAGCTGCTCCTCGGACTGGATCACGTTGTCCGGCTTGAAATCACAGTAGAGCAGGCCCAGCGAATGCAGATGGCCCAGGGCGGGCAGGATCTCGAGCATATAGGCCAAACCCGCTGCGGGAGAAAGGGGTTCGAGCACACCCTCGTCGTTTCGCCGCGCCCGCAACTGTTTCAGCGAGACGCCACCGACGTACTCCATCACGATGTAGCCGGCGGGTTCGCCGGAGATCGGATCGGGATGTCGCACGAAGTTGTAGATGCGGACGATGGTGGGATGCTCCACGGTGGCCAGGAACTGCTGTTCGGCCAGTGCGGCCGCCAGTGCGTCGGCATCGCCGGTATCGAGCAGCCCCTTCAGCACCACCCAGCGGTCGCTGACATTGCGGTCGCGGGCCAGATAGATCCAGCCGAGGCCGCCGTGCGCGAGGCATCCGAGGATCTCGTACTGATCGGCGACCATATCGCCCGGGCGCAGTTTCGGAGTGAACGAGAACGCGGCGCCGCAGTGTGCGCAGAAACCCGCGTCGCGACCGGAGGCGCCGTCTCGGCCGCGGCCGACGGGACGATCGCAGCGGCTGCAGAACCGATCGTGTTCGGGCACCCGCGGATCGGCCAGGAGCGCCGTGGCCGGATCGCGGTAGGGCACCGGTGCGATTTCCACCAGCCCCGCGCCGAGGCGACCGCGAGTCGATCGCGCGGTACGGGTCGATCGGGTGCGAACGGTCCCGCGCCGCGACCGCCCGGTCGGACTCGAGCCCGCGGCGGCCGGTGTGGGAGCCAGCCCGCACACATCGCAATAACCGTCCTGAATGGTGCCGGTGCATTCCGGCTGATCGCAACGCGTCGTCATCCCTCATCCCACGAAAACCGGTGTGGGACTCGCACACCCAACCCGTACCGCACATGCTGCCAGAACCGGCCGTAAACAGGACGTAAGGATCGAGTCGGGCGTTCAGTTGTGATCCGGTGCCGACCGGGCGATTCGGTGCGGTGTGTCCGGCTGCGGCAAACAGCTGGCGTGCGGTTCAATAGAGCGGTACGACGAGTTCTGTCAGCATGCTCCGCCACAACAGCATCCGAGAGGACAACGAACGTGAGCATGGTTCTCGCCGCGGCGCACGACGTGTACACCACAGTGGTGGCCCAGGTCGGCAACCCGACCCCGGAGACGCCGCCGGCCGCCGACAAACTGCTCAAACTGGTCCGATACTTCACCTGGTTCGTCCTGCTCTCCGGCGTCACCGCGGTGACCTACGGCGGTGGCAAGTTCGCCTGGGAGAAGTGGAACGGTGGTGCTTTGGAATCGCCGAAGATGGTGGCCGGGGCCATGATCGGCGGCGCCACGGCCACCAGCGCCGGCACCATCATGAATGCGGTCATCGGCAGCTGAGCTCGGGCTCGCACCGGGATGACGAGCGGGGAGGCCGGAGCCTCCACTCACTCGTCATCCCGGCATGGGATCAGCCCTGGTTCAGCATGGTCCGCATCTGCTGGATCTCCGCCTGCTGGGCGGTAATGATCTGCTGTGCCAGCGTCTTCGCGTCCGGATTCGCGCCGCCCGAGAGTTCGGCGTTGGACATATCGATCGCGCCGCGGTGGTGATCGATCATCATCTGCATCCACAGGCGGTCGAATTCCGGGCCCGTGGAGTTCTGCAGGGTGGTCATCTGATCGTGCGACATCATGCCCGGCATATCGTGGCCCATCGTGGCGGCCGGGGCGGGTTTGCCGAAGGCGCGCAGCAGATCACTGATTCGCTGCATCTCGGGGGCTTGCGCCTTCTCGACATTCGCGGCCAGGGCGATCAGCTGCTGGTTCTGCGAGCGGGTCGGGACCAGATTCGCCATATCGACGGCCTGCGCGTGATGCGGATACATCATCTGCAGGAACGAGACGTCGGCGTCGTTGAAATCGCCGCGCGTCGCACTGGAACTCGTGCCGTGGTCCATACCCGACATGGGTGCGGTGGTCGTGGGGGCGGAATCGTTGCCGTTGGCACAGCCCGCGATCAGCAGTGCCGCGGCGATTCCGGTGCCCGCCAGGGTGATTCGGGTACGTGAGCCGAACATGGTTGTTCTCCTGGGGAATTGGTATCTGTCTGGATGAGGGCAGGGGAGAACCCGGCCCATCAGATCCGCAGGATCGACAACTCCGGTAGGGACAGCACGGTCCAGGGTGGTGGACGCGGGTGGCGGGCCAGCCGGGCGCGAGCGACCGGTCCGGCGGTATCGCCCGGATCGGCGCCGAGCCAGGCCAGCGCGACGAGCCCGAGGGCGAAAGCCAACGCCGACAGGACGAAGACGCAGGCATGCATGCCGGTGTGGCCCGCGCCGCAGCCGTCACAGGCCGGATCGGACGAGTGCGCGGCCGGCGGCATCGCCGCGTGGGCGGTCGACATCTGCGTCGTGGCCGCGTGCGAGACGGCCCCGGCGTGACCCGCGCCGAAGACCACCGCGTGCATGATCATGACCCCCGCGACCAGCACGAACAGCCCGAGAACTCTCAGTCGGCCGTAGGGCTGGGTCCGGTCTGTCACGCCGACAGTCTAGGGCCGTGCGCGGTAGATTTGCCGTCAGGTCGATTCGTCCGCTGTACCACCCGGAAGGGAGTCATCAGATGGTCAATCAACTCGATCCCGTGGTGTCGAGGTTCGTCGCCGCGGTGAATACCGGCGACAGCGCCGGATTCTCGGATCTGCTCACCCCGGACGTGACGATGTCGGATGACGGCAGCGATCGCGACGTGCGGGATTGGGTGGACAGCGAGATCTTCGGCAGTAATGCCCGGATGGATGTGGAGTCGGTGTCCGACGGCGGGCGTGCGCTGGTCGCGAATTACACCAACGATCGGTGGGGTGCGATGCGGACCGCGTGGCGGTTCACCGTAGCCGGGGACAAGATCGCCCGCTTCGAGACCGGGCAGGCATAGGGCCGGATCATCGTGTGCCGCCCGAACTTCGGGCATGCGCCTCACGGGGTAGCGATATCGATGACCAACCGGGCCGGATTGTCCGATGCGGTCACCGAGAACGCCGGGCGATCGGCATTCACGCCGATGAACGACTGGGTCGTGCCCTCGAAGACGTGGGTGTTGTACACGCCCGCGATCGAGGGCGCGCTCGGATCGGTCGCCGGATCCGGGCCCGCGTATTCGGTGACACCGCTGTCGAACGGATAGGCCGAGCCGAGGATCTGCACCTGCAGGATCGCGCGCCCGGCCACGGCGATCGGCTTACCGCTGCCGTCCTGTATCGCCCGATCGGTGTACCGCACGCGCCAGCCCGGGCCGCCGATACCGCCGAGTCGATAGACCACGCGATCGAATCCGGAATGATGGGCGATGCGGATATCGGTGACCGTCAGGCGCGCGTCCTGCGACGGCGTGCCCTGGACGGGCGTCGCCGCGGCGGGCGCGGATTCGGTGGTCACGGCCACCGACGTGCTGAGGGCGGGCTGCGACGAGCCGCTGGAGCAACCCGTCAGCAGCGCGAGCGCCGCGGTCATTGTCAAGACCAGCCTGTTACGCATGGGGCAGATGGTATGTGGTGTAACCAATGGGGTGGCCGCGACGACACGGCAACGATCTAGCACACTGTAGGCGTGGTGGAGGTCGACGACGTGCTGAGGCGATTGCGGCGCTATCCGGATGTGGAGGCGGTGAACCTCTACGCCGTCGATGCCGCCGATCGCCTGATCCTCGATGTCGCGGCCGAATCCCTGGCCACGGCGGGCAGCGGCCGTATCGCGGTCATCGACGACGGATACGGCGCGCTCACCCTCGGCGCGATCGCGGCGCACGAGCTGCGCGATGTCCGGGTACATCAGGACCTGTTGACGGGTGAACTGGCCCTGGCCAACAACGCCCGCGCGGTCGGACTGGCCGAGCGCTACGGCGCGCACGGGCTCGGGCCGCGGCTGCTCGAGGATGTCTCGGTGGTACTGCTGCGGCTGCCGCGCGCGCTGTCGGGATTGTCCGAGATCGCCGATGCGATAGCGCGTTACGCCGATCCGGACGTCGAGGTGTTCGCCGGGGCCCGCGACAAGTATCTGACGCCGGCCATGAACGAGGTGCTGTCCGAATCGTTCTCGTCGGTGCAGGCCAGCCGAGGCCGGCAGAAATCACGAACCCTGTTGGCGCAGCGGCCTAGACAGCTGGGCGAGCCGCCCTATCCGGTGCGCAAGTGGATCGATGAGCTGAACCTCGAGGTGGTCGCGCACGGCGCCGCGTTCTCCGGCTCCAAACTCGATATCGGCACCCGATTCCTGCTCGACCATCTGCGCCGGATGAAGCCCGATGCCCGCGACGGGATCGATCTGGGGTGCGGCACCGGCATTCTCGCGGTCACCCTCGCCAAGGCCCGCCCGCATCTGCGCGTGATCGGCACCGATCAGTCCGCGGCGGCGGTCGCCTCGGCCCGCGCCACCGCGGCCGCGAACGGGGTGGACGATCGCGTGACGGTGCTGCGCGACGACGCCATGTCCGAGATTCCCGACCACAGCGCCGATCTGGTGGTCTGCAATCCGCCCTTCCACATCGGCGCGGCCGTGCATACCGGTTCGGCGATCAAGATGTTCTCCGAGACCGGGCGGGTACTGCGGCCGGGCGGCGAGCTGTGGACGGTCTACAACTCCCATCTCAACTATCGCGGCGTGATGGAACGCATGGTCGGCCGGACCGAGGTAATCGGCCGCAACCGCAAGTTCACGGTGACGCGGTCGGTGCGCGGTCTGCGCGATGCGCGGGCGGAGTGAGTAAACAAATAATGCGACCGATCGTTTAGATTGTTAGCCTCGTGCTATGACATTTCGTTCTGGAGTTCTGATGGTCGGGCTCGCGGCCGCCGCTGTCGTACCGGTGCCCGCCGTGGCCGATGCGGGCCCGGTCCCGCAGGCCGATTACACCGCGTCGGCGACGCGCTGGATGTCGGCATGGAACATCACCGATCCCGATCGGCGGCTCGAGGTGCTGGCCTCGGTGTTCGCGCCGGACGGGCGGTATATCAATCCGCTGTTCACCGCGGTCGGGCCCGAGCAGATCAATGCGCGGATCGGAGAACAGCTGCGCATGAATCCGGGGTTCTACCAAAGCGTTTCGGGGCAGGTGTTCACCTATGGGCGGTCGGCGGCCTTCCGCTGGGAGATGGCATCGCCCAGCGTGCATCACGGCGGCTGGGACGGCGCGGCCTACGACGAGCACGGCATGGTGACCCAGATGGTCGGCGGTTTCGATCACTGAAGTCCCCCGGGGCAGGCGCGGTAGAGTCCTGATTGTCCGATTTCTGTCCGGTTCGGGAACTTGCTTCCTGGACTGGACGTTGGATACTCAGAACGGCCACGACGGACGTGGATCGCGAACCTCGGAAAGGCACGAGAACGGTGCGCACCTCAAGCAACCCGATCTTCAAGAACCTGCCGCGTCAGCAAGGCGGTGGATACGCGGGATTCGGTTCGGCGGCTGCGGGCGCCGGACAATACGCTCAGTACGGCCAGCAGCCGTACGGCTACGAGCAGCAGTATCAGCCCTCTCAGACGGCCCCGGCGACGCGGCCGATGACCATCGATGACGTCGTCACCAAGACCGGCATCACGCTCGGTGTGGTGACCGTCGCGGCCATCCTGTCCTACGGTCTGACCTCGGCCAACCACTCGCTCGCCCCGCTGTTCGTGGTGGTCGGCGGCCTGGTCGGCTTCGTGCTGGTGATGATCGCGACGTTCGGGCGCAAGCAGGACAATCCGGCGATCGTGCTGAGCTATGCGGCCGCCGAGGGTCTGTTCCTGGGTGCGTTGTCGTTCATGTTCACCAATGTCGCGTTCGGCGGTGTCGGCGGTTCGGGCCTGATCGCCCAGGCCGTGCTCGGCACCTTCGGTGTGTTCTTCGGCATGCTGGTGGTCTACAAGACCGGCGCGATCCGCGTGACACCGCGGTTCACCCGCATGATGTTCGGCGCCATGATCGGCGTGCTGGTGCTCATGCTGGGCAACCTGATCGCGGCGCTGTTCACCCCCGGCGGTTTCGGTCTGCGCAGCGGCGGCACGATTTCGATCATCTTCAGCCTGGTCGTCATCGCCATCGCGGCCTTCAGCTTCCTGCTCGACTTCGACGCCGCCGATCAGCTGATCC
Source organism: Nocardia sp. NPDC051570 (assembly GCF_044454005.1). Taxonomy (NCBI): domain Bacteria; kingdom Bacillati; phylum Actinomycetota; class Actinomycetes; order Mycobacteriales; family Nocardiaceae; genus Nocardia; species Nocardia sp. NPDC051570. The sequence continues at coordinate 605,789 of NZ_JBITDI010000004.1, read as the reverse complement.
GCGCCCAGGCGCCGGAGAAGGCGGCCTGGGGTGTGGCACTGGGTCTGACCGTCACCCTGGTCTGGCTGTACCTCGAGATCCTGCGGCTGCTGAGTTATCTACAGAACGACTAGCAGCAGGACTGATAGACCGGCATACGGTGGCCATCGGGAATTCCCGGTGGCCACCGTCGTATTCGACGGGCAAGATGAAATGTCATGGGCGACACCGTGAATGGTTCCTGGCCGATCGGGCTGCCGCATTCCCTCGACTATCCCGATGTCGCCGTGGGCGCGGTGCTGGCGGGCTCGGCGCGACGCTTCGGCGACCGCATCGCCTTCCGGCATCGCGAACGATCCCTGAGCTTCGCCGAGCTGTGGCGCGCGGCCTGCCGGTTGGCGAACGGGCTGCGCGGCAAGGGTATCGGCCCCGGCGCGCGGGTGGCGGTCGCGATGCCGAACTGCCTGGAGTTCCCGATCGCCTACTACGGCATCGGGTTGGCGGGCGCCACCTTCGTGCCGATCAATCCCGCGCTGCCGGGTGACCGGATCGCCGCGCAGGTGCGCGATGCGAATGCGGTCCTGGTCGTGACCGCGGCGCAGGTCGCCGAATTATGTTCCGGCGCATCCGATCAGGCACCCCCGGTCGAGATCGATACCCGCCGCGATCTCGCGCATATCGCCTACACCGGCGGTACGACCGGCCTGCCCAAGGGGGTGGAGCTGACCCATCGCAATGTCGTGTGCAATATCGTGCAGCACGGCTGCTGGCATCACGGCGCGGTGCCCGCACTCGACGCGGACGGCGGCGTGATCCTCGATCAGATCGGCCCGCCCGAACAGTGGCCGGTCCGGCTCGGTACCGGCGTGGCCGTCGGCGTGGCGCCGTTCTTCCACGCGATGGGCACCCTGGCCGGAATGAGCGTTCCGGTGCTCGCGGGGATGACCACGATCCTGCACGACTCCTTCGACGCCGCCGCCTATCTCGCCGATGTCGAGCGGTACGGGGCGACCTACGTTCTCGGCGCGCCCGCCATGCATCACCGGCTGCTGCGCTGTCCGGATCTCGCCGTCCGTGATCTGTCCTCGGTGCGCGCCGTCGGATCCGGTGGCGCGCCGCTGCCCACGCCGACCTTCCAGGCGCTGCGGCAGGCGTTTCCGGAGGCGACGGTGGGCGAAGGGTACGGGCTGAGCGAAGTCAGCATGGGCGCGACGAATCAGCCCTCGCACCGGTCGGGGTTGCGCAAGTCCGGCACCGTGGGTGTGCCGATCTTCGATACCGAGATCAAGGTTGTCGCAGGCGATTCCGGTGCGGCGTTGCCGACGGGTGCGCGCGGCGAGGTCTGGATCCGCGGGCCGCAGGTCATGCGGGGATATCATCGTCAGCCCGAGGCGACTGCGGAAGTGTTGCGCGACGGCTGGTTTCGCACCGGTGATATCGGTGTCTTGGACGAGCATGGCTATCTGTCCATCGTCGACCGCATCAAGGATGTGCTGCTCTACAACGGCTACAACGTGTATCCGCGTGAGCTGGAGGAGCTGCTGTTGTCGCGGCCCGGGGTCGTCGCGGCGGCGGTGGTGGGCCGGGCGCATCCCGAATCCGGGGAGGTGCCGGTCGCTTTCGTGGTTCCGGTGCCGGAATCCATGCCGGATGCCGCGGCGTTGATGGCGGCGGTCAACGCCCGGGTGGCGCCCTATCAGCGCCTGCGCGAGGTGCGCTTCCTCGACGAGCTGCCGGTGTCCCCGGCCGGGAAGACGCTGAAGCGGGAGCTGCGAAACCTGCTGGGGTGACTCGATTCGCTCCTCGGGACGGATTGTCTTGTCGCCCAAGATGTTTCCATGCCCGAGGAGCGAAGTCGATTACCTGGCGGACAAGGCTCAGCTGAGGCGTTCGATGATCATGGCCATGCCCTGACCGCCGCCGACGCACATGGTCTCCACGCCGAACTGCTTATCGTGGGTCTGCAGGTTGTTGATCAGGGTGGCGGTGATGCGGGCGCCGGTCATGCCGAACGGATGGCCCAGGGCGATGGCGCCGCCGGAGACGTTCAGCTTGTCCAGATCCATGTTCAGCTCGCGCGCCGAAGCGAGTACCTGCACGGCGAAGGCCTCGTTGATCTCGTACAGATCGATATCGCCGATGGTCTTGCCCGCGATCTGCAATGCGTTGCGGGTGGCCTGGATCGGGCCCAGGCCCATGATCTCCGGCGACAGACCGGAGACGCCGGTGGATACGATGCGGGCCAGCGGGGTGAGGCCCAGCTCGCGAGCCTTGGTGTCGCTCATGATGACCAGCGCGGCGGCGCCGTCGTTGAGCGGACAGGCATTACCGGCGGTGATCGTGCCGTCGGGACGGAACACCGGCTTGAGCGTGGACACCTTCTCGTAGGTGGTGCCCGGGCGCGGGCCGTCGTCGAGGGACACCACACTGCCGTCGGGCAGCGTCACCGGCGTGATCTCCCGCTCGAAGAAGCCCGCCTTGAGGGCCTCCTCGGCGCGGTTCTGTGAGCGCACGCCCCAGCGGTCCTGCTCCTCGCGGCTGATGCCGGTGAGCTGGGCGACATTCTCGGCGGTCTGGCCCATGGCGATGTAGATATCGGGCAGCTGGTCGAGTTCGCGCGGATCCTGCCAGCCGTCCGAACCACCCTCGGCGCGCTTGGCCGTGCGGGCCTCGGCGTTGGTGAACTGGATGTTGTGCGTATCGGGCCAGCCGTCGGAGCTGCCCTTCCCGAATCGCGACACCGTCTCCACACCGGCGGAGATGAACACATCACCCTCGCCCGCCTTGATGGCGTGGAAGGCCATCCGGGTGGTCTGCAGCGAGGAGGCGCAGTAGCGGTTGACCGTGGTGCCGGGCATGTAGTCGTAACCCAGCTGGGTCGCCACCACCTTGGCCATGTTGAAGCCGCCCTCGCCGCCGGGCTGGCCGCAGCCGAGCATCAGATCGTCGATGTCGGCGGCCGCGAGCGCGGGCACCTTGTCCAGGGCGGCCTGCACCATCTGGGTGGCCAGATCGTCCGGGCGCATGCTCACCAGGGAGCCCTTGGCGGCTCGGCCGATCGGCGAGCGGGCGTAGGACACGATGACGGCCTCGGGCATGAGGGCGCTCCTTATGTCGTGTGGCGGTGACGAGAAGCCAAGCGGCTGCTCGGTACAGCGGTATGGAGTTCTCCTCCGAATTTACGTCGCGAGCATCGGATGCGGAACACCCGGTATGTCCCGATCGCTGGCGCGCAGTTCACGCAGGAGCGCGGGCAACAGATGACTCGCGGCCAGTTCGTAGCCCGCCGCCGAGGGGTGGAAACCGTCCGTGGAGAACAGGATTTCGGGCGTGCTGCGGAAATCGCGGCCGAGCAGATCGCCCATCGGAACGGGACAGCCGCCCGCGGCGAGCGTGCCGGCCGCCTGTGCCCGGGCCAATCGCACACTCCAGCCGTGCACCACGGTGCGCAGCGGCTGTGGAATCGCCGCCACCGTACCGAGATCCGGGCAGGTGCCGACCACGACCACACTGCCCGCCGCGCGCAGCCGGGCGACGGTGTGGCGCACCCGCTGCGCGGACCGCAGCACCGAATGCTTCTTGGTGACGTCGTTACCGCCGACCAGGATGACCGCGGCGTCCGGCGGCGGCCCGGCGACGAACATCGCGTCCACCTGGCCCGCAAGGCCTTTCGAGGTGGCACCCGAGATCGCCTTGGTGCTCAACCGGATTCGCTGCCCGGTCTGCTCGGCCAGCCCGCGCGCGATGCGCACCCCGGGCACCTCCTCGGCACTCACGCAGCCGACCCCCGCGGCGGTGGAATCGCCGAATACCATGAGATGCAGGGCGAATGGAACCCCTGTCCGCCACCGCTGCGGGGTATGGCAACCCGCCGTATAGATCCCGTCGGCCTCCGGCGGTTTGGAGATATCACGGCCGATGACGGTTCGCGCGGCCTGCGCCTGCGACATCAGCAACTTGTAGGTCGCCCACCATCCGGCGGTGGCTCCCGACCCGGCCACCACGGTCGCGGCTCCTGTCACCGCGAATGTCCGCCACGTTTTCACCACCGAAACCCTCCGCTACGGCCTCTCTCGACTCGACCACGCCTGCGTATATCGTGCCGGATGGATCGAATGTGAGCACCGAAGAGTGATTATTGCCCCGGCGGCGGGCCGGGGACGTCGAAGGCGGCGTGTACGGGGAGGTTGAGGGCGCCGGTGGAGACGACGACCTCGATATGGCCCGGGCCGGTGTCCTGGAACAGCGCGTAGAGCATGCTGCCGTAGATACCCGCGACCACGTCCACGTGGTATTGGCCCGCGGCGCCGGTGTTCACATTGCGCCAGGACACCGTGGTGTCGACATCGCAGAGCGGGGCGAGCGGATATTGGCCGGGGCCGATACCCGAAATCGGCAGCGCCTGCACGTTGATCACGGCGCGGCCGGGATAGTCCGGGCCGGTATCGGCCCAGGTACGGATGTTGCCCCAGCAGAGCCCGCCGTTGAACTGGCTTATCGTCTGGGGGAATTCGACGGTTTGAGCGTGCGCGGGCGCGACGATCGCTGCGGTCCCGAGCGATCCGAGCACGACAGCGCGGGCGGTCTTCGACATCCTCACCCGGGCGATGATAGGGGGGATTTGGTTCGGAAGGGTCATATGTGGTAAACGCCGCGCCGCAAAGCGGACATGCCGGACCATTCGCACCCGATCCGAGTATCCGGCCCGGTTCTGCGACGATAGATCCATGCGCATCGCGAACCATGTCGTCGACCTGATCGGCAACACCCCGCTCGTTCGGCTGCACTCCGTGGTGGGTCCGGATTCCGGTCTGGTGGCGGCGAAGATCGAATACCTCAACCCCGGCGGCAGCTCCAAGGACCGCATCGCGGTCAAGATGATCGACGCCGCCGAGGAGCAGGGACTGCTGAAGCCGGGCGGCACCATCGTCGAACCCACCTCCGGCAACACCGGCGTCGGACTGGCCCTGGTCGCGCAGCAGCGCGGCTACAAATGCGTCTTCGTCTGCCCGGACAAGGTCAGTGAGGACAAGCGAAATGTCTTGCGCGCCTACGGCGCCGAGGTGGTGGTGTGCCCGACCGCCGTGCCGCCGGAACATCCGGACAGCTACTACAACGTCTCCGATCGCCTGGTTCGCGAGATCGAGGGCGCGTGGAAGCCCGACCAGTACTCCAATCCGGGCGGCCCGGCCAGCCACTACGAGACCACCGGCCCGGAGATCTGGCGCGATACCGAGGGCAAGGTCACCCATTTCGTCGCGGGTGTCGGCACCGGCGGCACGATCACCGGCACCGGCCGTTACCTCAAGGAGGTGTCCGGCGGGAAGGTACAGGTGATCGGCGCCGATCCGGAGGGTTCGGTGTACTCCGGCGGCACCGGTCGCCCCTATCTGGTCGAGGGCGTGGGCGAGGACTTCTGGCCCACCGCCTACGACCCGAACATCCCCGACGAGATCATCGCGGTCTCCGATGCCGACTCCTTCGAGATGACCCGACGCCTGGCCCGCGAGGAGGGGCTGCTGGTCGGCGGCTCCTGCGGGATGGCCGTGGTCGCGGCCCTGCGGGTCGCCGAGCGGGATCCGGAGGCGGTAGTCGTGGTGCTGCTGCCCGATGGCGGCCGCGGCTATCTGTCGAAGATCTTCAACGACCGCTGGATGAGTTCCTACGGCTTCCTGCGCTCGCGCCTGGACGGGCGCACCGAGCCGCTGGTCGGGGATGTGCTGCGCGGAAAGTCCGGTGCGCTGCCCGATCTCGTGCACACTCATCCGTCCGAGACACTGCGCGATGCCATCGAGATCCTGCGCGAATACGGCGTCTCGCAGATGCCGGTGGTCGGCGCCGAGCCGCCGGTGATGGCCGGCGAGGTGGCGGGCAGCGTGAGCGAGCGGGATCTGCTCTCCGCGGTGTTCGAGGGCCGCGCGCATCTGACCGATCCGGTGTCCAAGCATATGAGCGAGTCGTTCCCGCTGATCGGTTCCGGTGAGCCGGTGTCCTCGGCGACCAAGGCGTTGGAGTCGACCGATGCGCTGATGGTGGTCGAGGACGGTAAGCCGATCGGCGTCATCACCCGTCACGATCTGCTCGGATTCCTCAGCGTCTACTGAGCCCGTCTCGCCCGAAAACGCACCCTCGCCCGAGGGTGCGTTTTTGTTTCCGTCAGGTAACAGCTGAGGGGTAACTGGTCGCTTGGTCGAATACTTCCAGGTGGGAGGGTATAACCGCGATTCTGACGAATACTCCTACTGCTATAGAGGAATCGCGGGATGAGTGCAGTATCACTCTCCCGAGTACGCTCGATAACTGGATCGTTACCGGAAGTTCATGGGCGATGGCAATGATGGGACCCAATGACTCGGGGACAAGCGTTTGTATGGGTGCTGTTGTCGGCCGCGGTGATCGTCGTCGCCGACATTCTCCGACGTGTCGGATTCCCGGCCCCCGAGATGATCGTGTCGCTCGTCGTCGGCGCGGGATTGGCGCTGAGCGGGCGGCTGCCCGCAGCGCTGCCGCGCTCGGTGAATACCGCCGTGCAGGGCATGCTGGGCGTGCTCATGGGCAGCTATCTCGAGATGACGCTGCTGCACTCGACCGGCTGGGCGCTGGTTCCGGTGCTGCTGGTCACGGTGGCCACCCTGGGGATCAGCGTGCTCGTGGCGATCGTCTTCGCGCGCGTCACCAAGATGGATATCGCGACGGCGACGCTGGGCATGATGGCCGGCGGTTCGGCGGCCGTGGTGGCCTGCGCCGACGAGTTGGGCGCCGATCCTCGCCGAGTGGCGTTCATGCAGTATCTGCGGGTCGCCTTCGTGGCCTTGAGCGCTCCCGTGATCGCGGCGGCGCTCGGTGAGGGGGACGGCTCGGGCGCGGGAATGGTCGGCCGGGTGACCAATCCGGACCTGCCCGGCTGGATGATCGTAGGGCGCGGCGATCAGGTGGCCGGACTGTCCATCGCGATCATGCTGTGCGTGATCGGAATTCGCGTGGGGCGCCGGCTGCGGCTGCCGAATGCCGCGCTGCTCGGGCCGATGCTGCTGGCGATGGCGCTCGCCGCGTCCGGGGTGAGCCACGGATATGCGCCCACCCATCTGTTCAAGCACCTGCTGTTCGTCTTCATCGGCTTCGAGGTGGGCACCCGATTCACCCGTGCGGTCGTGGTCGAGATGGCCCGGCTGCTCCCCGCGATGTTCGTCGCGGTCGTGGCGCTGTCCGGGCTGGTGGCCGCGGTCGCGCTGAGCCTGGCGCTGTTCCTGGATCTGCGGCCCACCGATCTGTATCTGGCCACCACGCCCGGCGGCATCAACGCCGTGCTGGCCACGGCCGAGACCATGAACGTCAACACCCCGCTGATCACGTGTGTGCAGAGCATCCGGCTGCTCGTGATGGTGCTGGTCCTGCCCCTGGTGATGCGCGTGCTGCGCAACCGGGTGTCGCCGGTCGTCGACGAGGCGGTGGATGTGCTCGAGGCGGATCGCCGCGCGCGGAATGCCGGGCTGATTCTGCGGACTTCCGGTCGCTAGCCTCCGTGATCTTGGACCGTTCGGAAACGGACAAAAGGTCTCGATCTCGCTCGGCGCGGTGACTTTCTTCGTGATCGATGACACCCGTAGGGGATCCATAAAGCGGCTGCTCAGCGCTTCGGCGGTGTCGCAATTGAGACAACCTACGGTTACGTAACATCTTTTGTTCATCTTTGGTTAAGTTTATGGCAACCTACCGCAACCATCCTGTGATCTCCGGTTGAAAACAGACCTCAGGTCTGAAAGTACGAGGAGTAGTCACACGCCAATGCGGGACACGACTTTCCGGCGAAGTGCATGCCGGAGTCATCGGTAGGGCGGTTCGGCCGCCCCAGAATCCGGGTCGTGTCAGTTGGGGAGCCAGTCTCTCCCCGCTCCCAGCGACAACAGCATCCAGCGCGTAGGTGAGCCCGAGAAACGGGGGCTGGCCTTGGTTCCGCGCTGCCTGTTGCAGGCCGTCAGGCCGACACAGAGTAGGAATCACGTCGAATGTCGAAGTCCCCGAAGAGCAGTAGAGCCAAGGCGGTCGCACGCACCGCCGGATCCGCCACCCTGGCCCTGACCGCCGTTGCCGCCCTCACCGGTGCGGCCGGATATCAGCCGGGCGTAGATCCGGTCGCGCTGGCGTCGACGATCGCCGACTCCGCTCCTCAGCTGGTTCCGGCCGCGATCCCGGCGCCCATGCCCGCGCCCGCGCCGCTGCCCGTGCTCCCGCCGCCTCCTCCGCTGGCGCCGAGCTATCCCGACACCCTCGACGGATGGATCCATCAGGCCCTCGACATCATGTCGGCGCACGGAATTCCCGGCAGTTACGACGGCATCATGCGCAATGTGCAGCGCGAGTCGTCGGGCAATCCGCGGGCCATCAACCTCTACGACTCCAATGCGGCCGCCGGCATCCCGTCCAAGGGCCTGCTTCAGGTCATCGATCCGACCTTTCGCGCCTATCACGTAGACGGCACGTCCTGGGACATCTACGATCCGGTTGCGAATATCACAGCCGCCTGCAATTACGCGGCATCGCGCTACGGGTCGATGGACAACGTCAGTTCCTCGTACTGACACTGTTTAACAATCTGGCAGCAATATCATCGCTAACTAGTGATTCCAGTGATCACGGCGGGGTATAACCGGCCTAGTAGTAGTTCTGGCAAACCATCGGGAATGGCAGATAGCGAAGGGATGGGTCGGTGCACACCTCCAGTTTGGCTATCGTATGGCAGCAGGGCCTCTCGAACGCGTGGACCTCGATCGCGACGTGGGTGCCCAAGTTCGTCGGATTCTTGGTGATCCTGCTCGCCGGGTGGATCGTCGCCACGGTCGTGGCGAAAGTCGCCGACCGGATTCTGCGCCGGATCGGCTTCGATCGATTGGTCGAGCGCGGCGGCATCAAGGACATGCTGTCGCGGAGCCGATACGACGCCACCGACATCCTGGTGAAGCTGGTTTACTACGCGATCATCCTGATCGCGCTGCAGATCGGTTTCGGGGCCTTCGGACCGAATCCGATCAGCGACATGCTCAACGGCGTCGTCGCCTGGCTGCCGCGGGCCTTCGTCGCGATCATCATCGTGTGTATCGCCGGCGCGATCGCGCGGGCCGTCATGGATCTGATCGCGAACATGCTCAGCGGCCTGTCCTACGGCCGCATGCTGGGCCGGATCGCCGCGGTGTTCATCTGGGGCGTGGGCATCATCGCCGCGCTGAACCAGATCGGGGTGGCCACCTCGGTCACCACGCCCATCCTGGTCACCGTGCTGGCGACCATCGGCGGTGTGCTGGTGGTCGGCGTGGGCGGTGGCCTGGTCCGGCCCATGCAGCAGCGCTGGGAGGGCTGGCTGGACACCGTCGAGGGCGAGATGCCGCAGCTGCGGGGTCATGCCGAGGCGTATCAGCGCGGGCGCGAGGATGCCGCGCGGCAGCGGCAGATCGTGCGCGATCAGTGGGCCCGGGGCGAACAACCGGGCGAGCGGTGGGCGCCGCAGATGGCCAATGCCGGATATGCCGACGATGACATGGACCAGCAGCAGATGGGCCAGCAGCAGGGCGATATGGGCTACGGCTCCGGCCCTGAGCGTCGTGGCAGCCAGTCCGGTTACGGCATGCAGCCGGGAATGCCGCAGGGCATGCCGTCCGGTGGCCAGGGCGGCGGGATGAATCGCCCGGGTATCGGTTACCCCACCCCGAACCGCGGGGACTCCGGTTACAACAACGGCCCGAATCGCGGGGACGGTGGATTCGGTGGTCGCGGGGACGGCGGGTTCGGCGGTCCGAACCGTGGCGATGCCGGGCCGGGCGGCCCGAGTCGCGGGGACGCGGGGTTCGGCGGTCCCGCTCGCGGGGATTCCGGACAGAACGGTCCGCACCGCGGGGATTCCGGATACGGCGATCAGCGCCGACGGGATTCGGGTTACGACGATCAGCGCGGCCAGGGGAATCCGCAGCAGCGTCATTGACAGGTGAATCCTCGCCGCCCGGTGCCCGAACGCGCCGGGCGGCGAGGATCAATCCAGTCGCTCAGGCCTTTTCGGTCGCCAAGAGGCAGACACCGGCCAAACGCAAATGCAGCCAATCGGCATCGGCCCAGCTGTCGTGATCATGCGGTACGCACAAGGACTCCCGGCCGCAATGTTCGAGCAGCCCGCGGGCATATCCGGCGAGCAGCACGCTGCCGGGCACCGCGGCCGAATTCTCCACTCCCAGTTCGAGAATGTCGCGGACGGCGGCCGCATGCTGGTCCAGGGCCGCCGAAACCGCCGGGACCTGACGGGCTGCCTCCTGCGCCGGAACTCCGTGCGTCCTGTGCAGGCGATTGAGGGTCTTGCGCGCCGACACTTCGAGCAACGCGGAGCCGAGCAAAAACACCAGGTCATACTAGCAATCCGGCGCATCGGCAGCACTGTGATGTTTCACAAGGTCAGCGGAATGCCTTGGATCCCGTGAGCGCCTCGCCGAGTACGAGCTGATGGACCTCGGCCGTGCCCTCGTAGGTCAGCACCGACTCCAGGTTGTTGGCGTGGCGCAGCACCGGATAATCCAGCGTGATGCCGTTGGCGCCGAGGATCGTCCGGCATTCGCGGGCGATGGCGATCGCCTCGCGGGTGCTGTTGAGCTTGCCCGCGCTGACCTGCTCGGGCCGCAGTCCGCCCTGATCCTTCAACCGGCCCAGATGCAGGGCCAGCAGCTGACCCTTACCCAGTTCGACGGCCATATCCGCGATCTTGGCCTGGGTCAGCTGATAGGCCGCGAGCGGCTTGTCGAATACCTGGCGGGTGCGGGCGTAGTCGATGGCCGCGCTCAGGCAGTCGCGCGCGGCGCCCAGTGCGCCGAAGACGATGCCGAACCGGGCCTCCGACAGACAGCCCAGCGGTGCGGCCAGGCCCTTGGCCTCCGGCAGCAATGCCTCCTCGGGCAGCCGCACCCCGTCCAGATCCAGCTCCGCGGTGATCGAGGCGCGCAGCGACAGCTTGTGATGCATCTCGCGGGTGGTGAAGCCGGGGGTGCCCGCGGGAACCAGGAAGCCGCGGATGCCCTCCTCGGTGCGGGCCCACACCACGGCCACATCGGCGACCGAGCCGTTGGTGATCCACATCTTGGATCCGTCGAGCACCCAATCCGTCCCGTCGCGCTTGGCGCGGGTGCGCATGCCGCCCGGATTCGAGCCGAAATCGGGTTCGGTCAGGCCGAAACAGCCCAGGGCGTTGCCCGCGGCCAGCTCGGGCAGCCACCGCTGCTTCTGCTCCTCGGAGCCGTACTTGTGGATCGCGGTCATCGCCAGCGAACCCTGCACCGAAACCATGCTGCGCACACCGGAATCCACGGCCTCGAGCTCCAGGCAGGCCAGCCCGTACTCGGTCGCGGACGTGCCCGCGCAGCCGTAACCCTCGAGATGCATGCCGAGCAGCCCGAGCTTGCCGAGCTCCGGCGCCAGTTCACGAGCCGGGAACGTCCCCGCCTCGAACCATTCGGCGACGTAGGGGCGCAGCCGCTGCTCCCCGAACAGCCGAACCGTGTCCCGGATCTGCCGCTCGGTATCGGTGAGCAGGGAATCGATGGCGAATAGCTCGTCAACCGTGGTCATGATGGCCACACTAATGGTCGGCTGACCGGCGCGCGGGAACAACGGGCGGGCCAACCCGGAGGCACGCTGCGGGACCACAGCCTTAGGCTGGCAACCATGACGGACGATCAGCTGGGTTTCTCCACACGGGCCGTGCACGCCGGGTTCGATCCCGATCCGCAGACCGGCGCGGTCAACGTGCCGATCTATGCGAGCTCGACCTTCGCCCAGGACGGGGTGGGCGGGCTGCGCGGCGGGTACGAATACGCGCGCACCGGTAATCCGACCCGAACCGCCCTGGAGGCGAATCTGGCCGCGCTCGAATCGGGGCGGCACGGGCGGGCATTCTCCTCGGGCATGGCGGCCACCGACTGTCTGCTGCGGTCGGTGCTGCGGCCCGGCGATCATCTGGTGATTCCGGACGATGCCTACGGCGGCACCTTCCGGCTCATCGATAAGGTGTTCACGCAGTGGGGTATCGAGTATTCGGTGGCCCCGGTGTCGGATCCGGACAAGGTGCGCGCGGCACTGCGGCCCACGACGAAACTGGTCTGGCTGGAGACGCCGACCAATCCGGTGCTCAATATCGGCGATATCGCGGCGCTGGCCGATATCGCCCACGGCGGCGGCGCGAAACTGGTGGTGGACAATACCTTCGCCTCGCCGTATCTGCAGCAGCCGCTGCTGCTGGGCGCGGATATCGTGCTGCATTCGACCACCAAGTACCTCGGCGGCCACTCCGATGTCGTGGGCGGCGCGCTGATCACCGACGATCCGGAACTGGACGCGGCCTTCGCCTTCCTGCAGAACGGCGCGGGCGCCGTGCCCGGCCCCACCGACGCCTTCCTGACCATGCGCGGGGTGAAAACCCTTGCGGTGCGGATGGATCGGCATTGCGATAACGCCGAGACGATCGCCGGGTTCCTGGCCGATCATCCCGCGATCTCGCGGGTGATCTATCCGGGCATGCCCGATCATCCCGGATATGCGGTGGCGCAGAAGCAGATGCGCCGCTTCGGCGGCATGCTCTCGGTGCGGCTGCACGCCGGGGAGCAGGCCGCGCGTGACTTCTGCGCGCGCACCCAGATCTTCACTCTCGCCGAATCACTGGGCGGGGTGGAATCTCTCATCGAGCATCCAGGGGCCATGACGCATGCGTCGACCGCGGGTTCGGAATTGGAAGTGCCCGCCGATCTGGTGCGGCTGTCGGTCGGCATCGAGGACATCGCCGATCTGCTCGCCGATGTGGAGCAGGCACTGAAGTGATAAGCGGTGCACTGAGATAAGGGGGCGGGCCCGGCAATGGTGCTGCAATCCATTGCCGGGCCCGCCGAAATCCCTGTATCAGCTGTGGTAAGGCTCCGCGCTGACCAGCGTCACCTTCATGGTCTTGCCATTGGGCAGCGTGTATTCGCGGGTCTCGCCGACCTTGGCGTCGATCAGCGCGCCACCGAGCGGCGATGCGGGCGAGTAGGTCTCCAGATCGGAGTTGCCCAGGCCCTCCTCGCGGGTGCCGATCAGAAACGTCTCGGTGTCACTCTCGTCGCCGTCGTAATACACCTTGACGACCGAACCCGGTAGGGCCACACCGGAAACCGAGGGGGCAACGCCCACCTTCGCATTGTTCAGCAGCTCCTGCAGCTGACGAATGCGGGCCTCCTGCTGGCCCTGCTCCTCGCGCGCGGCGTGGTAGCCGCCGTTCTCCTTGAGGTCGCCTTCTTCGCGGCGCTCGTTGATCTCGGCCGCGATGACCGGACGGTTGGCAATGAGCGCGTCGAGTTCGCCCTTGAGCCTGTCATGCGACTCCGGTGTCAGCCAGGTCACGTTCGTCTCAGTCATCTCGATCACTCCCTAGTAGTTGTTCCCGGCGAGCCGGGATTCCCTGTTTCCGCCGTCGCACACCCCCGGATCTGGAGATATGCGGCAGCAGTGGACGGCTAGAGCGATCCCTGGGGGACGTCCTCGGTCCCGACAGGCCTGGGCTCATCCCCGCATGCGAGGATGTGGGCACCATGTGCCCCGGAACCGACAGCGCTGGCCGCCAATGCAGCAAACACGGCTCCGAGGTTCCGGAACCGTGTATCGGGCTATTTTAGCACGATTTACAAAAACGCAGGTCGGAGCAGTCTTTACTGCGTGTTTTGCCCTGTTGGCCCGGCATTTCGGGGGTTGCGAAGGGCCGTTTTCTCAGGGAGCTTTCAGATACTCCGGCACCGTGCCGCCGCAGCCGTAGATGTTCCCGTTGGCGGGGCGGGCGGTGCTGCGGACGGTTGCGGTGAGTTCGACCGTGCCGCTGGTCGAGGGCGGGATCAGGACCTCGCGCCGGCCGACCTCGGAGCCGTCGGAGTCCATGGTCCGCACGAAGCAGACGACCGGCTGGTCGGGATGTTTGCGGGTGACCTTGAAATGGATGTCCATGGTCGAGTCGTTCACGAACGCGTAGCCGAGCTGATCGGGCTCGATGTCCTGCGGACCGAACTGGCGATAACCCAGATAGGCCACGCCCAGCCCGAGCAGCACCACCACCGCGCCGAGCGCGGGCACGATCCAGCGACGGTCGCGATGAGGTCGGGCGCCGTAGCGATCGGCTACCCGGTCGTCCGCCTCGCTCATGATCTGGTCGCTCCCGGGGGGTAGGTCGGAACAAACGAAGGTCGAATGGAACTATAGGGAGTGGAGATCGGCGCGGCCGGTCGGGCCCGTAGGGCCGGCCCCCGGCGGCGCGCCGCACGGACTCGGCACCCGCATGGGAAAGCGATAAGGTGAACACGGTGATCGACGAGGTGAATCAGGCGTGAGTGGACTTCGCCTCATGGCGGTGCATGCCCACCCGGACGACGAGTCCAGCAAGGGCGCCGCGACAACCGCGAAATACGCCGCGGAGGGCAATGACGTTCTGGTCGTGACCCTGACCGGTGGCGAACGCGGCTCGATCCTCAATCCGGCGATGGACGTCCCCGGCATCCTCGAGCGCATCAACGAGGTGCGTCGCGAGGAGATGGCCGAGGCCGCCCGGGCGCTGGGCGTGCGCCAGACCTGGCTGGGCTTCATGGATTCCGGTCTGCCCGAGGGTGATCCGCTGCCGCCGCTGCCCGAGGGCAGCTTCGCGTTGGTGCCGCTCGAGGAGGCCACCGAGGCGCTGGTGCGGGTCGTGCGCGAATTCCGGCCGCACGTCATCACGACCTATGACGAGAACGGCGGCTATCCGCATCCGGATCACATCATGTGCCACCAGATTTCGATGGCCGCGTTCGAGGCCGCGGGCGATCCGGAGCGCTTCCCGGACGCCGGACCGGCGTGGACACCGCTGAAGCTGTACTACGACCACGGTTTCAGCATTCAGCGGCTCGAGGTGTTCGCCGCGGAGTTCGAGCGGATCGGCGAGCCGTTCCCCATGCAGGACTGGCTCGATCGCATCCGCAAGGCCGCCGCCGAGCGCGGGGACAGCATGTCGCGGGTGACCACTCAGGTCGAATGCGCGAAGTACTTCCCGCAGCGCGACGACGCCCTGCGTGCGCACGCCACCCAGATCGACCCCAACGGCGCGTTCTTCGCGATTCCGCTGGAGATGCAGCAACGGCTGTGGCCCACCGAGGAATTCGAGCTGGCCCGCACCCGGGTGCGGACCGAACTGCCCGAGACCGATCTGTTCGCCGGGGTCCGCGAGGCCGAGGTCGAGGAGGATCCGGTCCGATGATCGTGACCCTGCTGGCGCAGAGCACCAATCCGACCGGCCCCGAATTCGGCAAGGCTTCCCCGCTGGGCCTGGTCATCATCCTGATCCTGCTGGTGGGCACGGTGTTGCTGATCCGCTCGATGAACAAGCACATCAAGCGCCTGCCCGCGGAGTTCTCCCCTGAGCATCCGGAACCGGATCAGGAGGCCGACGAGGGCACCGAAGCCGGTGTGGTGGAACACGATGAGGCCGAGTTGTCGGAGTCCGGGAACAAGCCCAAGGCCACACCCGACGCCTCCTGAGCCACCGCCAGCAGTGCCGCGGTATCGGTGAGTTTGATCCGCGGTCGGCCGACGGCCTGTCCGGCGCGGCGTTCGGCGGTGTCGATGGCGCGCCAGCCCGCGCGGTCGATGCGGTCCGGGCGGCGCTCGGTGAGAAGGTCGTGTAGTTCCGCTCGGCCGTATTCGGGTGTGCGCAGTCGTCCGGCGGTGAAATCGTCGAGCAGATGGGCGACCGTTTCCTCGGCGTCGGTGCGGTTGGTGCCGATCACGCCGCGCGGGCCGCGTTTGATCCAGCCGGTGACGTAGACGCCGTCGTGGCCGAGCACGCGGCCCCGGTCGTTCGGGATCACGCCGCGCGCCTCGTCGAACGGCAGATCCGCCATCGCCACGCCGCGGTAGCCGATCGCGCGCAGCACCAGCGTCGTGTCCAGGGTGGCGGTCCGGCCGGTCGGTACCGGCACCGATTCGCCGTCCACACACCGTATTTCGTTGCGCCCGTACTCGAGCCGCCGCACCCGATCGGCGCCGTGCAGTGCGATCGGAGAGGCCAGATAGCGCAGCACGATCCGCTTGTGACCGGGCGTCGGGCGGTTGCGGGAATACTCCTGCAGCAGGCGGTATTTCAGATCCGCCCCGGGATCGTCGGGCCCGGAGTCCTCGATCAGCACATCGACGCCGGGCAGCTGACCCAGCGCGAGGAATTCCCCGGCGGTGTAGGCGGCCTGGCGCGGAGCGCGCCGGCCGAGCACGACGACCTCGCGAACGGCGCTGTCCCGCAACGCCGTCAGGGCATGATCGGCGATATCGGTGCGGGCCAGCTCGGCCGGATCCAGGGTCAGCACGCGCGCCACGTCCAGTGCGACATTGCCGTTGCCGATCACCACCGCGCGCTCGCCGGACAGGTCGAAGACGCGATCGGCGTGCTCGGGATGGCCGTTGTACCAGGCGACGAACTCGGTGGCCGGATGGCTGCCGGGCAGATCCTCACCCGCAATGCCCAGGCGTCGATCGCCCGCGGCGCCTACCGCGTAGATCACCGCATGATGATGCCGCAGCAACTCGGCGAGCCGAATGTGCTGACCCACAGTGACATTCAGGTGATAGGCGAAAGCGTCGGTGACGAAACCGGATTCGAACACCTCGGCGATATCCTTGGTGCCGAGATGGTCGGGCGCCACTCCCGATCGGATCAAACCCCAAGGGGTGGGCAGTCTTTCGAACATATCGATCTCGACGCCCGGATTCGACAGCAGCGTCGCGGCCGCGTAGCAGGCCGAGGGGCCGGAGCCGATCACGGCCACCCGCAGCGGGTCGTGCCCGCGCGGCAGGCGTGCGGGGGCCGCCGGTTCCGCGGTGGTGTCGGCGCGCAGCGGATTCGTGTGGAAGTACTCGGCATTGATCTCGCCGTAGCGGCGCAGCGGCGCGGTCAGATCCTCCTCGGCGAAGATCGCGCCCACCGGACAGGCCGGAACGCAACTGCCGCAGTCGATACAGGTGGCCGGGTCGATGTAGAGCATCTCCGTGGTAGCGAATTCGGGCTGGCCCGGGGTCGGGCGGATGCAGTCGACGGGGCATTCGGCCACACAGCCGGCGTCGTTGCAACAGCGCTGGGTGATGACATAGGCCATCGTGTCCTCCTGGCGTGCTCAGGCGGTCCGCGCGACGAGGGCGTCGGCGAACCGGCGCAGCGCGGTGATCGCTTCGGGTGGGAACGGCGCCTTGTCGAGGGCGCGCTGCGCCCGCAGCCAACGCTCGCGAATCATCTGCTCCACCGGCTCGCGCGCCAGAACCGTGAGCAGATCTCGGCATTCGGCCGCGCCGTGGTCGTCCAGCCGCGGATCGCCGACCAGGCGACGCAGCCGTTCGGCCTGGCGCGGCGTCGCCCGGCCCAGCGCGAGGGCCAGCAGCGCGGTATGTTTCCCGCTGCGCAGATCCTCGAGATTGGACTTGCCCGTGCGGGCCGGATCGCCGTACACCCCGAACAGGTCGTCCTGCAGTTGGAAGGCCTCGCCGAGCGGTCGGGCATATAGCGAAAGTGCCGGTGCCACACCGTCATCCGCCTCGGCGAGGGCGGCGCCGAGCTGTAGTGGCCGCTCGACGGTGTAGGCGGAGGTCTTGTATCGGATGATCTCCAGGGCCCGATCCAGATCGGAGGTCGGGCGTCCGGTGGTGCGCAGATCGAGATACTGGCCGTAGTCGACCTCGCTGCGCATGGCATCGATCACCGGCAGCGCGGCATGCATCCGATCCGCGGAAAGTCCTGCGGTATGCAGCAATTCGTCCGACCAGGCCAGCGCGAAATCGCCGATCAGGATCGCCGCGCCGGTGCCGCATCGGCGGTGGACCGTCGGCTGATCGCGGCGGGTGTCGCTATCGTCGATGATGTCGTCGTGGATGAGCACCGAGGCGTGGAACATCTCCACCGCGGCCGCGGCGCGCGCGATTTCCAGTGGCAGGCCGTAGCCGCCCCCGGCATACCAGCCCAGGACGCAGAACATCGGCCGGATGCGTTTACCGCCGGAGAACAGGAACGTCCGCACGGCCTCGGTGATATCCGGCGGCAGCCGCCGCTCGGTCTCGGCGGATGCCTTGTCGCGCAGGAATTCTCGCAGCACCGCGTCGATCCGGGCGCGCACGGCCTCCGAATCCAGCAGCGGGGAGCTGGTGGTGGCGGTCATCGGATCACCTCGGAATCCTCGGTCAGGGCCACGGCTTCCTCCAGGAGCGCGTCGACGATCTGCTGTTCGGATACGGTGCGCACCACCTGGCCCTTGACGAAGATCTGCCCCTTGCCGTTACCGGAGGAGACGCCGAGATCGGCCTCCCGGGCCTCGCCGGGACCGTTGACCACGCAGCCCATGACGGCGACCCGCAGGGGATGCGGGAAGCCCTGGAACGCTGCCTCCACCCGGGCGGCGAGCTGGTGGATATCGACCTGGACCCGGCCGCAGCCGGGGCAGGAGACGATCTCGAGCGTGCGCGGCCGCAGCCCCAGCGATTGCAGAATGTGATTGCCCACCTTGACCTGTTCGGTCGGCGGCTCGGATACCGACACCCGGATCGTGTCGCCGATACCCTCGGCGAGCAGTATGCCCAGGGCCACCGCGGATTTGATCGTGCCCTGCAGCAGCGGCCCGGCCTCGGTGACGCCGAGATGGATCGGATAGTCGCAGCGCCGGGCCAGTAGCCGATTCGCGGCGATCATGGTGCGCGGATCGTGATGTTTGACCGCGATCTTCAGATCGCGGAAGCCGTGCTCCTCGAACAGCGCGGCCTCGTGCAGTGCGGAGTCCACCAGGGCCTCGGCGGTCGCGCCGCCGTGGCGGGCCAGCATCCGCGGATCGAGCGATCCGGCGTTGACGCCCACCCGGATCGGGGTTCCGGCGGCGGCCGCGGCGCGGGCGATCTCGCCGATCCGATCGTCGAATTCCTTGATGTTGCCGGGGTTCACGCGCACGGCGGCGCAGCCCGCGTCGATGGCGGCGAAGACGTAGCGCGGCTGGAAGTGGATATCGGCGATCACCGGCAGCGGCGATTTGGCGACGATGGTCGCCAGCGCGGCCGCGTCGTCGGGGGTGGGAACCGCGACGCGGACGATATCGCAGCCGGCCGCGGTCACCGCCGCGATCTGCTGCAGGGTGGCGTCGATATCGGCGGTGCGGGTGGTGGTCATGGTCTGCACCGAGATCGGCGCGTCGCCGCCGACGGCCACGGGACCGATATGGACCCGGCGGCATACGCGCCGCGGGAGTTGGTCGATGTTCACGAGGTCACCTCCTGCCGGTCCACGAGTTCGAGGTGGGCCTGGCGCACGGTGTCCGCGATACCCGTGCCGGTGAGGCCTGCCTCGGCGAGCAGATCGGCGCGGTTGCCGTGGCGCAGAAACTCCTGGGGCAGGCCGAGTCCGCGCACGGGGACCGGACTTCCGGCCTCGGTCAGCGCGCGGCCCAGTGCCGCCGCGACCGCCCCCGCGCCCGTATTGTCCTCGGCCACGACGACCAGCCGGTGCCGCAGGCACAGGCCGATCAGGGCATCGGGAATCGGTAGCACCCAGCGCGGGTCGACGACATCGGCCGCGATGCCCGATTCGGCGAGTCGGTGTGCGGCGTCCAGACATTCGGCGGCCAGGGGTCCGACGCCGATCAGCAGGACGTCGCGCCGCGGGGCACGGTACAGCAGATCCAGGCCGTTATGGCGTTCCACGGCCGGAATATCCTGTCCCACCGATGCTTTCGGAAATCGCACGGCCGTGGGACCGGCCTCGTGATCGACCGCCTCCCACAACAGTTCCCGCAATCGGGTGGCGTCGCGGGGTGCGGCCGCCCGCAGGCCGGGCACGGTCGCCAGCAGGGTGAGGTCCCACATGCCGTGGTGGCTCGGTCCGTCCGGCCCGGTGATTCCCGCGCGGTCCAGCACGAGGGTCACCGGCAGCCGATGCAGTCCGATATCGAGCAGCAGTTGGTCGAAGGCACGGTTGAGGAAGGTCGAGTAGACCGCCACCACCGGATGCAGCCCCGCGGTGGCCAGGCCCGCCGCGCTGGCCAGGGCATGCTGTTCGGCGATGCCGACGTCGTAGCACCGATCCGGGAAGTGCTCGGCGAAGCGGGCCAGCCCGGTCGGGCCCGGCATGGCGGCCGTGGTGGCCACGATATCGCCTCGGCGATAAGAGATTTCGACGAGCTCCTCGCCGAAGACGGCGGTCCAGGCCGGTTTTCCGCCGGAGTTGGCGTGTGGGCCGACGGTGTGCAGGCGTTCGGCATCGGCGCAGGCCGGTCCGTAGCCGCGGCCCTTATCCGTGACGGTGTGCACGATCACCGGGCGCGCCGCGTCGCGGGCCCGGCGCAGAACGGTTTCCACGGCGGCGATGTCGTGACCGTCGATCGGGCCGAGATAGCTCAGGCCGAGCTGGTCGAAGACGGTCGGCGTGGTGTCGTCCGGATCGCGCTCACGTAGTAGGCCCAGATGCGCGGCGATGGCTCCGGCGGTCGGGGAGTAGGAGTGTCCGTTGTCGTTGAGCACGATGATCACCGAGCGTGCGGCCGCGCCGATGTTGTTCAGCGCCTCGTAGGCCATGCCGCCGGTGAGCGCGCCGTCGCCGACCACCGCCACCACCGAGCGATCGGAATCACCCTGCAGCGCACGGGCCTTGGCGATGCCATCGGCGTAGCCGAGGGCGGTGGAGGCGTGGCTGTTCTCGATCACGTCGTGCACCGACTCCGTGCGGCTGGGATAGCCGGACAGGCCGCCGGGCCGGCGCAGGTCGCGGGCGAAATCCGCCCGCCTGCCGGTGAGGATCTTATGCACGTAGGATTGATGACCGGTGTCGAAAAGTATTGTGTCGCGGGGCGATTCGAAGACCCGATGCAGGGCGATCGTCAGTTCGACGACGCCGAGATTCGGGCCCAGATGTCCGCCCGTGCCCAGTACGGTCTCGAGGATCAACTCGCGAATCTGCTGAGCGAGCCGGGGTAGTTGTCGTCGCGGTAGTCGCCGGAGGTCCTCCGGGCAGGTGATGTGGTCCAGTACGGTCATGATCGACGCCTCAGGGCTGATGGTGCGGCGAACGAGATGTTCTCCGTTGCGGTCACGATTTCTTCGACGGTGATCGGGCCGCGTCGGCGCAGCTCCTCGATCACCGCATCCACCAGAACCGAGGGGGCGGATGCGCCGGCGGACAGACCGATGACCTGTGCCGACTCGATCCACTCCGTGCGGATCCGGGCGGCATCATCGATGAGATAGGCCGGAATTCCTTGGCGGCGAGCGACTTCCACCATGCGCTTCGAATTCGACGAATTCTCGGAGCCGATCACCAGGAAGACATCGCTGCGGGCCGCGACCGTCTCCACCGCATGCTGGCGATTGGTGCTGGCGTAGCAGATATCGGCGCTCGGCGGCTCGCGCAGCTGCGGAAAGCGTTGTCGCAGTGCGGTGATCGTGGCCTCGGCCTCCTCGATCGAGAGCGTCGTCTGGGTGAGATAGGAGACCCGGGACTCGTCGGGCACCCGCAGGGCCGCGGCCTCGGCGGGGGTATCGATGATCACCGTCGCCTCCGGCGCCTCACCGTAGGTACCCTCGACCTCCTCGTGCTCGGCATGCCCGATGAGCACGACCGTATCGCCGCGGTCGGCGAATCGGCGGGCCTCGGTATGGACCTTCGTCACCAGCGGACAGGTGGCATCGATGACGGTCAGGCGGCGCGCACGGGCCTGCTCCCGCACCGCGGGCGAGACGCCGTGCGCGGCGAGGACGACGGTCGAATCCGTTGGTACCTCATCCAATTCGTCGACGAAGATCGCACCGCGCGCCGCGAGGCCGGTCACCACATGGCTGTTGTGCACGATCTGTTTGCGGACATAGATCGGGCCCTCGCGATCGGGAGCGTCGAGCAGTCGCTCGACGGTCTCGATGGCACGCTCCACCCCCGCGCAGAACGAGCGCGGCGCGGCCAGCAATACGGTGCGGTTCATCGGGGTGCCGCCTCAGCCGCGCGGTCCGGCGACGTCGACGTGTTCCATGATTCCGATCGCGTCCGGAACCAGGACCGCCACCGAGTAGTAGGCGGTGACCAGATACGACATGATCGCGTGTTCGTCGACGCTCATGAAGCGCGCGTTCAGGCCGGGTTCGATCTCATCGGGAATCGCCTTGGGCCGCAGGCCGATCACGCCCTCGTCGTCCTCGCCGGTGCGCATGCCGATGATCGAGGAGGTCTGATGGTCGCTGACCGGGATCTTCGACAGCGGATAGAGCGGGACGCCACGCCAGGTGACGATCCGCTTGCCGCCGACCGCCTCCACGGTCTCGGGAACCAGTCCGCGATGGTTACATTCGCGCAGGAACGCCGCGATCGCCTTCGGATGTGCGAACAGCAGGTTGGTGCCGCGCCGCATGGTCAGCAGTTCATCCATATCGTCGGGGGTGGGCGGTCCGGCATGGGTGGCGAAACGCTGGTCGTATTCGGTGTTGTAGAGCAGGCCGAAGTCGCGGTTGTTGACCATCTCCCACTCCTGCTGCTCCTTCATCTCCTCGATCGTGAGGTGCAACTGCTGTTCGACCTGGTTCATCGGGTCGTTGAACAGATCGGCGACCCGGGTGTGCACCCGCAGTACCGTTTGGGCCAGCGAGAGTTCGTATTCGCGCGGGGCGAGTTCGTAATCGACGAACGTGCCGGGGATCTGGGGTTCGCCCTGATGTCCGGAGGACAGGTCGATGACGGCCTCACCCTTGGAGTTGACCCGGCGGTCGGCGTTGCTCATGAAGGTCTCGATCTGCGTGCGCAGGCTGGCGGACTGCTGCATCAAATGGGTGAACTCCGGCCACTGCAGCACCATGATCGTGCCCGCGGTGACGGCCTTGACCGTGGCGGTCCACAGCGGATCGGTCTGCTGGAGTGCCTCGTCGCCGAGGTGGTCGCCGTCGGTCAGCACGCCGAGCAGTTCGCGGTCGCCGTAGGTGCCTGTGGTAATCCGCTCCAGTCGGCCGTGCGCGAGGATGAATGCCTCCTGCACCCGCTGCCCCTCCTCGACGATCGTGTCGCCGACGCCGAATTCGCGCGGGATGAACAGGCGGGCCAGCCGCTCCAGCACCTCGACGTCCTGATAGCCGCGCAGGACGGGGATCTCGACCAGCGTCTCGGGGACGATATCGACGTTCGCCCCGGTCTGCACGAACGAGACCCGCCCGCGCCCGCGGCGCAGCGATAGTCGGCGGTTGACCCGGAAGGTACCGCTGGACAGCGATACCCACGGCAACTGGCGCAGCAGCCAGCGTGAGGTGATGCCGGCCATCTGCGGCGCGGTCTTGGTGGTGGTGGCCAGATTACGGGCGGCGGATGTGCTCAGCGACAGCTGCTGCATCGGTTCGGCGGCGAGATCGGCTGCGCCGGCGGCAGTTTCGGGCTGTGCGGTCATGGTGCTACCTCTCTGTATCGAGTAAAGCTCCGGCAATTCGAACGGTTACGCCGCGACGCGATCGGCGACAATGAGCAGGTATTGGAAACTGCCCTCCCGATACGACGTCAGGAATGCCTGCTCGATACCGGTTGCGACCGACGACTTCTCACGCAATTCCCAGTACGGAATCGTGGCCGCGGTGAGATCGGTGACTGCGATGGGAACCAGGCCGTGATCCGCCATCGCGCGGAAGTAGTCACTGCGGGAATGGATATTGCAGATGTAGTGCTGATCGATCTGGCTGACCGCGCGCGACCGCCCGCCGGTGAGATCGTTGTAACAGCCTGTGATGCACACATAGCGGGCGCCGGGGGCGAGCAGGCGTGCGAATTCGGCGAACAGCGGCGCCAGGTCCACATACATGGTGGTCTCGTTGGACCAGATCGCTCGCATCGAGCCGGAGGGGAATCCGGTGTCGAGCATATTGCGGAAGTGGAAGCGCACCCTGTCGTCGACCTTGCGTTGCGCCGCTTGGCCATTGGCGAATTCGACCTGCGATTCGGAGATGGTCACGCCGTCGACCTGGCAGCCGAAGCGCGCGTTCGTCATGAAACTTGTGCCACCCCGGCCCGATCCGGCATCCATGACGCGATCGGCCGCGGTGAGCGGGCCCAGATGGTCGAGCAGGAGTTCCGCCTGCGCCGTCTCGAGGCGATGCATTTCGGCGATGACGGCCGAATCCCGCTCGCTCTCGGGCACTTCGAGCACGGCGGGGGAGTAGTCGCCGATGCCGTAGTGATGGTGATAGATGCCGTCCACCTCGCCGAGGCGGATATTCACCGGATCCTTCTCCCTGTCCCAGTAGTCGGCGATGGAGCGTTGGAAGTCGTTGCGCAGGACGGGGGTGGTCGCCTCGGTCGGCTGGGTACTGGTCATCGTGCACTCCTCGGTGTCGGGATGGGAAAGGGATGGGTGAGGCGCTGCGCCAGCAGGCGTAACGCCGCTACGGCAGGCGACGGCATCGGCGCCCGGTCCAGGGCCAGCAGCGCCTGGTTGCGCCGCTGGGTCACCATGCGTGCGACCTCGGACTGGGCGCCGGTGGCGGTGAGGATGTCCCGGCAGCGCTGTGCGCCGCCCTCGTCCAGCGCGGGATCGCCGAGCAGCCGGCGCAATTCGCATTGCCGCAGCGAATCCGCGCGCTGCAGAGCGAGGCCGACCACCATGGTGTGGCGGCCGCGCCGCAGATCCTCGAAGGCCCCGGACAGGTCCCGGTTCAGCTGGAACGCCTCCCCGAGCAGGCGGGCGTAGGACACCAGGGCGCCGCGGGTCTCGGCGGAGGCGCCGGCCATGCTGGCGCCGAGTTCCAGCGGTCGCTCGCAGGTGTAGGCGACCACCTTGTACCGGATGATCCGCAGCGCCTCGGCGAGGTCGACCTCGGAACGGGCGACGGCGCGCAGGTCCAGGAACTGTCCGTAGATCACGTCGGCGCGCATCGTGGACACGATCGAGACCGCCGCGGCGCGCTGCCGCGCGGTCAGATGCGCCGTATTCAACAGCTCGTCCGACCAGTTCAGCGCGAGATTCCCGAGCAGCGTCGCGGCGTGCCGTCCGAAGCGATCCGCGTCGGGTCGCTCGGCGTAGCGCGCCGACATCGCCCGATACAGCGGCAGATTGCCGCGGCGCAGTTCGGCGTCGTCGATGATGTCGCTGTGGATCAGCACCGCGGCGTGATACAGCTCCAGCGAGCTCGCGGCCCGCACGATCGCGGTCGGAATCCGTTCGCTGCCGCCCGCGGCGAACCAGCCCAGCACGCACAGCAGCGGCCGGGTGCGTTTGCCGCCGGTGAAGACGAACGAGTGCAGGGCATCCATGTAATCCGAGGGCAGCCGGGCCTTATCGGCCTCGCGGGCCTTCGTGGACAGGAAGGTCTCCAGCACCGCGTCGATTCGATCGCGCAGTGCGAGCAGCTGATCCGGTAGCTCCGGATCATCGTAGGTCGTCTGGGCGGACACGGGGGTCACCGGTAGCGCGGATTGGTGTTGTGCCATTCGAACGAGCCGGCCATCCAGGAGCGCAGCCCGCGCAGATACAGCTGCAGCTCCGGCGGTGATCCGGCCATCCGCATCGCCAGCCGTTCGGCCTCGAAGTCGCGGACCACGCGATTGTGCAGATCGACGACGATCTCGGTGGCCTCGGACAGCGAACAGCCGCGTTCCGCCGCGACCTGCAGCACCATATTGCAGACCGGGATCTCGTCGGCGGCATCCCTGTCCACCGACATCAGGTCGTTGACCAGCACCGCGGCCGTGCCCGCGCGAAATGCCTCGTGCCGCACCCGGGTTCGGTAGAAGATCTCGTCGGGCAGCCGGTATCCGGCGACCGGATCGATGAGGGTCATCGAGGTGTAGAAGCTGTCGTTCTGACGCGCGGCGAGGTATTGCCAGGCGGGTATCGTCCGCTCGGACTGCCGCCATGAGCTGTAGGCGTTCCACGAGACGAACATCGCGGCGGTGGCATAGCAGGCGCGGTGGGTCTGCGCGGGCGTGGCGTGGCGATTCAGATGTGCGACAGCCGATTCGAACGCCCGGAACACCAGATGTCCGGCCAGGGCGTCGTCCAGGGGCGGACTGAACTCGCCCATCTCCGGCTGAGGGTCCATGGCCGCCATCACCAGCGACAGCCGCGGCCCGAGCTCCTCCGGGATCGCCCCGCGCGCGGTGTCGTCGGCGAACAGGTCATCGGCCATCCACCAGGCCGTATCCATCTGGGCGGCCAGCAGCAGGCGGTCGGGATCGTCGCAATCGGTGTGGGTCAGCATGATCAGTCGCCCGAATCCGATGCGCCGCAGGTCCTCCGCGTCCTGTTCGGTCAGGCCCAGACCGCTCGCCCAGGCGATGAGGCGGTCGTCGACCTCGGCGGCGAGACGGTCGTCGTCGCGGTCCGGCGGTGGGCAATACAGCGGCGACGCCGATCCGTCGCCCCATTCTCTGTTCAGACAGGGAGGCTCGGCGTACTGGGGCACCATGCGAGGTCTGCATGTATTTCCGCTGTCGCACAGCGTATTCGGATCGTCGACGACCGAACCGGACTGGGATCGGGCGGAATACGACTCTCTGGACGAGAATCGTTCCGGCAGAGTGAAAGCCGAGGAGCCCAGCCCTTTCGGGACGGTGAGGGCGGATGAGAGTGCAGATGCACTCTCAATGGAATTCGGTGGCTGCTGCTCGGCGATGCTGGTCATGAGCGGCTCGTACTTTCTCGTGGGTTCGCGCGATGCGAGTACAATTCAGCGCACGGCTGTGTCGACCATCGGCCGTGTATCAGTCGAAAGCATGAATCGAATCGCCGGAGCCCCGGGTCACCAGCCGGCTGTGTCGATATTCGTGTACGTCGTGCCTGTCGTATCGATGACGCGTATTCCGCAGTCCGATTCGAAGCTATATGAAGCTCGATCGACGAGCTGAAGCACTTTGACCCGTTCTCAATTGTATTTCGGGTTTCATGTGACGTAAAGTGTTAATTCGCAGCAACTTTGATACCCCGGGGCTGGCGAGACCGTCGAGCGCGGGTTGCCCGGGTGAAACTGGTTGCACCGCCCGCGGGCAGCTACCGGCGTGCGAATGAGACTGTGTGGCATACGACTTCGTATCGCGCCACGGGCCGCCCCGCCGCCGCGTTCAGAAGCGGGGATCGTGGGTGCGGTGCCGGCAGATGTCGCAGTCACAGTCGAAGTAGCCGATGCCCGCGCTGCCGTGTGCGCCGCGTCGTTCGGCATCCTCCAGATCGGCGAACCAAGGCCGCCGGATGGGCCGGGGAGTTGCGGTGTCGTTCATGCCTGAGGAATACCCAGTTGCGCGGGTGAGCAGTGGTCACGGTTGGGGTGTGCGGCGGCGGGCCGCCCTGGGCCACCGTGGTATCCCGCTGTCCACCGAAAGCTGTTGCAACGCTTATCCTTTCCGGGGTCCCCCGGTATGGATCGACTTCGTTCCATCTGGTATGGTTCTCGTCATGCAACAGCTGCTGTTCCTCTGATAGGACTCTCCGACCGGCCCGCCTCTCGCCTCTGCTGAGACTGCGGGTTGTTCGACGTACTCACCGGCCGTTCATGGCCGTTCGATGAGTTTCGACGCGCGCCCTTCCGACCCCTTTTCCGGGGGAGAAGTGCGCCTCCGTTCGGAGGAACAATGACTGTATCCATAACTCTGCCCGCACGATCGCGGGCACAACTCACCGCGTCCGGTATCCATATCGCCCGGGGCGGCAAGACCGTGCTCGCCGGTGTCGGTATGACCGTGTCGCCGCGGTCGAGATGGGGCATCGTCGGGGAGAACGGGCGCGGTAAATCCACGCTGCTGCATATCCTCGCGGGCACACTCGCCCCGGACGCCGGGACCGTGCAGCGGCTCGGCTCGCTCGGCGTCGCGGAACAGGAGATGTCCGCGACCGACGACCGCACCGTCGGCGACGTGATCGATATCGAACTCGCCGACGCCCGCGCCGCACTGCGGGCGCTCGACGAGGGCGCCGCGGCGCTCGCGGACGAACTCCCCGGCGCGGCCGAGGACTACGCCGCCGCCCTGGACGCCGCGGAGACGCTGGACGCGTGGGACGCCGACCGGCGCGTCGACCTGGCACTCGATCATCTGGGCGCGGTCACCGACCGGTCCAGGAGACTCGCCGAACTGTCGGTCGGCCAGCGCTATCGAGTGCGGCTGGCGTGTCTGCTCGGCGCCGAGCACGACTTCCTGCTCCTGGACGAGCCGACCAACCATCTCGATCTGGCCGGACTCGACTTCCTCACCTCCCGGCTCCGCGGTTATCGGGGCGGTGTGGTGCTGGTCAGTCATGACCGCGCCCTGCTGTCGGATGTGG
This sequence comes from Nocardia sp. NPDC051570, assembly GCF_044454005.1. NCBI lineage: Bacteria > Bacillati > Actinomycetota > Actinomycetes > Mycobacteriales > Nocardiaceae > Nocardia > Nocardia sp. NPDC051570. The sequence goes on along the minus strand of NZ_JBITDI010000004.1, from coordinate 577,509 downwards.
CGACGACGATGCTCGACCTCGACCCGAGCCGAGACGGCGAACCGCGCGTCTACGGCGGCGGATTCGCCGGATATCAGGAGGGCCGCCGGGCCGAACGCGAACGTTGGGCGGCGGAATACGAACAGCAGCAGACCGAACACGCCCGCCTCACCCGGGACCTGTCCACCGCGCAGAACCGCCTGGTGAGTGGCTGGCGACCGGAGAAGGGCCACGGCAAGCACGAACGGGCCACTCGCGCACCGGCTCTCGTCCGATCGGTGCATCGGCGGCGCGACGAGCTGGAACAGCATGCCGTCACCATGCCGTCGCCGCCGCAACGATTCCGGATGCCCGAACTGCCGACCCGGCCGGGGACGGTGCTGTTGCGGGCCGAAGAGGTGGCGGTCGAGGGCCGGCTGAACGAACCGGTCGAGGTGAGCCTCGAATCCGGATCACGGCTGGTCGTCACCGGACCCAACGGCGCGGGCAAATCGACGCTGCTGTCGGTGCTGGCCGGTCGCCTCGAACCCACCACCGGCGCGGTGCACACCGCCCGCGCGGCCCGGGTGCAGCTGCTGGGACAGGAGTCCCCGCAGGCGGGCAGCCGACGGGCGCGCGATGTGTTCAACGCCCATATGAATCATCTTGTCCGCGAAGGCATCAGCGACGGCGGAACGGTCTCGCTGTCCTCGCTCGGCCTGCTTCCCTCCGGCGATGTCAACAGGCCCGTGCGGGATCTGTCGATGGGGCAGCAGCGCAGGCTCGACCTGGCCATCGCGCTGGCGTCGCGTCCGCACGTGCTGCTGATGGACGAACCGACGAACCATCTGTCGATCACCCTCGTCGGCGAACTCACCGAGGCCCTCCAGGCCACCGACGCGGCCGTGGTGATCGCGACACACGACCGGCAACTCCAGCGCGACGTTGCCTCCTGGCCCCACTTGTCTCTGACCGGTAGCGCGTCCGCCGCGGCATACCGGATCACCGAAGGAACGCATTCATGACAACCTCGACCGCCGAAACCTCCTCGCCGCGGGCTGATCCCCGTCATCTTCGCGATCATCGCCATGATCGCCGGAGATATGCGCCGCGACGAGATCAACCACTCCCTCGACGTCCCCGCGGAGGAGCCCCCTCCTCGGACACCTCATCCGCCGATCCGGAACTCGCCCGTATCGGCCTCGGCCGCGTTGGTATTCCACGCGTGCACATAGTCTGCGACCCATTTCCGCACCTGCTGTTCGGTGATCATCCTGGTCAGCCCTGCGCCGTGGGTCGAACGACGATTTCGTTGACGTCGACCTCGGGTGGCTGGGTGATGGCGTATTCGATCGCGGCGGCGGGGATCGCGGCCGCCATGCTCTCCCGGACTGCCGCGCGAATGTCGTTGTCGCCGATGCCATCTGTCAGTTCACTGCGGGTCAGGCCTGGACTGATGACGGTGACCCGGATATCGCGGCTCTCCTGCCGCAGGCCCTCGGAGATCGCCCGTACGGCGAACTTGGTGGCGCTGTAGACCGCCGCGGTCGGGTCCACGCGATGCCCGGATACCGACGCGAGGTTGACGATGTGCCCTTGCCCGCGTGCACGCATCATCGGCAGCACCGCGGCGATACCGTGCAGCACCCCACGGATATTGACATCGATCATCCGGTCCCAGTCCTGTACAGCCAGCGCGTCCAGCCTCGACAGCGGCATCACGCCCGCGTTGTTGACCAGCACATCGATCCGGCCGTGCAGCTCATGTGCCTGCCCGGCGAACGATCGCATCTCCTCCAGGCTGGTGACGTCGAGTGCGTGGTGTTCGGCGCTACCGCCGTCGGCACGAATCTGCTCGGCGATGGCCGCGATGCGATCTGTTCGCCGTGCGCCCAGGACGACCCGATGGCCCGCGGCGGCCAGCGTTCGTGCGGTCGCCTCGCCGATCCCGCTGCTCGCACCGGTGATCAGGACAACCTTGTTGGACGCGCCGGTCACGATGGACTCCTTTGCTCGACGATCGGCGATGGTGCTCCACCGCCGAGCCCGAGCATGCCGTCGATCACTCCGTACGCCCAGGTCGTGGCTTCCTGGGTGCGTGGCACCCAGGACCGGCCGACGTAGGCTGTCGTGATGACCGGCAATGAACTCGGCGAGTTTCTGCGCGTATGCCGCTCCCGGCTGACGCCGGCGGAGGTCGGTATGGCGGCCACTGGTGTACGTCGAGTCGCCGGACTGCGCCGGGAAGAGGTTGCCGTGCTCGCCGGGGTCAGCGCCGACTACTACACCCGGCTCGAACAGGGCCGGGAAACCAAGCCGTCCGGACAGGTGATCGATGCCATAGCACGGGCATTGCGCCTGGATGCCGACGCGCACTGGCATATCTTCCGGCTCGCTGGTTTGCTGCCCAGCTCCGAACCTCCCGCCCTCGACGAGGTCGCCCCCGAATTGCGCCGTCTCATGGACGCCTTTCCCACCGCGGTCGCCTACATCGTCAACCGGCGACTCGACATACTCGCCACCAATGCCCTCGCCGACGCGTTGCTCGCACCACTGGCCGACCCGCACCGCATGATCTTCTCGCTGTTCCACGATCCCGCCGCCCGGACCCTGTTCGCGGATTGGCCGACGGTCGCCCGCGACGCGGTGCACGCACTGCGTCTGGCGGCCGGACACCACGACGACGTCCAGACCATCGCCGTGGTCCGCCAACTCCTCACGACCAGTACCGAATTCGCGGCGCTATGGCGCGATAACGACGTCGCCGGGCTCGGCCGCAAGACCAAGGTCTTCGATCATCCGCAAGTCGGTCGGCTCGAACTGATCTACCAAGCCTTCGATGTGCAACAAGCGCCAGGCCAGCAACTCCTTGTCGGCACGGCCACACCGGGCAGTGTCGATACCCTCGAGAGGCTGGCTCGCAGCGCCGAAGCCGGGGACCGGTTCCGTCCGCATCGAGAACCGAGGCGAATCCTCATCGAACCGAGTCGGCCACCGGCACGGTGAGCGCGGGGCACGGTGCGGTGCAAAGCCTTTCGCCGCTCACTCGCTCAGGTGGGCCATCGCCTGGTAGAGCTGCTCCTCGGTGAGGGGCGGCTCGGGAAGTTCGCGTCGGCCAGCCGCCTGGAATCCGTCGATCATCAGGTGGAGGTGGCGCCTCCAGGCCTGTGGTGCGGCATGGCTCGTGGCCTCGATGATCCGGCTGTTGGCCCAGATGAGGCTGATGATGTCGGCTTCGGTCACGTCCGGCCGGACGACGCCGGCAGTCTGAGCTCGGGCCAGGACGTCCGTGGTGAGCTCGCATAAGCGGTTGTGCAGGGACTCGGTCCGCTCGTCGGCGGGGAAACGCATCGAGATGAAGTCGTTGAAGCCGCGGTCGCCGGCCTGAGTGCGGCACAGCACTTCGAGGAAGGTGCAGAAACCTTCCCACGGATCGTCCATGGCCAGAGCGTCTTCGGCCGAATCGAGGAATTCGCGCAGTTTCGGCTCGAACGCGGCCACGAGCAGATCCACCCGGGTGGGGAAATGCCGGTACAGGGTGCCGATGGCCAGTCCGGCGTCACGAGCGATCTGCTCGAGTGAGGCGTCGACTCCCAGTTCGGCGAACGCGGCCTGTGCGTACTCGATGAACAGATCACGGTTGCGGCGGGCGTCGCGCCGGGTCGGGAAGGGCGGATCCGCGGCGGAAGGCATACCCGGACCATACCAAAGTGAGACAACCCTCAGCATAAAGCGAGGCATGCCTCATCTTGTGCTACGCTCGGCAACGTACCTGAGGGCTGCCTCATCAACGGAGCGGCGATCGAAATGTCCTGAGCCGAAAGGCATATCGCGTCGAAGCTCCCGTACGCAAGCGCCCGGAATCCCTGCCGTGCACGAGGCACTGGCGGCGGTCCGGCACCACCTACCTCGAAGGGTCACCGAATCATGACCTCACGCCCTATTCGCGTCGGTTTATCCCTGTTCGGACAAGGCTCGGTGGCAAGTCTCACCGAGGACGCGCGCCGTGCCGAACAGATCGGCGTCGATGTCGTCCTGCTGCCCGACCATCTCGGTTTCACCGCCCCGTTGCCGCCGCTGGTCGCGATCGCCCAGGCCGCTCCGACGCTGCGGGTGAGCAATCTGGTCCTCAACGCGGCGTTCTACCGTCCCGCGCTGCTCGCTCGCGATCTGGCGAGCGTCGACTCCGCGACCAACGGCCGACTCGAGATCGGGCTGGGCACAGGCTATGTCGAAGAAGAATTCACTGCCGCGGGCCTTCCCTTCCCCCGAGCGGGAGAACGCGTGGACCTGCTGACCGAGCATGTCACCGAGATCAAGCGACTCCTGTCCAGCCCTGACCACATCCCCGCCCCCGTCCAGACGCCGCCGCCGATCATGGTCGCCGGGGTCGGTGACCGCGTGCTGGCGATGGCGGCGGAGCACGCGGATATCGTCGCCATCGCCACCATGGGCAACAGAGACGACCTCGCCGAGCGGATCGAGTACGTCGAGACCAAAGCAGGTGACCGGTTCGACGAGATCGAACTCGCGTTCAGCTTCTTCCAGGCGTCCATCGACGATCCCGACGATCTGTCGATATTGCGGATGCTCGCTCCCGGCCGCAGCGACGCCGACCTCCGCCGGACGGCGACCTTCCTCGGCGATTCCATCGCCGAAGCGGCCGACCGGATCCGTTCCCTGCGAGAGGAGTTGGGTATCAGCTACTTCACCTTCAGCCTCGCACCGGGTCTTTCCTGGGACACGCTCGAGAAACTGGTTGCCGAGCTGAAGTAGCCAGGACCCTGGCCACAGCGCCTGGGCACGATGTCAATATGGGGCCGGGTGTCGAATTGTGCTGTGCCGGTGGAGGAAATCGACGGTGGTGCGGAAGAATGCGGTGGCCTGAGGAAGGTGGAAGCGGTACTGATATTCGTGATCCAGGCCCGCATTCTCGTAGAAGACGGGGGTGGTCGGAACGGACCGGCGGTCGAGGGCTGATACCAATTCGTGGGACTGGCTTGCGAATTGGTCGCGATCGCCGACTGTGATGAGCGTGGGCGGGTAGTCGGCCGTTACGTGCTTCACAGTGGAGAGTTGGTCCAGTTGGGGATAGTCCAGCCAATGTCGTTGTCCGACATAGGCTGCCATGAATGTATTCAGCGCGAAGAAACCGGATGTCGCCACGCTGGTCATATCGTACGGTCCGCAGCACAGAATGGTGCCGCGGAGAGCCCGAGGGCCGACCGCGGCGGTCAGGCTCATGATATGGGCGAGAGCGGGATTCGTCTCGACGGCGGCGGTCTGGCTGGCAATTTGGGCTCCGGCGGAATCACCGCCGATGAAGATCCGGCTCGGGTCGCCACCGAATTCGGCCGCATGGTCGCGCAGGTAGCGCAGTGCGGCATTGGCCTGGCGCACCGGCACCGGATAGCGCTCGCTGGGGGCGAGTGAATACTCCAGGCTTGCGACCACGAAACCCTGGGCGGCGAGCATGGTCGCGTACGGGCCGACCGTGCGACTGTTTCCGGCGATGAATCCGCCGCCGTGGATCCACAGCACGATGGGTCGCCGGTCGGTGGCCGAGCCCTTCGGGCGATGGATGTCGACGGATGCGGCCGGTGCATCCGCGACCGGGAAGCTCCGCCCCTCGAGTACATCGACTCGCGCGGCGTATTCGGCCAGATTGTCGGGCGGGGTGAACGGTTCGAGTTCGAATGAGCGCTTGACGACCGCCACCCGGGTGGAGAACGGCAACAGCTCGAGTACCAGCTCGACCATCCGGAGCGCGGCGGTGGTGAGGTTCAGTCGGTTCGACCCGATCATGAGCGGCTCCGGTGTCGCGAAGCGGTCAGATAGCGGCGAGTGATCGTGGTCAGGGCTTGAAAGCCGAGCGATCCGGCGGCCAGGCCGTCGTAGAAGTGGTTGGCGAACGGCACTGTCACCAGAGTGATGTCCATACCGTTCCGCTCGGCCCGAGTCACGAAGTCGTACACCGACTCCGGCGGTACGAGACTGTCTCGGGTGCCCTGCAGGATGAGTGTCGGCGGTGCCTGCGGTGTGAGGTAGGACGTGCAGTCGACGTCGGCGTAGCGCTCCGGGAACTGCTCCGGTGACCCGCCGATGTACTGTTCGACACCCTGGTCGATATGCAGAAGGTGAGTTGTCAGAGCCGCTCGCGGGCTCACCATCGGATAGTTGGCGACGACCGCGAGTGGGGGCGGAAGGTGCTCTGCCGCACCATCTTTCCCGGACGCTATCCGGTAGGCGAGGATCAGTGCGAGGTTCCCACCGGCCGATTCACCCATGATGATCATTCGTCCGCTGTCTCCGCCGAGCATGCCGGCATTCTCGGCGGCCCACGCGTACGCGCGAGTCGCATCGGCCGACGCCTGGTCCCAGGTCGGCCGATCCGGCCGGGCTAGACGGTATTCCGGGCAGATCACCAGCCAGCCGTTGTCGGCGAACCACCGCATGGTGGCCGGTAGGCGCGTATCGCCGGTGAACCCGCCGCCGTGGATGTAGAACAGCATCGGGGCGGAATCGTCAGCGGGCCGGTAGATTTCGAGGTTCAGATCCTGCCCGCCGACGGTCGCGTATGTCACTGTGCTGTCCGCCTTGCCGGTCATAGGTCCGATTGCCAAGGCCCGCAACAGATTCACCGAGCCACCGGCGGCCCACGCGGTGCGTATCAGTACCGCTGTCACCACCGCCGATCCCACCGCGCCCGCACCGCCGAGCGTCAGCAGCACCACACCGATGTCGGGATGCCGGGTGTGCGACCACCATCCGATACCCGCGACGAAAACCCCCGCAAGCACGAAATGCGGTGCGAACGTGGGCATTACGAGGACTGCCGCCGCACCCAGAAGGCCCGACCGACGGATGAAGGCGCCCAGGCAGAGCAGCACGACGATCGTCGCAACGACCAACGCGAGTCCGAGACCGACGCCGATCAGCGCGTTCACGGCCGGAAGCTGTCGACCGTCGGATCGTAGATCGCCACGGCCAACGTGGTATCGCTCTGCCCGTAGTAGGCGAACCATATGCCCCGGAAGTGGACCAGCCCTTCGACGAAGGTGACATTGGCGACCATCCCGTGGGTGTCCTCGAACGATTCCGGGCGCAGCCACGGCTGGGTGGTCTTGGCGATCACCCGGGTCGGGTCGTTGGGTGCGATGGCGATCTGACCGCAGCGGTAGTCGACGTCTTGCGGCGAGGTCGCGGCGGCCGAGTTGGTGAGGAACACCAGGAGCCCGTCGGCCGTGGTGACCGGCGGCGCGCCGATCTCCACCAGGGTGCCGTCCCAATTGCCCGGCGTCGGTGTGTGAATCGGCTCATCCTGCGGGCACGGCGTCCAGTGCAGCAGGTCTTCGGAGGTGGCGTAGTAGATGCAGCCCTCACCGAAGTACATGTAGTACTTGCCGTCGATCGGTTCGGAGTGGATGACACCGGCCTTGTTCCACGGGATTTCGGGCCCGTAGGGCAGCGTGCCCCAGGTGTTGAAGTCCGGGAACAGCGGGCCGTGCTTGGTCCAGTTCCGCAGGTCGGTCGAAGTCGCCAGGCACAGCAACGAACTCGGTCCGGTGGGGCCACCGGTGTAGTCGCCGGCGTGGCCGGTGTAGGTGAGGTAGTAGGTGTCGCCGATCCGGGTGATGCGCGGATCCTCACAGCCGTGGCGCTCGTAGTCGAATTCCGGTGAGAGCAGCGGTTCGTCCTCGCGTTCGAAGTGAATTCCGTCGTCGCTGAAGGCGATTCCGATATGCGACACCTTGTCCGCGGCGTGCCCGCGGTAGAGCAGCGCCACTCGGTCGTCGATCACAATGGCTGCCGGGTTGTAGAGATTGGCCGACTGCCAGCCGTCGCCGGTCGGTTGCAGGATCGGATTGCCGGTGTAGGGCGTGAACGGGCCGAGCGGGAAACTCGCCGGCGGATAAGCGCGCGGCCGGGACACCCTCGCATCGACGGTACCCAGTGCCGCGACGATCGCCCGCAACAGGACCTGCTGACCCGCCTCGGACGGATGCGTGCCGTCCTTCGACCAGTAACCCGGGCCGATCTCCAGATCGGAGAAGACGTCCAGCGCACCCGGAATCGCGGCCAGCACCGCCCGGCGGCTCGCCACCAGATCTTCCGGGTACCAGAAGTCGCCCTCGCCCCGCTTGGCCTCGACGGACGCGGGATCGACGACCGGGAAGGACGGGATCACGATCACCTTCGCCCGAGACTGTTCCGCCGCCATGCGTTCCAGCTCGGCCAGGTTGCGTGCGGTCTCGCCCACGGAGGTCATCCGCACGGCGGCCGTAATCCCTTCGCGCCGTGAGTCGTTCGCGCCCAGCATGATGATCACCCAGTCCGGGTCGAGCGCGAGCGCGGCCTTGAACGCGGGAATGGATTCGGTGGTGGTACGCCCGCTCACCGCGCGGTTCACCAGGCGCACGCCACGCTCGGCCAGGATGGTCCCGAGGAGGTTCGCCCAGCTGTACGCGGCCGCGGTCAGTGAGTCACCGGCGACGATCACGGTCTGGCCGCTGGTGAATGGCAGCCGGTCCAGGGCTGCGGCGAACTCGGGCTCGGCGGCCAGCGCGGCCGCGGTGGTCCGCATCCCGTCCCGCAGGGCCGCGCGAATCGTCTCGAGCTGCTCCCCGGACAGGCCGAGGGTCTGCGCGATCAGACCGGACTCGGCGTCCGGGCCGACGCCCAGGTTCTCGAGCAGCAGACCGGGGGTGAGCCCGGCGGCGGCCACGAGTTCGACGACACGGGGTGGGAGGCCCTCCAGCGGGCCGGTCTGAATCGCAACCGAATTGGTCATGGCGTGCCCTCACTCGAAAGTCGGGACGGGCTGTGGAACCCGTCGGTGCGGAGGTGACGGTTCTGGCAAGACCTGCTCTGCTTCGGAGCCTACGCCCGAAAACTAAGTGACACTAGGTTTTCATTGTGTCCGACCGCGCCGACCTGCATCGACGCCCGGTCGAACGCCGGATCCATGCTTCCGGGTGAAATGCTTCACACCTCTTGACGGCATCTCGAGCCCGCGTTTTCGCGGCGACCGTACTGCTAGCCGTCGCTGGGGGCCCGGCCGTCGTCCGGGTTCGACGCATCCGCTGAGCGGCCTGGGATCAGGGCCTGCGCGAGCCGTTGCATATCCGCCAGGATGTCGATACTCGGATCGCGCAGCCACCGCAGCTGCAGGCCCTCGATCGCCGCCACGAGAATGCGTGGCAGCCAATCGTCCTCGTCGTCGCCCTGCCCCAGCACCACGCGGAGCACGTCGCGCAGGGCGGCGTCGCGGCGCATCAGAAAGGCATGCGCGGGGTGATTCGGGTCGGCGGCCGCGACCAACATGTCGACGAAAAGCTTGACCTCGCCGGGGGTTTCGTAGGTGCGCTGGATGGCGGCGAAGATCCCGTCCCAGGTCGCCAGGTCGAAGGATTGCCGCGCGACCTCGTCGCGCGCCTCCAGCACGGACACCAGCATGTGGTCCTTGCTATCGAAGTAGTGCAGGACACCGGCCTCGGTCATACCGAGCGATTCGGCGATCTGCTTCAGCGAGGGCTGCTGATTGTCCGCCGCGCCGTAGGCTGCCAGCGCCGCCCGCAGAATCTCCGCGCGCCGTGCGAGTCCTTTGGCGTAGGGGCCGCGTCGTGCTCCAGGTGGCATGGATGGAAACCTCGCACTCTGTGGTTTTGGCGGCCGGACTCACCAGTCGCTCGTCGTGATTACCTTGCGGAAGGTTTCCACCGCGTCGGTCGGGACGCGCCGCAGGGTGGGGTCGCCCGCGACGTCCACCGAGTACAGCCCGAAACGCGGTCGGTAGCTGCCCCATTCGTAGTTGTCGGTGAGGCTCCAGTACAGCAGGCCGACGATGGGGACGCCGCGGTCACGCGCCCGGCCGATGGAGTCCACGACATTGAGCAACTGCTGGCTGCGGGTCAGCCCGTCGGCACGCGGCGCACCGTTATCGGTAGGCATGCCCGATTCGATGACGAAGATGGGGAGTTCGGGGTACTTCTCCGCGTAATAGCCTGTGACGGAACCGATCCCGTCCGGTGGCTGCGGGATGTTCCACGGTGTGCCCAGCGTCAGCTGCCGCATGCCCTCGGCATCGATGTCCGGGTAGTAGATGTCCAGCCCCAGGAAATCGAGATATCCGTCCGCCACCTGGTCCAGGAAGGCGGCATCGGCCGAAACCCGCAGGTTTTCAGGCAGATTGCCGGTGGCCTCGTTACTCGACACCGCGGCGTCCGGATGAGCGGACTTGATCACCGCGTAGGCCCGCTTGTGCGCCGCAACGATATTGGCGGCCATGGCCGCGCTCTGCTCCGATGTCAGCGCGCGCATCCGGGTATCCATGAGAACGTTCACCGCGGGCTCGTTGAACACCAACCACCAAGGGCATGAGCCGAGTTCGCGAACCGCGGTGCCGACATAGGCCAGGAAGTGATCGACCGTGGCGGCCGCCACCCAGCCGCCGTCGTCGAGAATCCATGCGGGATAGGCGAAGTGGTCCAGGGTCGGCATCGGCTCCATCCCGGCCTCGCGGATCGCGGCGACTACGTCACGGTAGTACGCCCAGCCCTGCTCGGATCGCCGCCCGCGTTCGGGCTCCACCCGGGCCCAGTTCACCCCGAACCGGAAGACCTGCGCGCCGAGGTCCCGCGCGAGCGCGATGTCTTCGCGGTAGCGGTGCCGGAAGTCGACGGCCTCGTGATAGGGCTCGAGATCCGGATGTTTGCCATCGGCCAGGTAGATCTGCCAGTTGCAGGGCGGCATGTCGCCCTCGGACTGGAAGGCCGAACCGGCCACTCCCCACCGAAAACCCCGGTGCCATTGCATAGGTCGCCATCCTTTCGCTACCGATCCCGTATCCAGGCCGATCCTCCAGGCGCTTGCGCCGAACCCATCACTCAAAACCGAAGAGTACTAGGTTTTCGAGATTCCCGCTCGATCCGGCCACCGGAGACTTGGATGGTGGGGTCTGACGTGGGTTTGTGAGTGGTGTGCAAGCGGCCGCGTGGGGCTGGTTGTGTGCTCGTCGGGTGTGGAAGGCTGGCGGTATGAACCGATTGGGCAGTGCGACATCGCCTTATCTGCGTCAACATGCTGACAACCCGGTCGACTGGCGTGAGTGGGATGCGGATGCTTTGGCGGAGGCGGCGGCGCGGGATGTGCCGATTCTGCTGTCGATCGGGTACGCGAGTTGCCACTGGTGTCATGTGATGGCGCATGAGTCGTTCGAGGACGAGGCCACCGCGGCGGTGATGAACGAGAACTTCGTCTGTGTGAAGGTCGATCGGGAGGAGCGGCCGGATCTGGATGCGGTGTACATGAATGCCACCGTGGCGATGACCGGTCAGGGTGGTTGGCCCATGACCTGTTTTCTGACGCCCGGCGGGGAACCGTTCTATTGCGGGACGTACTACCCGAAGACGCCGCGGCACGGGATGCCGGCGTTCACGCAGGTGCTGGCCGCGGTGACCGAGACCTGGCGGAATCGGCGCGGGGAGGTCGATACCGCTGCCGCGCAGGTGGCCGAGGCCATGCGGGAGCAGGCCGGGGGGCTGCCGGACGCGCGGGTGAGCATCGGGGCGGATCTGCTCGATCATGCGGTGAACGTGGTTCTGAAGGATGTGGATCCGCAGCACGGCGGGTTCGGGGGTGCGCCCAAGTTCCCGCCCTCGGCGTTGCTGGAGGGGCTGTTGCGCAGCTTTGAGCGCAGCGGGGATGACGGTGTGCTGCAGGTGGTTTCGGTCACCGCGGCGGCGATGGCGCGGGGCGGCATCTATGACCAGCTGGGGGGTGGATTCGCCCGCTATTCGGTGGACGCCGCCTGGGTGGTGCCGCATTTCGAGAAGATGCTCTACGACAACGCGCAGTTGCTGCGGGTGTACGCGCATCTGGCGCGCCGGACGCCGGACCCGTTGGCGCTCAGGATCACTCGGGAGACCGCGCAATTCCTCCTCGACGATCTGGGCACCGCCGAGGGCGGCTTCGCCTCCGCCCTGGATGCCGATACGCATATCGAACCCGGCGCGCCCGGTGTGGAGGGCGCGACCTACGTCTGGACTCCGGCCGAATTCAACGGCGTCCTCGGCGCGCTCGACGGTGCCTGGGCGGCAGAGCTTTTCGGCGTCACCACGGCGGGTACCTTCGAATACGGCACCTCGGTGCTGACCCGCTACACCGACCCCGTCGCGGCGGATCAGGAACGCCTGCACGGTATTCGGGACGCGCTGCGCGCGGAGCGGGATCGCCGCCCGCAGCCCGCGCGCGACGACAAGGTGGTGACCGCCTGGAACGGCATGGCCGTCACCGCCCTGGCGGAGGCCGGCGCGGCGCATCAGCACGACGACTGGATCGCCGCGGCCGCCCGCTGCGCCCGCTTCCTGCTCGACACACATGTGACCGACGGCCGCGTCTGCCGCGCCTCGCTCGGCGGCGTGGCCGGGGCCGCCGCGGGGGTGTTGGAGGATTACGCCTGGCTGGCACTCGGTTTGCTGGCCCTGCATCAGACCGCCGCCGGTGACTGGCTCGACCAGGCCGAGCGCATCCTCGACTCCGCCCTCACCCATTTCGCCGACCCCGACGCGCCCGGCAGCTGGTTCGACACCGCCGACGATGCCGAAACCCTGGTCGCCCGCCCTCGCGATCCGATGGACGGCGCCACTCCGGCCGGGGCCTCGGTCATCGCCGACGCCCTGCTGACCGCCGCGGCCCTCGTCGATACCGAACGGGCGATCCGCTATCGCGAGTTGGCCGATCGGACCCTCGAGCGCGGCGCGATCCTGCTGGCCCGGGCGCCCCGCTCGGCCGGTCACTGGCTGGCGGTGGCCGAGGCCGCGCTGCGCGGGCCGATCCAGGTGGCCGTCGTCGTCGGCCGGGACGACGAGCGGGGTTGGGCCGCACACCTTGTCGCCGCCGCCCGGGCGGCCGCACCCGGCGGTTCGGTCATCGTCTCGGGCGGGACGGATTCCGAGCCGCTGCTGCGGGACCGTCCGCCCCTGCGCGGGGAGTCCGCGGCCTATATCTGCCGCGGGTCGGTCTGCGATCTGCCGGTGACCACTCTCGACGAGCTGCGGGCCGGACTCGTGCGGACGTAGCGCCGGTGGCACTGATCTTGGACCATAGCCGTTTCGTATGAGATTCGAACCGGCACAGCCCTGTCGCTTGCCGAGGTGATTTCCGGACGGCAGGATTGCCTCGCCAAGAGCAACCCGAAATCACCGCCGACCGCATGTGCAGGGAGATCGCGTGAGATTGCGACGACGTAAGAACCGTTCACTTCCGCTGACTCGGCGTGCCGTGGTGGCGACGGTGGCCGCCGCGGCGGCGGTGGTATCGATCACAGCGACCTCCGCGTCGGCACGGCCCATCGGGGCCTTCGATGTGGGCGGCGCGATCGAGGCCGAATACGACCGGGCGGGCGGCTTCACGACGTTCGGCAATCCCGTCGGACCCGAATCGGATGCGGCGCGCGGCGGCCGATTCCAGGTGTTCGAGCGCAATACCTCGATCTACTGGTCGGTGGGCACCGACGCACACCTGGTCGGCGGCCTGATCCGGGACAAGTGGGCGGCGCTGGGCTGGGAGAACAGTCCGCTCGGCTTCCCGATCACCGATGAGCAGAAGGCCCGCAAGGGCGACGGCCGCTACAACCTGTTCGACGGCGGTTCGCTCTACTGGTCCCCGCGTACCGGCGCGCACGCCGTCTGGGGCGCGATCCGCGATGTCTGGGTCAGCAATGTCGCCGAATCGGGCCGCTACGGCTATCCGACCAGCGACGAATACAACTACCAGGGCGGCAAGGCGCAGGACTTCCAGGGCGGCCGAATCACCTGGCATCCGTAGGGATTTCGGCGCCCACCGCGGATAGATCCGTCCAGCACGAGGTCGGCTCCTTGCGGCCGCGCAGCTGAATCGTCTCGTAGTGCGCCCATTTCGCGCGCTCGTATTCGGTGGCGGCCTCGATCACGGCCTGGCTCACCAGAATTCGGCGCGCGGCGTGTTTGGCCTCGGTGGTGAGCCGGGACGCCTCGTTCACCGCGTCGCCGATCACGGTGTACTCCAGGCGGGTGTCGGCGCCGACGTCCCCGGCGAACACCAGCCCGCGCGCCACGCCGATGCCGATATCGAGCTCGCCCACCGCGGCCACCTCGTCGCGGATGCGGCGGGCCGCCCGTAGCGCGGGAGTCGCGTTGTCGCGCAGGGCGATCGGCGCGCCGAAGATGCACAGCGCCGCATCGCCCTCGAACTTGTTGACCAGTCCGCCGTTGTCCTCGGTCGCCGAGACCACCGTGGCGAGAAGCCGATTCAGCTTGGCGACGAATTCGCGCGGCGCGAGTTCGGTGGACAGTTCCACCGACGCGACGACGTCGACGAACAGCGCGGCCACCACCCGCACATCGCCGGTCAGATCGACCGAACCCGACAGCGCCCGCTCGGCGACCTCGGTGCCGACATGGCGGCCGAACACCTCGCGCATCCGTTCGCGCTCGGCCAGATTGGCCGCGAGCTCGTTCACCGAATGCTCCAGCCGCCCGATCTCGCTGGCGCTGCCGACCGGCACCCGCACGTCCAGATCCCCGTGCGCGATGCCGTCCAGCGCCTGCCGCAGAGTGCGCAGCGGGGCGGCGACCGCCCGCGCGAGGGTCGCCATGGTCAGCACGCCCACCGCGAGCCCGACCAGCGACATGTAGATCGCGGTCCGAATCCGGTCCTGGCCGTCGGCGACCGGATCGGCCAGGACCGTGATCAACATGAGCAGCGGCATCGCCCCGGCCACCGCCCAGGACACCACCAGCCGATTGAGCACCGTGGAACTCCAGTGCATGGTGCCACCCAGCACCACCGCCACGATCGGGATCACCGGCCGGATGAGGCGATCGACGACCAGGAAGGTGAATCCGGCCGACTCCAGCCCGCCGAGGGTGAACATCGCGGCGATCACCGCGATCCCCTTCGGCGGCACCGCATGGGCGAGGATGGCCGTCACGATCGCGACGCCGGGCAGCCAGATGGCCAGGATCCGAGCGGTGATGGCGATCGGCAGGTTCAGCAGCCGCCGCGCCTCCGAATCGCTCGGGCGGCGGCCCTGATCGAGCCAGCCGAAGTACCGGAACCGATCCCGCATGGCCAGCACGAATCCGGCGGAGGCGCCCACGGCCGGATAGATCGACGCCTGCCCGAACGTGGTGAGCCAGTCCGGCCCGAGCCGGCCGAGGAATCCGCTCATCCACAGCTCGGTCCCGATGACTCCGAGACCACCGAGATTGCAGGCCAGCACCACGACCGACAGGCCCCACGGCGCCCGCAGCGCCCACAGGATCAGCCGCGCGATCATGGCCGCAGCATAGAACGTGGCCTACTGCAGCACGACCAGCCACACCGCGATGTAATGGCACAGTGCCGCGACAACCGTTGCCGCATGGAAGAATTCGTGATGTCCGAAGGTGCCGGGCCAGGGATTGGGCCATTTGGTGGCGTAGAGGATCGCGCCCGCGCTGTAGACGATGCCCCCGATGAGCAGCAGCACCATCGGCGCGACGCCGATCTTATGGGTCAGGGTCGCCGCGACCGGCACGATCGCCCAGCCCAGCAGCAGGTACAGCGGCACCCCGACCCAGCGGGGCGCGGTCGGCCACAGCAGTTTCAACGCCACCCCGGCCAGCGCGCCCGCCCACACCACGCTCAGCAGCACGATCCCGGTGCGCCCGGGCAGTCCGAGCAGCGCGAAGGGGGTATAGGTCCCGGCGATGAACAGGAAGATCATCGAGTGATCGGCCCGCTTCATATGCACGCGGGTCCGCACGGACTCCCAGTGCACTCGGTGATAGGTCGCGCTGACCCCGAACACCCCGCAGATCGTCAGCCCGTACACCAGCGTCGACCACGCCGCGGTCGCCGAGATCGTCGACGCCGTACCGACCAGTGCCACCACCGCGACCGCCGCCACCGCGACCGCATAGGTGTGAATCCACCCCCGCATCCGCGGCTTGTGCCCGATGCTCGTGAGTTCCTCCAGCAAGTCCTACCTCCTGAGCAACCTACGGTACCGTAGGTTTGTGGCGGAGACACTGAGGCGCCGGTGCGCCGCCTGTTAGGCGTAGGGTGGACCGCCGTGGAGATTGCTAGTCGGGTGCGTGGTCTGCCCTATCGCATCTACGAAGCGCGGCTGTCGAAACAGCTGGCGGGCAAACAACATCCGCGCCACGTGGCCGTGGTGTGCGACGGTAATCGCCGCTGGGCACGGGAGAACGGGTTCACCGATGTCACTCACGGACATCGGGTGGGCGCGCTGAAGATCGCCGAATTGGTCGGCTGGTGTCAGGCCGAGGGCATCGAGATGGCGACGGTCTATCTGCTGTCCACCGAGAACCTCGACCGCGCCCCCGACGAGCTGGACACGCTGTTCGAGGTGATCACCGACGTCGTCGAGGAGTTGTCGGCGCCGGAGAAGAACTGGAGCGTGCGGATCGTCGGCTCGCTCGACGGCCTCCCCGGCGAGGTAGCCCGCCGATTGCAGAAGGCGGCCGACGAGACCGACGGGCGCAACGGCATTCACGTCAACGTCGCGATCGGCTACGGCGGGCGGCAGGAGATCGCCGACGCGGTGCGTTCGCTGGTCCGTCAGGAGATGGCCGCGGGGGAGACCGGCGAGGATCTGGTGCAGTCGATCACCGTCAACGCCATCGGCCAGCATCTCTACACCTCCGGACAGCCGGATCCGGATCTGGTCATCCGCACCTCGGGCGAGCAGCGGCTGTCGGGCTTCCTGCTGTGGCAGAGCGCGTACTCCGAGATCTGGTTCACCGAGGCGTACTGGCCGGAGTTCCGGCGGGTGGATTTCCTGCGCGCGCTGCGCGACTATGCCGCGCGCCATCGGCGGTACGGAATCTAGTCCCTACCAGCGGCTCGGTTCCCGTACCGTCGGTCATATGACCGAGAGCGCGACCGGGCAGCGTGGCCCGGTGCAGGCCGAGGAGGGGGCGCAGCCGCCGCCGTCCTACATCAGCTATGAGGAGTTCGGGCGGCACTTCCTCGAATACGCCGCCTCGACGGAGCGCATTGTGGGGGCATTCGGTCAATTGACCGGCGCCGCATTCGATTTCGGCCCGATCGGGGCCGGGCCCGGGAAACTCGCCAAGGTGTCCGCCCAGGTGCAGCTGGGGCAGCCGACGCTGAGCCGCGAGGTCGGGCGGCATATCGAATTCGATCTGAAGATACCGCTGAGCGTGGACCTGACCCTCGATCTGGCCGTGGACCGGCATCGCTACGAGGTCGACGGGTACGTCCGCGTCCATCTGACCGTGCGCACCGCCGAACCCCTGCGGGTGATCATCGATATCGCCGAACCCCGCGCCGGCGATGTGCGCATCAATGTCGACACCGATACCCGGCGTGGACAACTCGTGCGCATCGTCGCGGGCGTGGACCACGAGATCCGCCGTTTCGTCGCGCGGTATATCGCCAAGGAGATCCGCAAGCCGCATATCGCCGCGGCCCGGGATATCGATGTGGCGGGTCGTCTCGATGCCGCCTGGAAACTCTAGTAGCCGTCGCGAATCACAACTTGCGCAGCCGAAGCCGATTGATGGCGTGATCGGCGTCCTTGCGTAACACCAGGGTCGCCCGGGGCCGGGTCGGCAGGATGTTCTCGACGAGATTGGGCCGGTTGGTGGAGTTCCAGATCTCCTCGGCGGCCACCGTGGCCTCCTTGTCGCTGAACTTCGAATAGTGATGGAAGTGCGAATTCGGGTTCGCGAAGGCCGTCTTGCGCAGCGTGAGAAAACGATTCACATACCAGTGCTCGATATCCTCGATGCGGGCATCGACGTAGATGGAGAAATCGAACAGGTCCGACACCATCAACCGCGGACCGGTCTGCAGCACGTTGAGGCCCTCCATGATGAGGATGTCGGGCTGGCGCACGCAATGGAACTCGTCCGGCACGATGTCGTAGCGGATATGCGAATACACCGGCGCGCAGACCTCGGACTGACCGGATTTCACCTCGGTGACGAAGCGCAGCAGTTTGCGCCGGTCGTAGCTCTCCGGAAAACCCTTACGGTGCATGATGCCGCGCCGGGTCAGTTCGGCGGTGGGATACAGGAATCCGTCGGTGGTGACCAGGTCGACCCGCGGATGATGGTCCCAGCGCGCGAGCAGCGCCTGCAGCACGCGCGCGGTGGTGGATTTGCCGACCGCGACACTGCCCGCGATGCCGATGACGAAGGGCACCTGATGATCCGGATGTGTTTCGCCGAGAAAGGTTGCGGTGGCGGCGAACAGGCGCTGGCGCGCGGCGACCTGCAGATGGATGAGCCGGGCCAGCGGCAGATAAACCTCCGCGACCTCCTCCAGATCGATCTGCTCGCCGAGGCCGCGCAGCCCGACCAGTTCTTCCTCGGTGAGGACCAGCGGAGTCGATTTCCGCAGGGTGCGCCACTGCTTCCGATCGAATTCCACGTAGGGACTCGGTTCGCTCATCCGTGCCACTGCGCACACCCCTGATTCGATAAGCACGGTGCCCCGGCCAACGGTCCTCGCATAGCCGAATTCTCCTCGCGGGCAACGGCCCGGTGTACGCCGGGTGTGATTACTCACCGGTAACAACGAGTGATATTCGTCGCAGCGGTAGCCGGGCTATCGTCTCCTCCATGCACGCGCACCCGCTCGTCACCGAATACCTGCGGCTGGGTCTGGCATTCGATCGCCTCGAACCCGGCTTCGTCGACGCCTATACCGGCGATCCGGCCCTGCGCCGGGCCTCCGAATCCGCCCCGGCCCCGCAGCCGCGCGAATTGGCCACGCGCGCAGCCGATCTGCGCCGCGAGCTGTCGGCGGCGGGCCTGTCCGGCGAGCGCACCGAATTCCTCGAGGTACACCTGCGGGCGCTGGAATGTTCGGCGCGCAAGTTCGCCGGTGAGCGGATAGGGTTCATCGACGAGGTGCGGGCCTACTTCGATGTCGATATCGTGCCCGGTGAGGTCGAGGACTATCGCGAGGCCCACCGGCAGCTCGAGGAGGTTCTGCCCGGCGACGGGGCGCTGCTGGATCGGGTGACGGCCCATCGCAAGGCCGACGAGATTCCGCCGGACCGGCTGCGTGAATGCGTGGCCGCGTTCTCCGGCGCGCTGCGCGAGCTGGTGCGCGAACGCTATCCGCTGCCCGAGCACGAGCGGGTCGACTACGAGGTGGTCGGCGACAAGCCCTGGTCCGGCTTCAACTACTACCTGGGCGACTATCACTCCCGGGTGGCGATCAACTCCGATCTCAAACAACATATGGCCTTCCTGCCGACGCTCATCGCGCATGAGGCGTATCCGGGCCATCACACCGAACATTGCCGCAAGGAGGCCGGACTGGTCGCGGCCGGACACGACGAGCAGACCCTGTTCCTGGTCAACACCCCGCAGTGCCTGATGGCCGAGGGTCTGGCGGATCTGGCGCTGAAGTCCATCGTGGGCCCGGAGTGGGGCCACTGGGCGCAGGAGATCTACGCGGATCTGGGCCTGCGCTTCGACGGCGAACGGGCGCAACGGTTTTCGCGGGCATCGGCGAATCTGCTCGGGGTGCGCCAGGATGCGGCGCTGCTGCTGCATGATCGCGGCCGCGACGTCGACGAGGTGGCGGAGTTCCTGCAGCGCTGGGGCCTGGCCACGCCCGATCGGGCCCGGCAGGCATTGCGTTTCCTGTCCGCACCGCTGTGGCGGGCCTACACCAGCACCTACGTCGAGGGCTATCGCCTGCTCGGTGGCTGGCTGGATCGGGCCGTCGACGCCGGCGACCGGGCCGATCGCTTCCGCCGACTGCTGGATGAACCGCTCACGCCGGGCGCGGTCCGCAGCCTGGCCTGACGGCGGTGACCGAATCGGTCTGTGACCGTGTGAGATTCGCATGCGGGGGCCGGATGCGCGCAGCCCCGAGTTGCGCGGGCCGCAGCGCTAGCGGGGGCCGGGGCAGCCGACCACCGCGCAGAAGACCGTGGCGAGGACCAGTAGTAGTTGCTCGAACAGGTTGGGCGACGGATACATGGCGACACCTCCGAAAGATGTGATCCACGTTACCTTTTCGAGCGGTTCGGTGCTGTCGGGACGGTTGTGCCCGGTCCCCGCGGCGGGCACAACGATGCGCGGTGACTACTGGATGGTCATGCAGCCCTGGCCCGAGGAGAGCGAACACATCAGCGTCGAGAGCATGCGCATCAGGCCCTCGATCGGGTTGTCGGCGACGGAGATGAAGCTGAGCATGGTATGCCTTTCGGATTCGAAGGAAACGCGGCCGCAACGCGGCCGCAACGCGGCCGGAGTCATCTTGCAGAATCCCGTTGGTCTGCTTCGAGTGTTTTGCGTCATTTCTCGATCATTTGCCTCACCCTCTCACCGTCGACGAGTGCGGACCACTACCTCTGCGAGGGTGGATTCGGGTCCGCTTAGACTGACTACGTGACCCAGACGACCTCTGCCTCCGTCAACTCCCAGTCGCTAGCCGAACTCGACCCCGAGCTGGCCACCGCGATGGCGGGTGAGCTTGCCCGGGAGCGCGACACCCTCGAGATGATCGCCTCGGAGAACTTCGTGCCGCGCGCGGTGTTGCAGGCGCAGGGCAGCGTGCTCACCAACAAGTACGCCGAGGGCTATCCGGGTCGCCGCTACTACGGCGGCTGCGAGCATGTCGACGTGGTGGAGGATCTGGCGCGCGACCGCGTCAAGGAGCTGTTCGGGGCCGAATTCGCCAATGTGCAGCCGCATTCGGGCGCCCAGGCCAACGCCGCGGTGCTGATGGCGCTGATGAATCCGGGCGAGAAGCTGCTGGGTCTGGATCTGGCGCACGGCGGCCACCTCACCCATGGCATGCGCCTCAACTTCTCCGGCAAGCTCTACGAGGTGCACGCCTACGGGGTGAGCAAGGAAGACCACCGCGTCGATATGGATGAGGTGCGCAAGCAGGCTCTCGCGGTGCGGCCGAAGGTGATCGTGGCCGGCTGGTCGGCGTATCCGCGGCATCTGGACTTCGCGGCGTTCCGGGAGATCGCCGACGAGGTGGGCGCCTATCTGTGGGTCGATATGGCGCACTTCGCCGGTCTGGTCGCCGCCGGGCTGCACCCCTCGCCGGTGCCGCATGCCGATGTGGTGTCCTCCACCGTCCACAAGACGCTCGGCGGGCCGCGCTCGGGTCTGATCCTGGCCAAGCAGGAGTACGCGAAGAAGCTCAATTCCGCGGTGTTCCCGGGTCAGCAGGGCGGTCCGCTCATGCATGCGATCGCCGCGAAGGCGGTGGCGTTCAAGATCGCCGGGACCGAGGAGTTCAAGCAGCGCCAGGAGCGCACCGTGACGGGCGCCAAGCTCCTGGCCGAGCGGCTGACCGCGGCCGACGTCTCCGACTCCGGTGTCACCGTGCTCACCGGCGGTACCGATGTGCATCTGGTGCTGGTCGATCTGCGCAACTCCAAGCTCGACGGTCAGCAGGGCGAGGATCTGCTGCACGAAGTCGGAATCACGGTGAACCGCAACGCCGTTCCGTTCGATCCGCGCCCGCCGATGGTCACCTCCGGCCTGCGCATCGGCACGGCGGCGCTGGCCACCCGCGGCTTCGGTGATACCGAGTTCACCGAGGTGGCCGACATCATCGCCACCGCCCTGAAGGGCGGCGCCGATCTGAACGTGCTGCAGGCCCGAGTCGCCAAGCTGGCCAAGGACTTCCCGCTCTACCAGGGTCTGGAGGAGTGGCGGCTGCTCGGCTGACCCGTCAGCTCTTGGCCGGGCGCGCGGCCGGGGCGACCGTCGATTCGGCGTAGACCGTCGAACATGACAGGCGCATGGTTGTCACCGCGGTGTTCAGGTCGTTCAGCGACTGTTGCACCGCGTCGACCGCGCCGTCGCCCGGCGCCGTGCCCTGTACGGCCTGGTCGAGGCGCAGCAGCGCGGCACGCAGATGGTCACCGGCGTCCGCGACGCCGGAGTAGGCGCGTTTGGTCGCCGCCGAGGTCATCGGTGCGGTCGCGGCGTCCAGCCCGGACTTGATGCGTCCGGCCAGTTCGGCGCCGCTGCCGACCCGCTGACGCAGTTCGGCGATATCGCCGCGGTCCGATGCCGGGCCGATGCCGCCGAGCTGATCGGACAGTTGCCCGAAGGTGTTCTGCAGTCCGCCGATCACCTGGGCGCCGGAACGACAGTCGGCGGTATCGGGATCGGCCGCCGCGGGCGGTGCGGTGTGCTGCTGGCTCGAGCAGCCGGCGAGTGCGGCGACGCTCGCGGTCGTGAGGACCGCGAGCGCCGCCGCCCGGCGTGCCCGAATCACGGTGTTACCGGCCATGATTCGGTACTCCTTCGATTCAGCCGATGATGATTCAGCCGATGACGCTGCGCCACGGCTCCATCAGTTCGTAGTAGACGCTCTCCTCGAATCGGCCGCGGCCGACCAGATCCTGCAGCACCGTGGCGGTGACGGCCTGGCTGACCGCGGTGAGGGTGCCGATCGAGCCGAACGACTGCAGCACCGCGCTCAGATCGCCCGCGCCCGCTCCGGGCGAGACCGCCTGGCCCACAACGAGTCCAGCGGTCTGCAGATTGCGGGAGCGGCCGAACTCCTTGGCCGTCTCGGCCGCGATCTGCATCGGCTGCGGGGTGGCGTTGGCGCCGCCGCCCAGGCTGGACAGCAGCCCGGCCAGGCCCTCGCCGGCCCCGCCGCCCGTGAGCGCGCCGAGCCCGGCCTGCATTTTGTTGGCCGCCGCGGCATTGAGCCGCTCGCGCTCCTCGGCGGTCATCTGGGCCGCGCGCTCGATCAGCGCCATGACCGACCGCCACTGCGGGCCGTACAGGTATTCGAGGTGGAAGGTCGCGACGGTGAGGTCGGGGTTGGGGGTGTCGTAAGCGTCGTTGTTGTAGCCGTTCGAGGTATCCATGTCGACTCCTTGTGTGACTCAACTTCATTGCTGGGCATGACAGGCACTTACAGGTGTTGCAGGAACGAGAGCACGGCATCCTGGACGCTCGGCATCACGCCGAGGTTGAGCACCAGCGTCGCTCCGATCCCCAGACGCAGGATCCGGTGACGGTTCCACCATCCGATGGTCTTGTCCCGATCGCTGCGAAGGTGGCGAGCGATCTCCTCGGCGCCAGTGGCGTTTTCGGCGTAGTAGCCGTAGCTGATCGGCGCCGTGCTCGGATCGAGCAGTCCGGACCGGGGATCGATAACGCTCCCCTGACCGGCCGGGGTGCCGATCGTCACCATGACTGTCTCCTCTCCTCGGCGCCGTCGGCGCCGACCAGTGCGAGTTCGAGCACCCGGCGGGTGTTCGTGCCGTGGATCGAGCCGTCGGCCGCGGCGGTGCCGACGAACGGGACGGTGCCGTGTGCGGCCGGTCGGGCCGGTGCGACGGACCGTTTGGGCTGGGGCGCAAGCAGTTTCGTCAGCGACGCGATGACCTTGTCCAGATCGGCGTCGTCGGTGGGCAGATCGTCGAGGAACTGCGAGCCGTTCGGCGCCACGCCGCTGCTCTGCCCGGCGCGCGGGCCGAAGAAGTCGAGCACCGTCCGCGCCAGCGAGATCAGATACGACCGGAACTGCCGGCTCTGCCGCAGCGCCTCCTCGACGCCGATCGCGGCGGCGACCGCAGCGATCAGGCCCGCCAGTCCGGCACCGGTCGCCAGTCCGGCCAGGAACGCCAGCGGTCCGACCACCGCGGTGGTGCCCGCGATGCTCAGCGCGGCCAGGATGGGTCCGCCGATGAGGGCGGTGACCAGCGCGCCGAGCAGGAATGCCACCGGTGCCACGACCGCCGCGGAGGCCAGCGCCCCCAGGACGAATGCGACGGCCAGGGCGGCGAGCCCGGCCAGCGCGGCGGCGCCGAAGAGCAGGGCACTGAGCAGGACCGCGTCGAAGGCGATCTTCGCGGCAATCGCCAACGCGCCCAGCAGCAACGGGATGCCGATGACCGCGGTCAGGACCAGCCCGCCGAGCACCAGCGCGCCGAGGACCAGGCCCCCGAGGACGACGGCGTCGAAGGCGAGCTTGGCGGCAATGGCCAACGCGCCCAGCAGGATCGGGATGCCGATGAGCGCGGCCAGGCCCAGGCCGCCGAGCACCAGCGGCGCGAGGACGGCCGCGGCGAGGGCGAGCACGCCGAGCACGGGCAGGGCGAACACCGCGGCGACGAGACCCAGCAGGGTCAGCACCCCGGCACCCGTGAGCAGGATGCCGAGGCCCAGCGCACCCAGGCCCACGCCGAGGACCGCCAGCTTGAACAGCAGCACGGCACCGACGATGACAGCGCCGATCGCGAACAGCGGCCAGGTCAGCGGGCACAGCAGCAGGAAGAGGCCGATGACCAGCACCGGCACCGCGAGCGCGGCCACGATCCAGGTCAGCGGGCACAGCAGGAAGACGGCCAGCACCACCGCGCCGAACCCGATCAGCGGCAGGCCCACGGCGATCAGTGCCAGGGCTCCGAGTACCAGCAGCGGCAGGGCGACCAGCGCCAGCGCACCCAGGACCAGACCACCGATGACCAGTGCGCCGAGGAACAGTGCACCGAGGACGATCGCGCCGAGGACAATCGCGCCGAGGATGATCGCGCCGAGGATGAGACCGCCGATGATCAGCAGCGGCAGCGCCAGCGCGGCGAGCACCAGCCCGCCGATGATCAACGCGCCCAGCACGATCGGGGCGAGCAGCACCGCGCCGACGGCCAGGGCGCCCAGGCCTACCACGGCCTCGATGGCCTTCACGACCAGCAGCGCGCCGAGCGCCACCGCGCCGACGGCCACCAGCGGCCAGGCCAGCGGGCACAGGGCCAGCACGGCCAGCACCAGCGGACCCCCGAGCAGCAGGGCCCAGCACAGCGGGCACAGTGCCAGGGCCACCAGCGCCAGCCCGGCGAGCAGCAGCGGCAGGCCCAGCACACCCAGCACCACACCGCCGATCAGCAGCGCCGGCAGGGCCAGCGCCGCCAGCACGATGCCACCGATCACCAAGGCGCCGAGGATGAACGGCGCGGCGATGAGCGCGCCGATGATCAGGACCGGCAGCGCGAGCGCGGCCAGGATCAGGCCGCCGAGCACGAGTGGCACCAGCAGTACCAGCAGTGGCAGGCCGAATATGCCGAGGGCGCCGATCGCGAGCGCACCCGCGAACAGCAGTGGTACGACTCCGATGCCGACGAACCCGAAGGCGAATCCGCCGACCAGCAGGAAGACGTTGCGGGTGCCGATGAGTCGGCCGTCGCCGAGCAGTGCGCGAATGCCGTGCAGCAGCCGGGTCGGATCGTCGAGCAGGCCCAGCACCGGGGTGACGAAGCCCAGCAGCGGCGCGAGTCCGGCGAGTGCGGGCGCGGTGAAGCCGAGCATCGCCGCGGCGACCGGGGCCAGCTCCGGGGCGCGGTGATCGACGAGTGTGCGCAATTGGCCGGTGAATTCGTGCAGCGGATCGGCCGGCGCGGCGACGCCGTGGACCAGATCGCGCAGTGCCGCGGCCGGATTGGCGCCGTTCTTCGGGAAGCCGAAGGCCACGCGGGCCTGTTCGATCAGATCATCGATGGCCAAGCCCTGATCGCGGCGTCGCGATCCGGCCTGTTCGGTTGCCGCGCCGACGAATTCGAGCAGATCGTCCACGGGTCCGCGCAGCGGTCCGCTCGGGAAGGTGTGGTCGGCCCAGTCGGCCAGGCGGCCCAGACTCATCGGGGAATTGCCGATCTGCGCGGCCACGGCGGCCAGATCGCCGACCGGATTCGCGCGCTGTGCGGCGTCACCTCCGGCGATCGGCGCGGCGGCCTGCTGGATCGGCAGTCCGCCGCCCTGCCAGCCGTCGGGCGCCGGGCGCAGCGAATCCGCCAGGGACTCCAGGGTATTGCGGACCGGGCTGTCCTGATCGGGAACCGCGGCGTCGATCGCGCCCTGGGCTATGCCCTGGACGTCGATACCGGGAGGGGACACCGAATCGAGGGCGGCGCCGACCCGGGGCAGGGCGTCGCCGAGCGGATCCGAGGGGATCGGGATGGGCAGATCGGCACCCGCCCGGGCACCGGACATCATGACCGTGCTCAGCGAGGCGAATGCCGCCGCGGCGTAGAGGCCGCGCCGATTGCGCTTGATTTCCTTGCGGTGCGTAGCGGTGCGGTTATCGGTGAAACGCGGGGTAGAGAAAAGGTGCTGCCGAGTCGACATGAGAGAACCTTTCAATTCGTAACCACGAAACACACAGGTTTTCGGCGGGCCGAAGATCAGGCCGGACCGGTTTCGTCGACGGCGCATACGGCCTGGGAGCTACCGCCCTCAGGGCCGATCGGCGCTCCGATGCGACTGTGCGGCACACCACCGAGATCTCGGCAGCGGATGAAGGCGTGGGTGCCGGCACCGGCGCCTGGTTCGCAACTCACGGTGACCTGGTTGGGTATCGAGTAATCGGCGGTACACCCGGCCGGTATGGGCTCCGCGGACGCCACAGGGGCGAGGAGGCCGGTACCAGCTGCGGCGACTGCTACGGCTCCAGCAATCATCGAGCTAATTTCCTGACGGGTCATGAGGTCGATAGTCGGGGCCTATTGGTCGAACCGTCAATCTGACTTAGATCACACTCTTTATCGAGCCAGGTGAATCCGCTTAAACATTTGTGTTTCACATTTCCGAGCTTGTTTCGGCGAAATGCCTGGCTACCATGCGGATAGCCCGGTTACCGGCGCGAATTCTCGAGGATCGCCGCAGCTACCCCTCAGGGCAGCGTGATGACAGCAAATCGTTAGCGTCGGCCAAACGGTCGTACGACCAACATCGAATGTGGGGTGAGCGTCATGAAGGTGAACGCGATGAAGTCCCGCCGTAGCGGCAGATACGTTGCGCACGCGGCGCATTCCGGCCGCGGGCTGAGCATCGGTGCGGCCCTCACGGTCGCCGCCCTGGTGGCGCTGGTAGCCGCGGTCGGCGTCTTCATCGCCGACACCAAACGCGATCGCGACCACGCCGAACAGGCGCAGGCGGCCGCGGTGGCGCCACCCTCGGTCTATACCGATCGCGGCACGCTGCGATTCGGGGATCCGGCAGCGAAGTCGGTGCTCACGGTGACCACCGACTTCGCCTGCGCCTCGTGCCGCACCTTCGCCGATACCAGCGATCCCGCCCTCGCCGACTACATCAAGGGCACGGCGGTCGCGGTCGAATACGATCCGGTCGCGATCGTCGACGCCAAGGACGACTACTCCGCCCGTGCCGCCAACGCCGCCGCCTGCGTCGCGGCCTCGGCCAAGGCCTCCTGGCCCGCCTGGTACCGCCTGATGTTCGACAGCCAGCCCGCCAAGGACGCCACTCTGACCGATGACCAGCTGACCGATCTGGCCACCCGGTCCGGCGCGGGCGCCCCCGAGGTCGGCGCCTGCATCCACACGCACCGCTACCACGATTTCGTCACCGCCCACACCAAGAACGTCATCGCCGCCGGGCTGACCCACGCCCCCACGGTCCGCCTCGGTGACCGCACGATCGAGAACCTCACCCCCGACGGCCTGCGCGCG
The DNA here is from genome assembly GCF_044454005.1 of Nocardia sp. NPDC051570. NCBI lineage: Bacteria > Bacillati > Actinomycetota > Actinomycetes > Mycobacteriales > Nocardiaceae > Nocardia > Nocardia sp. NPDC051570. The sequence goes on along the minus strand of NZ_JBITDI010000004.1, from coordinate 550,070 downwards.
GCGGTCGATCAGGCCGCGGCCACGGCGAAGTAGTTCCGCACCGGACATACGAAAAGGGAGCCCGGCACGAATGCCGGGCTCCCTTTCTGCATCTCAGAGGTGTTGCAGGGCTGTCAGCAGTGCGTCCTGGACGGCCGGGAGGAAACCGAGATTGGCCGCCAGGCCGAGGCCCACCATCGTGCGCAGGCGTCGGTGCTGATTCCACCATCCGATGCGGCGGTGCCGGGGAACCTCGTGGCACCGGACCATCGTCTGTGCGTCGGTGGCGTTCTCGGCGTAGTAGCCGTAGCTGATGGACGCGGTGCGCAGGTCCAGCAGGCCCCCGCGGGGGTCGAAAACCGTTGGACTGGAACCATTTCCGGTAGTGAGACCACTCACAGCGACACCTCCACCAGTTGCCGGGTATCAGTACGGGTCGAGCCGTCGGCCGCGTCGAGGCCGACCAGCGGCACATCGGCGTGGGCCACCGGGGCCGCGGACTTCTGCTGCGGCGCAAGGCGTTCCACCAGGGCGGCGATGAACTGATCCAGCGGGGCGTCGTCCGGGATCAGGTTGTCGAGCAACTGCGATCCGTTGGGCGCGGCGCCACCGGCTCCCGCCGGGCCGCCGAACTGGGCCCGCAGCGCGGAGATCACATACGACCGGAACGCCGGGCTCAGCAGGAACGCCGCGATGAGCCCACACACCACGAGCGCGGCGACGATGATCGCCAGTGCGGGCACACCGAGCAGCGTGGTGATGGCCAGCGCCAGCGCTGCCGCCGGTACACCCACCGCGATCGCGCCGAGCGCGAACGCGAGCGGCAGACCGACTACGGCCGTGACGACCGCGGCCAGTCCGAGGGCGATCGCAGCGCCCACGGCCAGTGTGGCAATCGCGGCGAGTCCCAGCACGATCGCGCCGCCGACCACCGCCGTGACGACCGCGGTCAGTCCGAGGGCGATCGTGCCGCCCACGCCCAGTGCGGCGAGCGCGGCGAGTCCCAGCACGATCGGGATGCCGATAACGACCGCGGCAAGCGCGCCGAGGGCGAAGGCGATCGGCAGGCCGACGACCACGGACGCGACGGCGGCCAGTGCGAGGGCGATCGCGCCGCCCACCACCGCCACACCGATCGCGCCGAGGCCCAAGGCGATCGCACCGCCGACGACCACGGCTGCCACCGCGGCCAGGGCGACGGCGATCGCGATACCGGCGACCACCGCACCGATCGCGCCGAGCGCCAAGGCGATCGGGATGCCGATGACCGCGGCGGCCAGGGCGCCGAGGGCCAGGGCGATCGGCCCGCCGATCACTGTGGCGGCGAGTGCACCCAGCGCCAACAGGATCGGCGCGCCGATCACCACTGCCGCGCCCAGGCCGAGCACCGCGAGGGGGACGCCGACCAAGGCCGCACCCAACGCGATCAGACCCGCAATGGCCAAGGGCACGCCTATCAACAGCACCGGGACCGCCAGGACGGCCAGCAGTGCCGCACCCGCCGCGAGAGCCGCCAGACCGGCCGCGCCGACGGGGAGCCCGACGACCAGCAGCGCGGCCAGGGCCGCCAGGGCGATCAGGCCGATCAGCGCCAGCGGAACTCCGAAGCCGAACACCGGGATCGCCAGCGCGACCAGCAGCGCCGCGCCCGCGCCGAGTGCCGTGAGAACGGCTGCGGCGACGGGCAATCCGATCACCACGGCCGCCGCGAGCGCGACCAGGGTGAGCAGGCCGATCAGGGCCAGCGGCACGCCGATGGCGAGGATCGGCAGCGCGAGCAGACCGAGCAGGGCCGCACCACCGAGGACGATCGCGCCCACGGTGACCGCACCCACGACGGCGCCCACGGCCAGACCGGCCAGCGCCGCCAGACCGAGCAGCGGCACCAGCACCGCGAGCACGGCGGCACCGCCGACCAGCGCGCCGACGCCGAATACCGCCAGCGCCGCGGCGATCGCCGCGCCCGCGAGAATCCAACCGGCCGCGAAATCGAACGGCAGGCTGACCAGCCACAGGGTGACGACCAGCGCCTTGAACCCGAGGAACAGCCCGACACCCAGGATCAGTCCCAGGATCGGAATGCCGATCAGACCCAGCACCTGCACCGCGACGGCGACGAAGGCGCCCAGCAGTCCGGCGACCGCGAACGGCGCGAACAGCGCCAGGATCGCCAGCGCGATGATCGGCGACAGCGCCGTGGACAGCACCGGCGCGAACGGTCCCACGATCAGGAACGGGATCGTCAGCACGGCCGCGATGGCCAATGCGGCGATGCCGACCGGAAGCATGGCCACGATCGCGATGATGCCCATCGCCACGGTCAGGATCCAACCGGCCGCGGTCACGGTGCCGAGCACGCCGAATCCGGCGAGCAGGACCAGCAGCAGCGCGGCGGCGCCGACCACGAATGCCGCCGCGCCGACCGGGATTCCGATCAGGGCGAACGGCGGGAACAGCAGCGATCCGAATACGAAGGTCGCCACGATCGCCCCGAGCGCGATGAATCCGCCCGCGGCCAGCAGCGGCATCAGCACCGCCACGAATCCGGCCAGCAGGGTGCTCACCAGGGCCATGCCCGCCAGGCCGCCCAGCACGATGAACAGCTGACCCGCCAGCAGTAGCGGCAGCGCGATCAGCGCCAGCGGCGGATTGATCACGATCAGCGCCAGCAGTGTCAGCGTCAGCATCGCGAAGCTGACCACGGTGATGCCGAGCCCGCCGACGAAGGCGGCCGCGACCACCGCGCTCGCCACCACGAACGCACCCGCGATCAACACCACGAACGGTGCGAAGGTGAATACGAAATCCGCTGCGGCGATGGCCATGATGGCCGCCGAGGAGATGGCCAGGAACGCGGCCACCAGCGGCAGCAGCAGCGGAATGGCGTACGGCATGGTGATCATCGCGATCACGCTCACCGCCGCCGCGGCCAGCGCCCACATGCCTGCCTCGACGATGAACGCGCTGGTGCACACCGCGACCAGCGTCGCGAAGATACCCAGTCCGCCGAACAGGAACAGCAGGCCCAGCGCGGCCGGAATGCCGACCAGCACCAGGAAGAACACCGGCGCCAGCAGCGGTCCGATGATCGGCAGCGCGAACACCAGCAGCAGTGTCGCCGCGATGCCGGCCACCACGCCCACGACCGAGGCGATCACACCCGCCGCGGTGACGATCAGCGTCGCCGCGGCCGCGAGGAACCAGCCCGCGACGATCGCGGCCAGCCGGATCGCCTCGGCGACCAGCGCCAGCACCAGCAGTACACCGACCGCGACCGGTGCGACGATCGCCAGCGCGAGCCCGCCGACGAGGAACATCGCCGCGATCACGACGGCGGAGGCAACGGCCATGACGCCGAACAGGATCAGGCCCGCGAGCGCGACCACCGCCAGCACCGGCAGGAAGATCAGGCCCCACGGGGTGAGCAGCGAGGCGAGGCCGAGCACCACGGTCAGCACGGCCGCGATCGCGATCGCGATACCGAGCACACCGAAGGTGGCCACGGCGGTGAGAAGCGTTCCCACGACCAGGATTCCGAGCGCGCCGACGGTGAACGCCAGCGTCGCGGTGATCAGGCCCAGCGGCGGGAACAGGATGGTCAGCAGCAGCCCGAGCACGAGCGTGACCACCAGCGTGGCCAGCGTCATGGCGACGCCGATGGCCAAAGTGACCGCCGCGGCGGCGATTCCGCCCACGACCACCGCGGCCAGCGCGATGATCCCACCGGCCAGGATGACCGGTGCGAACACCTGGAAGGCCACGAAGGCGATGGGCACCACGACGATCAGCACCGGAATCGCGATGATCGCCAGCACGATCAGCACCGGAATGGCAAGTGCGGCCAACACCAGGCCACCGATCACCAGAGCTCCGATGATCAGCGGCGCGGCGATGACCGCACCGATGACGACGAGCGCGGCTATTCCGATCGCGCCGATGGCGAGCGCACCGGCGAACAGCAGCGGCACGATCGCGATGCCCGCGATGACGGGCAGGGCGAGCAGCGCCAGCGAGGCGTGCCGGGTGCCGATGATGCTGTTCTCGCCGAGGATGCCCCGGATGCCGTGCAACAGCGGTGTCAATGCCGAGGCCGGATCCTTCAGCAGCCCCAGAACCGGTGTGACATAACCCAATAGCGGGGCGATCTCGGACATCGCGGGTGCGGCGAAGCCGAGGACGGCCGCCGCGAGCGGGGCGAGTTCGGGTGCGGCGGTGAGCTTTTGGATGCTCTCGGCCAGCCCCTGCATCGGATCGCCGGGTCCGGCGATCGAGCTCAGCAGATCGCGCAGCGGCTTGGTGACATCGTCGCCGCCCTGTGCGGAGCCGAAGATATCGCGGACATGGCCGATCAGATCATCGAACGGTGAGGCCGTCTGCCGGCGTCCGCCGGCCATTTCGGTGGCCTGGGCGACGAAGGCGAGCAGATCCTCGACGGGCTGGCGCAGCGGCCCGCTCGGGAAGGTCTGATCCGCCCAGCTGGCCAGCTGGCCCAGATCGAGGTTGGCGCCCACGACCTGCGCGGCGACCGCGGCCAGCTCCTCGACCGGACTCGCGGCCTCGGCACGGGCGCCGGGCATCGAGCCGACGGCCGGCTGGACGGGCAGGCCCGGTGTCGCCGATTCGGCGCGCAGCGGCGCCGGGGCCGACGGATTGCCGGAGTTCATGGTCCGCGACAGTGCCTGCAGGGTGGTCTGTACCGTATCGCGCACGGGCGCAGGCGAATTCGGGGACAGCGCGGCCGTGACGGCGGTCTGCGCGAGGCTGGTGACGTCGACACCGACACCCAGGCCGTCATCGCTCGGGGTGAAAACCGGCACCGCATCGGTATCCGCCTGGGCGGTGGTCGTCTGAACCGGTGTCCCGGCGCCGACCGCGGAGGTGCGTCCGGGGAAGCCGCCGAGGCCGGGCAGTAGCGGCTCGTTCGGCTCGACAGGTTGCGTGGGCGAGACGGGGCGCAGCGGTACCTGTGCGGACACCTGCGGACCCGCCATCATCGCGGTGCTCAGCCCGGCGAAGGCGGCCGCGGCGTACAGGCCGCGGCGGTTGCGTTTGATCTCCTTGCGATGCCGACCCTTACCGGAAAGGTCAGTTGTTTCAGAAAGAACTCTTTTCTTGGAACGATTGCTTGCTGCAGTCATTGAAAAGCCTTTCTTGTGGATTTGTTTCCTCAGGCCATGCCGGTTTCTCCGGTGGCACAGATGGCTCGGGAGATGCCACCATCAGGTCCGATCGGAACTCCAATTCGGACATGTTGCAGGCCGCCGAGATCGCGACAGCGAATGAATGCGTGCACACCTGTACCGGCACCCGGATCGCAGCTCAGGGTGACCTGGTTGGGGACCGAATAGTCGGCATTGCAGCCGCTCGGTGGAGGTTCGGCACGGGCCGTGGCAGCCAGGATGGCTGGACCGGCCACGGCAACTGAGAAAACAGCAGCAACCGCTGAGCATCGAAAGGTTTGCGACATGCCCCGATCGTCGGTGTCCGTTGACGGCCGGTCAATTAGACGTAGATCACATGACCCAATTAAGCCTATTAACCTGCACAAATATCAACGTTTCACATTTAACTACTTGTATTTCCGCCCCCCGTGTGCACGCCGCCACGACGCCGGAATCCCACCTTCGATACCTATTTTGGCAAACATCCAGACACTATTTGTATTACTGGACAGTCGACCTATTCCAGCTACGCCAGTAATGCCGGGGGAAAGGAGCGTGGCAGGAACCGCGCTCCGGTCACGATAGGACTCAGCCCCGATGTACCAACGGCCCCAACGCCTTTCCGGCCGATTCGAGTGCGCCCGGTTCATGTCCGTTGCCGACCATATTGACGATCACGCCATCGATGCCGTGGTCGAGGACCCGGCGCTGGATCTGCTCGGCCACATCGTCGGGATCGCCGACGAAATGCCGATCGAGCTGCGGCTCCACTTCGGTGCGCTCGATCAGATCGCGCTGCAGCCCGCGGGCCCGGTCGCCGTCGGCGTCGATGAAGCCGAAGACCAGGAAGCTGGTCTCCAGGGTCTTCGGATCGCGGCCGATCTCGGCGCAGCGCTGATGCAGCGCGTCGAGCTTGCGCGGGATATCGGAGGCGTTGCAGATGATGTTGAGGTGATCGGCGAACCGGGCGGCCAATGCGAAGGTCTTCCGCTCCCCGCCGCCGCCGAGCATGATCGGCAGATCGTCGCGCACGCGCGGCTCGTTGAGCGCCTCCCGGGTGCGGTACCACTCGCCCTCGAAACTCGGATGCTCGCCGCGCAGCATCGGCTGGATAATCTGCAGCGCCTCCTCGAGCCGCTCGAAACGCTGGGTGAAGGTGCCGAATTCGTAACCGTAGGCATCGTGTTCGAGTTCGAACCAGCCCGCGCCGATGCCGAGTACCGCGCGGCCGCCGCTGATCACGTCGAGCGTGGTGACGGTCTTGGCCAGCATGGCGGGATTGCGATAGGTATTACCGGTCACCAAGGTGGACAACTGAATTCGCTCGGTGGCCGTCGCCAGCGCGCCGAGCGCGGTGTACGCCTCGAGCATCGGTTCGGTGGCCGCGCCGATGCCCGGCAGCTGATAGAAGTGGTCCATCACGAACGCGGCGTCGAATCCGGCCGCCTCGGCGGCCCGCGCCTGCGCGATCACCGATCCGAACAACGCGCGCGGCGATGCGGCGTGACTGAAGTTCGGCATCTGATAGCCCAGGCGAATGCCGCGACGCTGGGAGAACTGTCCGGTTCCGGCCGCTGTCGAGGTTGGGGTGCTCATGGGGTCAACGCTAGGATCTGGAGTGCACTCCAGGTCAAACCTTGAACCGGTTGGTACCCAACGCGTCTAGGTGCGCTCGGCCAGATACTGGATGTACAGCGGGCGCAGCACATCGGCGATCTTGCCGTCGCCGGCGTGGATGTAGTCGTCCAGCAGCGGCAGCACGTACTTGATATCGACCTCGCTCTCGCCGAGGTCGCCGGCGGCGGCCTCGGCCGCGGGGATCGTCTCCAGCAGTTGCCACAGGAATCGGATATCGCCGTGCCGGACCGCGTGCTTGACGGCGCGGTCGTGCAGCTCCTTCGACGACAGCTGTTCGAGTTGATCGACATCGGCCATGGTGTGGACTCTATCCCGTCTCAGCAAACGCCGGGCGCGGCGACCGTCCGGTACGGCGCGGTGCGCGAGATCTGCGTCACATCACGGAATTCCGCCTCCTACCCGGCCGAACAGGGCGTTAACGGGATCTTCACCGACACGCCTGCTATCTCGGAGGCCGGAATCACGAAACGGCAGTAACGTCGTGAGTGCGGGCCGCGCTGGTGTGGCTCGTACGGGAGGTCCTGATCGTGACTGAGAAACTCAGTGCGAGGGGGCCGGCACCCGGCCTCTGGGTCGTTTGATCCCAGGGCGGACCGGCCCAGCGAGAACGTCCGTGCGGGTGTAGCACGGGCAACAAAGGAGCCCACCGTGACTGATGCACGCTCCGTCATCGCTCCCTCGAAAGTCCGCTCCACTAAGAGCGGAGGCTCCGGAAAGGGAGCCAGCGCCTCGCAGACTGGTTCTGCAACTTCCCTCAAGACATTCGTGATCGATACCTCCGTGCTGTTGTCGGACCCGTGGGCCGTCACACGCTTCGGAGAAAACCATGTGGTGCTGCCCCTGGTCGTGATCAGCGAACTCGAAGCCAAACGACATCATCACGAGCTCGGCTGGTTCGCGCGGGAGGCCTTGCGCATGCTGGACGACCTGCGGGTCGCCCACGGGCGGCTCGACGAGCGGATCCCGATCGGCACGGTCGGCGGCACGCTGCAGGTCGAGCTCAACCACACCGATCCGAATGTGCTTCCGGTCGGATTCCGCACCGACACCAACGATTCCCGGATCCTGGCCTGCGCCCTCAATCTGGCGGCGGAGGGCAACGAGGTGGTGCTGGTATCCAAGGACATTCCGCTGCGAGTCAAAGCCAGTGCGGTGGGCCTACACGCCGACGAGTACCACGCGCAGGACGTCATCACCTCCGGCTGGACCGGCATGATGGAGATCGACGTCAGCGCCGAATGCGTCGACCGGCTCTACTCCGAATCGATCATCGATCTCGATGAGGCCCGGGACCTGCCGTGCCACACCGGAATTCGGCTGCTCGGCGCGAACGGCGGCGCCCTGGCCCGGATCACACCGGATAAACGGGTGCAGCTGGTACGCGGGGACCGGGAGGCGTTCGGGCTGCACGGTCGCTCGGCCGAACAGCGGATCGCACTGGATCTGCTGCTCGACGAGAGCATCGGCATCGTCTCGCTGGGCGGTAAGGCCGGTACGGGCAAGTCCGCGCTGGCGCTGATGGCGGGCCTGGAAGCGGTGCTGGAGCGGCGATCCCATCGCAAGGTCGTGGTGTTCCGGCCGCTGTACGCGGTCGGCGGGCAGGAACTGGGCTACCTGCCGGGCACCGAGGCCGAGAAGATGGGGCCCTGGGCGCAGGCGGTGTTCGACACCCTCGAGGGACTGGCCAGCACGGAGGTGCTGGAGGAGGTGCTCGGCCGCGGCATGCTCGAGGTGTTGCCGCTGACCCACATTCGCGGTCGGTCGCTGCACGATTCGTTCGTGATCGTCGACGAGGCGCAGTCACTGGAGCGCAATGTGCTGCTCACGGTGCTGAGCCGATTGGGCAGCGGATCGCGGGTGGTGCTCACCCACGATGTCGCCCAGCGCGACAACCTGCGCGTCGGTCGGCACGACGGCGTGGCCGCGGTGATCGAAAAGCTCAAGGGGCATCCGCTTTTCGCTCACATCACCCTGACCCGCAGCGAGCGCTCCCCGATCGCCGCGCTGGTCACCGAGATGCTGGAGGAGTACGGGCCGAATTCCTGAGTCCAGCAATCCCATGGTGTGTGTTGTGTCTCACAGGTGACGGGTATATTCTGCCGTGTTACCTGTTCGGCGCGATTTCGGATGAATCTCTGTGATTCGCCGAAACTTAGCCGGACAGCGGCCTGAACGGCCGGTGGTCCCGCCCGGGCGTGGCCACCGGCTCGTCACCTTCGAGAGGATGGACATGCACCACTTCGCTCGACGTTCGGCTGTTTTCACCATGAGCCTCGCTGCTGGCACCTTGTTGTGCACCGGCTGCAGCAAGGATGACAACAAGGACTCCTCGGCCGCGATGAGCAGTGCGGGTTCGGTGACGGGGAGCGCCGCCGCCGAGACCAAGATCTCGACGCAGAACGGCGATATCACCGTCTCGGGTCGAATCCTGGCCAAGTACACCGAAATGGGCGGCCCCGAGGGTGCGCTCAACCAGCCCACCGGCTCCTCGGTGAGCGGCCCCGACGGTGGCTCCTGTCAGGAGTTCGTGGGCGGAGCGATCTGCTACAGCGAGAAGACCGGCCCGCATGTGGTGTGGGGCGAGATTCGCAAGGCCTGGGAGGCCGACGGGGGAGTCAACGGCAAGCTCGGTTACCCCACCACCGACGAGAAGGACATCACCGGCGGTAAGCAGAGCGATTTCACCGCCGGCAGCATCAGCTGGGTCGACAATCGGACCTCGGTCAGCACCAAGTGATTCACGGCCGGCCCGGCCGCGCGAGCGTATTCGGGCCGGCCCGCACATTCTCGCGCCATTGTCGGTAGGTTGACTGCGTGCAAAGTGTGTTGACCGACCGTGAGCTGCTGGAAAAGCTCGCGGACGAGGTGGAACTGAATCTGGGGCGGCATATCGCCGCGGCCGCCGGCTGGCAGCCGCACGACTACGTGCCCTGGGATGACGGTCGCAACTTCGCCTTCCTCGGCGGAACCGACTGGGAACCAGGGCAATCCGAGCTCGGTGAGGTCGCCAAGCTGGCGCTCACGGTGAGCGTGCTGATCGCCGATAACCTGCCCTCGTATCATCGCGAGCTCGGCAAGTATCTGCGCATCGGCCCGTGGTGGCGATGGGTCGGCCGCTGGACGGCCGAGGAGAACCGGCACGAGATCATGATCCGCAACTACCTCATGGTTACCCGCTCGGTCGATCCGGTGGAGCTGGAGCGGACGCGCATGGCGCATATGACGACCGGATTCCGCCGTCCCGCAATGCATCTGCTGGACGTGCTCGCCGCATGCGCCTTCGAGGAGTCCGCCGCCGCGATCCGGCACCGCAACACCGCGGCCCTGGCCGAGAACCCGTTGGTCACCACGATCGCCGAACGCCTGGCCGCCGACGACGAACTGCAGTCGGTGTTCTTCGCCAATCTCGTTGCGGCCGCGCTGGATCTGGCGCCGGATCAGGCCGCGCGCGCCATCGCCGATCGCATCGCCGATTTCCGCGTCCCCGAGGTCACCTTGGCCGACGGCCGCAACAGCACCGACGTACTCGCCGAGGCGGGCATCTACGATCCGCGACGCGAGGGCGAACTGGTCTTCGCGCCGCTGCTGGAGCGCTGGAACATCTTCTCCCGCACCGATTTCGGCGAGGCCGGGGAATCGGCCCGGGCCGAGCTGGCGCGGCTTCGGCGCTGAACCCGGCGACTACCTGCGTGGCCGGCGGAGGCTGCGGACGATGCCGACGCCCAGGCCACGCAGGAAGTTCTCCCAGCTGAAGTGGTCGTGCCACAGGGTGATGCGGCCGTCGACGAGTTCGAGGGTGCCGCATACCCAGAAGCCGAATTCGATCGGGCCGAAGCGCAGATAGTCGGTGCGCTCGGTGAGGACCGTCTGCCCCTCGGCGGCGGGGTGGCCCTCGGATTCCGCGGCGATGTGATGCATATCGACGCGGAATCCGAACGATTCGCGATCCAGCCCGCGCAGGAACGATCCCACCCGTCCCACGCCGCGCACATCGGGCAGCGAGGTGTTCTTCCAGACGATGCCCGGATCGAGCAGCTCGATCGCCTCGTCCGCCGTGCCGCTTTCGAGCGCGGTGAAGAACTCTCGCACCGTGCTGATAGCGCTCTGCTGTAGTTCCGGAGTCTCGGCCATCTGCTGACTGTAGGCCCGGGCGGCGCCCGTGGGACAGTGTTTCCCGCGCGATCAGCGCCGGGCGGTCAGTGCGGCCAGGCCGTCGAGGATGCGGTCGATGCCGAAGTCCAGGGCGTTGTTCCGGGCCTGCGGCGGGCCGGATTCGGCGAAGGCCGCGATCACCTGCGGGAAATCGGCGGCCCGGGTGGCCAGCGAATCGGAGAACTGCCGCGCCATCTCGGCCTCCAGATTCCCGGTGTCGGTATTCGCGGACTGCTGGGCGATAGTGCGTGCGTGACCGGCCAGCAGCGCCACGGCGTCGAGGCGTTCGGCGCCGTCGAGTGCGGTATCGGCGAGCGCGGTCAGGGCCGATTCGGTCCAGGCCATCTCATTGGGGCCGAATGGGCGGATGCCGAGCGTGACCTCGAGCACCCACGGATGTCCGAGCATGCCCTCGTGGAGCCGCAGCGTCCACAGGCGTAGTCGCGCCCGCCATGGCTCCTCGGACGAATCTCCTTGGCGGGCAGACAATTCCGGCGGAGCGCCGATCGCGGCGTCGATCATCAGCGCGATCAGTTCCGCCTTGCCCGGCACATAGCGATACAGCGCCATCTTCGCGCAGCCCAGCCGCTCGGCCAGCCGCTGCATCGACAGATTCGCCAGACCCTCCGCGTCGGCGAGTTCGATGGCGGCGGCCACGATGCGCTCCAGTGAGAGCGAGGGCTTCGGGCCGCGCCGGGGGCGCTGCGGGCTGCCCCACAGCAGTTCGAGGGCGGTTGGTGCCGACATGAGTCCATCCTGGCGAAGAAGCCCTTGACGTTCAAACTGCGTCCATCATACGCTGATAAGCGTCCGATAGACGCAGTTAAACATCGCGGAGCATCCCATGCGCAACCAGACCGTTCTCATCTCCGGCGCGAGCATCGCCGGACCCGCCCTCGCCTACTGGCTCGATCGCTACGGTTTCACCGTGACCGTCGTCGAGCGCGCTCCCGTGCTCCGGCCGGGCGGGCAGGCCGTGGATTTCAAGAGCGAGACACATCTGACCGTGCTGGAGCGGATGGGGGTGCTCGACGAGATCCGCCGTCGCGAGACGGGGCGGACCGATGTGATCTACGTCGACGACCGCGGCCGCGAGAAGGCAAGGATGACAGGCGAATTCCTCGGTGGCGTTGTCGAGATCCTGCGCGGCGATCTCGCCGAGGTGCTCGCCGAGCCGACCATGGGCACCTGCGAATACCTCATCGGCGATTCGGTCACCGCGCTGGTCGAGAGCCCCTCGGGGGTGTACGTCGAATTCGAGAACGCCCCCGCGCGGACCTTCGATCTCGTGGTCGGATGCGACGGCATCCATTCTCGCGTGCGGGGATTGGCCTTCGGTCCGGAGCGGGACTACGTTACGTATCTGGGTTACTACTACTGCGCCGCCGGTGCGCCGGGCTGGGGGCATGATCCGGCGCATAAGGAGCGCAATACCGCGCAGGCGTGGCACGCTCCGGGCCGAACGGCCACGGCGGGCGGCTCGAAGGCGGCCCATTTGTACGTCTTCGCCTCGCCCGAGCTGGACTACGACCGCCGCGATATCGAGGCGCAGCGGCGCATCGTCATGCAGCGGTTCGCCGGAATGGGCGGCGGTGTTCCGGATATGCTCGCCGAACTCGCGCAGCTGCCGGACTTCTATCTCGACTCGCTCAGTCAGGTGCGATTGCGGGGCGACTACACCCGCGGGCGGATCGCCCTGGTCGGCGATTCCGCCTACGGCAATACCCTCGGTGGATTCGGCAGCGGGCTCGCGGTCGTGGGCGCGTATGTGCTGGCCGGTGAGCTCGCCGTCGCCGACGGCGAGCATACCGTCGCCTATGCGCGCTACACCGAGATCATGCGCCGCTACGCCAAGATCGCGGGCAACCCCAATGGCGGGCGATTCCTGAGTCCGAAGACGGCAGTGGGGATTCGGCTGCGCAATTGGTTCCTCGGTTCACCCGCATTCGGATTGATGATGAAGTACGGCGACAATGCCGCCAACGATATCGACCTGCGGGATTACGAAGTCGCCGCAGGCGTGTGACAGCCGCACCGGCCTTACTTCTCGTCAACCTTCGCCATGGAAAGCACGTCGAGCCGGCGATCCAGCTCCTCTTCGGTCAACGTGTCGCCGATCAGGCCGCGATCGATGACGGTCTGCCGGATGGTCTTCTTATCCTTCAGCGCCTGCTTGGCCACTACCGCCGCCTCCTCGTAGCCGATTGCCGAATTCAGCGGGGTCACGATGGAGGGGGAGGATTCGGCCAGCTGCCGCAGATGGTCCACATTCGCGACCAGTCCGGCGACGCACTTATCGGCGAACAGCCGGGAAACGTTGGCCAGCAGTCGAATCGACTCCAGCACATTGCGTGCCATCACGGGAATGTAGACATTCAATTCGAACGCGCCGTTGCCGCCGCCCCACGCGATAGCCGCGTCATTGCCGATCACCTGCGCGGCGACCTGCGTGACCGCCTCCGGCAGCACCGGATTCACCTTGCCGGGCATGATCGAGGAGCCCGGCTGCAGATCCGGCAGCTGGATTTCGCCCAGGCCGGTCAGCGGGCCCGAACCCATCCAGCGGATATCGTTGGCGATCTTGGTCAGCGAGATGGCGACCGTGCGCAGCGCGCCGGACACCTCCACCAGCCCGTCCCGGGCGGCCTGAGCCTCGAAATGATCACGGGCCTCGGACAATTCGTCCAGGCCGGTCGAGGAGCGCAGTTGCGCGACCACTTTCGCGCCGAAGCCGTCGGGCGCGTTGAGTCCGGTGCCGACCGCGGTGCCGCCGATGGCCAACTCGCCCAGTCGCGGCAGCGTAGCGAGCAGTCGCTCGATGCCCGCGGATACCTGACGGGTGTAGCCGCCGAACTCCTGGCCGAGGGTGACCGGCACGGCGTCCATCAGATGGGTGCGGCCGGACTTCACGACCGTGCGCCATTCGGTCGCCTTGTCCAGCAGGCGAAGTCGCAGATGGTCCAGCGCGGGGATCAGATCGCGCACCACGGCCTCGGTGGCGGCCACATGGGTGGCGGTGGGGAAGGTGTCGTTGGACGACTGGGACATGTTCACATCGTCGTTCGGGTGCACGGTCACCCCGCGGGCCGCGGCCAGGCCCGCGATCACCTCGTTGGCGTTCATATTCGAACTGGTGCCGGAGCCGGTCTGGAATACATCGATCGGGAACTGGTCGTCGTGCTTGCCGTCGGCGATCTCCCCGGCCGCCGCGATGATGGCCTCGGCCTTGTCCTTGTCCAGCAGGCCCAGATCGCGGTTCACGGCGGCGCAGGCGGCCTTGAGCAGGCCGAGCGCGCGAATCTGCGCGCGCTCGAGGCCCCGGCCGCTGATCGGGAAGTTCTCCACCGCCCGCTGTGTCTGCGCCCGCCACAGCGCGTTCACCGGAACGCGAACCTCGCCCATCGTGTCGTGCTCTACGCGATACTGCTGCTCCTCGGTCATGATTTCGACCCTATGCCCGGCCGCGCCCGAAATGGGTTGCCACCCCTGAGGCCTTTCGCACAAGGTTCGCAGGAATACCTCCAGCACAACGGCATGCGTCACCACCAAGATTTGCGGCCGCCCCGTCGTTCGGGGCCCGCTGCTTGCTCCTTCGTCGCATCGCAGCGGGCCCCGAACGACGGGGTCACGAGGCCGCAAATCCGCCGGAGCGAAGCGGAGGCCGATATCACGGCAGTGGGGGAACCGCGTGCTCGTCGCCTACGAAGTCGACCGAGGAGTACTCCCGCAGCTTGGTCAGCCGGTGGTACGAGTCGATCATGCGGACCGTGCCGGACTTGGAGCGCATGACGATCGACTGGGTGTAGGCGCCGCCGCCGTAGTAGCGCACGCCCTTGAGCAGTTCGCCGTCGGTGATGCCGGTGGCGCTGAAGAAGATGTTGTCGCCGGAGACCAGATCCTCGGTGGACAGGACGCGGTCCAGATCGTGTCCGGCGTCGATGGCCTTCTGGCGCTCCTCGTCGTCCTTCGGGGCCAGCTTGCCCTGCAGTGCGCCACCGAGGCAGCGCATGGCGGCCGCGGCGATGATGCCCTCGGGGGTGCCGCCGACGCCGATCAGCACATCGGTGCCGGACTCGGGGCGGGCACAGGCGATCGCGCCGGCCACGTCACCGTCGGAGATCAGCCGGATCCGGGCGCCGGCGTCGCGGACCTCCTGGATCTGGCGGCCGTGGCGGGGACGGTCCAGGATGCAGACGGTCAGATCGGAGACCGAGGAGTTCTTGACCTTGGCGACCCGGCGCAGATTCTCCGCGATCGGCGCGGACAGGTCGATCACATCGGCGGCCTCCGGGCCGACCGCGATCTTCTCCATGTAGAACACCGCCGACGGATCGAACATCGCGCCGCGCTCGGCGACCGCGAGCACCGCGATCGCGCCCGGCGAACCCTTCGACATCAGCGTGGTGCCATCGATCGGATCCACGGCGAAGTCGACCTCGGGTCCGGTGCCGTCGCCGACGAGTTCGCCGTTGTAGAGCATCGGCGCCTCATCCTTCTCACCCTCGCCGATCACGACGACGCCGCGCATCGATACCGATGCGACGAGCTGGCGCATGGCGTCGACGGCCGCGCCGTCCCCGCCCTCCTTATCGCCCCGGCCGACCCAGCGCCCGGCAGCCATCGCCCCCGCCTCGGTCACTCGGACCAGCTCCATCGCGAGGTTGCGATCGGGAGCCTCGCGGCGGCTGGACGCGGGCGTGGATGCCGTCATTACGGTGCCTCCTAGGTCGTCTACTGCTGGGTGAATTGTCGCAGAATGGTTCGGATCCCTAATCAGGTACCTGCGTTCCATTTCCGTATCGAGGGGTGTGGCTGGTCACAGCGGGGTAGGCCCCGCCGGAAGCGGGGCCGCTCGCATGGATACTTGGGGACGTGTCGTCTTCCAAGCCGCGGATCCTCAACGACTATCGGGATCTGGTCTGGTCCCTGATTCCGCTGGTGTTGATCTGCGTGGTGCTCGCGGCGGTCGCCAGCCAGTGCAGTTTCTCGACCCACGGCCCCACGCCGGGGCAGATCCCCACCTTCGATCTGCATTCCGCGCTGCGCGACGACGCCCGCACGCTGCCGTTCCCGATCCGCGAGCCCGCCCTGCCGGAGGGGTGGCGGCCGAATTCGGGCAGCCGCGACACGATCACCGGCACCGGCGGGGGTGCGGTCAGCACGGTCGGCTTCATCAGCCCGCAGGGCACCTATCTGCAGCTGACCCAGACCAATGCGACCGTCGAGGCGCTGGCCGGTCATATCGAGAAGATCCGTACCCCCAGCGGCACCCAGAAGATCGGCGACACCGTCTGGACGGTCTTCCACGTCCAGGGCAGCGAACCGGCCTGGATCACCGATCTGGGTCAGGTCCGGCTGCTGGTCAAGGGCGCGGGCAACCAGGCCGAGTACACGACCCTGGCCACCGCGGCCGCTACCGCTCAACCGATCCAGCCCTGAGTAATCCCTTGTTCGGCTAGGGTGGGCAGGTGGATCGCTCGGAGTTCGGTTGGCTCGAGGGAGCATTGGGGCAGCCGGTCACCGATGCGACGCCCGCCGACTGGGGGTTTCGGAACCGCACCGAGATGGTGACGCTCGGCGACGGTACGCGGGTGGTGGTGCAGCGGTTTCGCCGCCGCGCGGATGTCGAACGCCGCATGCGGGTGCTGGACGCGCTGCGAGATCCGGCCGCCGCCAAGGAGATTCCGATTCCGTCGATCCGGACGGCCGATGCCGATGCCGACCCGCCCTGGATCGTCTTCGAGGAACTGCCCGGCACCCCGGCCGCGGAAGAGGTCACACCGACCAGTTCCCAACTCCCGGCCCTGGCGCACAGCATGGGCGCGCTGCTGGCCGCATTCTCCGGATTACATTGTCCGGACCTGGAACTCGACGATTCCTGGGCGCGCCCGCGCTATCTGGCCGCCCGCGCCGACGCCTGGGCCGAATGCCTCGCACCGGCCCTGACCCCGGATCAGATCACCACGGTCGAGGACGTCCTCGACGATCTGCCCGACCTGTTCGACGGCCGCCCGGCGGTTCTCGCACACGGTGATTTCGCCCCGATGAACATCCTCGCCGAGGGCGCGAAGATCACGGGCCTGGTCGATTTCGAATCCGTCCGCCTGGCCGATCCGCTGTTCGACGTGGCCTGGTGGGCCTGGTCGGTGAGCTTCGCCGGACCCGAGGTGATGGCGCAGGCCTGGCCCGCGTTCCTGCAGGGCCTGGGCATGACGACCGTGGATTCCGCACTCGCCCAGCGCATTCGCTATCTGCAACTGGTCCGCATGCTGGAAATGCTCGCCGACCACGACCTCGCCCCGGACGTCTGGCGCACCGTGCACGACCGCCTCGCGCGCACATTGACCGCGCTCAGCGGTGGCTCACGACATTGACGATCACGCCGTCGGGATCGCGCACGAAGAACCGCCGCACACCCCACGGCTCATCGCGCAGTGCGTAGACGATGTCCGCCCCCGCCTCGAGCATGGTCGCATGTGCCGCGTCCACATCGGCCACCTCGACGCTGATATCCGCCTGCGGGCCCTCGGCATTCGCGGCCACCAGGGTCACCTGGGCCGTCGGATTCGAGGGCGAGGCGAGCGTGACCACCCAGCCGAGATCCATCACTTCCTCGAAACCCAACCGGCGGTAGAACGTCCGGCTCCGCTCCAGATCCGCGGCCCGCAGATCGGGCACCACGCGCCGGATCATCACTCGTCCGCGGCGTCGCGGCGCGAGAGCGCGTTCTCGACCCGCGTGCGCGCACCCGCCAGATGCTCCTCGCAGCGGGTGGCCAGTGCCTCGCCGCGCTCCCACAGCGCCAGCGAATCGTCGAGGTCCATACCGCCCTGCTCCAGCATCTTCACGACATTGACCAGCTCGTCGCGGGCGCGCTCGTAACCGAAGGTCGCGATCTCGGCGAGGTCATCGTCGGTCATCGGGGGACTCCTTCTGCGGGGCTCGGTCGGTGGTCAGGGACTGGCTGCCGAGCGCGGCGGCGGTGACCGCGCCGTCGGCGACCCGGATCCGCAGCTGACTGCCGGGCGGCGCGTCGGCCACGGCGCGGATCACCTGGCGTTCTCGACCCGAAACCCGTTGCACGACGGCATATCCGCGCGCCAGCGTGGCGGCCGGGCCTACGGCGGTGAGCTTCTCGCGCAGATGCCGGGTGGCGGTCGACTGGGTCGTGAGGACGGCGTCCACGGCGCGGCGGGCCGCCGTGCGCAGCCGCTCGGCCTCCTCGTAGCGCTGATCCAGCAGTCGCAGCGGCTCCGCCAGCACGGGCCGCGAACGCAGCTGGGTGAGCGCGCGCGTCTCGCGATCCACCCAGCCGCGCAGCGCGGCGGCCGAGCGGTCCCGCAGCTCGTGCACCAGGGCCAGCTCCGCCGCCGCGTCGGGGACGATGCGCTTGGCCGCATCCGTCGGCGTCGCCGCGCGCAGATCGGCGACGTGGTCGGCGATCGGATTGTCCGGTTCATGGCCGATCGCGCTCACGATCGGGGTGGTCGCGGCCACGATCGCGCGGCACAGCGTCTCATCGGAGAACGGCAGCAAATCCTCCACGCTGCCGCCGCCGCGGGCCAGCACGATCACCTCGACCTCGGGATCGCGGTCGAGTTCGGCCAGCGCCTCGAGGATCTGCGGCACCGCGGTCGGACCCTGTACGGCGGTGTTGCGGACCTCGAAGCGCACCGCGGGCCAGCGCCCGCGCGCCACGGTCAGCACATCGCGTTCGGCCGCGCTCGCCCGGCCGGTGATCAGGCCGATCGTCTTGGGCAGGAACGGAATCGGGCGTTTGAGCCGGGGATCGAACAGGCCCTCGGCGGCCAGCAGCGCCTTCAACCGCTCGATGCGGGCCAGCAGCTCGCCGATGCCGACGGGCCGAATCTCGGTGATCCGCAGGGAGATCGTGCCGCGCCCGGTGAAATACGAGAACTTGCCGTACACCACCACCCGGCTGCCCTCCTGCAGCGGCGTCGCCGCCGCGCGCAGCAGAGCGGAGTCGCATGTCACCGACAGCGACATATCGGCGGCCGGATCGCGCAGCACCAGAAACGCCGTGCGCGCGCCAGGGCGCAGATTGATCTGGGTGATCTGACCCTCGACCCAGACGCTGCCCAGCCGATCGATCCACTGCGCCACCTTGACGGAGATGCTGCGGACCGGCCACGGGTTCTCCGGCGAATTCGCCGGTCGACCAGGTGGCGCCGGGGTACTGGGATCGGTCACTTGGCCTGCACTGTGGCGATCCGATTCGTCAGCATGGTCACGAACGGGGCCCGGTCGCGGGTCTCGAGCTCATAGTCGAGCAGGGCGGCGAGATCGTCGAGCGTGAGCACGCGCAGGCGCGCGCGCAGCTGGGCGAGGGTCATCGTGGCGTAGTCGTAACGGACGGCGATCTCGGGTTCGACGACGCGCTCGGACTTGCCGTTGGTGGAAGGCCGTGCGGGAGCGGCGGTTTCCGGGACGCTCTCGACCGGTGGCGGAGTGCTTTCGGCCGGGGCCGGTTCGGGCTCGGCGTACAGATCGAAACTGCTCATCCGAGTCGATGCCGGGGCGGCGTCGGTCGTATGCCCGATGGGCTCATCCTCGTCGAATGTCGCCCATTCCGGCTGTTCGACGGGACGGCTGGCGAGGCGATCGAATACGGCATCGCCCTTCAGTGCCAGGCTGGTCACGAACTGCTGCGTATGCATGGTCGTCTGCAGCAGTCGGCTGATGGCGGTGATCGGGAAATTCATTGCCGCCGTGGGTAGCCGGCGGGTTTCCTCAATCGCGTAAACGGCGGCCCCGGCAGCAACCCGGGCGATGTACGGGGGTCGAAACATGCCAATAGACTGCCCGAAACGCGGTGTGATGCAAAGAGGAAGGAAGAGCTTCCCCGTCGCGGTGCGCTTCAGCCCGTACAAGTCGAGTGCCCCTCGGGTTGGTCACAGGTCCCGTGTTCGCGAAAACGGTTGTTTCGTCGGTCGAGGATATATCGGCCCCCGGCGTGTCGGTGCGGGCCCCGTCACGCTCGGGGTGGCCGGGGCCTCGGGTGCACGTAAGCTGGGGGCCATGTCGTCGGCTATCCCCTTGAACGTCGGAATCGCGCGCTCGCCCGAGTCCGCTGTGACCGGTGCCACGAAACGGGTACTGCTCGCCGAGCCGCGCGGCTACTGCGCCGGCGTGGACCGGGCGGTGGAGACCGTGGAGCGCTCGCTGGACAAGCACGGCGCCCCGATCTACGTGCGCAAGGAGATCGTGCACAACCGCCATGTCGTCGAGACGCTGCGCGAGCGCGGCGTGATCTTCGTCGACGACACCGACGAGGTGCCCGACGGCGCGGTCGTGGTGTTCTCCGCGCACGGGGTGTCGCCCGCGGTACACGAGGCGGCCGCCGCACGCAACCTGCACGCCATCGACGCCACCTGCCCGCTGGTCACCAAGGTGCACCAGGAGGCCAAGCGCTTCGCCCGCGACGATTACGACATCCTGCTGATCGGTCACGAGGGCCACGAGGAGGTCGAGGGCACCGCCGGCGAGGCCCCCGACCACGTGCAGCTCGTGGACGGCCCCGATTCCGTCGCGGCCGTGACCGTGCGCGATGAGAACAAGGTGATCTGGCTGTCCCAGACCACCCTGTCGGTCGACGAGACCATGGAAACCGTGCAGCGACTGCGGGAACGCTTCCCGAAGCTGCAGGATCCGCCGAGCGATGACATCTGCTACGCCACCCAGAATCGCCAGGTCGCGGTCAAGGCGATGGCGCCCGCCTGCGATCTGGTGATCGTCGTGGGATCCACCAACTCCTCCAACTCCAAGCGGTTGGTCGAGGTGGCCCTCGGCGCCGGCGCGCGGTCGTCGTACCTGGTCGACTTCGCCCGCGAGATCGATCCCGCGTGGTTCGAGGACGTTCGGACCGTGGGAGTCACCTCGGGGGCTTCGGTTCCCGAGATTCTGGTTCGCGGGGTACTGGATCTGCTGGCCGAGCACGGGTTCGCGGATGTGCAGCCGGTGACGACGGCCAATGAGACGCTGGTCTTCTCGCTGCCGAGGGAATTGCGCGCCGCGCGCGGCTAGTGGTCCACGGCCACATCGGCCGGGCTCCGACCGAACCCTGATACCGAATCCGGCTGCGCCGGTGAGATATCCGCGCAGCCGCTACGCGGTATCGGCGAAGGCCCGGCTGGATTCGAAGGCGGCCAGGGTCGTAGCAGTCCTATTCGGTAACGACATCGGGATTTCGGCGATATCAGCTGGTGTGGGGACGATGCCGGACGTCGGTGGGCCGATCGGCATCGTGTGCCCGGGTGTGGGAGAAGAGGGGTTCACCCGGCGCGGCGTACCGCCCGGCGGGCAGTGCCGGTGCGGTGCGTCAGCGGTCGATGCGGCCCGAATCCCGTTCGCGATAGCGGACATTGGGGCGCGGATGCGGGGGGACCTCACCGCTGTAGGGCGCGCGATTGCGGCGCGGCGGCGGATCGGCCGCGGCCGCGCGTTCGGTGCTGCGCGCATAGCCGGAGGTGGGGGAGACGCGCTGCGTGCGTTCGGCGACCTTGCCGGTGGTTCGGCGAGTGGTCCGCGATCCGCCGTCCGGATCGGATGTGCCCGATGCGGGACCCTCGGATCGACTACGGCGACGCGGGGTTTCGGCCGTGGATCGGCTGCGGCGGGCGCGATTGCCCGTGGACGGGCGTGGACCCGTCGAATCGCCCCGGCGGGAACGATCACCGCCCCTGCGCGGCCCGGGATCCTGGCGCTGCATCAGCATCCGCACGGCGCCGACCGCCAGCACCAGCACCGTCGCGAGGGCCATGAGGGGAAACCGGTTCACCAGCGGGATGGCCAGATTCAGCAGGATGTCCTTGACCGAGGTCGAACTGTGCCCGATCAGCTGCTGATAGGCCAGCGGAACCGCGATGAACAGCAGTAACGGCGGCGTCACCATCGCGGTGAACAGGCCGCGATAGCGCACCACGAGCGCCGCGAGCACACATCCGAAGAGGTAGCAGGCGGCGAACACATGGGTCAGCTCCTTGCCGCTGCCTCCGGCATCGATGAAGAATCCGATGAATGTGAACGCCACCGCGATCAATACCGCCGCACCGGCCGGGACGCCGGGCACCGACGGGATGATCGATCGGTGCGACGCGAGCACCTCGGATCGGTCGCGTTGGGTAGCTGCCACGTAAAGCACACTATCGGTAGCGGCCGAACCATGTATCGAGGCCGGGCGGAAGAGCAGGTCAATCGCTGGTGTCGGCGGACTCCACCGCCCGCGGCCACGCGTCCACGTGGCGGATCGTGGGCACATCGCGGTCACCGATCTCCAGATCGTGCAATCGGCGCGCGGTCACCATCACGCGCGACTCCACCGTGGCGACAGTCTGATTGAACGCCTCGACCGATTTACCCAGTTGAGCCCCTAACCGGTCCAGATGTGTGCCGGTCGTGCTGAGTCGCGTATACAGCTCCCGGCCCAATTGCTGAATCGTTGCGACATCGCGGGACAGCGCCTCCTGCCGCCAGCCGTAGGCGACCGTGCGCAGCAATGCGATCAGCGTGGTCGGCGTCGCCAAGATCACGTTCCGGCCGAACGCGTACTCCAGCAAACCGGCATCGGTGGTGAGCGCGGCGTCCAGGAACGGATCGCCGGGCACGAACAGCACCACGAATTCCGGCGACGGATCGAATGCCGCCCAGTACGCCTTGTCCGCCAGCTGATCCACATGGGCGCGTAGATGTTTGGCATGCCGGGTCAGATGTTCGGTGCGCAGCCGGGGTTCGTTCTCGCCGCTGGCGTCCAGATACGCGGTCAGCGGCACCTTGGCGTCGACGACGATCTGCCGCCCGCCCGCCAGGCGCACCACCAGATCCGGCCGGACCCCGCCGTCGCGTCCGGTCGCGGTGACCTGGGTGTCGAAATCGCAGTGCCGCGACATTCCGGCCAGTTCCACGACGCGCTCCAATTGGATCTCGCCCCACCGCCCCCGCACCTGCGGCGCCCGCAGCGCCGAGACCAGCTGACCGGTCTGCGTGGACAGCTGATGTGATATCCGCTGCATTCCGGCGACCTGTTCGCGCAGGCCCGAATAGGCGTTGATCCGGCTGTGCTCGACCTGGCGGATATGTTGTTCCAGCGCGCCGACGGCCTCCCGCAGCGGATCCACCAGCGTCCCGATCGCATGGGAATTGCGCCGCGCCGCATCCTCGCTCGCCGCGCTCAGCG
The DNA here is from genome assembly GCF_044454005.1 of Nocardia sp. NPDC051570. Classification (NCBI taxonomy): domain Bacteria; kingdom Bacillati; phylum Actinomycetota; class Actinomycetes; order Mycobacteriales; family Nocardiaceae; genus Nocardia; species Nocardia sp. NPDC051570. The sequence continues at coordinate 526,946 of NZ_JBITDI010000004.1, read as the reverse complement.
ATTGGCGCAGTAACCGCTCGTTATCGTGCGATGCGGCCAGCCGCGCCTCGGCACGCACCGCACGCTGACCCGCCCGCGCGGCATGCCCCAGCCATCCCAATCCCACCCCGGCACAGAACACCAACAGCAGCGCGAACAGCATCGGTGCGGTCATGGAAGCAGATAGTGCCCCATGCCACCGACAAAGTGGCGTTTCTGTGCCAGCTCCGGCCAGGCGGTTTCGACTCTGTCGGTGCGATGCCCTACGGTTTCGCGCCATGCGGATGCTGCACACCTCGGACTGGCATATCGGGCGCACGTTTCACGGCGTCGATCTGCTTGCCGATCAGGAGCGTTCGCTGGAGTCCATCGCCGAGATCGTGGCGGCCGAGCGGGTCGAGGCGGTGCTGCTGCCCGGGGACGTATACGACCGTTCGATTCCGAGTGCGGATGCGATCGCGGTATGCAACAGGGCCTTCGAGGCGATCCGCGCCGCGGGCGCCGTGATCGTCGCCACATCGGGCAATCACGATTCGCCGACACGACTCGGCGCGCTGGGCAGCTTCGCCGCCGCCGGCGGGCTGCATCTGCGCACCACGGTCGCCGATGCCGACCGGCCGGTGCTGCTGTCCGACGAGCACGGCGAGATCGCCTGCTACGGCATTCCCTATCTGGAACCGGAGATCACCCGGGCCGAACTCGGTGTGCCGCAGGCCCGCTCGCACGCCGAGATCCTCGACGCGGCGATGGCGCGGATCCGCGCCGATCTCGCGCGCCGCGGCAACCCGCGTTCGGTCGTCCTGGCGCATGCCTTCGTGGTGGGCGGGGAGGCGACCGGCTCGGAGCGATCGATCTCGGTAGGCGGAGTCGAGACGGTCCCCGCGAGCGCCTTCGACGGCATCGACTACGTGGCCCTGGGCCACCTGCATTCACCCCAGACCCTGACCGAGTCGATCCGCTACTCCGGCTCACCCCTGCCCTACTCGTTCGCCGAACGCTCCCACCGCAAGGCCGTCTGGCTGCTCGACCTCGACGCCCGCGGCCTGACCAGGGTCGAACGCCGGGAGCTGCCCGAGGTGCGCGGGCTGACTCAGCTCACGGGAATGCTCGAGGAATTGCTCGCCGACCCCGCGCACGCCGCGGTCGAGGATCACTACGTCTCGGCGACGCTCACCGACCACGCCCGCCCGGTCGACGCCCTCCGCCGCCTCCGCGACCGCTTCCCCCATGCCGTTCACGTGGAATGGTCACGCCCGGAAGGCAATCCGGAGTTGCGCTACCGTGATCGAGTGCACGGTCGCCACGACACCGAGGTAGCCCACAGCTTCCTGACCGACGTCCGTGGGGAGCCCACACCCGGGGAGATGCAATGGCTGGAACGCGCCCTGGCCGTGGCCACCACCCAGCCGGACACCATTCGGCCGGCCGAAGAACTCACCGCATGACGCACACCGGTCATCGCCTCCTTCGAATCCTCAGCCCGCTCTGTTCCCTACAGCTCAGGGGGCGCGGGTGAGGCTGCACCGGCTGGAGGTGACCGCATTCGGGCCGTTCGCGCAGACCGCTGTCGTCGATTTCGACGAATTGGGTGCGGATGGTCTGTTCCTGTTGCACGGTCAGACCGGGGCGGGGAAGACCACCGTGCTGGATGCCATTGCCTTCGCGCTCTATGGGCGGGTGCCGGGGGCGCGCGGGGAGAGTAAGCGGCTGCATTCCGATCACGCGGATCCGCAGACGCCGCCCCGGGTGCTGCTGGAGGCGACACTCGGTGGGCGGCGGTTGCGGCTGATCCGGTCGCCGGAGTTCGAGCGGCTCAAGAAACGCGGTACCGGATATCGCACCGAGCAGGCCGCTGCCACCCTGGAATGGCTGGACGGCCGCGGCCAGAACCTTTCTCGCATACCGGATATCGGCGAGGAGGTGAACCGGCTGCTCGGCATGAGCGCCGATCAGTTCTTCCAGGTGGTCCTGCTGCCGCAGGGCGATTTCGCCCGATTCCTGCGCGCGCGCAACGAGGATCGCCAGGAGCTGCTGGAAAAGCTGTTCGATACCGAGCGTTTCGGCACGGCCGAGGATTGGCTGATCCAGCGCCGCCGCGAGAGTTCCGCCGAATTGGGCACTCAGCACCAGAATATCGATCGCCTGATCGCGCGGGTCGGCGGTGCGGCGGGTGTCGGCCCGACCGAGACCGTCGGCCCACTGGAGGCCGTGGACTGGTCGCAGCAGCTGCTCGCCACCGCCCGCACCCACGCCACCGAGGTCACCGCGGATCTGCAACTCCGCCAACAGGATTCCGCCCAGGCGCAGACCACCGCCGAACGCCAGCGCCGCCTGCACGAACTGCATCGCCGCCTGAGCACCGCCCGCGCCCAACTCACCGAATACACCGCCACGGCCGAGCAGCGCACCGCCCGCCAATCCGAACTCGACCGAGCCCGCCGCGCCGAACCGGTCGCCGCCACCCTCGCCGAGGCCCGTACCGCGGCGGTCACGGTCCGCCGCCGCACCGACGAAACCCGCGCCCTCGCCGAGCATCTCGCCACCCGACTACTCGAACCGGCCACCGCAGAACTTCCCGGAACGCATTGGGCTGCAACGGATCTGGCGGCCGCCGAACTGGCCGACACCGACTGGGCCGAGGACCTGAGGAGCGTCCCACCGGTCGTGGGCGAACTCCCCGCCTCGGCGGACTCCAGTCGAGGCGAATTGGACTCTGCCGCAGCATCTTCGGGAGCGGACGATGCCAGCGGTTCGGCCGCGGAGGGGTCCGACCATCGCTCGCCGGCGGAGCCGGATGATGAGCCCGGCCTCTTCGACCTCACCCCCACTGCGCGCCGGTCTGTGCCTCCGAATCGTCCTGCCGCCGAAGACCGTCCGCTCCGAGCCGTTGCCGAGGGCCGGTCGACCACCGATTCGGCGGGCCCTGCGGCAGTACCCCTCGGCGGTATCGATACGGCGAATCGCTCTGCCGCCGAAGGCCGTCCGCTCCGAGCCGTTGCCGAGGGCCGGTCGACCATCGATCCGGCGGGCCCCGCGACAGCAACCCCCGGCGGTATCGACACGGCGATTCAGCGATGGACCGCCCACATCGGAGCTTTGGACGAGGTCCGCGCCGACGCCGACTCGGCGCGACGGCTGGCCGCCGATCTGACGGCGCTGCGCGCGGAACAGGCACGAGGGACCGACCAGCTGGCGAGGGCCTCGGCCCGACGCGCGCAACTGCCGGATGCCATTCGGGGTGCGGAGGTTCGGCTGCGCGCGGCGGCCGATGCGGTGGCCGAATTGCCCGGATTGGCCGCGGACTGCGAGCGGTTGCGGGCCGCGGCCACGGCGGCGGTGGAACTGATCCGGGTGCGTCAGGAACTCGGCCGGGCCGAGACCGCGCACGAGGCGGCGCGGGCGGCGCATAACGATGCCCGCGAGCGGACTCTGGATGTCCGGGAGCGCCGATTGGCCGGTATGGCAGCCGAATTGGCGGGTGCGCTGGTGCCGGGCGACCCGTGCGGCGTCTGCGGCTCAGCCGACCATCCGGCTCCGGCGCGTGCCGTCGCCGCGGCCGCCTCCAAACAGGACGAGGAGCGGGCGGTGGCGGCCGAACGTGTCGCCGAGGCCGCGCGCGACCGCGCCCTGGCACAGGTCACCGAGCTACAGCGCCGCACCGAGGTGCTCGTCGAACGCGGCGGCGACGGCGACAGGACGGAACTGACCGCAGCCTTGAACGCGGCCACCGCGCGCTACGAATCCGCCGGCACGATCGCGACCCGCCACGACGACATGACCGTCGAACTGGCGCGGCTGCGCACCGAGGACACCGGCCTGCAGGACCTGCTGCGAGATCTCGAGGGCCGCGTCAGCGCGGTCGCGGAACGCATCCTCGCCGCTGATCGCCGCCTGGCCGAGGTCACCGACCGCCTGCGGGTCGCCGCGGGCGCCGACGGCACCGTGGAGCGCCGCCGCGCGCGCCTGGACGCGCTCATCGCCGACGCCACCGCACTGCGTGCCGCCCGGGTCGAAACCACCTCGGCGCGAGAGCATCTCACCGCCGCGGCGCGGCGCGTCGAACAGTCCGCCCGCTCGACCGGTCTGGTCGCCGACGCGGAAGTGGTTGTGGCCGAGGGAGCTTCGGAGCCGGACTATGCGGTGCTGGGCGCCTACGCGAAGGTGGTCGACGCCGCCACCCGCACGACGCGGCAGCAGGCCGAGATCGAGGCCGAACTGACCGCCGCCGATCGCGCCCGCGCCCATGCCGAGGCCGTGCTGGCCGAACCGGAGATCCAGGCCGCGGCATCGGCGGAGCCCGGTGATCTCGAGGCCGTGGAATCGCTTGTCGCCCAGTCCCGGAGCCGCCTCGACGCCGCCGTCGCCGCGCATGCCGAGGCCATCCGCCGGGTCGCCGAACTCGCGGAGCTGGGCGGCCAGCTCTGGGCCGCGGTGGACCGCATCGCCCCCATGCAACGCGCCCACGAGGAACTGGCCGAACTGGCCGACGTGGTGGCCGGGCGCGGCGCGAACAACCGCAAGATGTCGCTGCGCTCCTACGTACTGGCCGCCCGGCTGGAGGAGGTCGCGATCGCCGGTTCGGTCCGCCTGCGCCGAATGTCCGGCGGCCGTTACGAATTCGTGCACTCCGACGCCGCGGGCCCACACGGCCGCCGCGGCGGCCTGGGCCTGGACATCCGCGACGACTACACCGGCGCCGTACGCCCCGCCAAAACCCTCTCCGGCGGCGAGACCTTCATGGCATCCCTGTCCCTGGCCCTGGGCCTGGCCGACGTGGTCGCGGCCGAATCCGGCGGCCTGGTACTGGATACGTTGTTCATCGACGAGGGCTTCGGCAGCCTCGACGCCGACACCCTCGACGCCGTCATGGGCGTCCTCGACGAATTGCGTTCCGGCGGCCGCGTCGTAGGAGTCGTCTCCCACGTCGACGAGATGCGCCAACGAATCCCCAGCCGCCTACACGTCATCCGCGAACCCACCGGCTCCCACCTCCACACCATCGTCGCCTGACCCTCCCCCGAGCCGCCCCCTACCGGTCGGCAGACCCCCACTCCCGCACCCTTTCTCGCCCTCCGCACCCCCTATGGGCGCCTGAAACGGGTGCGAAGCGCCGGAAGGGGTGCGAACTCCCTCCACGGCGGGTCCCCGGTAGCGCCTCACAGCCGCGCCCTTTCTGACGCTTCGCACCCCCTTTGGATGTCCGCAGGGGGTGCGAAGCGCGAGAAAGGGTGCGAAGCGCGGGCGGATGCGGTGCGCGAGAAAGGCGGCGGATGCGGTGCGCGAGAAAGGGGGCGGATGCGGTGCGCGAGAAAGGGGGCGGATGCGGTGCGTGGGAGGGGGTGCGGCCCTTATGTCCCTGGGGCCGGGGGCCGCATCCACTACGCCGGATGCGTACCCTCGTGCGCCAGCAGCCAGTTCTTGACCGGCAACCCCCAGCGGAACCCACCAAGCGTGCCGTCCGTCCGAAACACCCGATGGCACGGCACGAACAGCGCCGCGGCGTTGCGGGCGCAGGCGTTGGCGGCGGCGCGGACGGCCTCGGGGCGGCCGGAGCGTTCGGCGAAGGCCGTGTAGGTCACCGGATCGCCGGCCGGGATCTTGCGCAGCACCTCCCAGGCGTGCACCAGGAACGGCCCCGACATCTGGCGGACGGTGATGTCGTCGATCGCGAGTACCTCACCGGCATGGTAGGTCTCGATCGCGCGCGTGACCGTGCCGAGCGAATCACGGTGGCGCAGTTCGGCGGGCCGCAGGCTCGGGTGGATGAGCATGCGCAGATTCTCGGCATCGTCGGTCCAGCCCGAGGCCAGCACCGCGCCCTCGGCGTCGACGAGCGCGGTGAACGGACCGATCGGCGTGGTCACCATCGCATAATCGGCGAGACTCATTGCCGCGCACCCACTTTCACTGAGGTTCGGGGCGCGGCGCCGTTCGCCGCGCCGTTGACGCGCTCGGCCAGCGCGCGTTTCCACATATGCATCGACAGATACGACCGCCACGGCGCCCAGCGCGCCGTCTCGCCCAGGTCGATGCCGAACAGCGCGGCCCCGCGCCGCACCACCAGATCGGTGTGCAGCAGGATGTCGGGATCGGCGAGCAGCCGCATCGTCACATAGTCGGCGGTCCACGGTCCGATACCGTCCAGGGCCAGCAGATCGCGCCGCACATCGGCGGCCGTGCGACCGGCATGCAGCGACAGTTCACCGGCGGCCAGCGCGCGAGCGGCCGACAGGATCGAGGTGGTCCGCCGGGTCGGCCCGGTCAGCACCTCGGCTCCGCGTTCGGCGATCACCTCGGGCGAGGGGAACAGCCGCGGCACCGGACCGCTGATGGTCTCGCCGAGCGCCTCGACCAGCCGCGCGGTATGGGTGGCGGCCGCCGAGACCGAGATCTGCTGCCCGATCATGGTGCGCAGCAACAGTTCCGGCGCGTCCAGACAGCCGGGCACCCGAATGCCGGGGCTGAGCGCGAGCCCGGGCGGTCCGCCCGTCAGCGCCTCGTCGATGCCGACGGGATCGGCGTCCAGGTCGAGCAGATGCCGCAGTCGCGCCACGGTCGGGGCGAGGTCGCGCATATCGTGCAGCGCGAGTCCGGCCCGCACATGGCCGGTCTGCACGCTCAGCCGCACGGTCGCATGCCCGTGCGGGGTGCGCAGGCTGCGGGTGTAGGTGCCGTCCTCCCACTGCTCGATACCGGGCACCGCATGCGAGGACAGGAACCATTCCAGCCACGGCTTGTCCAGCGGTTCGCGATAGGGCAGCCGCAGGGTGAGCATGCCGTTGGTGGCCGGCAGGGTGTCGCCGCGCAGCCGCCGCGACTCCTCCCGAAGGACGGTCGGACTGACCGCGAATACCTCGCGCACGGTGTCGTTGAACTGCCGGATGCTGGCGAATCCGGCCGCGAAGGCGACATCGGACATCGGCATCCGCGTCGTCTGGATCAGCAGCCGCGCGGTATGCGCGCGATGGGCCCGCGCCAGCGCCAGCGGCCCGGCCCCGAGTTCGGCGGTCAGCACCCGGGTCAGCTGCCGCTGCGAATACCCGAGGGCCCCGGCCAGGGCGGGCACGCCGCCGCGCTCGATCACCCCGTCCGCGATCAGCCGCATGGCCCGCGACGCCAGATCCGCGCGGGTATTCCACAGCGGCGATCCGGGCGCGGCATCGGGCAGGCAGCGGCGGCAGGCGCGGAATCCGCCCTGTTGCGCGGCCGCCGCGGTCGGCATGAAGGTGACGTTGGAGCGTTTCGGAGTGATAGCCGGACACGATGGGCGGCAATAGATTCCGGTCGTGCGCACCGCGGTGAAGAAATGCCCGTCGAAACGACAGTCGCGGGTCGCCACGGCACGGTAACAACGCTCGAAGTCCAGACCGTTCGCACTCACGCAGTCCACCATGTCAGTCCGAGCGGATCCGCGCTAGCGGGAATCAGACAGCTACCCAAACCTGAGAACGTTTCATGGTGGTACCGAATCGCTATGAATCGATTGCCTGAGGTGTGCTCATCGCCCGTCGTTCGATCGTCGCGGACACGCCCCCGCTCGCCGCGGATGTTCGGCGGGACTTGTCGCACCCGCCGAACATCACTCAACAGCAGCGGTTGGCAGGGTTGCGATCGGCGGCCGCATATCGCTCCCGCCAATACTCCCGCTCGCTCGGCACCGAGGCTTCCGGATGGTTGCGCCGCAGATGCTCCACATACCGCGTGTAGTCCTGCCCGCCGAGAATCGCGTTCACGTACCAGGCGACACCGCGCCCGGCGCGGAGGACGGTCCGCACGACACCGCCCTCGGCAATCCCCGACACGCCGGGACTCATTGCGCGTCCACCGGATGGGCGGCGCTGGGAATCCTGACCTTGCCGGCCTTCGCCAGCTCGTCCCATTCCTGCCGCACCTCCTTCTCGGCCTTGGTGGGGAGGAAACCCCTGGGGCCGAACAGCTTCGAGGGCACCTCCGGCGTTTCGGTGGTCGGCCCGCCGCCCTCGCGCAGCGCCTTGACGCAGACGAGCAGCCCGACCACCGCGACGATCAACACCAGCACCGCGAATACGATCGACAACGTGCCCTGGACGGCCGAGTTGAACACGATCTTGTCCATATCGGCCATGGACTTCGCCGGAGCCAGCACCTTCCCGGCGGCCTGGGCGTCGGCATAGATGCTGTGCTGCTTCCAGTATCCGAGATTCTTGTCGGCGGAGAAGATCTTCTGCCACGACGCCGTCATGGTGACGATCAGATCCCAGACCAACGGCAGTGCGGGAATCCACGCCCACTTGATCAGGCCCTTCTTCACCATGATCACCAGGACCACGGTCAGGGCGACCGCGGCCAGCAGCTGATTGGCGATGCCGAACAGCGGATACAGCGTGTAGATGCCGCCCAGCGGATCGGTCACGCCCATCAGCAATACCGAACCCCACGCCGCGACCACGACGGCCGAGCACAGCCACGCACCCGGCAGCCACGACGGATCCTTGAACTTGCGCGCGGGTCCGCCGAGGTTACCGAGCGTGTCCGACAACATGAATCGCGCGACCCGGGTGCCCGCATCGATCGTGGTGAGGATGAACAGCGCCTCGAACATGATCGCGAAGTGGTACCAGAACGATTTGAGTCCGGTGCCGCCGATGAACTTGTGCATCACCTCGGCCATGCCGACCGCCAGCGTGGGCGCACCGCCGGTGCGCGAGACGATGCTGGTCTCACCGACATCCGCTGCGGCCTGGTTCAATTCGGCCGCGGTGATCGGCGTGCCGCCCAGCCCGAGGGAGTTGGTGTAGGCCGCGGCCTTCTCGGCCGTGCCGCCGGTCACGCCCGCGCCGGCGTTCATCGCGAAGTACAGATGCTGATCGAGGATGCTGGCGGCGATGATCGCCATGACCGCCACGAACGATTCCATCAGCATGCCGCCGTAGCCGATCATCCGCGCCTGGGCCTGCTTCTCCAGCAGCTTCGGCGTGGTGCCGGAGGAGACCAGTGAGTGGAAGCCCGACAGCGCGCCGCAGGCGATCGTGATGAACAGGAACGGGAACAGGCTGCCCGCGAACGACGGACCGTTGCTGTTGCCCGCGAACTGCGAGACCGCCGGGGCCTTCAGCATCGGCGCCGTGATCACCACGCCGACCGCGAGCAGCACGATCGTGCCGATCTTCATGAACGTCGACAGATAGTCGCGCGGTGCGAGCAGCAGCCACACCGGCAGCACCGAGGCGATGAAGCCGTAGACGATCAGCAGCCAGGCGATGGTCGTGCCCGACAGGGTGAACAGGTCGCGGCCCCAACCGGATTCGGAGACCCAGCGACCGGAGATGATGACCAGTAACAGCAGCGCGAAGCCGACCGCCGACACCTCGCCGACCTTGCCGGGGCGTACATACCGCAGATACAGACCCATCAGCACCGCGATCGGAATGGTCATCGAGATCGAGAACACCCCCCACGGGCTGCCGCCGTGCAGCTGCCCGTCCGCGCCCTTGGTCGCCGCGAGCGCGTTGACCACCACGATGCCCAGCACCGCCAGCAGAATCACCATGATCACCAGCACGGCAACGAGTGCCGCGATGCCGCCGACCACGCCGAGCTCCTCGCGCGCCATCTGGCCGAGGCTGCGCCCGCGCCGCTTCACCGACGCCCACAGCACCAGATAGTCCTGCACCGCACCGGCCAGCACGACACCGACGATGATCCAGATCGTGCCCGGCAGATAGCCCATCTGCGCGGCCAGTACGGGACCGACGAGCGGACCCGCGCCGGCGATCGCGGCGAAGTGATGGCCGAACAGGACCCGCCGGTCCATCGGCATGTAGTCCTTGCCGTTTTCGAGTTCCTCGGCGGGCGTGGCGATATCGTCGCGGGGCTTGGTGATCCGGTATTCGATCAGCCGGGCGTAGAACTGGTAGGCCACGATGTAGGTGCACACCGCCGCGAGCACGATCCACACCGCGTTGACGCTCTCGCCGCGCGCGATGGCCAGCACCGCCCAGGCGACCGCACCGAGTACCGCGACGGCGAGAAAGATGCCCTTCTTCACCGGCGAGAGGGGAGAACGGTCCACCACGCCCACGGGAGGTAGGTCGGGATCCGTTCGGAGGTATTCGATGGTCGCCATGCGAGCTACTCTCCCGTGCTTCTGACTAGGTCTTGCGGAAACGGACACAACGTAGCCGAACCGGGGCGTGCGCGGGTGCGACTTCACCAAGTCCGAACAATCGGACTGTATGGTTACATGCCCATCCCACATACTGCACGTCTATATCTCACATATCGGGAATAGGACGCAGCGGACGGATCGCCGATGCTGGCGTGTTGCCAGTCATTCGGCGATGTGCTGCGTATGCTGCGGTCCCGGTACGCGGCTCATTCGCCGCGCCCGCCGCTGTCCTGGTAGTCATCGCGGAGGGAGGTCGTTGTGCGTCGCCGGGCCCTGCTCGAAGCGCTGCTGGCCGCGCCGTTGCTGGCCGGTTGCGATACCGGTGACGACGAGGCGGTCACCTTCTTCTTCCAGGCCCGTCCCGAGGAGGCGCGCGCTCGGCTGCGCATTATCGAAGAGTTCGGTAAACGCCACCCCGACATCAGGATTCGGCCCGTCGCCTCGGGTCCGGATCCGCTGCAGCAGATGCTGACCTACTGCGCGGGCGGGAAATGCCCGGATGTGCTGATGGCCTGGGAGTTGCTGTACGCGGGCCTGGCCGAACGCGGTGTGCTGCTGGATCTGCGCACGCTGCTGGACCGGGAACCGCAGTACGCCAAGGCATTGCGCGCCGACAGCTACGACCCGCTGTACGCGACCTTCGGCTACGGCGGGGGGCAGTACGCGCTGCCGGAGCAGTGGTCCGGGGTATTTCTCTACTACAACCGGAAACTGTTCGAACAGGCCGGAATTCGCGCACCGCAGCGCTGGGATCAGGCCTGGACCTTCGCCGAATTCCGGTCCGCCGCAGCGGCATCGACCCGCCGCGGGCCCGACGGCCGGGTGCGGCAGTGGGGCTTCGTCGACGGCTGGGCGCCGTGCTATTCGGCGGCCTGTTTCGGGATGAACAACGGCGCCGAATGGTTCAGCCCGCCCGTGGCGCCGGTCCGCACGAATATCGGCGATCCGCGCTTCGCCGCGGGCGTGCAGTGCTACGCCGATCTCGCGCTGCGCGACCGCGTCGCCCCCGATACCGGTGACCGGCAATCGGTTTCGGCCTACGACCTGTTCGCGAGCGGACGCGCGGCGATGCTGCTGGGCGGCCACTGGCTCTATTCGGAATTCGCCGGCCGCGACGATCTGGACTTCGATGTCACCGTGCTCCCGGTCGGTCCGCACGGCGGCCCGGCGGCGATCACCGATGTCGGCTGCACCGGCCTGGCCATCGCCGCCGCCAGTCCCCGTCGCGAACAGGCCTGGGAATTCGTCAAGTTCGCGACCGGTCCGATCGGGCAGGCCATCATCGCCGAATCCGGTCTGTTCGTTCCGGTGCTCCGTTCGGCCATGCACTCCCCGGGATTCGCCGCCGCCCACCGCGGAATCGGCAATCTCGCGGTCTTCACCGAGGGCCCCGACCATTCGCGCCCGCTCGCGATCACCCCGGCCTGGGGCAAGGTCGACGCGCTACTGTCGCGGCAGTGCAGCCGGGTGCTGCGCGGGGCCGCGACGGCGGATTCGCTGGCGCATACCGCCGCCGATATCGACGTCCTGCTCCGGGAGCGGATATGACGCCGCGCGCGCGATCGGCATTGGCGCGGCGGCGGGCCCGGGCCGGGGTCGGCTTCGTCGCGCCGAATGTGGCGGCCGTCGCGGTATTCCTGCTGTTCCCGCTCGGATTCTCGCTCTATCTCAGTTTTCAGCGCTGGGATCTGTTCCGTCCCATGTATTTTGCCGGACTTGGGAACTACCGCCAGCTGTTGCGCGATCCGTTGTTCGCCATCGCACTGCGCAATACGGCCGTGTTCACCGTGCTGACGCTGGTGCCTACGGTGATCGTCAGCCTGGCCGTGGCGGCCGCGCTGAACCGGAAACTGCCGGGAATCGGGCTGTTTCGCACACTGGCCTTCCTACCGCTGGTGGCCTCGACCGTGGCCATGGCGGTGGTGTGGCGATTCCTGCTCACCACCGACGATGGTGCGGTGAATCTGATACTCGGCTGGTTCGGGGTGAAACCCGTTCCCTGGCTGAGCGATCCGGCCTGGGCGCTGGTATCACTGAGCCTGGTCACGGTATGGAAGAGCGTGCCGTTCGCCACCGTCGTCCTGCTCGCCGCCATGCAGGGTATTCCTCAGACGCTCTACGAGGCCGCGCGGATCGACGGGGCGGGCCCATGGCGGCGATTCCGGTCGATCACCGTCCCGCTGATCCGCGGCGGGCTGTCGTTCGTCCTGGTCATCACGATCATCAACTCGGTGCAGGCATTCGATCAGGCGTATGCGCTCACCGACGGTAACGGCGGACCCGAGACCGGCACCTATGTGCTGGGAATCATGTTGTTCCAGAACGCCTTCCGCTTCTATGAGGTGGGTTACGCGGCCGCCCTGGCATGGGTGATCTTCGCACTGCTGCTGGTGGTGACGCTGGTACAGCTGTGGCTGTCGCGCCGGGAGGCCGAGCCGTGGTGACCGAGCGGGCGATCGTCCGGCGGATGCTGCGCGGGGTGGCGATCTACGCCGTGCTGGCGGCCGTCGCGTGGTGCGCGGTGGGACCCATCCTGTGGGCGCTGTCGGCCTCGCTGGAAGACGAAGGGGCGGTGCTCGATTCGACGCTGATCCCGGACTCGCCGCGATGGTCCAACTACGGCAGGGTGTTCGAACTGCTGCCGCTGGGACGGATGCTGCTCAACACCGTCGGCTATGCCTGCTGTGTCACCGCGGGACAGGTGTTCTTCTGCTCATTGGCCGGATACGCGTTCGCGCGCTTGCGTTTTCCCGGTCGCGAGGTGCTGTTCCTGGCCTATCTGGCGACGCTGATGGTGCCGCTGACGGTGACGGTACTGCCGCAGTTCCTGCTCATGCGCACCCTGGGCTGGGTGGACACCCCGTGGGCGATGATCGTGCCCGGGTTGTTCGGCTCGGCGTTCGGGACCTATCTCATGCGCCAGTTCTTCCGCACGCTGCCCACCGAATTGGAGGAGGCCGCCATCCTCGACGGCTGCGGCACCTGGCAGGTCTACTGGCGAGTGCTGCTGCCGCACGCCCGCCCCGCGGTGATGGTGCTCGCGGTCCTCACCTGGATCTCGGTCTGGAACGACTTCCTGTGGCCGCTGGTGATGATCCAGCGCAACGATATCGCCACCGTCACACTGGGTTTGGTGCGCCTGCAGGGTCAATATCACACCCAGTGGCCGCTGTTGATGGCCGCTGCCCTGATCGTCCTCGCGCCGCTGCTGCTGATCTACGCCTTCGCCCAGCGGGCCTTCGTGCGCGGGATCGCCCAATCCGGTCTGGGCGGTCGCTGACCGGCCACTCGGTCAGCGGCGCATGATCGTCTTTTGTCGGTGGTCGTGCATAAGCTGTGCGGGACAACGCAACACAGCGAAAGGCACGACCCGATGAGCGTCACCCCGCAGACCGACGCCGACCCGGCCACCACCCTGGCTCCCGTCTGGCGCGAGGTGCTTCGTTCCTCGCATCGGGTCCTGGTCGATGTGGTTTCCGGGATCGGCGTCGATCAATTGCAGCTTCCGACACCGTGTTCGGAATGGACCGTCACCCAGGTGGTCCAGCACGCCGCGGGCGATCAGCGCGCCTTCGCTCAGGCACTGGGCGTGGGCGCCGGTCCCGATTACGACCCCTCCGTCCCCTCCGGCGCCCTCGAGGGCCCGGCCGCCACCCTGATCGCCATCGCCGTCGACGAGGTGGCCGCCGCCTGGGGTCGCGTCGCCGACGACACCGAATCCGTCCCCACCCCGCTGCCGCACGGCGAGCTCCCCACCTCGGTCGCGGGCGTCATGTGCGGTCTCGACGCGGCCGTGCACGCCTGGGATATCGCCGTCGCGACCGGCCAGCGCTCCCCGCTCACCGAGGATCTCGCCGAGGCCTTCCTGCTCGCCGCGACCGGACTCATCGAGCCGCTGCGGGAGTGGGGCGCGTTCGGCGCGGCCCTCGAAGACTCCGCGAGCGACACCGCGGTCGAACGGCTGCTGCGCTACCTGGGTCGCAATCCCCGTCGCTGAGGCCATCCGCGTAGACTCTTGCTCTCGTGAGTCTCACCCTCGGAATCGTCGGCCTACCCAATGTCGGAAAGTCGACGCTGTTCAATGCGCTGACCAAGAACGACGTCCTGGCGGCGAACTACCCGTTCGCCACCATCGAGCCGAATGTCGGCGTGGTGCCGCTGCCGGATCCGAGGCTGGACAAGTTGGCCGAGATCTTCGGTTCGGAGCGCATCGTGCCCGCGACCGTGTCGTTCGTCGATATCGCCGGCATCGTGAAGGGCGCCTCCGAGGGCGCGGGCCTGGGCAACAAGTTCCTGGCCAATATCCGTGAGGCCGATGCCATCTGCCAGGTGGTGCGCGTCTTCGCCGACGACGATGTGATCCACGTCGACGGCAAGGTCGACCCGCTGTCCGATATCGAGGTGATCGAGACCGAGCTGATCCTCGCCGACCTGCAGACTCTGGAGAAGGCCGTGCCGCGGCTGGAGAAGGAAGCCAAGGTCAAGAAGGATCGCAAGCCGGTCGCCGACGCCGCCAAGCAGGCGCAGGAGATCCTCAACGAGGGCAAGACCCTGTTCGCCGTCCGGGACAAGGTGGACGTCGAATCGCTGCGGGAGCTCTCGCTGCTCACCACCAAGCCGTTCCTCTACGTCTTCAACGCCGACGAGTCGGTGCTCACCGACGAGGCCCGCAAGGCCGAGCTGACGGCCGCCGTCGCCCCCGCCGACGCGGTCTTCCTCGACGCGAAGGTCGAGGCCGAACTCCTCGAACTCGACACCGAATCCGCCATGGAACTCCTGGAATCCATCGGCCAGACCGAACCCGGCCTGCACGCCCTGGCCCGCGCCGGCTTCCACACCCTGGGCCTGCAGACCTACCTCACCGCCGGCCCCAAGGAATCCCGAGCCTGGACCATCCACCAGGGCGATACGGCCCCCAAGGCCGCCGGCGTCATCCACACCGACTTCGAACGCGGCTTCATCAAGGCCGAAATCGTCGCCTTCACCGACCTCGTCGACGCGGGCTCGATGGCAGCCGCCAAGTCGGCGGGCAAGGTCCGGATGGAGGGCAAGGATTACGTGATGGTGGACGGGGACGTGGTGGAGTTCCGTTTCAACGTGTAGCGGTTCACTCTCTGCGCAGCAGCAGCGCTCGTATCGTTGCTGGTAGAGACTCCCCTGAGCCCCCATTCGGTGTCCGGGTGGGGGCTCAGTCATTTTGCGCTGGCCGGTTCGGTCAGCGCGGTATGCGGCATTTCAGGATGGTCCGAGGACGACCTCGCCCTCACCGTGACCACAGGCGGGGCGAGGTCGTCGATTCGTCGGTGACTGGTGGTCGATAGCGGTTAGTTGTAGTGCTGAAATGTCGGCCAGAGCTCGGTCCATGCCAGTCGAGGGCTGCGGCAGACGAAAATGGGTCTGCCCTGTTCTTCGTTGTCGATATCGACGCCGTTGTCCAGCGTGCCTGCACGCTCGCAACTGGTGAAGTGGTCCTGAGCGGTGGATGGACTGATGCCGACCAACACGACCACCTCGGTTGTCGGCGCCGGAGAGCCGCGGAAGTAGAGCTCGTTGTGACCGCTGTAGACCGGTGGTAGGCCGTATGTGCCGCCGAAGCGGTTCAGTGCGCCGGCCTCGCCGTAGTTGCCGGTCACGATGACCGTGCGGTCGGCATCAGTCGCCGGCAGTCGCCGATAGACCTCCGCGACCTGGCCGACGTAGGTCGGCCAGCCCACCTGGTCGCGGGCCGCCTGGTTGATCGCGGGAATCGGTGTGCTGCCAAGGGCGGCCACCGGCACAATAGGTAGTCCGATCACGATGGCACCTAGACAGTTGAATGCCACCGCACCCACGACCAGACCACGGTACGCGACCCGGTCAGCGGTCCATTGCTCGGCACGTACGCATCCGGCCACGTATGCGAACGCGACCAGCCCCAGCGAGTAGTACATCTGTCCGCCGGTACCGAGGACGATCACGAGGACCGCGAGGTAGGCCCAGGCCAATGATCGCAGCGGCTGCCACTGCGGGGCACGGAATATCCCGACAAGCCCGGCGATCCAGATTGGCGCCAGCAGCGGGCCCAGCAGCAGGAATTGGTGCGGGATCAGCTGGACCCGGGATGCGGCCCCGCCGCGCTCGTCGATACCTGCTGCCATGGTGAACTGCGGCCAGCCGTGTGTTGCCTGGTAGATCAGATTGGGTGCGGCGACCAGCAGTGCGACGGCCACGCCGCCCCACAGCCAGCCCGACAGCAGCACTCGCCGTCCCTGCTGTGGATGGGATCCATTGCACAGCAGACCGATTGCGAGGCCGATCAGCAGCAGCACGATCAGGAACTTGTTGTACATGCCGACGCCAGCGCAGGCGCCCGCCGCCAACCACCACCGCGGGTCGCGACGCAACGCGCGAATCGTGAACAACACGACCCCCAGCCACACGGGCAGGTCGACCGTCGCGGTGAGCAGGAGATGGCCGAAAGACAGCGGCACCGCCGAGAACGCGAGTCCCCACGCCGCCAGACCTTGGGCTAGTCGGCCACCGCCGAGGTCTCGGGCCACAAGTCCGCCCAACACGACGAAGGTCACCATGCACAGTGTCGCCGGAATCCGCATCGCCCAGACCGTGTCGCCGAAGACCGCGGTGCTGAGGTGGGCGAGGATCGGCGTGAGCGGAGGCTGGTCGACATATCCCCACGAGAAGGGCAACATGCGGAAGTACAGTTCGTCACGGTGGTAGCCGTATTGCCCACTGAACGCGGACAACAGGACCGCGACGACGACAGCCGCTGAGCTGACAGGTAACCACACCATCGCCGCCCGGCGGACCCTTGACACCAATCCCCCTGAACCTCGGTCGAGGGTATGCGGCCGGGGAGAGCGGGCCGTCGTCTGATCGCCTCGCACGAGGCTGTCGGGTCTAGGAATCGGAAGCCTTTCGCGCGCAAAGCCATCGGAATCGGCATCCACAGACGCGCGCGGATCGCTGACAGTCACCGCGCCACACCCCCGCCGATCAGCGCACTCTTCAGGCCAAGACCCGCAACGGGAAAGAGGCCGAACGAGACAACGGACAGCAACACACTCACCAGCCCACCCAAACACACTGCCGAAACCGGCGGCACACCAAACGATTTCACCTGCTCATCCTGGCAGCGCGGGCAGTCTTCGAACCTCCAGGAAAACCCTGGATTACCTCGGCTGCTGAACTGCCAGGTCCCCGAATCGATCTCAGGGCACAAATCAGGGTTCACCCCCACCCCGCAGAATCGGTGGCGGCACAGTCCGACTGCTAGGACCTCAGCGCCGGAGCGTGTGCAACCCACTCACTCCGAGACAAGGAGCAGCCGAACGCACTCGACTCGGCTACGTGCGCGCGTTGGGAAGCACTGTCAGCCAACCGGTTTGGGCGAATGACCAATGCGCGATATGCGGCAATTGAGTGCGTTTTGTGGCCGGACGGCTGCGTCGTGGCGGTGCATGCGGCGTGGCGTCCGGAGCGCTGCGCGATGGTGACGCCCGCCGCGAACGGTTGCCAGCAGGTGGCTCTAGCAGCAGCTCGGGAACGGTATCGATCGGTCCTGTCGCCCGGGAATTCCGGTAGACCACGGCAGGTTGGCAAGGGCGTGACTGTGGAATTTTCCGTTGAGCTGAAGAAGTACGTAGATACCGGCAGACCCTTCGTCACGGTGGCCACGATCGGCCCTGACGGGCAGCCGCATCTGACAGTCACCTGGCTCGACCGCGACGGCAGCGATTTGCTGTACTCAACCACCGTGTCGCGGCAGCAGTACAAGAACATGCGGCGCGATCCCCGGGTGACGGTGATGATCAATCCACCCGACAACCCTTATGCATACGCCGAGATTCGCGGCACAGTCACTCTGATTCCCGATCCCGAGAGGGCGTTCGCCGACCGGATGTCGATCAAATACACCGGACAGCGCTACGCCGACTTCAATCCCGAGTCGATCCACGATGCCGAGCGCGTCATCGTGCGCATCACGCCCACGAAGGTGCTCGGACACCTCTAGAGAGGTCCGGAGTGGACCAACGGCGCGGGGTTCGCCGATCCGACAGACGGGGACAGATTGTCCGAACGCTCGGCATTCGGCAGTATGGTGCGTTCCCGAGGCCGAGATGATCTCAGCCCGTTGATCTTCCGACGACGTCGCGTGGCCGCTTGGAACCGCGCGGTATGCGGCTACCGGATGTTCCATCGGCTGCGGGAGTTCGACTGTGTGGCGGCCTGTTTGGATGCTGGGGGTGTGTTCGGTGAAGATCAACGTGCCCAGCTTGTGTCCAGGGCGCAGGCGGATTCTCGGGTGATCGCGGCCGCGGTGACCGGTCCCGGATGCGGCCGAAACGATCGGAATTGCCTGGCTTTACGGCCTGCATGTCCGATCCGCCACCGCTCGATGCCCGGTAGCGGGGTCCATCGATTAGCTTCTGTGCCGTGACGAGGTATCGGGTGTTTCGTATCGCGCATGTTGGCGGCCATGTGTTCTGGTGGGTGTTCGTTGTGGCGACCATGTCGGTCGGGGGGCTTACCTGGGCCGGTTATACCGGTGGGGAGGATTTCGGGTGGACCGCGTATGCGCCGTTCGGGGAGGAGCCTCGGCGGTACGCCGATTATGTGCCGTCGTACGGATTCGGCTTGCACGGGGTGTTCTCCTTCGCCGCGTTCTGCCTTCTGGTGTTTGCGGCGGTTGTGGAGGCCGTGATGGTTCGGCGGGTGGGGGCGGGGATCGTCACCGTGGTGGTGCCGTTCGTCGCGGGTGCGCTGGTCTGGTTCGCGCTCCCGCTGGGACATGTGTCGTATTCGCTGACGCCCGACCTCGCGCTGTTCGTG
This sequence comes from Nocardia sp. NPDC051570, assembly GCF_044454005.1. NCBI lineage: Bacteria > Bacillati > Actinomycetota > Actinomycetes > Mycobacteriales > Nocardiaceae > Nocardia > Nocardia sp. NPDC051570. The sequence continues at coordinate 507,991 of NZ_JBITDI010000004.1, read as the reverse complement.
CTGCTGGTGGGGGTGGCCGTCCGCGAGGTGTGGGAGCGTAGGTTCGCCCCTGGCGTCCGGCCGGACTGACCAGTCAGCTGCGGCTCTGGAGAGATTCGACGTTGTCGCCGAAGGTCCAGCCGCGCGAGCCGTCCCAGTTGATCGACCAGGTCATCAGGCCCTTCAACGGATTCGCCGAGCCGGAGCCGTAGGTGTTCCAGGCCTGGGCGACCAGGTCGGGGGACATATAGCCGCCGCCCGCGCCGGACTGGGCCGGCAGGCCGGGGACCTGCTTGTCGTAGGGGACGGTGACCGTGGTGCCCTGCACGGTCAAACCCTTGGCCAGGCAATCGGTCTGGACGGTGAAGCCCTGGACCGTCCCGGCCTGATAGGAATCGCCGGAGCAGCCGTACATGCTGCCGTTGTAATACTGCATATTGAGCCACCAGAGCTGGCCGTTGTCCGCGTACTTCTTGATGATCGGCAGATAGGCGCCCCAGATCGAACCGTAGGTGACACTGGCGCCCGTGACATACGCGGTCTCGGGGGCCATGGTCAGGCCGAAACCTGCGGGCATCTGCGCGAGAACGCCGTCGATGATCCGCACCAGATTGGCCTGCGAGGCGGATAGCGTGTTGATATCGCCGCTGCCGGTGAGGCCGGTCTCCAGATCGATATCGATACCGTCGAAGTTGTACTGCTTCAGGATCGGCACGATGGTCGCGACGAACCGGTCGGCGACCGCGGCGGAATTGAGATCGATACCGGCCGCCGCGCCGCCGATGGACATCAGAATCGTGGCGCCCGCCGCCTTGGCCTGACACATCTCCGCCGGAGTCGCGACCTTGACGGTCGAATCCATCCCGTCCTGCCACAGCGCGGTACCGTCCGACCCGATCACCGGGAATGCCGCGTTGATGACGTTGTAGCCGTGCGCGGCGATACGAGAATCGGTGATCGGAATCCACCCCAACCCCGGATGCACGCCATTGGACGCACCATCCCAATTCTCCCAATACCCTTGCAGCACTTTGCCCGTCGGCCGTGCCTTGGCCGGGCACGTGGCCCCGTCGCGCGGCGCCGCCTGCACCCCCGGCGCCAAGACGCCGAGGCCCAGCACAAGCCCCAGAACGATTCCCGCCAACCGTGTCCATCGCCCGCTCATGACCCTGCTCCCGTCGCCCGAGTCCAACACAGCCCATCATCCGACCGGATAACGCCGGCGACGGCCGATACCACGCGGGTAAATGCGAATTCGTTGGTGCAGTAGGGGTTTGCTGACCAGTGAGGTCAATCACGTTGGCAGACAACAAGATCAGCGCACGGAAACGGGATCCGCACAATCTTCGCAAAATCACAAGCGGCCTATCGCAGAAATAGGCATTTGCGTGGTGTTTTCCCGCCTGACTGGTCTGTGTAGCGTGCGAAGGGTACCGCTGACATCGACGCCTGGGAGGGCCCTGACCGTGAAGAATCATCTCGTTCGCACGCATCGTTCCGCGGAGGACTTCCCCCGCGAGGAGCATCTCGCGTGGCGGATCGCCGAGGTCGCGGCGGATGCCGTGGCGGTCGCTCCGGAGACGGAGGAGATGATCGTCAATCGGATCATCGACAATGCGGCGGTGGCCGCGGCCTCGATCACTCGGCGGCCCGTCGCCGATGCCCGGGCTCAGGCCTTGGCCCATCCCTATCGGCCGGGCGCGACCGTATTCGGTGCGGGCGGTGCGTATTCGCCGGAATGGGCGGCGTGGGCCAATGGAGTCGCGGTGCGCGAGTTGGACTTTCACGACACCTTTCTGGCCGCCGAGTACTCCCATCCCGGTGACAACATTCCGCCGATCCTGGCCGTCGCCCAGCACACCGGCCGCTCGGGGCGCGAGCTGATCCGTGGTCTGGCAACGGGTTACGAGATCCAGATCGATCTGGTGCGCGGAATCTGCCTGCACGAGCACAAGATCGATCACGTCGCCCACCTGGGGCCCTCGGCGGCCGCTGGAATCGGCACCCTGCTCGGACTGGATACCGAGACCATCTACCAGGCCGTCGGCCAGGCACTGCACACCACCACCGCCACCCGGCAGTCGCGCAAGGGCGAGATCTCGAGCTGGAAGGCCTACGCCCCCGCCTTCGCCGGGAAGATGGCGGTCGAGGCCGTGGACCGCGCGCTGCGTGGCGAGGGTGCGCCGTCGCCGATCTGGGAGGGCGAGGACGGTGTGATCGCCTGGCTGCTGGGCGGTCCTGACAAGGAGTACTCGGTGCCGCTGCCCGGGCCGGGCGAGCCCAAGCGCGCGATCCTGGACTCCTATACCAAGGAGCATTCGGCCGAGTACCAGAGTCAGGCCCCGATCGATCTGGCGCGCCGTCTGCGCGACCGCATCGGCGATCCGGCCGAGATCGCCTCTATCGTGCTGCACACCAGCCACCACACCCACGTGGTCATCGGCACCGGCTCGGGCGATCCGCAGAAGTTCGATCCGCATGCCTCGCGCGAAACCCTGGACCACTCGGTCATGTACATCTTCGCCGTCGCCTTGGAGGACGGCGTCTGGCATCACGAGCGCTCCTATGCGCCCGAGCGCGCGCAGCGGCCCGACACGATCGCGTTGTGGCGCAAGATCTCCACCGCCGAGGATCCGGAGTGGACGCGTCGCTATCACTCCACCGATCCGAACGAGAAGGCGTTCGGCGCCCGGGCGGAGATCACGCTGAACAGCGGTGAGGTGATCGTGGACGAGCTGGCCGTCGCCGACGCACATCCGTTGGGCGCCAGGCCGTTTGCTCGCGAGCAGTACATCGCCAAGTTCCGCGCCCTCGCCGAAGGCGTTGTCGCACCGGCCGAACAGGATCGGTTCCTCGCGGCCGCGCAGCGCGCCGCGGAGCTGAAGCCGGGTGAGCTGAACGATCTGACCTTCGCGGTATCCGACGAGGTGCTGGCCCGCACGCCCCGACTCGTGCGGGGACTGTTCTGATGACGGGTCTGCTGGGCGCGGCCGCCTCGGCCGCCGAGAAGCGCGCGGCGTTTCGCGCGGGACTGGCCTCGAACCGCATCCAGCGGTTTCCGGGTGCGTTCAATCCGTTGGTGGCCAAGCTGATTCAGGAGATCGGCTTCGAGGGCGTCTACGTCTCGGGCGCGGTATTGTCGGCGGATCTGGGGCTGCCCGATATCGGGTTGACCACGCTGACCGAGGTGGCAGGGCGCGGACATCAGATCGCCCGGGTCACCGATCTGCCGGTGCTCATCGACGCCGACACCGGATTCGGCGAGCCGATGAGCGCGGCGCGCACGGTCACCGTCCTCGAGGATGCCGGAATCGCGGGCTGTCACCTCGAGGATCAGGTCAATCCGAAGCGGTGCGGGCATCTGGACGGTAAGGCCGTCGTGCCCGCCGCTGAGATGGTGCGTCGCCTGCGCGCGGCCGTATCCGCAAGGCGCGACCCGAATTTCGTGATCTGCGCCCGGACCGACGCAGCCGGGATCGAGGGTGTCGACGCGGCGATCGAGCGGGCGAAGGCCTACGCCGACGCGGGCGCGGACATGATCTTCACCGAGGCGCTGATCACCGCCGCCGATTTCGAGAAGTTCCGTGCCGCGGTGTCGATTCCGTTGCTGGCCAACATGACCGAATTCGGCAAGTCCGAGCTGCTGTCGGCGCGGACGCTGGAATCGATCGGCTACGACGCGGTCATCTACCCGGTGTCGACGCTGCGGTTGGCGATGTATGCCGCCGAGGCCGGGCTGCGGAAGATCTTCGACAGCGGCACCCAGGCCGGGCTGCTCGATCGCATGCAGCATCGCAGTCGACTCTACGAACTACTGCAATACGAGCGCTACAACGAATTCGATTCCGACATCTTCAACTTCAGCCTGGGAAGGAATCAGTGATGACGGAGAGCGCGATACCGACCATCTACAAGGGTCTCGCCGGCGTCGTCGTCGACACCACCGCGATCTCGAAGGTGGTGCCGGAGACCAACTCCCTGACCTACCGCGGCTATCCGGTCCAGGATCTGGCGGCGAACTGCGGCTTCGAACAGGTCGCCTATCTGCTGTGGCACGGCGAACTGCCCACCGACGCCCAACTCGCGCAGTTCCTTCAGCAGGAGCGCGCCTTCCGCCGCATCGACCGCTCGCTGCTGTCGCTGGTGGCGAAGCTGCCCGAGAACTGCCATCCGATGGATGTGGTGCGCACGGCGATCAGCTACCTCGGTGCGGAAGATCCGGCCGAGGAGGACAACTCGCCGAAGGCCAACCGCGCCAAGGCACTCCGCATGATGGCCGTACTGCCGACCATCGTGGCCGCCGATCATCGCCGCCGCCACGGGCTGGATCCCATCGCACCACAATCGCATCTGGGTTTCGCGGAGAACTTCCTGCACATGTGCTTCGGGAAGACTCCGGCACCGGAGCTGGTGAAGGCGTTCGAGGTATCGCTGATCCTGTACGCGGAGCACAGCTTCAACGCCTCCACCTTCGCCGCGCGCGTGGTGACCTCCACGCTGTCGGATATCTACAGCGCGGTCACCGCCGCGATCGGCGCGCTCAAGGGCCCACTGCACGGCGGCGCCAACGAGGCGGTCATGCATGACATGCTCGAGATCGGTGATCCGGAGCTGGCCGAGCAGTGGCTGCGAAACAGGCTGGCGCACAAGGATAAGGTGATGGGCTTCGGTCACCGGGTCTACAAGAACGGCGACTCCCGGGTGCCGACCATGAAGGACGCCTTCCTGGACATCGCCGCGGCCACGGGCGGACAGAGGTGGGTGCGGATGTACGAGATCCTCGAACGCACCATGGCCGAGGCGACCGGTATCGCACCGAATCTCGACTTCCCCACGGGCCCCGCCTATTACCTGCTCGGATTCGATATCGAGGCATTCACCCCGATCTTCGTCATGAGCCGCATCACCGGCTGGACCGCGCACATCATCGAACAGGGGGAGTCCAATGCGCTGATCCGGCCGCTGAGCGAATACGTCGGTGTGCCACAGCGTTCCGTGGTCGCCTGACCCGGCCGTTCGGTCACCGGCCCAACGGCCGCACCTCCGTGACCACCGCGGCGTGATCGGAGTAGAAGACGCCGGGGCCGTGCGCGGGCATGCGCTGATCGATCACGCGGGAGGAGCGGATACCGAGCGGGCCGCGGGCGAAGATGAAGTCGATGCGCTGCGGGGTGACCATCTTCTCCGTGGGCAGCGGGCTCCACGTGGTGCCCGGCGCGGCGCAGACGTTCGGCTGGGCGAATCGATAGGTGTCGACGAAGCCCGCGGCGGTGACCGCCGCGGTGGCGCGCAGCGGATAGCTCATGCCGAAGTGGTTCGGGCAATTCGCCTGGGCCGGAGTCCAATCCGCGGCCGCTGCGGTATTGAAGTCGCCGCCGAGCAGCACCGGCGCGCGGTTCGTGCCGAGCATCCGGGGCAGCTGATCGTTGACGATCTCGGTGATGGCCTGCGTCTGCGCCCGATCGGCCGCCACGACATCCTCGACCGAATGCCGCGGCGGCCGACCGGCTTGGCGGTCCACCGCGTTCTCGTCCATCAGATACCCGTTCCACGGGTCGGTGTAGGGCAGCCATGCCGAGAACAGATTCAGCTCGCCGCCCTTCGGTAGCCGGACCCGCACGCCGCCGAGATTGAAGTCGGTGACCGTGCCGCCCTGCGGTTTCGGATAGGTGGCGACGACCTCGTAGCGGGTGAAGATCCACAGATTATCCGAGCCGGACGGGCGGTCGGTGACGCGAATTCCGGTGTAGCGCCCGTTGTTCGCGCGCCGGTTCAGTGCGTCGGTGATGGCGTCACCGGAGCCGTAGGTCTCCACCGCGAAGAACACATCCGGGCGCACGTCGACGATCTGATCGATGAGCTGCGGCAGATTGGCCGGCGTCGGTTCGCGGCCGCCGTGCAGGATGTTCCAGGACAGCACGCGCACGCCGGCATCCTCGGCCGCCTGGGCGCTCGGTGCGAGTCCGCAGGCGAGAATGATCGCCGACAGCATCGCGGTGAGCAGTGTCTTGGGTAGTCGCATGCTCGAAAACTCCATTTCCGGATGGGAACTCTTGCGAGGTAAGCGAATACTGGCAGCGGCGAGTGACGTGACGGCAACGATCTTGCGAACGATCAGTCCCTTGTATTGGGCCGCTCGGTCTGCTGTGATGTGCTGATCCGAAGTTGAAAGTAGAACCACCATGATCGCCCTGATGTGGATCATCCTTCCCTACAGCGCGTTTGCCTCCTTTGCGCTGGGACATCTGTGGCGCTACCGGCACGATCGATTCGGCCCGCTCGAGCCCGGGTCGGATGCCGGGCGGCTGGAACGCTTCGGGCCCACGGCATTTCGGATTGGCGTCGCCGGTGTCCTGGGTGCCCGGGTGCTGGATATGGTCGGCTCGACGCCGCAGGACACCGGCTCGGCGCACGGCGTGGCCACGGTCGTGGAACTGGTCGCCCAGCCCTTCGCGATTCTGGGCGCCCTGTTGCTGATCGTGCCGCCGCTCATCACCGCCACGCCGCATTCGACGGTCAGCCCGCTCGATCGCGTGACGCTGCCCGTCTTGGCCGCGACCGTGCTGTCCCGGGTCGTCATCGACTTCGATCCGAATCCGCTGAACGGCGAATACTCCACGGCCGAAACGCTTTTCGCTTGGTTCCGTTCGCTGTTCAGCCTGCATCCGAATCCCTGGGCGATCGGGGACGCGCCCCCGATGTTCCAGGCGCGCGCCGTGATCGTCCTGCTGCTGATCGCCATCTGGCCCTATACCCGCCTCGGCGGGACCTTCGCCGGGCCGGTCGTCCGATTCGCGTATCGGCTGGCCGCCAGGCACCGTCTGCCGCAACAGGTTCCGGTCCGCGCCTGAAGTCGGACGAATCGGGCGTCGGCCCGTCGGCCCGCCTCCGGCAAGCAGGGCTCGGGCGGGGTAACAGCATTTAACGAGCTATTGACTTCCCTGGTTTGAATCGGGAACCTCCGGGGTACCGAAACCGGTCCCTGACCGGGGGTATGCGACGCGCCGGGAGACACGCGAGCAGGGCTGGGGAATTTACATTGCGCCTGCAGTGCCGATGGCGCATGTTCCGTTATCGTTCATTTCACTATCCGATGCTGCTGCTGGCGCGCCAGGGCTGGTCCGTCGATCCGGAGCGTTGCGACCGGTACGGCAACCTGCCCGAACGTGGCCGAGACCGTCCCGAAAGATCGAGGGAACGTGCCTGCACCCGTTACTCTCACCGGCCGCCTCGTGCGACTGGAACCCATTGCGCCGCAACATGTTACGGGGCTCGCCGAGGCGGCCGCCGGGGATCGCGACGCCTACGCCTTCACGCCCGCGCCGCAGGGGGTGGAGGAGGCCGCCGAATACGTCGCACAGGCGATGGCCAGACATGCGGCGGGCGCCGCGCTGGCCTTCGCCATCGTCTCGGCGTCCGACGGCCGTGTGCTGGGTTCGACGCGGTTCACCCGCTTCGACTATTGGCAGGGGCCGGTGGTCTGGCCGATCGTGCACGGATTGCCCAGTGGTGATCCGCTGCTTGCGGTTCCGGACGCGGCCGAGATCGGCAACACCTGGCTGTCCCCGCATGCTCGCGGGTCGGGGGTGAACACCGAATCGAAGCTGCTGCTGCTGCGGCACGCCTTCGACGTCTGGCGCGTACGGCGCATCGCGATGCGCGCCGATGTGCGAAACCTGCGCTCCCGCATGGCGATCGAACGTCTCGGTGCCACCAGCGACGGCGTGCGCCGCGCCCATTCCCGCGGCCTGGACGGCGAGGTGCGCAGCACGGCCTTCTACTCGATCCTGGACGAGGAATGGCCCACGGTGCGCGCGAATATCGAGGGCCAGCTCGCCGTCACCGGGCGCACCGACGACCGGCTGCTCAACGCCTGAAGGGCCTGTGCCGGGCGGGGTCGGGCTCCTATACTCGGATCTACACGCAGGATGGCGGCAGGGTCGGGCGATCGGCCCTCTTTCCTCAGGAGACCGCATGTCCGATCCGCTGCACAGCAGAATCTGTTTGTCCTGTTCGGGGCATGTCGAACCGATGGTGAGCCTGTTCCTGGTGCCCGAGCCCCGGGTGCGCGGCGCGTCGATGTTGCATCTGCTCGAACAGGCGCCGGTGGCGGGCGCGCCGCGCCGCGATCCGGGGCTGGTGGCCGCGCTGGCGGGGTCGCGATTGCCGGGGGCGCGGGTGCGCGCGATGTCGTTCGCACCCCTGGATCCCGACCTGCGTGGGCTGCGCACGATCTTCCATGATCACTACATCGCCGACGGTCCGGTGGGTCTGGATACCGGCGATCCGGCCGAGCTGGCCCGGCTGGCGCTGCTGCCGGAGCGGTCGATCGGGCCGCGGCGCATCGACGACTTCCAGGAGCAGTCGGTGCGTCGGGCGATGTTGGCGGTCTATCGGTATTTCGGTGTGGACCAATGCATTCCGCTGATGTACCACGGATTCGCAGATCCGTCCGACGGGTGGCTGGCGGTGCGGGCGGCGGCGGTGTGAGCGCCGCGTTCAGCGCGCGGTGACGAAGCCGCGGGCGACCAGCCAGTCCCGCGCGACCTCGGCCGGTTCGCGGCCGTCGACATCGACCTGACGGTTGAGTCCGATAATGGTCTCGTTGGTCAGCAGCCGCGAGATGGGCGCCATGATCTCGGCGATCTGCGGATGCGCGTCGGCGAAGGACTTCCGCAGCACCAGCGCCGCATTGTATTTGGGGAAGAAGCCGAGATCGTCGTCGAGCAGTTTCAGGTGCAGCGCCTGGATGCGGCCGTCGGTGGCGGCGACGGATCCGAATCGGCAGGTGCCGTTCGCGACGGCGGTGAACACGAGCGCGTCCTGCATGATCTGCTTGCGGGCCCGCCCGGCGTCGATGCCGTATTTGCGTGCCATGCCGGGGAATCCGTCCTGGCGGACGCTGAATTCGGTGCCCAGACACGTATTCGCGGCATTCGGATCGGAATCGACCAGGCGGGCATAGTCCGACAGCCGGGTGACCCCGGTGGCGGCGGTGGTCACCAGGGCGTAGGTGTTGTTCATCGGGGCCATATCCGCCCACAGCATGCCGTGCGCGGCCAGATCGGCGTCGTGGACGGCCCGGAATTGCCCGTCGGAGTCCGGAATCGGGGTCTCGTTGCCGAGGTAGTTGATCCAGCCGGTGCCGGTGTAGTCGTAGGCCACGTCGACCTGGCCGTGCAACTGGGCGTCGCGCAGGCTGTTGGAGCCGGTGATATTGGTCAGATCGCGCACCTGGGCGCCTGCGGCTGTGAGCGCGAATTCGATCAGGTAGCCGAGGATGTTCTGTTCGGTGAAATCCTTGGAGCCCACCGTGATTCGCACACCGTCCAGCTGGGCCATCGGCCGGATACTGGCCGGGCCCACCCGCAGCGGGACCGAGCCGCCCGCCTCCAGCCCGCACCCGGACAGCACACCGATTACCAAGAGCGCCAACGCGAATCGTCTCATCGCAGCCCCCTGGGGCCGAGGAAGCGCTCGGCGAGTGCGCCGAGCCAGTCGACCACCAGTGCCAGCGCCACCGCGAGCAGTGCGCCCACCCACAGGGTGACGTTGTCGCGCAGCTTGTATCCGGTGTCGATGAGAATCCCCAGGCCGCCCGCGCTGACCAGGAACGACAGCGTCGCGGTGCCGACCGCCAACACCAGCGAGGTGCGAAGTCCGGCAAGGATATACGGAATCGCGAGCGGGAATTCGATGCGGCGCAGCACGGTTCGGGCCGACATGCCCTGCCCGCGCCCGGCGTCGACGAGCATCGGATCCACCTGCTGATAGCCCAGGATGGTGTTGCGCAGCACCGGCAGTAGCGCGTAGAACGCGATCGGCGCGACGCCCACCCAGAAGCCGGTGGTCTGCGTCCACAGATAGGCCAGCACGATCAGGCCGATCGCCGGGGCTGCCGCGCCGATATTGGCGATCCCGATGAAAAGCGGTGCGAGCCTGCGATATCGGGGCCGGGTGAGCAGGGTTCCCAGCGGCACCGCGACCGCTACCACGATCGCGATGACGGTCGCGGTGATCACGATGTGCTGCCGCGTGGCGGCGATGATATTGCCCGCGCTGAGGCTGGCCTGCTGGGTGACGGTGAGTCGGCGGTCGAAGGCCCAGACCAGCACGCCCGCGGCCAGCGCGAGCGCCAGGACGGGTTGGATCGCCAGGCGGATGCGCTCGGCCCGGAGTTCGGTATACGGCCGGTCGCTCATGGGTGGGGCTCCGAAGCCGTTGCGGGACCGGTATGTTCGGCGCGCAGTTCGGACAGCTGCGTGACCAGGGTGTCGATGGTGATCAGGCCGAGGTATTCGCCGTGCGAGCCGGTGACCACGGCATTGGCGTTGGATTCGGCCAGCAGGGTTTCCAGGGCGCGCTGCAGCGTCGCGCGCAGGGGGACGGTGCCGGTGACGGGCAGCCCGATCTCGTGCAGTGAGGTCGCCTGGGACAGTTGGGGTTTGGCTATCCAGCGCAGCGGACGACCCTGGTCGTCGAGGATCAGCCCCCAGTCCTGTTCGGCCAGGGCGGCGCGCAGGGTGTCGACCGAATCGGATTCGCGGGCGGTGGGGCAGTCGGTCAGGCCGATATCGGCCACATGCACGAGGGTGAGCTGTTTGAGGGCGGCGCCGGCGCCGACGAATCCGGCGACCGTATCGTCGGCGGGATCGGCCAGGATCGCGGCGGGTGTGTCGTACTGCAGGATGCGGGATCGGTTGCCCAGCACCGCTATTCGATCGCCGAGCTTGACAGCCTCGTTGAAGTCGTGGGTGACGAAGACGATGGTCTTGTGCAATTCCGATTGCAGCCGCAGCAATTCGTCCTGCAGCAGGCCGCGGGTGATCGGGTCGACCGCGCCGAACGGCTCGTCCATCAGCAGCACCGGCGGATCGGCGGCGAGTGCGCGCGCCACGCCGACGCGCTGCTGCTGTCCGCCCGACAGCTGCCGGGGATAGCGACCACGGAAGGTATCCGGGTCCAGCCCGACCAGCGCGAGCATCTCGTCGACCCGCGCGGCGATCCGCTTGCGATCCCAGCCGAGCAGTCCGGGCACGGTGGCGATATTGCGCGCCACCGTCAGATGCGGAAACAGCCCGGCCTGCTGAATGGAATAGCCGATCCCGCGGCGCAGCCGATCCGGATTCATCCGGGTGATATCGCGCCCGGCGATGGTGATGGTGCCCGCACTCGGCTCGATCAACCGGTTGATCATGCGCATCGTGGTCGTCTTGCCGCAGCCGGACGGGCCCACGAACACCGTGATCTCTCCGGCCGCGATGGTGAGCGAGATGGCGTCGACGGCCGGATCCTTTTGTCCCGGATAGCGTTTGGACACCGAATCCAGGACGATCTCGGCCCGTTCGTTATCAGTCACGGATTCCCCTCGCGGTGGTGAACCGGCCGACGAGCACGAGCACGCCGTCCAGCAGCAGGGCCAGCACGATGATCAGCACGGTTCCGGTGAGCGCCTGCGGGACCGCGGTCGGGCTGCCGAGGCGGGCCAGCCCGGAGAAGATCAGATTGCCCAGCCCGGGTCCCTTGGCGTAGGCGGCCATGGCGAGAATGCCCATGATCATCTGGGTGCTGATCCGCATCCCGGCCAGAATCGACGGCCAGGCCAGCGGCAGCTCGATTCGCGCCAGCACCCGCAGGCGATTCATGCCCACCCCGCGCGCGGCATCGGCCACGGCCGGGTCCAGGCCCGACAGGCCGACGATCGTATTGCGCAGGATCGGCAGCAGCGCGTACAGGACCAGTGCGGTGATCGTCGGCCGCACACCCAGACCCAGGATCGGCACGAGGATCCCGAGCAGCGCGAACGACGGCACGGTGAGAATGATGCTGGCCACCGCGGTGGACAGCGCCGACCCCCACGGGCTGCGATGGACCGCCGTCCCGATGAGCACCGCGACCACGGTCGCGATCACGATGGCCTGAACGACCGCGGAGACATGCAGATACGAATCGGTGATCAGCTGATTGCGATGGTCGACGACAAAGGTCCACAGCGTATTCACGTGCCGGCCTCCACTTCTCGGCTGAGTGTATCGACGCCGTGACCGGCCCCGGGAGGTTTTCCGGACGTACGTCACATCCGCGGCAGGGAACCATTCGTCGCGTCGGCACGTCATAGTTCCTGTGACTCGGGTGCGGACGCGATACTGGATCATCGGATTTCTGGTGGTCGCGCTGGTGGCCGGCGGCTTCGCGGGGGTGCGCTGGTGGCAGCACCGATCGGAGCGGGCCATCGCGGGCGAGCGGCTGAACGCCTTTCCGGCGCTGGACTCCTCGGCGCTGAGCCTCGACCAGTCGCGCGTCGTCACGGTCCTGCGGCGCGAATACGCCGATCCTGGCGACAGTCGCAAATACGCCGAGGGCACTGAGGAGGCGTGGTGCGCCGACTTTGTCAGCTGGGTGCTGAACAAGGCCGGACGGCCGCTGGCGAACCCGAATTCGGGGTCGTGGCGGATCCCGGGCGTGGCGACACTGCGGGAATATCTCGAATCCCAGGGCAGTTTCGTCGCGGCCGACGCCGGGTATCTGCCGCGGGTCGGTGATGTGGTGCTGTACGCCCCCACCAGCCCGTTCGGTCAACATACGAATTTCGTGCTCGCCGCCGACGCCGGCGGTCTGACCACGATCGGCGGAAACGAACGCGGCGGCATCCGGATTCACCACTACGAACGGGCGGCGGTACCGGGTATCGTCGGCTTCGGTCGTCTGTGAAACGTATCCGCCCTCACGGGTAGATATCTGGACTGGCGGGGGAAGGCGCGCTATGCGCCCAGCCCTACGATAAACCCGGCGGCGCCCGGCAGCGCCGCCGTCGCGGTCCCTGTCCTGCTGCCCCCTCATCGGCAGGACAGGGACCTGCATCGCGATCGCTGCGCTCGGATCCGAACCGGCGCGAGGGCCCGCAGGACACATCCGACACAGCGAGGTATTCCGGACTCATGCCAGAACACTGGATCGACTACGCCGAATTCGGTGAGCGTTTCGTCCGGCATGCGGTGAATCCGGAGCGTATCGAGGCCGCGGTGTCCGGAATGGCCGGGCGCGGAATCACTATCGGACCCTTCTCCGTGGGTCCCGCCGGACTGGCCGGATTCGTCGCCGAGGGCAGCGTGGACAAGCCGGTCATCGCGCGCAGCGGTCCGCATGTCACCTTCGAGGTGCGGGTGCCGGTGACCCTGCACGTGACCGTCACTCTGGGCGGGCAGCGGCTGCGGCTGGAGGCGGTGGTCGAGATCGATCTCACACTGCATGCGCGCACCGCCGATCCGCTGTTGATCGTCATCGATATCCCCCGGATCAGTTCGCGCGATGTCAGTTTCGTCATGCGGGCCCAGGCCGTCGGCGCGGCCTTCGAACTACTGCTCGATCCGATCGCCGCGCTGGTGCAGCGCGAGGTCGCGAGCAGGCTCAACGGCATGATCGCCGATCCGGCCGCCCGGCGGGCCCGGGTCTTCGATGTCGAGGCCATCATGAACGGCACACCCTCGCAGCATCTTTCGCGGGAGGAGTTCGACTGGATCGACTACGCCGAGTTCGGGCGGCGGTTCTTCCCCCGCATCGTCACCGCCGCCCGCGTGCGCGAGGTGGTCCAGGGGCTGGCCGGGCGCGGCATCGAGGTCGGCCCGATCCATACCGGCCCGCGCGAGGCGGCGACGGTGGAGGTGAAGGGCACGGTGCGGGTGCCGCGGCTGTCCGAGGGCGAGGGCATCGAGCCGGTGTCGTTCGATCTGGTCGTGCCGGCGGGGCTCGACATCACCGTCGATGTGCTCAAGGCCAATCGCTATCGGGCCGAGGTGGAGATTCCGCTGCGGCTCGTCGCGCGGGCGGCCGATCCGCTGTTGATCGTGATGGATGTCGCGCCGCCGGCCGCCGAGGACATCACGGTCGATCTGCAGGCCGAGGGCTGGCGGGCGAAGGCGCTGGGCGCGATCGGCGGTATGCGCAGACAGATCGCGGCCCAGGTCGCGCGGGTCATTCGGGCGGAGCTGGCCGATCCGTCGATGCGGACCATCGATGTGGCCGCGCGGCTGGACAAGATCGGTAAGTCGCCGATGTGACTTGTGTTGTTGATGTGTCCTGTGAGCCTGGCGGTTCGGGTGTGCATGTGGTGAAATGAGTCGACGTTCGAGCTCCCGGCGCGCGGATGGCATCGGCGATGGCGTCGGGGAAGGTGCGCCGGGGATTTTCCTGCCCGTGGTAATCGCGTGAAGGAGGTCGTCGATGCGTTCGGATCCGATGTCCCGGCGGACCCTGTTCGGATGTGCCGCGGGTGCCGCGCTGGCGGCCGGTGTCTCGGCACTGGCCCCCGCGGCCACGGCCGAACGTGCCCGGCTGGGCACGCTGCTCGATTACGCGGGCGGTGTGCCCGCGGCCGAGGCGATCCGCGACGATGGCCATGCGGGGGTCATCCGCTACGTCTCGGACCGGCGACCGGGTGCGGAGTGGATGGCCGGAAAGCCGTTGCGCGCGAACGAGGTCGAGGCGCTGCACGCGGCCGGGCTCAGCATCGTGTCCTGCTATCAATTCGGCAAGGGGCCGACGGCCGATTGGCGTGGCGGGCTGGAGGCCGGCAAGCATCATGCCGATCGCGCGCTGCAGCTGCATCACGAGGCGGGCGGTCCGGACGGCGTGCCCATCTACGCCGCCATCGATGACAATCCCACCGCCGCCGAATTCGGCTCGATGATCGCGCCGTATCTGCTCGGCTGGCAGTCGGTGGCGGGTAAGGAGACCGTCGGTGTCTACGCCAACTCGCCCACCATCGACTGGGTCAGCGCGGCCGGGCTGAGTTCCTGGTTCTGGCAACACAACTGGGGCACGCCGAAGGGCTATGTCCATCCCTCCGCCCAGCTGCATCAGTTCGAGATCGATAAGAGCACCCTCGACGGGATCAGCGTCGACCTGAACGCGATCCTCGCCCCGCAGTACGGCCAGTGGTGAGCTACGTCTGGCAGTGACAGGTCGGATCCTCGAGCAGATCCGGTTCCTCCGGAACCACCCGCAGCACCGGGCGGACCTCCGGTGTCTCGCGATCGCCCGCCCACGCGAGCAGCGACCAGCGCGACAGGCCGGAGAAGGCCGAGCCGAGGCTGAAGAAGGATCCGGCCGAGCCGACCGACAGCACCGAGCAAACGCTGCCGATCGAGAGGATGGAATAGGCCGAGCCGATCGAGAGGATCGAGCCCTCCGAGCGGATCGACAGGATGGAGCGGTGGGAGCGGGTCGACAGCACCGATTTGTAGGAGCGGCGCGACATCACCGACCGGCGGGAACGCCGTGTCGGGAGGGAATCCGGTTGCGTCCGGACCGAATCCGAGGGTGCTGACCGTTCGATCTGATCGACAGTCGCCATACGTAGCGGTCTACCACAGCGCGCCGGGGGTTGCGCGCGATCCGGGCGAAAAGCCCGGAGTGTCGCGGTTGGGGTGGTTAGGGGCCCTCGACGGTCGCTCAGCGCCGCGCGGCGACAGCCTGCGGGGCGCCCGGGGCGACGGTGAAGAAGCCCAGGGTCGGCAGGAACGAGCAGGCGATCGCCGGGCCATCGGCGGCGGGCTCCGTGGTCAGCGATCCGGCGACCACCGCGACGATGCGACCGGGGCCGGTATCGGCGATCGCGGTCAGCGTGGCCGGGCCGTCGGGGTTGATATGTGCCGCATCGGTGAGCGGCAGGATGCCACCCTTCTGGGTGTCGATATTGAACCACTGCACCGTCATCGGCGGATTCTGCTGCGGCGCCAGGCCTTTGGTGCCCAGTGCGGTGAACACGAATCCGGCCTGATTGGCCTGCGGTCCCGGCGGCGGCAGTTCGGCGGGGCCAGGCACCGCCAGCGCGGTGCCGACCGAATCGGCGCCCGGGCCGATGCAGCCGCGGCCGATGCTCGGATAGAGGAATTGGGCGATGGCCGGGCCGTTCTTCGGCAGCTCCGGCCCGCCGCCGTTACTGCCGGTGAGGAACGCGATGATGGCCTGCAGGGTCTTCTTGACCTGCGGCGGCAGGGCCGAGGAATCGAGGAGCACCTGGGCCTGATCGAGGATGGTCTGCTGCCCCGGGGAGGCGATATTGCCGACCTGGGCGGCCGCGCCGACGATGGCCGGCGCCAGGGCGGCCAGCGCGTCGATCGGAACACCCTCGGGCACCAGCGGGACGGAGACGGATTGCGGCTTCGGGGCCGGAGCGGCGACCGCGGTCGTCGACGCGGCAAGGGCGGTACCGGCCGTCAGGGCCAGCACGGACAATGCGAACCGCGTTCCTCTGCTGCGAAGCACTGGTGTAGCCGTCCTTACCTCGGGTACCTCATCCTCGGCGATGCGGGGCGCATCGCTGCGCGTCACTCTAGGGATCGGGCACTACGTTTGTACAGCCGTGGTGTGATCTTGCCTGCACTTATCGGCCGGGTAATCGAACTGGTCGGCGCGTTATCAGAAGATAGCGCTACTCGTTGTTACTGGAGTGGATGGAGATGCAAGTGTTACAAATGTGGCGGCCGTAGGGGTCCGCTAATCTTGTCCACGCCCGGCACCCGACCCGAAAGCTTGCGCGCCGTGACTCGAAATCTGCGATCGGTCCTCGGCGGACGTCGCGTTGCCGTGACCGCACTGGGGCTGTCGGTGCTGCTCCGGCTGTTGTGGATGATCCTGGCCCCCAACGGTATGAACCTGGTCGATCTGCACGTCTATGTCGGCGGTGCGGCCGATCTGGGGACCGGACATCTCTACGACTTCACCTATGCGGAGAAGACACCGGACTTTCCGCTGCCGTTCACCTATCCGCCGTTCGCGGCGGTGCTGTTCTATCCGCTGCACTATCTGCCGTTCGGGGTGGTGGCGATCGGATGGCTGCTGTTGATCGTGGCGGCGCTGTATGCCGTGGTGCGCATCGCCCTGTCGATGCTGCTCGGCGAGGCCGCGCGCGAAAGGCGGTGGCGGACCGCGGCGATCGGCTGGACCGCGATCGGACTCTGGCTCGAACCGGTGCGCACGACCATCGACTACGGGCAGGTCAATGTCTTCCTGGTGCTCGCCGGAATGCTCGCCGCCTGGTCCGCGCGCGGGTGGCTGTCGGGGCTGCTGGTCGGCATCGCGGCCGGTGTGAAACTGACCCCGGCCGTCACCGGGATCTATCTCGCGGCGCGGCGGCGCTGGGCGGCCGCGGTGTGGTCGGCGGTGGTGTTCGCGGGCACCGTCGGGCTCAGCTTCGCGATCTCGCCGGGGGAGACGCGCACCTACTTCGGGCCGCTGCTGGGGGACGCGCATCGGATCGGGCCGGTCGGCTCGGTGTGGAATCAGTCACTGCGCGGTGCGCTCAGCCGGCTGCTCGGCCACGACGCCGGCTCGCCATGGGAGCTGGCCGGGCATCGGATTCCGGCCGGGGCGTGGTGGCTGGGCGCGGTGGTGGTGATCGCGGTGCTGGCCGTCTTGGCCTGGCGCGCACTGGCATTCGATGATCGGCTGGGCGCGCTGCTGGTGGTGCAGCTGTTCGGGCTGATGGTCTCGCCCATTTCGTGGTCGCACCATTTCGTGTGGCTGCTGCCGTTGATTCTGTGGCTGCTCCACGGTCCGCTGCGGGACGAGGCGGGTGCGCGCGTACTGGCCGGGTACTGGCTGGTGACCACACTGATCGGCGTGCCGTGGATTCTGTCGTTCTTCCAGCCGACGATCTGGGCCATCTCGCGGCCGGGCATCCTCTCGTGGCTGGGCACGGTCGATGTGGTCGGCGTGGTGGCGTTGTTCGTCTGGCTGATTCGGGTCGGGGCCCGGCGCGCGCGATCCGGGCCCGACGCGGGGCGGGTCAGTTCTGCTGAGCCAGGCGATCGATCTCGTGCGCCAGCTGCACATCCAGCCGGGTGAGTCCGCCCGCGGAATGGGTCGAGAGGGTGAAAGCGACCCGCCGCCAACGGATATCGATATCGGGATGATGATCGGCCTCCTCGGCCGCGGTGGCGACCCGGCGGACCAGGTCGATCCCGGCGAGGAAGGAGGGCGCCTCGACGGTCCGGGCGATGGCGTCGCCGGTCCGGGTCCAGTCGGGCAGATCCGCGAGGGCGGAAGCGATTTCGTCGTTGGTGAGCAAAGGAGTACCCATACTCCCGGTTCTACCGCACGACTAGGCGGCGCGGGCTTGCTTGAGGGCCTTCTTCAGATCCTTACCGCAGCAACCCGCGGCCTCGGCCTTCTTCATGCGCATGATGACGACAGGGCATTTCACGCAGCGTGTCGACTTGCGACAGCACTTCTTCTTCGGCTCGAGGCTCGACACCTTCTTCGCCTTGACCTTGCCCATGGTAGGTAAGCATACCCTAATAGGAATGGCCCGGAATTGGTGGTCACCCGGATTTCGGTACTGTGTAGCTGGCCGCATGCCACGGTGAGTTGTTCGCGCACCTGTCTTGCTCGTCCCTCGACGGCGAGGGTCGGCCGCATCACCCCATTCAGCAGGAGGAATCAAACGTGTCGTCTGTCGAGTTCCGTAACGTGGCGATCGTCGCGCACGTCGACCACGGCAAGACGACGCTGGTCGATGCCATGCTCAGGCAGTCCGGCGCCTTCGCCGCGCGCGCCGAGCTCGTCGACCGCGTGATGGATTCGGGCGATCTCGAGCGCGAGAAGGGCATCACCATTCTCGCCAAGAACACCGCGGTGCACCGCCACAACCCCGATGGCAGCCTCACCGTGATCAATGTCATCGACACCCCCGGCCACGCCGACTTCGGCGGCGAGGTCGAGCGCGGCCTGTCCATGGTCGACGGCGTCGTGCTGCTGGTCGACGCGTCCGAGGGCCCGCTGCCCCAGACCCGGTTCGTGCTGCGCAAGGCGCTGGCCGCCTCGCTGCCGGTGATCCTGGTGGTCAACAAGACCGACCGGCCCGACGCGCGGATCGAGGAGGTCGTCGAGGAGAGCCACGACCTGCTGCTCGATCTGGCCTCGGATCTGGACGACGAGGCCGCCGAGGCCGCCGAGCTCGCCCTGGACCTGCCGGTGCTCTACGCCTCCGGCCGCGAGGGCAAGGCGTCCACCGCGCGCCCCGAGAACGGCCACGCCCCCGACGCGGAGAACCTCGACGCGCTGTTCGAGATTCTGCTCAACTACATCCCCGCCCCCAAGGGCGATGCGGCCGCGCCGCTGCAGGCACATGTCACCAACCTCGACGCCTCCCCGTTCCTGGGCCGCCTGGCGCTGCTGCGCATCCACAACGGCACCCTGCGCAAGGGCCAGAACGTGGCCTGGATGAACGCCGAGGGCACCAAGGCCGTCAAGATCACCGAATTGCTGAAGACCGTTGGCGTCGAGCGCAATCCGGCCGAAGAGGCCGTCGCGGGCGATATCGTCGCGGTCGCGGGCATCCCGGAGATCATGATCGGCGACACCCTGGCCGATTCGGAGAATCCCGTCGCGCTGCCGCGCATCACGGTCGACCAGCCCGCGATCTCGGTCACAGTCGGTATCAACACCTCGCCGATGGCCGGTCGCAACGGCGGCACCAAGCTGACCGCGCGGATGGTGAAGGCGCGGCTGGATCAGGAGCTGGTCGGCAACGTCTCGCTGCGCGTGCTCAACACCGAGCGTCCCGATACCTGGGAGGTGCAGGGCCGCGGTGAGCTGGCGCTGGCCATTCTCGTGGAGACCATGCGCCGCGAGGGTTTCGAGCTGACCGTCGGCAAGCCGCAGGTGGTCACCCACGTCGTCGAGGGCAAGGTGCACGAGCCCTTCGAGGAGCTCACCGTCGATGTGCCCGAGGAGTTCCTCGGTGCGGTCACCCAGCTGCTGGCCGGCCGCAAGGGCAAGATGGTGCAGATGACCAACCACGGATCCGGCTGGGTCCGAATGGAATTCATCGTGCCCTCGCGCGGTCTGATCGGTTTCCGCACCGACTTCCTGACCGACACCCGTGGCACCGGCATCGCCAACGCCGTATCGCACGGCTACGCGCCGTGGGCCGGTGAGATCCGCGCCCGCCACACCGGTTCGCTGGTCTCCGACCGCGCGGGCAGCGTCACCGGCTACGCCATGGCGCAGCTGGCCGACCGCGGCACGTTCTTCGTCGAGCCGGGTGCGGACACCTACGAGGGCATGGTCGTGGGCATCAACCCGCGCGCCGAGGACCTCGACATCAACGTCACCCGCGAGAAGAAGCTGACCAATATGCGCAGCGCCACCGGCGATGTGCTCGAGACCCTGGCCCGCCCGCTGGTGCTGGATCTGGAAGGCGCACTGGAGTTCTGCGCCGGCGACGAATGCGTCGAGGTCGGCCCGAACGTCGTGCGCGTGCGCAAGGTCATCCTGGGCGGCAACGAGCGCGCCCGCGAGGTCTCCCGCCGCAAGGCCCGCGACCGCGCCGCCCTGTAACGGTCGACGTGTCGGCCCCGACGAATTGACTCGTGAGCTCGCCGACTGATTTGGTGAGCACATGGGCGACTCGTCGGGCATGCCGAGAACTGCGTGGGGCACTCGACGCAGGACCCGTGACCGAGCCGAGAGGCATTTGACTGGTATGGCCGAAAACGCGGGGAGGCGGACCGCGCGCGTCGTGGTTGTGCTGGCGACGCTGGTGACAGTGCTCGCCGGCTGCACCGCGAATCCGCCGCCGCCGATCGAGAGCACCGACAGTCCGAAGACGACGCCGGCCAAACCGACCAAGAGCACCGTGGTGGTGGCCGTCGACGACATCGGGATCGGATTCAATCCGCATCTGCGGTCCAACCAGTCGCCCGCGACGAATGCCGTTGCGTCGATGGTGTTTCCGAGTCCGTTCAAGCCCGCGCCGGCGCCCGCCCCCGCGCCGCCGGGCGTGACCGACTGGCTGCCCGACAACGCCCTGATGGTCTCGGCCGATGTGACCGCGCAGGATCCGTTCACGATCACCTACAAGATCCAGAACCAGGCCTCGTGGTCCGACGGCGCGCCGATCGCCGCGGAGGACTTCCGCTATCTGTGGCAGCAGATGATCACCCAGCCTGGTGTGGTGGATCCGGCGGGCTATCGGCTGATCTCGGATGTCGCCTCCTCCGACGGCGGTAAGACGGTGACCGTCACCATGAGCGCGCCGTATCCGGCGTGGCGGGAGCTGTTCACCGATCTGCTGCCGTCGCATCTGCTCAAGGATCAGCCCGGCGGATTCCAGCGCGCGCTGGCGGTCGAGCGCGGGCTGATCGATCAGAACCCCATCTCCGGCGGCCAGTTCCGGGTCAAACAGGCCGATGCCGGGCGCGAGGAGATCCTGCTCGAGCGCAACGATCGGTACTGGGGCACGCCCGCGAATCCGGACACGGTCATGTTGCGACGCGGCGGAACCGCCGCCGAGCTGGCCCAATCGCTGCGCACGGGCGATGCGCAGCTGGCGCTCGTGCACGGCGGCGTGGCGGTGCAGGCGCAGCTGGCCGCGATTCCGGCGGTGCGCACGGCGGTCACGCCGCAGGCCCGCGAGATGGAGTTGACCCTGAACGCCCGCACGGATGAGCTGGCCGATGTCCGGGTGCGGCACGCCGTACTGGCCCTGCTGGATCCGGTGCTGCTCGCGACGGTCGGCGCGCAGACCGGCGCGTGGGCGGAACCCGTTCGCGCCCAAGTACTCGTGCCCTCGGATCCCGGATACGCTCCGACCGCGCCGCCGCGGCCGTCCGCCGACGAGGCGTTCGCGCAACTCGCCGAGGCCGGTTACGGCCGGGCGCCCGAACCGCCGCAGCTGGGCACCTCGCCGACCTCGCCCGCGCCGCAGCCGCGACCGGTCGCCAAGAACGGTAAGACCCTGACCATCCGCATCGGCGCGGTCGACAAGGATCCGACCACGCTCGCGGTCGCCAACACCGCCGCCGATCAGCTGCGCAGCGCGGGCATCGATGCCACCGTGCGCAATCTGCCCGCCGACGAGCTGTACGGCAAGGATCTGCTCGACGGCACGGTCGATGCGATCGTCGGCTGGGAGCGGGCCGGACAGGATCCCACGACGCTGCTGGCCGCGCGCTACGGCTGCCCACCGCCCGCCGCCCCGCCCACGGGAACCGAGGGCAACGCCGCGCAGCTCGATGCGATGCGCAAGGCGCCCAGCAATATCTCCGGCGTCTGCGATCCGACGCTGCAGCCGCAGCTCGACGCCGCGCTGCGCGGTATCGATGTGCCCAAGAATCTCGGCGAGGTCGAACCCAAGCTGTGGGATCTGTCGACCGTCCTGCCGATCATGCAGGACACCGGGGTCGCCGCGGCGAGCTCGCGAATGGACGGGGTGTCGTTGAACGGTTCCATTCAGATCGGCATGTTCGCCGGCGCGGCCACCTGGCGGCGGCTGTCGTGACGGGTGGACTGCTCCTGGTTCACGCGCATCCGGACGACGAGGCCATCACCACCGGCGGCACCATCGCGCACTATCGCCGCCGCGGTATCCCGGTGACCGTGGTGACCTGCACCCTCGGCGAGGAGGGCGAGGTCATCGGCGACCGGTGGACGCGGTTGGTCAGGGCCGAAGGCGATCAGCTGGGCGGGTTCCGGATCGGCGAATTGGACCGGGCGCTGGGCGAATTGGGCGCGGGTCCGCCGCACTTCCTCGGCGGGGCCGGGCGCTGGCGCGATTCGGGAATGTCCGGTACGACGGCCGACCCCCAGCCGATGCGACCGCTGCATCCGCGCGCGTTCGTGAACTCCGGGCCGGCGGCGGTCGAGGCCCTGATGCGGGTGCTGCTCGAGATCCGGCCGCAGGTGGTGATCGGCTATGACCCGCGCGGCGGTTACGGACATCCCGATCATGTTCGCGCGCACCACATCACGATGGACGCGGTGGACGCCGCGGCCGAAAGCGGCTGGGCCGCACCGAAGGCGTACTGGACCGTCACCGACGCGACGGTGCTGCGCCTGCACACCGAGGCCCTGGCGCGGCGCACTGTGGACCGCCTGCCCGGCGCGCTGCCATCCGGTTGGCGCCTGCCCGCCGAGAGCGAATTGCCCTGTGTGCCCAGTGAATCCGTCACGACCGCGATCGACGTCTCCGACGCCCTCGCCGCCAAGCGCGCGGCCCTGCGGGCACATGCCACCCAGGTGAGCGTCGCCCCCTCGGGCCGGGAGTTCGCACTGTCGAACAACGTCGCCCAGCCGATCCTGCCGGAGGAGCACTATCTGCTGGTGCGCGGCCGCCTCGGGCCGGTGGGGGCGGATGGGCGGGAACACGATCTGTTCGCGGGAATCGCGGATCACCCGGCGTAACATCACCGAGGTGTACAACTGGGCCCTGCAGGACGCCATCGCGGCGTTCGTCGAAAGTCAGAAGCCGTATTGGCAGGCGCAGCACGATATCTACCTGGCAATCCTGCACGGGTTCGTGGGTATGCAGAGTCAATTGCTGACCCTGCTCGGCTTCCCGCCGGTCTCGTGACGGCCGCCTCGATCGACCGGGTGCGGGGCGCGGATCAGGCACGCGGGCCCGCGTGGTCGGTATTGGGGGCGGTTCTGGTGTTGGACGGGCTGCTCTCGCTGGCCCTCGAGGTGCTGTATCTGCCCACCTACGTCGGCAGTACGCCCGTTCCGATCAGCGCCGGGGTGGCCGCCGTGGTGAACGTGGCGTTGATCGCGGGCATGGGCGTGGTCGTGACTCGTCCGGCGGCCCTGTCGCTGCCGCTGGTCGCGTGGCTGCTGGGCTTCCTGATCTGCTCCACTGCGGGGCCCGGGGGCGATGTGATGCTCACCGATGATTGGACCTCGCCGTTGCTGTTGGCCTGCGGACTGGTTCCGGCCGGGTTCTATCTGTTCCGGCGGGCCTTCCCGGCTCGCCCATAACCTTTCGCGACCTCGCCCGCGTTTCCGTGCCCCTGCGCGCCGCCGATCGGGCCCGTACCCTCAGGAGCGCCGCCGCCCGCGCGGCGAATCCGATTCGACGGCATACCCGTTCACCCGACGAGAAGGCGACGATGACCATTTCCCAGCGAACCGACCTCGACTGGCTGCTCGACGATCTGATCAACGGTCTGGCGGGGGCCGAGACCGCGGTGCTGCTCTCGACCGACGGCCTGCTGCTCGGCCGATCCGGCGGACTGGAACGGTCGGAGGCGGAACGCTTCTCGGCCATGGCCTCGGCCCTGCACAGCCTGGCCCGCAGCGCGGGCCACCACTTCAAGGCCGGCGGGGTGTGCCAGACCGTGATCGAACTCGATCACGCGGTGCTGTTCATCACCGCGGCCGGAGCCAACGCCTGCCTGGCGCTGCTGGCGGCCGAGACCGCCGATATGGGCATGGTGGCCTACGAGATGAACCAGACCGTGCAGCGGGTCGGTGCACACTTGTCGGTCGACCCGCGCCCGTCCCGCTGACACAGCCCTGAACCCTCTAGGGCGCCGGGAAATGTGACGCATTTCACGTCCGTTTTGTCCGATTACCGGTGCCCGCGGAACAGTCATGATGCCTGGACGATCTCGATTTCGGCATCAGGAGGGTTCATGGATACCATGCGGGATACCGGTTCCTGGAGGGACTTTCGGCATCACCTCGGGACGGCGGTGGTGCTCGCCGGCGGTGTGCTCGTCGGGGCGGTAGACATCTATCTGGCGGCCAGTCTGCTGCCCACGGCCGTCGGTGATATCGGCGGTGAGCGGCTGTACGCGTGGAATACGACCGTGCTCCTGATCGCGCAGGTGGTCGGGACGCTGCTGGTGAGCCGGTTGCTCGGCGCCCGGGGCGAGATCGGTGCGTATCTGATCGGATTCGGTGTGTTCGCGGTCGGATCGGTCGTGTGCGCGGTGAGTCCGACCATGCCGATACTGTTGGGCGGCAGGGGGATTCAGGGTCTGGGCGCCGGATTGCTGACCGGGCTGGGTTTCGTGGCGATCCACTCGGCGCTGCCGCGGTCGCTGTGGACGCGGGGTGCCGCGCTGATCTCCGCGATGTTCGGCGTCGGCAACTTCGTGGGGCCCGCGCTGGGTGGGCTGTTCGCCCAGTTCGGTTCGTGGCGCGGGGCATTCGCGGCGTTGGCAGGGGTGGCGGTGCTGATGGGCTGCTGTGTGCCGTGGGCGCTGCCCGGACGAGCACGGCCGCAGGCCGTCTCGGGAGTTCCGGTCGGCTCGTTGGCGCTGGTGGTGGGTGCGGCAGCGGCGGTGAGCCTGGCGGGTGTGGTCGGCGGCATGGTCGTCATGGTGATCTGTGTCGCGGCTGGCGGGGCGCTCGTCGCGGCCTTCCTGCTGCTGGAAAGGCGGTCCGCACAACGGATTCTGCCGGCCTCGGCCTTCCGCTCGGATTCCCCGCTGCGCTGGATCTACCTGACCATCGCGCTGTTGGCGGCCGGTGTGGCGGTGGAGATGTTCCTGCCGCTGTTCGCCCAGCGGTCGGCCGGTGTGCCGCCGGTGATCGCCGGATTCTTCGGTGCCGCACTGTCACTCGGCTGGGCGTTGAGTCAGATCATTGTCGCCCCGGTTCGCTCGCAGCGCTCGATTCGCCGCCTGCGCATCGCCGGACCGGCCCTGCTGGCCCTCGGCCTCGCCACCCTGTCCCTGCTGCAGCGCGACCACGTCTCGCCGCTACTCGCGACTACCTGGCTCCCGATCCTGCTGCTGGCGGGCACCGGAATAGGCATCGCCATGCCCCATCTCACGGTGGCCGCCCTGACCAGCACCGCCGACGCCGCCGAGGGCCGCGCGGCCGCCGCCGCGATAGCCACCGTCCAAACGATGGCCACCGCCTTCGGCGCCGCGATCGCGGGCCTGCTCGTCAACCTCGGTGCCCCCGACCTGGTTTCGAGCGCCCGAACCCTGCTCCTCGGCTTCACCCTCCTCGCCGCACTCGCGATCCCCACCGCCCTGAGGGCCAACCGCCCAGCCCACACCACCCTTCGAGGCGATATGGTCCGAGCCGAATAGCCCGCCCCATTCAGCGATGGCCGAGTTGGCCCGGGGTCACGGATTCGATGATGGCCCAGGCCTTATCGATGGGGATGTCGATGACGTGGTAGCGCTTCTTCCCCGCGGCGGTGGCGGCGGTGAGGGTGGCCAGGCCCACTCGGCGCTGGAAGAAGGTTTGGCGGACGGTCCAGCCGATGATGCCGGGGGCCTCCAGGCAGTCGCGGTCGCGGTCGAGGGAGCCGTGGCGGGTGATGAGCCAGGTGGGTGTCGCGGGGAGGACGGCGTGGCCCAGGCCTCGGTAGCGGTCCTCGGCCAAAAGCGTTGCGGCGGCGAGGAGTAAGGCCAGCACGATCGGGGACCAGAGCGGAACAGGCTGTCCCGCAACGGCGAATGCGATCAGGGCGATGGCGAGTACGGCCACGGGGGCCAGCGCCCGGACGTACCGGCGGCGGCGGGCGCGCGGGCCGTGCGCGATCAGGCCGATCATCGCTGGTGCGGCCGCATCACCCTGTGCCACAGCGGCTTCGGGGCCGGTGCTGAGCAGCCGGGCCAGGGTTCGCTCGACGGCCGCGCGCGGCGCCTGCGGCAGGATCTTCTGCCGGGGGCTGGTGCCCGTCATGACGGCCTCGAGTTCGGCGGCTCCGGCCAGGCGCAGCAGCAGCGGCTCCTTGACCGTGGCGCCGCGCAACCGAGCCAGATCGAGTGTGGTCTGGCGGGTGGTGAACAGGCCGTGGCGGATGTGCAGGGTCCTACCGTCGTCGAGCACTCGCAGTCCGAAGTACGTGGTGAGGTAGTGGATACACGCCGCGAGCGCGGTCACCGCGAGCAGCACGACGATCCCGATCAGCACCAGCATCGCGAGGAACATCGCGCCGCGCCCGCCGAGGTCATGGATCGTATCGGAGTCCAGAAGTACCTGCGCCACACCGTATTTGAAGGCCAGGCCCACGATCGGACCGACGATGGCCAGCCCTGTCAGCGACAGCGGCGCATAGCGCACCCAGGCCGGTTGCCATCCGGCGATATCCGCGCCCTCCGCGGGTTCCGGCCTCGCGGATTGTTCCGAAACAGCCTGGGGCGCGGCCTCTTCGCTGCGATCGGACAGTAACAGCGCCCGCAGCTCGGGCACCTGCCCCGCGGCCACGCCGTCCAGATGGAACCGCTCCTCGCGGTCGGCCTGCTGTCCCGTCCCGATGGTGAGCGCCGCCAGACCCAGAATCCGGTGCATCGGATCGGCGTGCACATCCACCGAACGGATGCGCGAGCGCGGCACCGTCAGCGTGCGGCGCTGCAGCAGGCCGCGGCGCAACTGCACATTCTCCGGCCCGATGCGATAGGTCGTGGTGAACCAGCGGCCCAGCGCCAGCCCGACGATCACCGCCAACGCCAGCAACCCCCAGCCCGGATTGTCGCTGCGGCTGCCGACGATGACCGTCACGATGAGCACCGGTATGAAGCGGATCGCCTCGCGTACCGGATGCACCAGCAGCATGCGCGGGTCCAGCCGCTGCCACTGCGCGCCGGTCGTGGTCGTCTCGGTCATGTGGCGTCCCCGCGATGCGCGGCCGCGACCTCGGTCAATCGCGTCACCGTCTGTTCGGCCACCGCGAGCTCGAGCGCGGTGATGCGCACGGCGCCGGCCGAGGACGCGGTCGTCACGGTGACAGTCGCCAATCCGAGCATTCGTTCCAGCGGCCCGCGATGGGTGTCGACCGTCTGCACGCGCGTGATCGGCGCGACCCGGCTCTCCTGGGTGATCCAGCCGGTGCGGGTGTAGACCGCCTCATCGGTGATCTCCCAGCGATGGACCGCATAACGCCACAGCGGCACCACCACGCAGACGAACGCCGCCACGATCAGCGTCGCCGCCACGACCGCGGCCGCAATGGCCCGATTCCGATCGTCGACGAATATCCAGACCACTTCGCCCGCAACGACCACGGCCCACCCGATCGCGGGACCGAGCGCCCACAGCAGTTTCGCCCGCGGGCTGGGGCGCCAGGCGGGCGCGGCCATGATCGTCGGCTGTGCCATATCGCCCATCGTTTCACGAACGGACCGAGTCCCGGAATTGCCGGGCTGCCCGGAATAGTGTGGTCGCCGACGAGGTTGTCCTCGCTCACAAGCATTCGAAGGAGACATGTCCGGATGGGTAGCGCATGATCGACGGGGTGACCGAATTGCCGAACCCGAGCATTCCTTCCCCACAGCCACCGGCCTCGGCGATGCGTCGTGCTTTGCGTCGGGCCCGCGATGGGGTGACGTTGAATGTGGATGAAGCCACCGTGCTGTTGCACGCTCGCGGTGATGATCTGACAGATCTCTGCCACAGCGCCGCGCGGGTGCGTGATGCCGCGCTGGAGTCGGCGGGCCGGACCAAGACGATCACCTATTCGAAGAACGTCTTCATCCCGCTCACCAAGCTGTGTCGCGATCGCTGTCACTACTGCACCTTCGTGACCGTGCCCGGCAAGCTGCGCGCCGAGGGCAAGGGTATGTATCTCGAGCCCGACGAGGTGCTCGACATCGCCCGCCGCGGCGCCGAATTGGGTTGTAAGGAGGCGTTGTTCACCCTCGGTGATCGTCCCGAGGACCGCTGGCCCGAAGCCGCGCAATGGCTCGACGAACGTGGCTACGACTCCACCCTGGACTATCTGCGCGCCGTCTCGATCATGGTGCTCGAGGAGACCGGGCTGCTGCCGCATCTCAATCCGGGCGTGATGTCGTGGGAGGAGATCTCGCGGCTCAAGCCGGTCTCGCAGTCCATGGGCCTGATGCTGGAGACCACCTCGACCCGGCTGTTCACCGAAAAGGGCAACTGCCACTACGGAAGTCCGGACAAGGATCCGGCCGTGCGGCTGCGCGCCATCACCGACGCGGGCCGGTTGTCGGTGCCATTCACCACGGGCATTCTGGTGGGCATCGGCGAGACGCTGCGCGAGCGGGCCGAGTCGATCATGGCGATTCGTAAGCAGCACAAGGCGTTCGGGCATATCCAGGAAGTCATCGTGCAGAACTTCCGGGCCAAGGACGACACCGTCATGCGCGAGGTCCCCGACGCCGATATCGAGGAGTTCCTGGCTGCGGTCGCGGTCAGCCGCCTGTTGCTGCCGCCGGATGTGGCCGTGCAGGCGCCGCCGAATCTGGTGTCGCACAGCGAATGTCATGCGCTGATCGAGGCGGGTATCGACGATTGGGGCGGGGTGTCCCCAGTGACCCCCGATCATGTGAATCCCGAACGTCCCTGGCCCGATCTGGACGCCCTGGTCGAGATCACCGAATCCGCGGGATTCCGGCTGGCCGAACGCTCCTCGGCGCATCCGCGCTATGTGCGGGCCGGAAATCCGTGGGTGGATCCGCGGATCGGCGCCCATGTCGCCGCCCTGTCCGATCCGCGCACGGGACTGGCGAATCCGGAGGCGATTCCGCGCGGCCTGCCGTGGCAGGAGCCCGACGAGTCGTGGGAGTCCGCGGGCCGGGTCGATCTGCACAGCGCGATCGATACCGATGGGCGAAATACCGAGTCCCGCAGCGATTCCGGGCTCGGCGACGAGGTGCTGGGCGCGTTCGGCGACTGGGAGACCATTCGCGAGCAGGTGCGCGAGCTGGCCGCCTCGGCGCCGGAGCGGTTCGACGCGGATGTGCTCTCGGCGTTGCGCGCGGCCGAACACGATCCGGCCGGGCTGACCGACGAGCAGTATCTGGCGCTGGCCACCGCGGAGGGTCCGGAGCTGGAAGCCGTTGCGGCCCTGGCTGATCAGCTGCGCCGCGATGCCGTCGGCGACGACGTCACCTATGTGGTGAACCGCAATATCAACTTCACCAACATCTGCTACACCGGCTGCCGGTTCTGTGCCTTCGCCCAGCGCAAGGGCGATGCCGACGCCTTCACGTTGAGCACCGACGAGGTCGCCGATCGGGCCTGGGAGGCGCATGTCGAGGGCGCGACCGAGATCTGCATGCAGGGCGGTATCGATCCGGATCTGCCGGTCACCGGCTATGCGGATCTGGTGCGGGCGATCAAGAAGCGGGTGCCGTCGATGCATGTGCACGCCTTCAGCCCGATGGAGATCGTCAACGGCGCCTCGCGCGGCGGCCAGAGCATCCACGATTGGCTCTCGGCGCTGAAAGAGGCGGGGCTGGATACGATTCCGGGCACCGCCGCCGAGATCCTCGACGACGAGGTGCGCTGGGTGCTCACCAAGGGCAAGCTGCCCAGCTCGGCGTGGATCGAGGTGATCACCACCGCGCACCGGCTCGGCATCCGGTCGAGCTCGACCATGATGTACGGACATGTGGACAGCCCGAAGCATTGGGTCGGGCACCTGCGGGTGCTGCGCGGAATCCAGGACGATACGGGCGGTTTCACCGAATTCGTCCCGCTGCCGTTCGTACATCAGAGCGCACCGCTGTATCTGGCCGGGGCCTCGCGCCCGGGCCCGACCATCCGCGACAATCGCGCGGTGCACGCCCTGGCCCGCATCATGCTGCACGGCCGCATCGACAACATCCAGACCAGCTGGGTCAAGCTCGGCACCACCGGCACCCGGATCATGCTCACCGGCGGCGCCAACGATCTGGGCGGCACCCTGATGGAGGAGACCATCTCCCGCATGGCCGGTTCCGAACACGGTTCGGCGAAAACCGTTGCGGAACTGAACGAGATCGCCTCCGGCATCAACCGCCCGGTCCGGGAGCGGACGACGATCTACGGCATCCCGCCGCATCGTTCCCCGGCGCTGTCGCTGACGGTCGGATAGCGGATCCCCGGGTCGTTCCGGTGCGCCCCGACAGGCGCGCCGGAACGGCCACGGTCCGGGACCTGCCACCTTCGATCCGGCCGATTCGGTGCGAGGACCGGGGCAGGAGGCCGGGACACCGCTAGGATCGTGGAGTAACGGTCGTCACCGCGCCGGACCCATCTCCGCGGCAACTGTTTTGGGCGGACTCGGAGATCGTTCCGGGCTGGGCCGACCGGCGGATCGGGGGGAGGGAGGGACATGATCGAGCCGGTTGCCGCGGAGAAGTTAGGCAAGGCTGACCAGTAGTAATGTGTCGATGCGGGATACTGTTGCGCGGGGCGTGGGAGTGCCCCGCGGGCAAGGACCAGACTAGGAGAGCGGCAGTGCCGTACATCATCGCTGAACCGTGCGTTGACGTGAAGGACAAGGCGTGCATCGAGGAATGCCCCGTGGACTGTATCTACGAGGGCGGCCGCATGCTGTACATCCATCCGGACGAGTGCGTGGACTGCGGTGCATGTGAACCGGTGTGCCCGGTGGAGGCGATCTTCTACGAGGACGACACCCCGGACCAGTGGAGCGGATACGTCAACGCCAATGTCGATTTCTTCGACGAGCTGGGCTCGCCCGGTGGCGCCACCAAGGTGGGCAAGGTCGACTTCGATCCGCCGTTCATCGCGGCGCTGCCCCCGATGGCGAGCGAGTAGTCATCTTGTCCACGCGCGGCCGGGTCAGTGATCTACTGCCCGATTTTCCTTGGGACACCATCGCTTCGGTGAAGAAGCGGGCGGCCGGACATCCCGACGGGATCGTCGATCTGTCGGTCGGCACGCCCGTGGATCCGGTGGATCCGCTGATTCAGCGGGCACTCGCCGGGGCGGCGGCGGTTCCCGGTTATCCGGCCACCCACGGCACGCCGGAACTGCGCGCGGCCGCGGTCGACGCGCTGCGGCGGCGATTCGGGATCACCGGTGTCGACTCCGAGGCGGTGCTGCCCGCGATCGGGACCAAGGAGCTGATCGCCGGGCTGCCGCGACTGCTCGGACTCGGTGCCGACGATCTGATCGTCATCCCCGAGGTGGCGTATCCGACCTATGAGGTGGGCGCGCTGCTGGCGGGTGCGCGGATCGCGCGGGCGGACGGGACGGCACAGCTCGGACCGCAGCGGCCCGCGCTGATCTATCTGAACTCGCCGTCGAATCCGACCGGCCGGGTGCTCGGCGTGGACCATCTGCGCAAGGTCGTGGCGTTCGCGCGCGAGCGGGACGCGATCGTCGCCTCCGACGAGTGCTACCTCGGTCTGGCGTGGGACGAACAGGCCGTATCGATCCTCGATCCGCGGGTCTGCGACGGCGACCACACCGGACTGCTCGCGATCCACTCACTGTCCAAGACATCCAATCTGGCGGGCTACCGCGCGGGCTTCGTGACCGGCGATCCGGCCCTGGTGCGCGAGCTGCTCGAGGTGCGCAAACACGCCGGGCTGATCATGCCGTTCCCCGTGCAGGCCGCGATAACCGCGGCGCTGGGCGACGACGCGCACGAGGCGGCGCAGCGCGAACGCTATCGCGCACGCCGCGAGATCCTGCGAAAGGCATTGCGGGAGGCCGGTTTCCGCATCGACCATTCACAGGCGGGCCTGTATCTCTGGTCGACGCGCGGCGAATCCGGCCACGCCACCCTGGAATGGCTTGCCGACCGCGGCATCCTGGCCGCTCCCGGCGACTTCTACGGTCCCACGGGTTCCGATCATGTCCGTATCGCCCTCACGGCCACCGATGAACGGATCGCCGCCGCGGCGAAACGCCTGGGCGCCTAGGGCGGGGAATTGCGGCCGCGCATCCCGCGACCGACCGGTTCGACGCGCGGGTCCGCGAAAACCGTTGCACCCGCGCCGTTCATGGACACGCGAGTGGCGGCGGAATCGGAGACACGCAGGGCGAACAGTCCGGTGGCGGGGTCGACGGAGATCAGGCCGTAACCTGTGTCGACCTCGCTCTCGGTGAGATGCAACGTCCGCAGGGCATCGCCCATGGTCGCGCCCTGCGGGAGCTGGACTGTGAGCAATGGCATCCCACCAAGTTACGCCCGATTCGCCGTCCTGCGTAGGTCTGCGAGGAGGGCAGCGCTGTCGGCGACGCCGTATCCGTAGTCGTAATCGAAGCCCGTGGCGGGGCGATCGAGGGCGGTGCGCTGGATCGCGGCACGTAACTGGGCGGGCGGGAGCGCGGTCGCCGACCACTTCGTCCGGATGGCCGCGACCAGGCCGGCCGCCACCGGGCAGGCCGCTGAGGTGCCGGTATCGGGCTCGTTGGGGCCGAACGCCTGCGATCCGGCGAAGTGGGTGTAGGTGCAGACGTCGGGTTTGCGGTCGGAGAGGCGTCCGGGACCCTGCGACGAATAGCCGACCCGCTGATTGGTGGTATCCACGCCGCCGAGGCTGAGCACGCTCGGATGTGAGTTCGCGCCGCTGATCGGGCGATCCGTATAGCCGCAGCGACCGTCGGGGCAGTCGCGGCCGCAATTGCCCGCGGCGAACAGGATGTCCGCACCCGCGGCCTCGAGCGAGCCGACGATGACATTGAACGGATGCGACGGATTGTCGGAGTAGTTCCCGGGCTGTCCGACGGGGAAATCCCAATCCGGGGAGAACGAACCCCAGCTGTTGCTGACCACCAGCGCGCGGGTGGCCGCGGGCTGATCGGACAGGACCGTGCGCAGATAGGCATATCCGGCGAGCGCATCGGAGAGCAGTCCGTCCATCGTGGTCTGCCCCTGCCGGGTGCTGCGCAGCACCGGCAGATCCAGGAAGGAGGCGTTCGGTGCGCAGATGAGCGCGTCGAAGGCGCACATGCTGCCGTGATCGACGGGGAACTTGCCCGCGGTGCCGGTGACGCCCGAGGGATTCCAGCTGCGCGCGGCATCGATCGTCATATGCCCGCCGCGGACCCGGTCGACCTGCGCGGCGTTGATGCCGGTGTCGACGACGGCCAGCGCCACGCCCTGACCGGTCAACCCGGCATTCGCCAGATCGCTCACGTGCAGCAGGGTGCCGACGCCGTGCCAGTCGCCGACCGCGGGATCACCGCCGCAGGTGAGCACCGGCTCGATGGTCGGATCCGCGAAAACGCCTGTGACCATGGCGAGTTCGGATACCCGCTGATGTGTCGTGGGATCGTCGTCGAGCTCGCCGCGGATCACCACCGCGGTGTGTTCGGGAGCCATGGAGTAATTGGGATTGTCCGTCCGGCGGGGTACCGCGACCGGTTCGAAGTCGTGGTCGAGATCGAATCCGGGCAGTGCTCCGACGACATCCGCAGGGGAGACCCTGGTGCCGGGATCGGTGACCGCGGTGATCAGATCGGTGGCCGGGCGAAGCTGAATGACAACGCGCATGAGCGCCATACTGCCGCGCCGGGCGCGGATTCGCTCGCAGTGTGCGCACTTCCGCGCGCCGGGCGTGCAAAATTGTCGAGCGCGCAGGGGTCCGGGCTAGCCTGAGACCATGGACGCTGTCACGGTTGTCCCGCGCCCCGCGAACGCACCGGTGCACCCCTACGTGCCGGGCAGTCCGGAGCGAGAACTGCTGGTCGGCAGGCTGGCCGAGATCTCGTCGGCGGTCGAGGCGGCCGTCGTCACCGGGCCCGTCGAATCGCCCACCGATCATCGCTATCCGCGGATGGCGGACCGGTGAATCCGTTGCGTCCGGCATTGCTCGCCGCCGCGGATTCGTCCCGAATGCGGCATGCGCTTACCAGGATTCCGGTCACCTCCGGCGTGGTGCGGCGGTTCGTGGCGGGGGAGTCACGGCTGGATCTGGCGCCGGTGGTCCGGGAGCTGCTGGCCTCCGGGCGGATGGTGAGCGTGGATTTCCTCGGTGAGCATACGACCGAGCGGTCGATGGCCGACAATGCCGTGACCGAGTATCTGGCGCTCATCGACGATCTGGCCGCAGGGGACGGCGAGGGTTCCGCATCCGTTCGGCGCGTGGAGGTTTCGGTCAAACTCTCGGCGCTGGGGCAGACCCTGGGCGAGGGGGGACCCGAGATCGCCACCGCCAATCTGCGGACGCTGTGCCTGCGGGCCGAGCAGGCGGGGGTGTGGGTGACCGTCGACGCCGAGGATCACACCACCACCGATGCCACCCTCGACACCGTGCGGCGGCTGCGCGGTGAATTCCCGTGGCTGGCGGTCGCGGTACAGGCCTATCTGCGCCGCGCGGAGACCGAATGCCGGGAGCTGGCTTCGCTCGGGGCGCGAATCCGGTTGTGCAAGGGGGCATATCGCGAACCGGAGGCGCTCGCCCATCGACGCCGGGCGGAGGTGGACTCGGCGTATCTGCGCTGCCTGGACGTGCTGATGCGCGGGGCCGGATATCCGATGGTCGCCACGCACGATCCGGATATGATCGCCGTCGCCTCCCGATTCGCGCTCGAAAATGCCCTGGGTTCCAGCGAATACGAGTTTCAGATGCTGTACGGCATTCGCGACGCGGAGCAGCGGCGGCTGGTGGATGCGGGGCGCTCGGTGCGGGTGTATGTGCCGTACGGGAACCAGTGGTACGGATATCTCATGCGGCGATTGGCCGAGCGCCCGGCCAACCTCGGGTTCTTCCTGCGTGCCCTCGCCGACAAGCGCTAGACCAGCGGGCGGCCCAGGCGGTTCCGCAGGCGCATATCCAGCAGCAGGTAGTTGAACGGAAACACCCTGATCGGCTCCGGCAGGCGCACCCAGACCAGTGCGATGAGGCGCAGGGTGCCGGTATAACGGCGCTCGTCGCGGGCGGTCCAGGTCATGCCCATCTGATCGCGCAGCCGCTGTGGCAGCAGGGCGGTCACGCCGAAGCGGTGGATGCGGCCGAAGACGATGCGCGGCACGGGCGAGAGATTCTTCAGATCGATCAGATCGTCGAAGTAGCGCCGGACCGGCTCGTCGATGGTCCGCTGGGCGAGGTTCTCGTCCCAGTAGCGGTAGAACGCCGCGCGATCGGCAGGCCACATCTCCGGGCGCATCTGCAGCGTGGTGCCCAGGCGCGCGGAGTACCGGTAGAAGGCCTCGGCCACATCGGATTCCATCGGACCGTGCATGCGGGTGTAGAGATCGTCGACGCCCCAGTACAGGCAGGCCGCGACCCACAGCTGCAGCTTCGGATCGAAGGCGTTGTACCTGACCGCTGCGCCCGGCTTGGAGCGGATCGGCCGGTGCGAGGCGTTGACCGCGTCGCGATAGACCCTGCGGTCCCCCTCGGTGCCCAGCCATGCGACCGCGAGATAGGTCAGCGTGGTGCGCAGGCGCTTGATCGGATGCAGCGTGGCCTTGCCGCTGTCGACCGGGCTCTCCAGGACGCCGTAGCCGACCGGTGGATGGCTCAGCTGCATGACCACATTCGCGGCGCCGCCGAGAAAGGCCGCGACGCCGTCCATGTGGCGGCGCACGGTCTGCGGGGTGAACTCCGGCGTCGGCGGGGATTCGGGGTCGGTGTAGCGCAGGGGGGCGGTCATCGTCGACTCGTCTCCTCGGTCCGGCTTCACGCCGTGAGGCGGAAGAAGTGTGAGAAACTTCTCGACTCACCTTCTCATCGGATTCGCGGGCCTGTCAATGGCGGCGCCGTACCGCGTGACCATATGGGAAGATCTCCCTGTCATCGTGTCGTTCCGCAGAGAGGTGCCCGGCATGGCCAAACTGCTGCCGCTGGTCCGCGATGCGGCCCCGGAGGATCGCGGTCAGACCACGGTGCTCGACGCGGCGCTGCTGGCCTTCCTCGATTTCGGGATCAAGCGCACCAGCATGGTCGAGGTGGCCCGGCGTGGTGGACTGTCGCTGGCCACGCTGTATCGGCGGTTCGCGGGCAAATCCGATCTCATCCAGGCCGTCGCGCTGCGGCAGGTCCGGCAATTCGTGCGGCAGGTCGATGCGGCCGTGCAGCCGCAGATCGATCGCGACGCCCCGGCCGAGGAGCAGATCGTCGAGCTGTTCGCCGCCTTCGTCGACGGGCTGCGCGGCAACCGGCTGCTGGATCGGCTGCTCGAAACCGAGCCCGAGGTCGTGCTGCCGTATCTGACGGTGCGGGGCGCGCCGGTGATCGAGCTCGGGCGCGACTATCTGGCCGAATTCATCACCCGGCTGCAGGACGAGGGCAAGCTCGAGCGCTACGATCCGCTGCCGCTGGCCGAGACGATCGCGCGGACCGCGCTGTCGATGGAGCTGACCCCGCAGACGATGATCCCGCTCGACGACGAGGCGGCGCTGCGGCGGTACGCGCGCGATCACATCGTGCCGGGCTTCCGGGTGCGCTAGACCAGTGGCAGCCGCAGCATTCTGCGGACGCGCAGATCGGTCAGGAACGCGTTGATCGGAAAGAGCCCGAGCTGCTTGGGCATTCGCTCCTCGACCGCGCCGACCGCACGCAGCAACCGGGCCAGCCGGCGATCGTCGTCCTCGCTCCAGGTCATGCCCATCTGCTCGCGCAGCCGCGGCGGCAGCAGACCGGCGACCACCCAGCGATGAAATCCGCCGAACGCCAACCGAATCGGGCTCGGTAGCATCCGCAGATCGATCAGATCCTCGAAGTAGGCACGTACGGGTGGATCGATGGTCGTGCGGGCCAGATTCGCCGCCCAGTACCGATCGAAGGCCTCGCGGTCGGGCGGCCATAGCTCCTGCGGCATCTGCAGTGTCGTGCCCAGCCGGGCGCAGTGGTGATAGAAACCGTCGGCATCGGCCTCGGTCATCCGGCCGTGCATGCGCTCGTACAGATCGTGCGCGCCCCAGTACAGGCAGGCTGCCACCCACAGCTGCAGCCGCGGATCGAAGGCGTTGTACCGCACCGGACTCGACGCGGTGGAGTGCACCGGGCGATGCGACCGGTTGATCGCGGCGCGGTAGGCCGCGCGCTCGGATTCGGTGCCCAGCAGGGCGACGGCCAGATAGGTCAGCGTGGTGCGGGTGCGCTTGATCGGATGCAGCATGACCTTGCCGCTGTCCACCGTGCTCTCGATGACGCCGAAGCCCACCGGCCGGGAGCTGAGCTGCATGATCACATTCGCCGCGGCGCCGAAGAGGGCGGCGGAGCCGTCGAGGTGGCGGGCGATATCGAAATCGCTTGTCGGCGGTGACTGTTCGTGCGTCGTTGCGCGAAGCGGCCCGGTCATCGTTGACCTCACTCTCGGATGAGAAGGCTATGTACCAAAGCTCTCACTGACCCAGTGCCGTGTCAACCGTCACAGGGCGGCGGGATTGGTAGTTTGGGCGGGTGATCTCTGGGTCCTTGCCGCTGTTGCCCTCGCTCGATCCCGCCGCCGTCGCCGCCGGGGCCGATATCCCGAATGCGGTCACCATCGACGGGCAGGTCCTGTCGCGCAGTGATGTGCTCGGCGCGGCCACCTCGGTCGCCGAGCGGATCGCGGGCGTCGATCGGGTGGCCGTGCTGGCGCGCCCGACCGTGACGACCGTGCTCGCGGTGGTCGGCTGCCTCATCGCGGGCGTGACGGTGGTGCCGGTGCCGCCCGATTCGGGCGTCGCCGAACTCGAGCACATTCTCACCGATTCGGGTGCGCGGGCGTGGCTCGGCGAGGCGCCGGAGGGGAGCTCGCTGCCGGTGGTGCCGGTGCGCAGACATGCCCGCTCATGGCACACTTATCCCGAACCGGGCGCGCGCACAACGGCTTTCGTGCTCTACACCTCCGGTACGACGGGTGCGCCCAAGGGTGTGATGCTCAGCCGCGGCGCTATCGCCGCCGGGTTGGACGCGCTGGCGCAGGCGTGGGCGTGGACGGCCGATGATGTTCTGGTGCACGGCCTTCCGCTGTTCCATGTGCACGGACTCATCCTCGGCATGCTCGGCCCGCTGCGGGTGGGCAGTCCGCTCGTGCACACCGGTAAGCCGACGCCCGCGGCCTATGCGGCGGCGCACGGGACGCTGTACTTCGGCGTGCCGACGGTATGGTCCCGGATTGCCGAGGATCCTGCCGCGGCAAAGGAATTGGCCGCGGCGCGGCTGCTGGTATCGGGCAGCGCGCCGTTGCCGGTGCCGGTCTTCGAGCGGCTGCGCGAGCTGACCGGACATGCGCCGATCGAGCGATACGGTATGAGCGAGACCATGATCACGTTGTCCACCCGTGCGGACGGCGAGCGCCGCCCGGGCTGGGTCGGCACGCCGGTGGCGGGGGTGCAGACGCGGCTGCGCGACGAGGCCGGGGCCGCGGTGCCGCACGACGGGGAGAGTATCGGCGGGTTGCAGGTGCGCGGGCCGATGCTGTTCGACGGCTATCTCAACCGGCCCGACGCGAGCGCCGAATGTTGGACGGAGGACGGCTGGTTCCGCACCGGGGATGTCGCGGTCGTCGACGCCGGCGGATTCCATCGCATCGTCGGCCGGGAATCGGTGGACCTCATCAAGTCCGGCGGTTTCCGCGTCGGGGCGGGGGAGATCGAGACGGTGCTGCTGGGGCATCCAGCCGTCGCGGAGGTTGCCGTCGTCGGCGTGCCCGACGAGGATCTGGGCCAGCGCATCGTGGCGTTCGTGGTACCGCGTGCCGCGCCGGGCGATTCCCTCGAGCGTGACCTCATCGACCA
The DNA here is from genome assembly GCF_044454005.1 of Nocardia sp. NPDC051570. Taxonomy (NCBI): domain Bacteria; kingdom Bacillati; phylum Actinomycetota; class Actinomycetes; order Mycobacteriales; family Nocardiaceae; genus Nocardia; species Nocardia sp. NPDC051570. Next base: position 468,888 of record NZ_JBITDI010000004.1, on the reverse strand, counting down.
TGTGGCGCAACAACTCTCGGCGCATAAGCGACCGCGCGAGGTGCGGCTGGTGGATTCACTGCCGCGCAATGCCATGGGCAAGGTCCAGAAGAAGCGGTTATCGGCTTGACCTTCAGCGCACTCGAGGTCCTAGGCTGCGTTTCATGATCGCAACGCTGTCGCCCGCCCAGATCGAGTATCTGCGCACCCAGCGGCTGGGCCGACTCGCCACCATCCGCCCCGACGGCTCGCCCCAGAACAACCCGGTCGGCTTCCGCTACAACGAATCCCTGGGCACCATCGACATCGGCGGCGCGAACCTGGGCGCCTCCCAGAAGTTCCGCAACCTCACCGAACACGAGCGAGTCGCCTTCGTAGTCGACGACGTGAAGTCCTTGTCCCCCTGGGAAGTTCGCTGCCTGGAAATCCGCGGCACAGCCCAAGCCCTGCGCAACACGCAAACCCACATCCCCGGCACATCCCCAGAACTCATCCGCATAACCCCAGAACGAGTGCTGGCCTTCGGAATCGAGTAACCCCCGCCGCTCGCTGCGCTCGCGGCGGGGGACAGTGGGGAGGCTGCCGCGCCTGCCCTCTTTGCTCGTCGGTGCGCCAGCCCTCTTGTCCCCCGCTGCGCCAGCCCCTCTTGTCCCCCGCCGCGAGCGTAGCGAGCGGCGGGGGTGGCTTCGTCAGTTCGCGTGGAGGGCGGCGTTGAGTTCGATGCCGGTGCCCTTGCGGGCCACGACTTCTACTGTGCCGGTGAGGGAATTGCGGCGGAACAGGAGGTTGGGCTGGCCCGACAGTTCCGCGGCTTTGGCGGTGCGGCCGTCGGGGAGGGAGACCTTGGTGCCCGCGGTGACGTAGAGGCCCGCCTCGATGATGCAGTCGTCGCCGAGGGAGATGCCCAGGCCCGCGTTGGCGCCGAGCAGGCAGCGTTCGCCGATCGAGATGACCTGTTTGCCGCCGCCGGAGAGCGTGCCCATGATCGAGGCGCCGCCGCCGATATCGGAGCCGTTGCCGACGACCACGCCCGCGGAGATGCGGCCCTCGACCATCGAGGCGCCGAGGGTGCCGGCGTTGAAGTTCACGAAGCCCTCGTGCATGACCGTGGTGCCCTCGGCCAGGTGCGCGCCCAGGCGCACGCGGTCGGCGTCGGCGATGCGGACACCGCCGGGCAGGACGTAGTCGACCAGGCGGGGGAACTTGTCCACGCCGTACACGGTCACCGGGCCGCGGGCGCGCAGCTTAGCCCGCACCAGTTCGAACTCCTCGGTCGAACACGGTCCGTGATTGGTCCACACGACGTTGGCGAGCTTGCCGAAGATGCCGTCGAGGTTGGCGCCGTGCGGACGGATCAGCCGATGCGAGAGCAGATGCAGCCGCAGGTAGGCGTCATGGGTGTCGGCGGGCGCGGCGGACAGATCGGCGATCGTCGTGCGCACGGCCACCACATCCACCCGGCGGGCCTCGTCGAAGCCGGTCAGCTCGGCGAACCTGGCGTATTCGGGATCGGCCGGGCTCAGCTTCTCGGTCCCGGCCGCCGCGAACTCGCCCAGCTCGGGATACGGATACCAGGTGTCGAGGACCGTGCCGTTGACGGTCACCGTCGCGAGGCCGACTGCGGATGCTCCCTGAATGCTCACAACAGGCAGTTTAGGCAAACAAACAATTAGGGTGGACGGGGTGACCATCGATCTGCGCGCCGACCCCATCGCCTTGACCGCCGCACTCGTCGACATGCCGAGCGTTTCGCGGGACGAGGCGGCCATCGCCGACATCGTCGCGAAGGCGCTGCGCGAGCAGACCGAGGGCTTCGAGGTGATCCGGCACGGCAATACCGTGCTGGCCCGTACCCACCGCGGCCGCCCGACCCGGGTGATGCTCGCCGGACATCTGGACACCGTGCCGATCGCCGGCAACGTCCCCGGCCGCTTCGTCGTCGAGGACGGCGAGGAAAAGCTGTACGGCTGCGGCAGTGTCGATATGAAATCCGGCGACGCGGTCTTCCTGCACCTGGCCGCCACGGTGGCCGATCCGGTCTGCGATCTGACCCTGATCTTCTATGACTGCGAGGAGATCGCCGCCGAATTCAACGGCCTCGGCCGCATCGAACGCGAACTGCCCGACTGGCTCGCCGCCGATCTGGCGATCCTCGGCGAACCCTCGGGCGGCTGGATCGAGGCGGGCTGCCAGGGCACCCTGCGCGCCCGGCTCACCGTCTCCGGCACTCGTGCCCATACCGCGCGAGCCTGGCTGGGCGATAACGCGATTCACCGCCTCGCCCCGATCCTGGAGCGGCTGCGCGACTATCGCGCCCGCGAGGTCGAGATCGACGGCTGCGTCTATCGCGAGGGCCTGTCGGCGGTCCAGGTGTCCGGCGGGGTGGCGGGCAATGTGGTGCCCGACGCGGCCGAGGTGGTGGTAAACTTCCGCTTCGCACCGGACCGTTCGCTCGACGAGGCGACCGAGCATGTGCGCCAGATCTTCTCGGGCCTGGACATCGGTTTCGAACGCGCCGACGGCGCACCGGGAGCGCTGCCCGGCCTCTCCGCGCCCGCGGCCAAGAATCTGGTCGAGATGGTGCACTCCCACGGCGGCGGCGGGGTGCGGGCGAAATACGGCTGGACCGATGTCTCCCGATTCGCCGCGCGCGGCATCCCGGCGGTGAACTTCGGTCCGGGCGACCCGAATCTGGCGCACAAGGTCGAGGAACATGTGCCGACCGCGCAGATCACCGCCGTCACCCAGATCCTGCGCAGCTATCTGACCGGGGCCGGTGCGTGAGGTGTTGCCGATCCGGTTCGCGTTGTTCGCCGGGTGGTCGGGCTGCCGTGACCGTCCGTCGGTAGCGGGTCGGTAGCGTAGCTATATGTCCACCGAGTCCGAGCCCGACTTCACCCGATCGCCGAAGACCCCGAGGTTCCGCGGGCCCATCATGCTGCGGCGCGATCGCAAGCAGGGCAGCGGAACTACCGATGAGCATCTGCTCGACGGACGCGGGCCCACCGACTGGGTGCACACCGACCCGTGGCGAGTGCTGCGCATCCAGAGCGAATTCATCGAGGGCTTCGGCGCACTCGCCGAAATCCCCCGTGCGGTAGCGATATTCGGCTCGGCCCGCACCGCCGCGCACAGCGCCGAATATCAGGCCGCCCAGGCCATCGCCGGTGCGCTGTCGCACGCCGGATTCGCGGTCATCACCGGTGGCGGCCCGGGAATCATGGAGGCGGCCAACCGCGGCGCGTCGGAGGCCGGGGGATTCTCGATCGGACTCGGCATCGAGTTGCCCATGGAACAGGGCCTCAACGACTGGGTCGATCTGGGCCTGAACTTCCGATACTTCTTCGCCCGCAAGACGATGTTCGTCAAGTATTCACAGGCCTTCATCTGCCTGCCCGGCGGATTCGGCACCCTCGACGAGTTGTTCGAGGCGCTCACGCTGGTGCAGACCCATAAGATCACCCGCTTTCCGATCGTGCTGTTCGGCACCCGGTACTGGTCGGGACTGGTCGAATGGCTGAAGGATTCGATGCTGGGCTCGGGCAAGATCTCGCCCGGCGATGTGGATCTGCTGTATGTCACCGACAGTGTCGACGAGGTGATCGACATCGTGGTCCGCGCGGCCGAGAGCCGTGCCGAGCGCCCGATCGGCACGGAGGATCAGTGGTGAGCTTCGCGGTCTGCGTCTACTGTTCGGCGAGCGCACACGGGTCGGAGAATCTCGACCTGGCCGCCGAGGTGGGCGGCGAGATCGCCCGGCGCGGTTGGCAATTGGTATCCGGCGGCGGCAACGTCTCGATGATGGGCGCGGTGGCGCGGGCCGCCCGCGCGGGCGGTGCGCGCACCATCGGCGTGATCCCGAAGAGCCTCGTGCACCGTGAGGTCGCCGATGTCGACGCCGACGAACTGATCGTCACCGACACCATGCGTGAGCGTAAGCAGGTCATGGAGGATCGCGCCGACGGCTTCCTCACCCTGCCCGGCGGCGTCGGCACGCTCGAAGAATTCTTCGAGGCCTGGACCGCGGGCTATCTCGGCATGCACGGCAAACCACTGGTGATGCTCGATCCGCACGGGCACTATCGTGGCCTGTTCGCCTGGCTGGATGAGATACAGCGTGGTGGATTCATCGGGCAGGGTGCGCTCGACCGGGTTACCGTGACCACAGACCTGGCATCGGCGTTCGAGGCGCTCGCCGAGCCGACCTGAGCTCGAATCTGGTGGAGGAACCGTGGTCGCGGACACCCGTAACGTCTCGCTGTTCGATCTCGCCCGCCGACTGCCGGGCATGGCATGGGACGCACCGGGGCTGCTGCGCGGCGCGCTCGGCATGCTGGTCCGCTCGCACGACAGATCGTCTGTGGGACTGTACTTTCAGCGCGCGGCCGACCGGTTCCCGGATCGGCCGTTCCTGCGGTTCGAGGGGCGCGACTACAGCTACGGTTCGGCCAATGCCGAGGTGAATCGCTATGCGGATGTGCTGACCGCGCGGGGCGTGGGCCGCGGCGACGTGGTCGGGGTATTGATGACCAATCGCCCCGAGACGCTGTTCGTGGTGCTGGCGACGGTGAAGCTCGGCGCGACCGTCGGACTGCTGAATCACAATCAGCGCGAACAGGTTCTGGCGCACAGCTTCGGTCTGCTCGACAGCGTGGTGAATGTGATCGGCGAGGAATGCCGCGAGGCGCTGGAGTCGCTGCCCGAACCGCTCGGGAAGGTGCTCTACTCCGGCGAGCTGGAGGAGCTGGCCCGCGGGGCCGACGCCACGAATCCGCCGGTGTGCGAGGACGTCCGGGCCCGCGAACGGGCATTCCTGATCTTCACCTCCGGCACCACCGGCCTGCCCAAGGCCAGTGTGATGACGCATCTGCGCTGGACCAAGAGCATGGCGGGCCTGGGCGGCTTGGGAATTCGGCTGCGCGGCGACGATACGCTCTACAGCTGCCTGCCGCTCTATCACAACAACGCGCTGACCGTCGGGCTCGGTGCGGTGCTGGGTGCGAGGGCGACTTTCGCTCTGGGACGCAAGTTTTCGGCGTCGCGGTTCTGGGAGGAGATCGTCGCCTCGCGGGCGACGGCGTTCATCTACATCGGTGAGCTGTGCCGGTATCTGCTCAGTCAACCCGAGAAGCCGCAGGAGCGTGAGCATCGGGTGCGCCTGGCCGTCGGCAACGGATTGCGGCCGGAGCTGTGGGACGAATTCCGCGATCGGTTCGGCATCGATCGGATCGTCGAATTCTATGGCGCGAGTGAGGGAAACGTCGCGTTCATCAACGCGTTCGGGGTGGATCGCACGGCCGGATTCGGGCCGCTGCCCTATGCGGTGGTCGAATTCGACGATGCCACCGGCAAGGCCAGGCGTTATCCGGACGGGCGGCTGCGGCGGGTGCGTTCCGGAGGCGTGGGCCTGCTCCTGGCCAAGGTGACCGATCGCTCGCCGTTCGACGGATACACCGATCGGGACGCGACCGAATCGAAGCTCGTGCGGGGCGCGTTCGACGACGGTGACTGCTGGTTCGATACCGGGGATCTGGTGCGCGATCAGCATTGGCGGCATATCGCGTTCGTGGACCGCCTCGGCGATACCTTCCGCTGGAAGGGGGAGAACGTGGCCACGACCCAGGTCGAGGCCGCGTTCGACGGGGCCTCGGCGATTACCGAGGCCGTGGTCTACGGCGTCGACATCCCCGGCGCCGACGGTAAGGCCGGTATGGCTGCGGTGACCCTGAGCCCCGGCATCGATCTCGACGGCAAGGCCCTGGCCGCCCAGCTCTACGACCGCCTGCCCGCCTACGCGGTGCCGGTGTTCCTGCGCGTCGTCGACGAGCTGAAGACCACCTCGACCTTCAAGAGCCTCAAGGTCGACCTCCGCAAACAGGGCTACACCCCCGACGACAAGACCACCCTCTACGTCCTGTCCGGCCGCACCGACGGCTACGTCCCGTACTACGAGGCCTACGTCGACGAGCTCGCCACGGGCAAAGCCCCCAAGCCCTGAAGGCCGATCCACAAGGGCCTGAAGGCCGAGCGAAGCTCGGCCAATAGACACCTTGCGAAGCTCGGCTAATAGACTCAGCCGGTGTTATCCAGTTTGTGCGGGAAACCGGTGGCAACGGATCGAGCGCTGGTCATGGCCATCGTGAATCGCACGCCGGACTCGTTCTACGACCAGGGGGCGACCTTCTCCGACGAGGCCGCGATGGCGGCCGTCGAGCGGGCCGTCGCCGAGGGCGCGGATCTGGTGGATATCGGCGGGGTGAAGGCCGGGCCGGGCGCCGAGGTGGACGCGGCCGAGGAGGCCCGCCGGGTGGTGCCGTTCGTGGCGGCCATTCGCGAACGCCATCCGGACCTGCTGATCAGCATCGATACCTGGCGTGCCGAGGTGGCCCGGGCCGCGGTCGCGGCGGGCGCGGATCTGATCAACGACACCTGGGCGGGCGCGGATCCGGATCTGATCGGGGTGGCCGCGGAGCTGGGGGTGGGCATCGTCTGCAGTCATACCGGCGGGATCCAGCCGCGGACCCGCCCGCATCGAACGCGCTACGCCGATGTCGTGGCCGAGGTCACCGAGACCGTGGTGCGCGCCGCCGAGGCGGCCGCCGAGGCCGGGGTGTCGAAGGATTCGATTCTGATCGATCCGACCCATGATTTCGGCAAGAACACTTATCACGGGCTCGAACTGTTGCGGGCGATGGACGTTCTTGTAAAAACCGGATGGCCGGTCTTGATGGCACTGAGCAACAAGGATTTCATCGGGGAGACTCTTGGTGTCGGCCTATCCGAGCGATTGGAGGGCACATTGGCGGCTACCGCATGGTCTGCCGCGGCCGGCGCACGAGTATTCCGTGTCCACGAGGTCGCCGAGACCCGGCGCGTGGTGGACATGATCGCCGCGATCCAGGGCATCCGGCCCCCCGCTCGAACTCTGCGAGGTCTGGTATGACAACCAACCCCGAAACTCTCGACAACACCAACGATTGGGCGATCTCCCGTACCTGGGACCGCCCCGAGTGGACGACCGACGAACTGGTCGTCGCCAAGGCCGGGCGCACGGTCTCCGTGGTACTGCCCGCGCTGAACGAGGAACGCACCGTCGCCGACGTGGTGACCAGCATCCTGCCGCTGGTCGGGACGCTGGTCGACGAGCTCGTCGTGCTGGATTCCGGATCGGTGGACGCGACGGTCGATCGGGCCCGCGCCGCCGGGGCCCGAGTGGTCACCCGCGAGCAGGCCGTTCCCGAACTGGATCCGGTGCCAGGTAAGGGCGAGGTGCTGTGGCGCTCGCTGGCCGCCACCACCGGCGATCTGATCGCCTTCGTCGATTCCGATCTGATCGATCCGGATCCGATGTTCGTGCCCCGGCTGCTGGGACCGCTGCTGACGGTCGAGGATCTGCATCTGGTGAAGGCCTACTACCGCCGCCCGCTGCGCCAGGGCGAGACGGTCGATCACAACGGCGGCGGCCGCGTCACCGAACTGGTGGCCCGCCCGCTGTTGTCCGCGCTGCGCCCCGACCTGTCGAAGGTGTTGCAGCCCTTGGGTGGTGAGTACGCGGGTACCCGCGATCTGCTCACCGCGGTGCCCTTCGCCCCCGGCTACGGCGTCGAAATCGGCCTGCTGCTGGATACCTTCGACCTGCTGGGTCTCCCCGCGATCGGCCAGGTCAACCTGGGTGTCCGCACCCACCGCAACCGGCCCCTGTCCGACCTGGGCGTCATGAGCCGCCAGATCGTCGGAACGATCTTGGGCCGCAGCGGAATTCGCGATTCGGGCGCGGCGCTGACCCAATTCCCTTTGATAGGCGACGAATTCACGGCGCAGACCACGGAAGTCTCCCTGTCCGACCGACCCCCGATGAACACCCTCCGTCCCACAAGAGTGGCCGCCTGACCCCGCCGCTCGCTGCGCTCGCGGCGGGGTCCATGGTGAAGGGTGTGCTCGCGGCGGGGTCCACGGTGAAGGGTGTGCTCGCGGCGGGGTCCATGGTGAAAGGGTGTGCTCGCGGCGGGGTCCACGGTGAGGTGCGCTCGCGCGGGGCGCACAGTGAAGTGAAGGTCGCCCATCATCTTTCGTGGCGGTAGATGGGGGTCAGTAGGTCCGCTTCCAAAGGTTCGCCCGTATTGCGGTCGTAGCGCACGCCTACGACGGCGGAGAAGGGGTGGGTGCCTGCTCGTTCGTGGAGGGTGGCCAGGCGGGTGGCCAGGAGGCGGATGGCGCCCAGGGAGCCGGGTGGGTGGAGGCCGTCTATGACCAGGACCGCGCCGCGGGCGTCGGGGCGGGGGAGGCGGGCCAGATAGGCGATGTCGTAGGGCTCGGTGCCGCCGGGGCGGTAGACGCGGCGGGCGGCGCGGTCCTCGATGCCGCGGCGGACGCGGCCCGCGCGAGCTACGGTGCGGCGCAGGCGCGGATCGGCCGCGACGAGATAGCGCAGGCTGGGGGAGAGTTCGGGGCCACCCAGGACGATGAGGCCCTCACGATCCAGATCCAGCGGCCGCCCGGGCAGGAAACGTTCCACGCCGACGGTAAAACCCAACTCCCGCAACAGTTCCACCAGCCGATGCGGCGCCGCGGCATCGGGCGCGCCGACCAGCGGGGCGGCCCGCGTGGTGCTGCGCACATCCGGGGTGAGAATCGTCAACGGTCCGTGCCCGAAGAACAGGCCCTCCGGCACGGGACCCTGCGTACTCACCTGATGAATGCGCGCGCGTGAAAGCCCTGCCGCCGCACCGATTCTCGCGAAGGTCCACCCCTCGGCGTGCAATTCGCGAATGACGGCCCGTCGAATGCGCGTGAGTTCGTTGATGGTTTGCTGGGCCTGAGCAACCCCTTCGGTGGCCGCTTTCAGGCGCTCGACCTTGTCCTCGATCGCGAACACCCGTGCCACCTCATCGGCTGACATGTGCGAAGTCTAGAGCGCTCGACAGCCGGATGTGTCCAGTAGCCTTGACGACCAACTGGCCGCTATCTTTCTCGCCGCGGCCCGATTACCTGCGGTAATACGTCCGAATGACCCGAAATGGACCCGGCCGCCCGAGGCAGTGAGCGGAAATCGTTATGTCGCGTCGAAGTCGATCGGCGGTTTCTCATTGCGCGCCAGCGGTTTCGGCGGCTCCGGCGGCGTATAGCCCGGCGGTGGTGCGTATTCCGATCCGATGGACTTACTGGTCGGTTTGTCGAATTTGCCGGTGAACAGCGAATCATCGCCGTCGAGCAGATGTTTCGTCACCATCGACCGCGGTGTCATTCCGCGCAAATCATTGAACGGCCGACGTAACTCGTTGAGCTCCTCCAACGGTTTACGCAATTCGTCGAGTTCGGGTCCGAGCTCGCTGCGCAGCTGACTGGTCGCGCCGCTGGCGTAATCGCGCACCTGCCGCAGGCTCTGGGCGGTCCAGCGAATCGCTCCCGGCAGCCGCTCGGGACCCAGGATCATCAGCGCGGCGACCACCAGGATCACCATCTCGGGCCAGCCGATATTGAACACATGGACAGGCTACCTGGGCCGACCCGCGCCGGCCGAGGTAGCCCGCCGGGGTGGTCAGTCCGATTCCAGCGTCACCGGAACATCCACGCGCCGGCCGTCCCGGATCAATTGGATGTTCACCGTCTCGCCGATCTGATGCGACTGGATCGCCACGGTCAGCTCGGCCGTCTCGGTGATCTCGCGGTCGCCGACCTTCACGATGATGTCGCCTTCGGAGATACCCGCCTTGGCGGCCGCGCTGCCCGCCTGTACATCGGCCACCTGCGCGCCGCTGAGCACGTCGTTCTCGACCTGCTTGGTCTTGGCGCTCACGCCGAGCTGCGGATGATGCACCTGACCGTCGCGGATCAGCGTCTGGGCGATGCGCTGCACCAGATCGACCGGAATCGCGAAGCCCAGGCCGACCGAACCGCCGCTCTCGCTGCGGATCGCGGTGTTGATGCCGATCAGACGGCCCTCGCTGTCGATCAGCGCGCCACCGGAGTTGCCGTGGTTGATCGCGGCGTCGGTCTGCACGGCGTCGAAGGCCCCGGCCGAATCGTCCCCGGCCTCCGGGGTCTCCACGATCGCCCGATGCAGGGCGCTGACGATGCCCGAGGTGACGGTCTTCTGCAGGCCCAGCGGCGAGCCGATCGCCAGCGCGTCGTCGCCGACCTGCACATCGCCGGATTTGCCCAGCCGGATCACGGTCAGATTCTTGACATCGACCTTGAGCACCGCGAGATCGCTCTTGGGATCGCGCCCGACCAGCTTGGCCGCGCTGCGGGTGCCATCGGAGAAGGTGACCTGAATCTTGGCGCGGCCGGACTTGTCGGTGGCGGCCATCGAGATCACATGGTTGTTGGTGACGATATATCCGTTGCCGTCGATGACCACGCCCGAGCCCAGAGCGCCGTTATCGCCGACGGTTTCGCGGATCGACACGACCGCGGGCAGCACCGCGTCGGCCACCTTGGCGACCTGGCCGTGCGGCTTGTTGATCGCGCTCTCCTGCTGCAGGGCGACCTTATGTGAGGTCAGCGGGGCGGTGGCCTCGGCGGTCAGCCGGCCGATCAGCCCGCCCGCCACGCCGATGAGCAGCGCCACCACGGCCAGCACGATGAGGGCCTTGGGCGCCACGCGGCCGCCGAACAGCACCTCGCGTGCGGTCAGGCGGGTGGCCGGGGGCAGCGGCTGGGGTTCGGGCGTGGGGATCGCGGGCGCGCCGAGCCGGGCGCCGGATTCCGGATCGCGCCAGGGATCGGCCGGAGCCGTGGACGCACCGGAATCATCGATCGCGTCCGGATCGCGTTGCAGCAGTTCGGTGGAACCCTCGGGGCGTCCGAACGCCTCGGCCAGCACCGTGTCCGGGGGACGGTTCACCAGTTCCGGGCCGTCCTGACGCGGAGTCGCCGCGCCGGGTGTATGCGGCGCGAAGGATCCGGCCAGCCCGGTGGGGCGACGGAACGCGCGGGTGGTGTGGGTATCGATATGGGGGCGATAGACCGGGCGCGGCCCCAATACGGGCGCGTCCGACGGCCTCAGGTTCCCCCTGTCGGCCGGCGAATCCGACGCGGCACTGCGGTCATCGGACGTCGATCCGGCGTTCGTGGATTCGGAGGTCACGGGGTGAACTCTACTTGCGCCACCATCCGGTCCACCGTCTGCTGTCGGACACGAAATGGAACGAATCCGTCCGCAGCCCGAGGAAACTCGTGCCGCGCGATATCTCGTCCGCATTCGGACCGGTGAGATCGGCGAGCGGAATGCGGCTCAGCGTGTCGTGCAGATCGGTCGGCGCGGAGATCTGCAGCTGCGCGGCCTGCCGCAGGGCGACACGGGCCTGCTGCTGCGCCTCGACCTCGGACGCGCATTCCGGGCATTTCGCCAGATGTTCGGCGGCCCGCAGATAGGCATTCATGCGCAGCTCGCCGTCGACGTATGCGGCGATGGCCTCGCTGGCCAGATGCTCGGTGGGGGCGAATCGGGGCCGGTTCGCCGCGGCATCTTCGCCACTCATACGGTGCACACCTTTCCGACGGACAACAGCTGCGCCGGGATCGGCCGCCCGATGGCGGTCGGCGATCACCCGACCTTCTCGTCAGCGGCGAACCGCTGCTGAGATCCATTATGCGCAAGGTACTCCCGCAGTGCCTGACGGCCGCGGTGGATACGGCTGCGCACGGTGCCCAGCTTCACGCCGAGGGTCGCGCCGATCTCCTCGTAGGACAGGCCCTCGATATCGCACAGGACCACGGCCGCGCGGAATTCCGGAGCCAGCGAATCCAGCGCCGACTGCAGGTCGGGGTCCAGGCGGGCATCGTGATAGGCCTGTTCGGGGCCCGGGCCCTCGGACGGGACGCGCTCGTAGTCCTCGGGCAGCGCCTCCATGCGGATCCGGTTGCGCCGGCGGACCATATCCAGGAACAGATTGGTCGTGATGCGATGCAACCAGCCCTCGAAGGTGCCGGGCTGATAGTTGGACAGCGATCGGAACACGCGGATGAAGGTTTCCTGCGTGAGATCCTCGGCGTCCTGGGGATCGCCGGTGAGGCGGTAGGCCAGCCGGTAGACCCGGTCGGCGTGCTCGCGGACCAGTTCGTCCCAGGTGGGCATCATGTCGCGGTCACCGGTGGCGTCGAAGGCCGCGGTGCCGGACAGCGAATCGGGGGTGGGGTCGCCGCCTTCTGCGGTGTCCGCAGTGGGCAGCTCGTAATCGGCCGTACCGTCGATAGGCAGGCCCGATTCGGGCAGGTGGGCGTATTCACGCGCCGCATCGACCTTGTGGATGGGGTTACCTCCTACTCGGGACCGTGGTCGGCGCTATAACACGACACTGGGTCGTGCAGGGAAAGCAACCGAATTTCCAGGACGGTTGTTCCCAGAGCGTCGCCCGACGGTCGGTCGGCCTTTGCGTAGCCCTTACTTTGTCGGGTCCCGATGTGCCGGTGGTATGGGGAGGCTGAGGGACACCTGAGAAAACTGCGCCCGCGGCAAATCCGATTTGCCGGTGCCGACGGGCTCGTCGTTCGCGACGCGGGAGGTCCTCCGCCGTTAGCCTCATACCGTGAGTCAGTTATCCACCGCAGCGGCCCTGCAGCGCAACCTCGCCTATGTCGAGGAATCGGTCGTCGAGGACGAGATCCTCCTCTCGGCGCGGGAGCGGGCCACCGAGCTGGGCGCCGCACCGGTGCCGCCGTCGGTGGGTGCGTTGCTGAGCATGTACGCCCAGCTGCTGGGGGCGCGGGCGGTCGTCGAGGTGGGTACCGGCGCCGGGATCAGTGGGCTGTGGCTGTTGGACGGTATGCGCGAGGACGGCACGCTGACCACGATCGACTCCGAACCGGAGCATCAGCGCGCCGCGAAGGATGCCTTCCGCACGGCCGACATCCTGTCCGCGCGCACCCGGCTGATCAACGGCCGCGCGCTGGATGTGTTGCCGCGCCTGGCCGATGGCGCCTACGACCTGGTCTTCATCGATGCCGCGCCGCTCGAGCATCCGCAGTACGTCGCCCAGGCCGTGCGGCTGCTGCGCGAGGGCGGGGCGATCCTGTTGCACAATGCGCTGCTGGGCGGGCGGGTTCCCGATCCGGCGCAACGCGATCCGGCCACCCAGGCCGTGCGGGCCGCGACCAGGGCCATCGCCGAGGATCCGGATCTGACCAGTGTGCTGATTCCGGTCGGCGACGGATTGCTCTGCGCCTCACGCGGATAACTCGTCCGGAATCGGGTATCGCCTGGGTTATATCCCGGCCGGTTCGGCGATTCCGGCCAACCCCGAGCTGAGGTGATCGCATGCCACGTCCGGATCGCATTGTGGCGCAGGCCTTTTCAACACTGACATGGATTCGGCACGCTCGTGTGTTCCATCCCGACGGGCTCCCGCTCACCGGCGCCCTGCACGCCCTCGACGACGACTACGCGCGGTTGATCGGAGCCCCCGACCGGCCGGTGCTGGCGCGCATGTCCAAGGCCGTCGGCCTGCCCGGCGGCATCCCCGATGCGCTGGGATTGGCTGTGCGCGTACTGGATTGGCAGGATCGGCCCTGGGATCTGGCACTGGCCACCACCGGCACGGGTCCCGTCGGACGTTTCGTGCTGCGGCCGGTGCGCAGCTGGGTCGAGGCCCGCTACGGCAGCCTGATGCCCTATTCGTTCTTCGACGGCCCGCCCGAATGGATCTTCGCCGAGCCGGATTCCGCTCAGCCGCACTCGGTTTCGCTGGAATCGCTCTGCGAGTACCGCGATGGGCACCGGCTCGATTTCGTGCTGTGCGCGGCCTCGCTGCTCGGTCCGCCCCGCCCGCTGGCCGAGATCACCCTGTCCCGTCCGGAGATCGGCGAGCATGCCGCGCCCGGCTTCTTCGATCCGGTACTCAATCGCCCGCCCGGGGTGGAGCTGCTGCCGCGTGCCGTGGCGACCGTGCGGCAATGGGCCTACGCCGGGAGCCGGCGCGGACGCGGTGAACACGCACCCGTGGCCGAGGAGGGGTTGGCCGCTTTTCAGGGGCAGAACATCCGCTGAAACGCTGGTCATCGGCCTCTTGCGTGACGATTGAACACCTGTTTAGTATATTGAACATGTGTTTAAGAGAGCAGCCGTATCGGAAGGATCCACTGACGATCTGAGCACCCGCGCCCGCATCCGCGACGCCGCGATCGTCACCTTCGGCGATCAGGGTTTCGGGGTCGGTGTGCGTGCCATCGCCGCCGCCGCGGGTGTGTCCGCGGGCTTGGTCAACCATCACTTCGGTTCCAAGGACGGATTGCGGGAGGCCTGCGACGAATACGTGCGCGATCTCATCCGGCAGGTGAAGACGGAGTACATTCGCGACCCCACGCCGAAGAGCCTTCTCGAATCCCTCTCGGAGATCGAGGATTTCGCTCCGTACATCGCCTATATGATGCGCAGCTTCCAGGCCGGGGGGTCGCTCACGGTCACTCTGTTCGAACATATGGTCTCCGATATCGAGGGCTATCTCGTCACCGGTGTCGAGGCGGGTACGTTGCGGCCGCAACGCGATCTGAAGGCCACCGCGCGCTATATGGCCCTGCACAACGGCGGCGGATTCTTCCTGTTCCTCCAGCTGTACGCCGCCCGGCACGACGGAAAACTCGACTACCGCAAGGCGCTACGCGAATACGCCGACCAGGTCATGCTGCCGGCGGCCGACATCTTCACCAATGGCCTGTTCACCGATTCGATGATGCTGGACACCCTGCTCGACCGGAAACGGTGAACCCCTTATCTCATAAGGAGATTCGATGTCATCGGCAATCAGTGTCCGAGATCTGCACAAGCGGTTCGGGCAGGTGCACGCCCTCGACGGCCTCGACCTCGAGGTCGCCGAGGGGGAGGTGCACGGATTCCTCGGCCCGAACGGGGCGGGTAAATCGACCACCATTCGAATCCTGCTGGGCATCCTCGCCAAGACCTCGGGCGAGGTCCGGGTGCTCGGCCGCGATCCGTGGTCCGACGCCGTCGCACTGCATCACGACATCGCCTACGTACCAGGCGATGTCACGCTGTGGCCGTCGCTGTCGGGCGGGGAGACCATCGATCTGCTGGCCCGCATGCGCGGCGGGCTCGACACCGATCGGCGGGCCGATCTGATCGAGCGCTTGGACTTCGACCCGCGGAAGAAGGCCCGCACCTATTCCAAGGGCAATCGGCAGAAGGTCGCCCTGATCTCGGCATTCTCCTCGAATGCGACACTGCTCCTGCTCGACGAGCCCACCTCGGGCCTGGATCCGTTGATGGAAAAGGTATTTCGCGACTGTGCCCGCGAGGCGGCCCAGCGCGGTACGACCGTGCTGCTGTCCAGCCATATCCTCTCGGAGGTGGAGGCGCTGTGCGATCGGGTCACGATCATCCGGGAGGGCCGCACGGTGGAGAGCGGCACCCTCGCCGAGATGCGGCATCTGTCGCGCACCTCGATCAAGGCCGAATTGACCGGCGATCCGGGCGATCTCAGCCGCATCCCCGGCGTGGCGGATATCAGCCTCGAGGACCATACGCTGCACTGCCAGGTCGACGGGGAGCATCTGGGTGAGCTGATCCGGGTGCTCGGCGACACCGGGGTACGGAGTCTGGTCAGCCAGCCTCCGACGCTGGAAGAGCTGTTCCTGCGGCACTATTCGCTCGACGGGGGCGAATCGCGTAACGACTCCGAGGCGGCGCGCAAGCTCGCGGAGGCGTCGAAATGACCACGGCGACCGTCGCGCGCCATCGCCTCGTCGAAATACCCAGTGGCGCTGCTGATTTCACCGGGACGCTGCAGTTGTTGCGGCTGTATCTGCGGCGCGATCGCCTCGTGCTGCCACTCTGGGTGTTGCTGTTGTCGGTGCCGCTGGGCAGCGTCTACATCAAGAGCACCGAGAAGGTGTACTCGACCGGGGTCGATCTGCGGAACTTCGCCCACACGATCCTGACCAGTCCGGCGCAGCTGGCCATGTACGGCCCGATCTACAACACGACCTCGGCGGCCGCGGCAGGTCTGTGGAAGGCCGGGATGTTCCACACGATCATCGGGGTCGCGACGATTCTCGTGGTCATCCGGCATACTCGCGCCGATGAGGAGACCGGGCGCGGGGAGTTGCTGGCCTCTACGCGGCTGGGGCGGTTCGCCAATCTCACGGCCGCGCTGATCATCGCCGGTGGCGGCGCGCTGGCCACCGGGCTGATCGGTGCCGCGAGCATCGAGGCCGCCGGTGTTTCCGGCTCCGACGCACTGGCATTCGGACTCGCCGAGGCCGCGTCCGGCATCGTCTTCGCGGGCGTCGCCGCGGTGGCGGCGCAGCTGAGCGCGAGTGCGCGGACCGCCCGGGGTATCGCCCTCGCGGTGCTGGCGGCCTGCTACTGCCTGCGCGCGGTCGGTGACGCGCGGTCCGCCGGTGGTCCCACCAGCCCGCTGACCTGGCTCTCGCCGCAGGGGTGGTCGCTGCAGGTGCGGCCGCTCGCGGGTGACCACTTCGCGATTCTGCTGCTGCATGTGGTGACCACGGTCGTGCTGATCGCGGTGGCCTATGTGCTGTTGAACCGGCGTGATCTGGGGGCCGGGCTGATCTCCGAGCGCCTCGGGGCGCCCGCCGCGGGGTGGTCGCTGGCCGGACCGTTCGGGCTGGCCTGGCGGTTGCAGCGGGGGACCCTGGTGGCCTGGACGATCGGGGTGGCGCTGTACGCGCTCATATTCGGCAGCGTGATCCACGGCATCGGCGGCGAGATCGGTAACAGTAAGGCGGTCAGCGATGTCCTCGCTCGCCTGGGCGGTTCACAGGCGCTCGAGGACGGATTCGTCAATGCGGCTTACACATTCATCGGGTTGGCCGTGACCGCCTATACGATTTCGGCCGCCCTGCGGCTGTATTCGGAGGAGACCGCGCAGCATGCGGAAACGGTCCTCACCGGAGCGGTCGGCCGGATTCGCTGGGCGGCATCACATCTGGCTTATGCCATTCTCGGTCCCGTCGCGATTCTGCTGGTGTCCGGTGTCGTCGGCGGTCTGGTCTACGGTGCCGCCGCGGGGGATATCGGCGGCAAACTGCCGCGGGTCATGGGCGCGGCGCTGGTGCAGTTGCCCGCGGTATGGCTGTTCGCCGGTGTCGCCGTGCTGCTGTTCGGGGTGCTGCCACGCTGGGCTACGGTGGCGTGGGGGGTGTTCACCGCGGCGATCGCGCTGTATCTGCTCGGCGCCGTTTCCGGTATGCCGCAATGGGTTCTGGATCTCGCGCCCTACAGTCACCTGCCGAAGCTGCCGGCGGCGTCGTTCACGGTGACTCCGATGGTGATCATGGTGGTGATCGCGGCCGCGTTGATCGCGGTGGGCCTGTTCGGGTTCCGCCGCCGGGATTTGCGTCAGTAATCTCCCGGTTTCGGCGAATATCGCCCGCTCCGAATCCGGAGCGGGCGATGTTTTTCTGGTCGTCACAGGAATGCCATCCAGCCTCGGTTTCGGCACCGCACCATGGGTATGCGAGCACTGGGGTGGAACAGTGCCCGAGAGCATCCGGGTATCCAACGGCTGCGAATGCGGAGGACTGTCATGTCCGGCGACTACAACGAATACGGAAGGTTCTTCACCGAACACATGCCCCCCGGCTGGCTCGGCCCAGCCCTCGTTGTCCTGGGAATCCTGCTCACCATAGCCGTGTTGGTCATGCTCCTGATCAGCGGCGCCCACTTCCACGACGACCCCACCACCGTCCCCCCGACCACCCCCGGCACCTGCCAACCGTTCTGCACCCAAACCACTTCCGCCCCCGCCCGGCCGTATTGACCCCGCCGCCCGGCCTGGCGGCCGGGCGGCGGGGACGTGGGGTGGCTGCGCCGGGCGGCGGGGACGTGGGGTGGCTGCGCCGGGCGGCGGGGACGTGGGGTGGCTGCGCCGGGCGGCGGGGACGTGGGGTGGCTGCGCCGGGCGG
>NZ_JBITDI010000004.1:364213-450927 GCF_044454005.1 Nocardia sp. NPDC051570 | reverse complement strand
GCGGGGACGTGGGGGTGGCTGCGCCGGGCGGGATTGCCGGAGGACGCGGCGGATAATATTGAGCGAGTAAGCGATTCGGTGGGGCAGAGGAGTTGCGATGTCGTTCGAACGCGGGCTGCTGGTCGAGGCGTTGTTGCCGCGGGGGTGGCTGGTGCTGGCGGCTGTCGTTCTCGGGATTGCCGTGTTCGTTGCGTTGTTGGTATTGCTTCTGGTGAGCGGCAGCAACTTTCACGAGCCGGTGAACGATATTCCCAAGGGGTCGTGTTATCCGTTCTGCACGGCCAGTCCGGAGCCTCCGCCGCCGGGCTGGCAGTAGCTAGCTGACCCAGACCCCTTTGCCGACGGTCACCACGCCGCCGTTGCTCACCGCGAAACGCTGCCGGTCGCGGTCCAGGTCCACGCCGATGATCTCGCCCTCGCCGACCATCACGTTCTTGTCCAGGATCGCGCGGCGCACGACCGCTCCGCGGCCGACGCGCACACCGGGCATGAGGACGCTGCCCTCGACGGTGGCGCCGTCCTCCACGAACACGTTGGAGCTCAACACCGAATTGCGGACCGTCGCCGCCGAGAGGATGCTGCCCGCGCCGACGATCGACTCCTGGGCCAGACCGCCCTGGGCGAATTTGGCGGGCGGCAGATTCTCCGCCGCGCCGCGAATCGGCCAGTGCCGGTTGTAGAGATTGAAGATCGGGTGCACCGACACCAGATCCATATGCGCGTCGTAGAAGGCATCGATGGTCCCGACGTCGCGCCAGTAGCCGCGGTCCCGGTCGGTGGAGCCGGGCACATCATTGAGGGCGAAGTCGTAGACGCCCGCCTCGCCCTGCGCCACCAGCGTCGGGATGATGTCGCCGCCCATATCGTGATCGGAATCGGAATTGTCGGCGTCGGCGCGGATGGCATCGACGAGCACCTTCGTGCTGAATACGTAGTTGCCCATGGACGCGAAGGTGACATTCGGATCATCCGGAGTACCCGGCGGATGCACGGGTTTCTCCAAAAACCCCGTGATGCGGCCGGATTCGTCGGAATCGATGCAGCCGAACGCGCTCGCCTCGGCGCGCGGCACCCGGATCCCGGCCACGGTCACTCCGGCGCCGGAATCGATATGGTGCGCCACCATCTGCTCCGGATCCATCCGGTACACATGATCCGCGCCGAAGACCACGATGTAGTCCGGATCCTCATCGAAGATCAGATTCATCGACTGCAGGATCGCGTCCGCGCTGCCGGTGTACCAGCGCGGCCCGAGCCGCTGCTGCGCGGGCACGGGGGTGATGTACTCCCCGGTGAACCCCGACAGCCGCCAGGTCTGGGAGATATGCCGATCCAGCGAATGCGACTTGTATTGAGTGAGTACGCACAGGCGCAGATATCCGGCATTGACGAGATTGGACAGCACGAAATCGATCAGACGGTATGCGCCGCCGAACGGGACCGCGGGTTTCGCGCGGTCCTTGGTGAGCGGGAACAGACGCTTGCCCTCGCCGCCGGCGAGCACGATCCCTAGTACGTGCGGCTGGCTCCTCACAACCCTAAACTACAGGGTTCCGTGTGTTTGATCGCGACGTTGCGGGCGTCGACCGGGCGCTGCGGGTGGTCAACCTGGTAGGGGAGCGTTTAGTTTGGAGCGGTGAGTTTCGGCGCGGAGGGTGGTCCCGAGGCGACGGGGCCGGCGGAGCGGTTGCGGGTCGCCATGCTGACCCGTGAGTGGCCGCCGGAGGTGTACGGCGGGGCCGGGGTCCATGTGACCCAGTTGGTGCCGCAGCTGCGCCGGATCTGCGAGGTGACCGTGCACTGTATGGGGCTGCCGCGGCCGGATGCGGTGGTGCACCAACCGGATCCTGCCCTCTACGCGGCGAATTCGGCGCTGCGGATGATGTCCGCGCAGCTGCGCATGGCCGATGCGGTGGGCGGGGTCGATGTGGTCCATTCCCATACCTGGTACACCGGACTGGGCGGGCATCTGGCGGCCACGCTGCACGGGATTCCGCATGTGCTGACCGCACATTCGCTCGAGCCGCGCCGCCCTTGGAAGGCCGAGCAGCTCGGCGGCGGCTATCGGCTGTCGTCCTGGTCGGAGCGCAATGCGATGGAATACGCCGACGCCGTCGTCGCCGTCAGTGAGGGTATGCGCCGCGATGTGCTCGACGCCTATCCGACGATCGATCCCGCGCGAGTACATGTGGTGCACAACGGAATCGACGCCAACGCCTGGCATCCGGGCGGTCCCGCGCCGGAGGCCGCCGATGTGCTGGCCGAACTCGGCGTGCGCACCGATCTGCCCATCGCCGCCTTCGTCGGCCGGATCACCCGGCAGAAGGGCGTCGCCCATCTGCTGCGCGCTGCCCGCGATTTCGATCCCGATATCCAATTGGTCCTGTGTGCCGGAGCGCCCGATACCGCCGAACTGGAGGCCGAGGTGTCGGCGGCGGTCGCCGAGCTGGCGCGGCTCCGCGGCGGGGTGTTCTGGGTGCGTGAGATGCTGCCCACCGAGCAGGTGCGCCAGATCCTCTCCGCCGCAACGGTATTCGTCTGCCCCTCGGTATACGAGCCGCTGGGCATCGTCAATCTCGAGGCCATGGCCTGCGGCACCGCCGTGGTCGCCTCGGATGTGGGCGGCATTCCGGAGGTGGTCGCCGACGGCGTGACCGGCCGCCTGGTGCATTACGACGGCGAATACGCCGCCGATTACGAGCGCGCCCTCGCCGAGGCGGTCAACGCGGTCGCGGGCGACGCCACGCTCGCACAGGCGATGGGCGTCGCGGGCCGCGACCGCGCCACGGCCGAATTCGATTGGTCCCAGGTCGCCCGGCAGACCGTGCGGCTCTACGACCGCATCCGCAAGGGTTGATATCCGGGCAGGCAACGGTCGGCGGGCCGCAGCGCCCAGGACGCGACGGTCAGGATCGTCATCACGGCCAGGACCGCGACCTCCGCGCGGGCATAGCCGGTGGTCAGATGTGAGGCGATCGCACCGGTGTAGGTGAAGAAGGCCCCCGCGTAGGCCCATTCCTTGACCAGCGGCCACCGGGGAACCGCGATCGCCGCGGCGCCGAGGATCTTCCAGATTCCCAGCAGGACCAGGAAATACGTCGGATAGCCGAGATGAATGATCATGTCGCGCACGAAATGGATCCGCGCGATATCCCACACCCCGCCGACGACCGATTCGGCGACGATGGCCACTGTCGCCACCCAATAGGCGACGGCTCGATACGGAATCGCGTGGGCTCGAGGAGAAACCGAGGCGTCCACAATTCGAGCCTACGCGCGGGGCGTCCCGCGCGATCGGTTTCGCGGCTAGCGCGGGCGATAGGTCGACACGATCACCGAGGCCGTTACTTGCACGATCTCCGGTAATGCCACGATGCGCGCGGTGCGGGCCTCGGCCGCGTGATGGGCCGAGGGACCCATGGCCGCGACATTGCCGATATCGGTGCGGCCGAGTCGCATCGGATATTCGACGAGGGTGCTGTCGAGTCGGTCGAAGCGACCGGACAGGGCGTCGGCCAGGCGGTCGTCCTTGGCCGAGTCGACGCTGACCATGCCCAGTGGCTCGATCAGTTCGGCCAGATGCCGGTGCGTCGGGGTGACGACCACGAAGTGGCCGTCGGGTGCGAGTACGCGCGCCACCTCGTCGGGATTGCGTGGTGCGAATACCGACAGCACATGGGTCAGCGCCGAATCTCGAACGGGCAGGCCGCGCCAGGCGTCGGCCAGCACCGCGGCGGCACGCGGATGCGCGCGTGCGCCGCGGCGCGCGGCGGGCTTGGCGACATCCAAGGCGATCCCGTCCGCGTCCGGTGCGGCGTCGAGTGCCGCGGCGAGGTAGTAGCCGGTGCCGGAGCCGATCTCCAGCAGCGCACGCGGGGGCGATGCGGTCGCGATGACCGCCGCGACCAGTGCGTCGGCGATCGGGGCGAAATGTCGTTCACCCTGAAAGGCGGCTCGTGCGTCCAACATGGCCGCGGTGTCGCCGCTCATCTTGGTCGACGCACCGGTCAGCAGGCTCACGTAGCCCTGACGGGCGATGTCGAAACTGTGCCGACGCGCACAAACCAGCGAGCGATCGCGCACGGTCAAGGTGTCCCCACATTCGGGACAGGCCAACAACCGCGCGATCGCGGTGAGCGGCTCGGCGCCGGAGTTCACCGGCATCGATGCGACGAGCGACTAGCTGGTGACTTCGGTGAGCTCTTTGCCGAGGGCCGCGGCCTCTTCCGGCGTGAGCTCGACGACCAGACGCCCGCCACCCTCGAGTGGAACCCGCATGACGATTCCACGCCCTTCCTTGGTTGCCTCGAGGGGACCGTCCCCGGTGCGGGGCTTCATGGCCGCCATCCTCTGCTCCCTCCAGATCCGCGCGGTCTGCTGCGCACTTTCTTGGAACTCGTGTGTTGTCACCAACAGGCAGCCGCCGCGCGCGAGAATTCGCGCTCGGAGGGCTGCACCACGCCCATTCTTCCTCATCACGGAACTGGGCGGGTACCTGAGTTCGAAAACCGACCGCCGTGGCGCGTGTTCACCCGCGCGGATCGACCCAGCAATCGGCCAGATGATCGTCGACCATACCGGTCGCCTGCATCAGGGCATAGGCCGTGGTGGGACCGACGAAACGGAAGCCTCGGCGTTTCAGTTCCTTTGCCAGAGCAACGGATTCGGGCGTGACCGCGGGCACGTCGGCAAGTGTCCGGGGGCGCGGGCGCGTCGCCGGGGCGAAGGACCACAGCAGCTCGTCCAGGCCACGATCGAGATCGGCAGCAACTCGCGCGTTGCCGATACAGGATTCGATCTTGGCGCGATTGCGCACGATGCCCGGATCGGCCAGCAGCCGCTCGACATCGGCGGCGGTGAAGGCCGCGACCCGATCGATGCCGAAGCCGTCGAACGCCGAGCGGAACGCGGGGCGCTTGCGCAGGATCGTGATCCACGAGAGACCGGACTGGAAGGCCTCGAGGCACATCCGCTCGAACAGCGCGTCGTCGCCGTGCACGGCACGGCCCCATTCGGTGTCGTGGTAGTCGCGGTACAGCTGTGAGGATTCCGCCCAGCCGCAGCGGATCCTGCCGTCGGAGTCCGGCATCGCGGCGGCATCGGCGGGGGCGCTCATCGGATATCCCGGGAGGCGTCCGCATGCGGATCCTCGACGAGTTGTGCGGGCGTTTGTACCTGCGGGATCGGCGGGGCCTGCCCGTTATCCGGCGGCGGCGCGGACTGCTCGCCGCGGACCTGGGCCAGCTGGACCTCGAGCTCGTCGATGCGGGCGGCCAGGCGGGTCAGCGCCCAGTCCACCTCACCGGCCTTGTAGCCGCGCAGCACCTGCTGGAAGCGCAGCGCGCGCACATCCACGCCGCCGATGTCCTCGGCCGGCAGCATCGTGGTCGTGGTGCCCTCGGGCAGCGGGCCCAGCTCCTCCCCGCGGCCGAATACCGCGCTCGCGACCAGGAACAGCAGCGCGGCGACCAAGCCGACGATGAGCACGTACAGCAGCAACGTGAGCATAGGGACGAGGATAGGGGGCAGGGGTGACAGATTCGGCCCGGCGCTCGCCGAGCCGAGCCCTCATCGCCCGGCTCGGCGCCGCATACCGGTTTGCCATGAGATAGCTCAGCGTTCGCCAGTGCGGCGGAAGCAATAGGCCGCCGCGGCGAGGTACTGATGGCAGCCGCCGCCGTGTCCGGCGTGCACGGCCAGGATGAACCGGGCGCGGTCGTAGCTCAGGTCGGTCGGCTCGCCGGCGCAGTTACGGCTGTCGGCCAGCCATAGATCTCTGATATCAGGGGGTGGCGCGTACATCGGGTACCTCCAACTGGCGAGCGGTGCATCCGGCGCCGGCCGACCGGACCATGGGGATCGCGGGCCCGATTCGGATTGTCACGGCTGCGAAGGTTGTGCCTCGACGCCGGATGCACTTAGTACTTTCGCCGTGTTCGGACCGATATGAAATCGCATACCGTTGGCGTTGGTGTTGGCTTACTGTTGGCACAGGGAGCTGTGAAACAAGGACGTAACATGGTGTTGGGCCGACCCTGGACCGGATTCGAAGCGGTCGCGCTGCAGGAAGCGACGCGAAAGTCCGTGCGGGAGTTCGCCGCTCACCTCGGCGTCGAGATGACGACGGTGGCCAACTGGCGGGCCGGACTGAGCGCGGTGACCCCGCGGCCGCTCACCCAGGAGTTGCTCGACACCTTGCTGGTGCAGGTCGGCGCGCAGGTCCGCGAACGCTTCGAGCAGATCCTCGCCGAGGGGGAGCAGGCCCTGGGCTCGCGCCGATTGCCCGCGCGCCGAACGGTTTCCGCGCCGCTGCCCGCGGCGGCGTCCGGTCAGGACACCGCGTTGCTGGTCCGGCTCGACGATGCCCGCGCCCTGGTCGATCGCACGCTGGCGTCCTGCACCGTCGGGCCCGCGATGGTGGAGCTGATGGAGGAGCGCGCCGCCGGGCGGGTGCTCGGCTACACCCGGACGCCGCCGTCGCAGGTGCTGGCCACGGTATTGCCGGATGTGCTGGAGGTGCAGGCGATCTCGACGCAGCGCCAGCCCGCGGCCGTGCAGTCGCGACTGTCGGAGGTCACCGCGGTGCTGGGTCTGCTGATCGCCGACGCCCTGATGAAGCTCGGCCAGATCGAGCGGGCCAACTTCTGGTACGGCACCGCGCGGATGGCCGCCGACGATACCGGTAATCGGCGGCTGCGGGCCCGGGTGCGCGCCCAGCACGCCATGCTGCCCTACTACTACGGCAGCCCGGAGCAGGCGGTGGTGCTGGCCCGGGCCGCACAGGCCCAGCTGCCCGAGATCGCCGATGACGCAACGGCTCTGGCGGCCGCCGCGGAGGCCCGGGCGCTGGCCCGGCTGGGCGATGTCGACGGTGCGGAATCGGCGATGGCGCGGGCGCGCACACGCACCGCGGCGCTCGGGGATATGACCTCGGACGAGGCATTCCGCTTCGGCGAGAAGAGGTTACTGCTCTACCTGTCCGGCACGCTGACCAATCTCGGCCGCATCGCCGACGCGCGCCGCGTGCAGGAACAGGCGTTGCAGCTGTATCGCGGCAGTCCCGGGGTGGTGGTCGATCCGGCACTCATCGAGTTGGATATCGCGATCGGTTACGCGCTCGAGGGCGCGGTGGACGAGGCGTGCGCGCTGGCCGTGCGGGTGCTGACCACGCTGCCCACCGAACATCGCACCACGATCGTGGTGTCGCGGGCGGCCGCGGTGGTCGATGCGATCCCCGAGACGGGCCGGGGTCGCCGGGCGGTGGAGGAATTGCGGCATCTGGTCGCCGCCGGAGCGGACGAACCGCGGTGATCATGATGTCCGAACCGGCGGCGACTGGGGCGTCCGCCGCGTGGTTCACCCCGCGCCGGACCCGCTGGATCCTCGAACGAGCGTGTGCCCAGGCCGGTTTCGACGCCGCCGGGGTCCAGCTGCTGCGCCATCACACCAATGCCGTGTACCGGCTGGTGAGCACGCCGGTCGTGGTGAAGATCGATCGGCCGTTCGGGGTGCGGGCGCCGGTGGATGTGGTGTCGCTGGTGCGCTGGCTGCAGGCGCAGGATGTGCCGACCGTGGCGCTGGCCGGGGCGGTGCAGCCGGTGCACATCGGGGGCTGCGCGGTGACGTTCTGGCGCTATCTACCGCAGCGGCGACCGATCGTCGCCGCCGATCTGGCCGAGCCGCTGGCGCTGCTGCACGGCCTGCGCACCCGCCCGGCGCAGTGGCTGCCGGACCGGCATCTCGACGACGCCTTCGCCCATATCGCCCATGCCATCGAGGCGAGCACCATCCTGTCGCCGTTCGACCGGCGACTGCTGCACGATGAGCGCATGCGCCTGGCCGCGCGCACCGACGAGATCGACTACTTCCTGCGCCCCGGCCTCATCCACGGCGACGCACATCATCGAAATACGCTGTGGGACAGCCGATCCGCGCGCGGCGTGCTGTGCGACTGGGAAAGCGTCGCACTCGGCCGCCCGGAATGGGATCTGGTCACCATCGAGGTCCACTGCCGCCGCTTCGCCCATCCACCCGTCGAATACGAAAAGTTCTGCCGCGACTACGGTTTCGACATCCGCGATTGGACGGGTTATCCCTGGCTGCGAGACCTCCGCGAACTCCGCATGATCACCACGAATGCCTACAAGTCCGCCCCGGATTCCCCGAGCGCCCGAGAGGTGTTGCGCCGCATTCAGGGTCTGCGCGAGCGCCGCGCGGTGACCTGGAACATCTTGTAAATCAGCCCTCGACCACCCGGCGGCCGGTCAGCGCATCGAGATCGATGGTGAGTGGACAGGGTGACTCCACAGTGACGACACCCGTGGCGCGCGGTGTGATGTGGTACTCGCCGGTGGTGTCGAGGGTGAAAATCGTCAGGCCCACGGAGTCGGTGTTCACGATGTCGATCACCCAGTAGTTCGCGATCTTGTTGGCGGCGTATTCGCCTGCCTTGATGGCGTAGTCGCGGATCGCGGACTCGACGGAGGAGACGATCTCGATGGCCAGGACGATCTGCTCGCTGCGGACACGAGTCTGTTCGTCGACCTCTACCGGAGCAACCACCAAGTCTGGCACTCGGCGGGGCGACCGACCGCTGAGCTCGGCTTCGATCTCCGGGAAAGCCTCCCAGCCCGATGGCAGTTGACTGTCGAGCTGCATAGCGAGGCGCTTCATCACACGACTGTGCGGCGGCGCTGGGCGAGCGTTCACGAGCAAGAGTCCATTCTCGATCTCGTAACGATGGGAGGTATCGACGGGCAGAGCGTCGAATTCTTCCACGGTGATCGACTGCTCGAGGGGCCTTTGTGTCATCTCCACAGTCATCATCGCCTCCGTGTACCGGCCGCAAGGTGTGTGCGTTCCGACCACATCATTGCATCTCGGGAGGTCCGGCGTCGCTGAGGAAATCCTCTCGCCCGGACAGGCTAGAGATGCCGCGTGGTGTCGATGCTCAGGGACATGCCCGCCAGGCCGCGGCGGCGGACGGCGAGTTTCTCCGAGATGTCGAGCAGGGCCGCGGCCGCGGGGTTGGTCGGGTCGCGCAGGACCAGGGGAGTGCCCTCGTCGCCCGCCTCGCGGAGTTCCTGGGTGATCGGGATCTGGCCCAGGAGAGGGACTTCGGCGCCCACGGCGCGGCTGAGGCGGTCCGCGACGGCCTGGCCGCCGCCGGAGCCGTAGAGGTCCATGCGGGTGCCGTCGGGGAGGTCGAGCCAGGACATGTTCTCGACGACTCCGGCGATGCGCTGGCGGGTCTGCAGCGCGATCGCGCCCGCGCGCTCGGCGACCTCGGCCGCGGCGGGCTGGGGGGTGGTGACGACCAGGATCTCGGCGTTCGGGATGAGCTGGGCGATGGAGATCGCCACATCGCCGGTGCCGGGCGGCAGGTCGAGCAGCAGGACATCCAGGTCGCCCCAGAACACATCGGCCAGGAACTGCTGCAGCGCGCGGTGCAGCATCGGGCCGCGCCACACCACGGGCGTATTGCCCTGGGTGAACATGGCGATCGAGATGACCTTCACATCGTGCGCGACCGGCGGCATGATCATCCGCTCGACCTGGGTGGGCCGCTGATCGGTGCCGAACATGCGCGGTACCGAATGGCCGTAGATATCGGCGTCGAGTACGCCCACCGACAGTCCGCGCGCGGCCATCGCCGCCGCGAGATTGACCGTGACAGTGGACTTTCCGACGCCGCCCTTACCGGAAGCGACCGCGTACACGCGGGTCAGCGAACCGGGCTGGGCGAACGGGATGACCGGCTCTGGCGAATCGCCGCGCAGCTTCTTGCGCAGGTCGGTGCGCTGCTCATCGCTCATCACATCGAGTTCGACGGTCACCGCGCCCGCGCCCGGCACATCGGCGACGGCCTTCTGGACCATCTCGATGAGCTTGGAGCGCAATGGGCAGGCCGCTGTCGTCAGATAGATCTCGACATGGACACCGCCGTCGGCGGCGATCGCGACGCTCTTCACCATGCCGAGTTCGGTGATCGGTTTGCGGATCTCCGGGTCGTTCACCTTCGCGAGAGCGCCCCGCACATCCGCTTCCGTAACCACTGGCATATCGCCGAGTTTAGCCGCGCGGGATCCTGGCGTTCCCTTGGCCGGGATCAGATCCTGGGCAGTTGGCCGGCCTGTGGTGCGACGCCCGTGCGGTACGCCACCTCCCAGGCCATCACGTTCGCCACGTAGGCCATCGAATTGTTGTAGCGCATGATGGCTTTGGACTGCTGGGACAGGTCGTTCATGTCCAGCCCGCCCGAGCACAGGTACTTGCCCGCGGTCAGCGCCGCGTCGTACATGTTCTGCGGATCGGAGATGCCGTCGCCGTCGCCGTCGCCCGCGTACTTGCGGTAGGTCTCCGGCAGGAACTGCATCGGGCCGACCGCGCGGGCGTAGCCGCGCATGCCGCCGTCGATTTCGCCGTCGGTCGCGTGCACGACGTTGTTACCGGACAGGCTGCCGTCGAGCACCGGACCGTAGATCGGATCCAGCGGATTGCCCTTGGCGTCCATCTTGCCGTACGCGTGATGCGATTCGATCCGGCCGATACCGGCCAGGACCGACCACGGCATATGACAGGTCGGTTCCTCCTGCGCCAGAATGCGTTCGGCGTTCTGGTAGGCCGCGTAGGCGACGCCGGGAATGCCCAGCGGTCCGGCGGGGACGTCCGCCGCGACCCGGCCGTCCGGCTGCGCAACGGTTTTCACGATCGGCGGCCCGGGGTGGCGGGCGGCGTGCATCAATTCGTCGCCGACCGGCGCGCCGACGGCCTCGACCCTCGGGGCCTGCTCACTTCGAGCGTCCTCCGAAAGATCGTGCGACGCGGCCAAGGTCGCATGTTCGACGGTGCCCACTTCCGATGCCGAGGCCGCGCTCACCGCGACGAATCCGGCAGGCACCAGCCCGGTCAGGGCGATGACAGATCCACGCCGAACGGTGACTGTCGGCTGCTTTCGGTGACGTCCCACTGTGCGGTGGCCCTCCAATGCTCGCTGTGAGCTTTTCGTGACACAACGAGATGAGGCTACCGCATCCGAGACCTTTTCGTTACTTCTTCGTGACCGAGTTCGTCGTTTAGCTCATCGCGGCTGGCCGGGCAGCGGAATCACGATGCCGAACGGCAGCGTGATCGCGGGCGGCGCGGGCGCCGGGGCGGGCGCCTGCTCGGCGGGCGCGGTCGGGCCGGGCTCCGGTGTCTTGGCCGGAGTTCCGGACTGCTGCTGATCCTGAGCCGGGGCCGGGGCCGGGGCCGGGGCGACCGGAGCCGGAGCAGGGGCCGGAGGCTGCGGTGCACCCGGTTGACCGGGCGCGGGTGCCGGCGCGCAGACGGCGGGCCGCGGCGCGTTCGGATCCTGCGGTGTGGCATTCGGATCGGCGGGCTTGTTCGGATCCGCGTTCGGATCGTCGCCCGGTGTCGCCGCGCCCGGCTTGGCCTGATCCGCGGGCGACCAGCGCTGCGTCTCCACCGGGGCGGCCGGATCGCCCGGCCTGAGCAGCGGGGCCGGAACCGCGGCCGGGCCACAGGCATTCGGCGGGGGCGGCGGGCAGAAGATGCCGCACGGGATCGGCGGCAGGCCGGGGATGTTGATCATCACCTGGGTCGGCTGCTGGGGCACCGCGGTCGTCGCCGCGGCGCTCGGCGGTTCGGACGAGGGGGATGGGCTCGGGATGACGGTGTTGGCGGCCAGCATCGTCGATCCGGCGCCCTCGGGCATGGTGCCCGGCGGGATCAGATCGGGGGAGATCTCCACCGGGGTCGGCGCGCCGCCGGTCTTGTAGGCATTGGACCAGCTGAGCACCTGCGCGGCGTAGGCCAGGGAGTTGTTGTAGCGCAACACCGATCGCAGCTCCTGCTGCGGATCGCGCAGATCCAGCCCGCCCGAGCACAGATACTTACCGGCCGCGAGCGAGGCGTCGAAGACGTTGTTGGGATCGGCGATCCCGTCGCCGTTGCCGTCGGAGGCGTACAGCGCCCAGGTGCCGGGCAGGAACTGCATGGGTCCGATGGCGCGCACGAAACCGCCGTCGACGGTCTTGATGACCTCGTTGCCGGGCAGGGTGCCGTCCAGGGCGGGTCCGTAGATCACGCCGACCGTGGTGCCGTTGGCATCGGTGCGGCCGAAGGCCGCGTGATTGGATTCGACCTTGCCGATGCCCGCGAGCAGGCTCCAGCTGAGCCCGCAGTTCGGCATCGAGGACTGCAGGGCCAGCTCGGCATTGCGATAGGCGGCCAGCACGATCTCCGGAATTCCCAGCGTGCCGCCGCCCGGCAGCGAGATGTCCTGCAGCGGCACGGTGCCGCCGAACAGAGGTGCGGTCGGGGTCATTGCCCGGAGTTTGCGAGGTGGCTCGGGAGCGGCCGGAACGAGGCCGACGGACTGGTCGGTCGCCGTGCCCGAACCGTCGGTGGGAGCCGTCGCGGCGGCCAGCTGAGCCTCGGGCGCTTTCGCCGCGCCGGAACGGTCGGACATCTGCACAGCGGTCGAACTCGAAGCCATCAAACCCGCCACCACCAGCGCCGATACGGTAATCGGTCCAGATATTCGCATCGGCACACCAAAGCCCTTCGTAGTCGGTGAGCGATCGGCTCGGCTCTCGCGAGAGCCGCTCGCTTCGGACAACGTGATCCAGGTTACCCGGCAGTCAGCTTGTTGTTCGCAATACTTACGGTCAGTTGCCTTCGATCTGTGGCGAAATAGGGACCCGGCCCCTCTTTCGATCCGTACCCTTCTTCGTTTTGGCCATTGCGCCGGATTCTTCGGCGTCCAATGGTGCATTCAGCTCGAGGCGGGCCAGCGCGTCTTTGATGTCCTCGAGTTCGCGGCGCAGATAATCGCGAGTCGCGACCTCGCCGACCGAGATTCGCAGCGCCGCCAGCTCGCGGGCCAGGAATTCGGTATCGGCCTTGGTCTGCGCCGACCGGGATCGGTCCTCCTCGAGGGCCACCCGGTCCCGGTTGTCCTGTCTGTTCTGCGCCAGCAGGATCAATGGCGCAGCATAGGCGGCCTGAGTAGAAAAGGCCAGGTTAAGGAGGATAAACGGATACGGGTCCCAGCGCAGTACGGCGACGAACACGTTGACCAGGATCCAGACGATCACGATCACGGTCTGGATCACCAGGTAGCGGCCGGTGCCGAGGAAGCGGGCGATCCGCTCGCTCGTGCGGGCCATCGCCTCGGCGTCGAAGTCGAATCGGAACCGCGTCTCGAGGGGAGTTTCCAGGCGCTGGCGGGCCAGGGGCTTATCGGCTCGCTCGGTCATGGCCGTTCTCCCGTTCCGTCGACGACCGCGTGCACACGGGCGTGCATGTCACTGCCTTCCTCGTCGTGCTCGCGCCAGTCTTCGGGCAGCAGATGGTCGAGGACGTCGTCGACGGTCACCGCGCCCAGCAGATGGTTCTCGTCGTCGACGACCGGACCGCAGACGAAGTTGTAGGTGGCGAAGTACCGGGTGACCGCGGCCAGCGGCGTCTCGGGTCGCAGCGGGGCCAGCACGGTGTCCACGATCCCGCCCACGAGATTTGCCGGTGGTTCGCGCAGCAGTTGCTGCAGATGTACGCAGCCGAGATAGCGGCCGGTGGGGGTCGCGGTGGGCGGCCGGACGACGAAGACCATCGAGGCCAGGGCGGGCGTCAGATCCGGATTGCGCACCCGGGCCAGCGCCTCGGCGACGGTGGCCGCGGGCGTGAGCATGACCGGCTCGGGAGTCATCAGACCGCCCGCGGTGTAGGGGGAGTACTCCAGCAATCGGCGCACCGGCTCGGATTCCTCCGGATCCATCAGCGACAGCAGCGCCTCGGCCTCCCCGGTGGGCAGCTCGCCGAGCAGATCGGCCGCGTCGTCGGGATCCATCGCCTCGAGCACATCGGCGGCCCGCTCGACGCCCAGCTTCTGCAGTACCTCGACCTGATCGGTCTCGGGCAGCTCCTGGACCACGTCGGCGAGTCGCTCGTCGTCGAGTGCGCGGGCCAGTTCGATGCGGCGCTTGGCGGGCAGTTCGTGCAGCAGGTGGGCGACGTCGGCCGGGCGCAGACCCTCGAACTGGCCGAGCAACTGGGTGACATCCTGGCCGGGCAGATTCAGTTCGCGCTGGGTCAGGCCGCGCACATAGGTCCACTCGACCACATGCACCGCGCGGCGGCGGCCGAGCCGGCGATGTCCGCGCACCGCCACCCGCGAGACCATCCAGTCGCGGCTGCGGGTCTGTTCGATGCCCAGATCGACCACGAACAGATCCACTCCCTGCAGATCCGGCAGCTCCGGATCGTCGACCTCCACCTTCGAATCGAGTACCTGTGCCAGGCCCAGCATCTCGCCGGGACGCTGGTTGAATCGGCGCAGACTGACATTGCCGGTATTGAGGGTCACCGAACCGGGTTCGACCGTGGTGACACGCAGCATCGGCACGAAAATCCGTTTGCGCGTGGGCAGTTCGACGAGCAGGCCCAATACCCGCGGTTGCTGCCGGTCGTATCGGACGGACATCACCACATCCCGGACACGGCCGATAGACTCGCCGTCCGGACCCAGCACCACCAGGCCCGCCAGCCTGGCGGCGAAAACCCTCGTCGCTGCCATAGAGCAAGGCTAGAGGGTGGTGTGTCCCGATCACGATCCAGAGGAGCCGCCCATGTCAGTTCGCCGATCGGTGCTCGCCGTTCCCGGCAGTAATCCCCGGATGATCGAGAAGGCCATGGGATTGGCCGCCGATGAGGTGTTCCTCGATCTCGAGGATGCGGTGGCACCCGCGGCCAAGGCGGCGGCGCGGGCGAATATCGTCGCCGCGCTGAATTCCTCGGGGTGGGGTGATCAGATTCGGGTGGTGCGGGTCAACGATTGGACCACCGAATGGACCTATGCCGATGTCATCTCGGTCGTCGAGGGTGCGGGCGCGGGACTGGACGCGATCCTGCTGCCGAAGGTGACCGACGCCGGGCAGGTACGGGCGCTGGATCTGCTGCTGACCCAGATCGAGAAGTCCGCGGGGCTCGAGGTCGGACGCATCGGCATCGAGCCGCAGCTCGAGAATGCGCTGGGGCTGCGCAACATCGATGCGATCGCCACGGCCAGTCAACGGGTGCAGACACTGGTTTTCGGCCCGGCCGACTTCATGGCCAGTATCAATATGCGCACCCTGGTCGTCGGCGAACAGCCGGAGGGATATGACACCGGCGATGCCTACCATCACATCCTGATGACCATTCTGCTCGCCGCGCGGGCGCACGGGCTGCAGGCGATCGACGGGCCCTATCTGCAGATTCGCGATCTCGACGGATTCCGCCGCGCCGCATCCCGAACGGCCGCACTGGGTTTCGACGGCAAATGGGTGCTGCATCCGACCCAGATCGAGGCGGCCAACGAGATCTTCTCCCCGCGGCAGGCCGAATACGATCGGGCCGAGGAGATTCTGGACGCCTATGCCTTTCATACCTCGGTCGAGGGCGGCGCCCGCGGCGCGGTGATGTTGGGCGAGGAGATGATCGATGAGGCGAGCGCGAAGATGGCGCGTGTCATAGCCGAGAAGGGGCGCGCCGCGGGAATGGTGCGAACCACGCGTTTCACGGCCCCGTCGATGGCCGAGAACTAGCATGATGGAGTCATGACAAGTCCCTTGGGGAACTCCAACCGCAATCGGCCGACCCTGCCGACGCCACCGTCGGGCTGGCCGATCGGGTCGTATCCGACCTATGCCGAGGCGCAGCGGGCGGTCGACCATCTGGCCGACAATCAGTTTCCGGTGGACAACGTGACCATCGTCGGGGTCGACCTGATGCAGGTCGAGCGGGTGCTGTACCGGCTGACCTGGGGCCGGGTCATCGGCGGCGGAATGGTGTCGGGCGCGTGGCTGGGTCTGTTCCTGGGTCTGCTGCTGAGCCTGTTCACCACCGGCGGCGCCTTCGGTCCGCTGGTCGTAGGCCTGGTGGGCGGCATCATCTTCGGTGTCATCTCCACCTCGATCCCGTATGCCGCCACCCGTGGCCAACGCGATTTCGCCTCGACCATGCAGCTGGTGGCCGGCCGCTACGACGTGCTGTGCGAGCCGAAGACGGCCGAGCAGGCGCGGGACCTGTTGGCGCGCCTGGCACTGTAGTAGCCATGCAGATGCTGGACGAGGTCCGAGCCGCGGTGCTCGGACATTACGGTGTGTCGTCGGCCGATTCGGCGTCGGTGACCTTTCTGGGTCTCGAGCCGATCGAGATCCTGCGGATTCCCGACGGCGAGTTCGTGCATTACGTCACGTTGGGCGGGGCCCGGCATCCGATGACCGATCCCGCTGCCGCCCTGGCCGATCCGGTGCGCGGCCCGCGCGCGGAACTGGCGCTGACGCTGCGCGGCGGCCCACACGCCGGGATCACCCGCGGTCTGGGCGTGCTGATCGCCTCGCCCGCGGTGGAAGGTGTGGTGCTGCAGGAGGACGCGCTGCTCGACCTCGGAGATCCGTTGTGGCGCAACGCCCCCTTCACCGCCGCACTGCTGGGCGCGAGCGATATCGCCGAGGTGCCGCTGCCGGATCCGGCCGAACCCGTGCGTTTCCTGTCCGTCGCCCCGGTCACCGCCACCGAGGCGGCGTGGGTGCGGGTGCGCGGCGCGGCAGCCCTGCGCGAGGCCTGGACCGAGGCGGATATCGATGTGCGCGATCCCGGGCGCGGCGCCGCGAATCTGTGACGATCACAGCCAGTTGTTGCGGCGGAAGGTGATGAACAGGCCGGTGCAGACGACCAGGATGACGGCGACTACCAACGGATAGCCGAAGGTCCACCGCAATTCCGGCATATGTTCGAAGTTCATACCGTAGATGCCCGCGACCATTGTCGGCACGGCCGCCATGGCCGCCCAGGCGGAGATCTTGCGCATATCGGTGTTCTGCTGCACGCTCACCTTCGCCAGCGCGGCATTGATCAACGCACTGAGCGATTCGTCGAAATCGCCGATGCGTTCGGCGACCGCGATGTGATGATCGGCGACGTCGCGCAGATAGCGCCGAATCTCCTTGGGCAGCGGCAATTCCGGACTCTTCGAGAGCAATTGCAGGGGCAGGGCGAGTGGTTTCACGGCCCGGCGCAATTCCACCACCTCGCGTTTGAGTTGATAGATGGCCTCGATGGCGAGGTTACTGCGCGGCGTGAACACCTCCTCTTCCATCTCCCCGACATCCTCCTCGATCTCCTGTGTCACGGCGATATACGAGTCGACGACGTGATCGGAGATCGCGTGCAATACCGAACCGGGGCCGAGCGCGAGCCGCTGCGGATTCGCCTCCAATTCCCGCCGGACCCCGGTGAGTCCGGTGTGATCTCCGTGCCGCACGGTCACCACGAAATCGCGGCCCATGAAGATCATGATCTCGCCGGTCTGCACGATCTCGGTAATGCTGTGCAGATCGTGTTCGACATACTTCACCGTGCGCAGCACGAGAAACAGAATGTCGTCGTACCGTTCGAGTTTCGGCCGCTGATGAGCGTGCACCGCATCCTCGACCGCCAGTTCGTGCAGATCGAATGTCCCTGCCACATCGGCCATCTGGAATTGGTCGGGCTCATGTAATCCCACCCAGACGAAGCCGCATTCCTTGGCGCGCACCTCGGCGAGCGCCTCGGCATGGGTGAACCGACCGGGCAGCCGCTGCCCGTCGATGTACACCGCGCAGTCGATGACGGCCCGCGCGGTCGGCACCGGAATATGCGGCAGTGGCTCCGCCTTTCCCCGGCCGCGGAAGG
Source organism: Nocardia sp. NPDC051570 (assembly GCF_044454005.1). Taxonomy (NCBI): domain Bacteria; kingdom Bacillati; phylum Actinomycetota; class Actinomycetes; order Mycobacteriales; family Nocardiaceae; genus Nocardia; species Nocardia sp. NPDC051570. The sequence continues at coordinate 433,209 of NZ_JBITDI010000004.1, read as the reverse complement.
AGGACAGTGGCGAAATCTGGGGCACGAGTTCGGATGTTAGTCGCTGATCTTCGGCAAGATGGACGAGTGCGCATCGACTTGCATACCCATTCCAACGCGTCCGACGGTACCGACACCCCGGCCGAACTGATCCGCAACGCGGCCGCCGCCGGACTCGACGTGGTGGCCCTCACCGACCACGACACCACCTCCGGGTGGGCCGAGGCGGCCGCGGCGTTACCGAGCGGTATGACCCTGGTGCGCGGCATGGAGATGTCCTGCTCGGGCCTGGGCGAGGACGGGTGGCCGGTCTCGGTGCATCTGCTGGCCTATCTGTTCGATCCGGCCGATGTGTCCTTCGCACGGGAGCGGGAGCGGCTGCGCGCCGAGCGCATGATCCGGGTGCGGGCGATGGCCGAGCGCATGGCCGCCGACGGGTTGCCGGTCGATCCCGATGCGGTGCTGGCGTCGGCGGGCCCCTCGGCCGGGCGGCCGCATCTCGCGCGGGCCTTGGTGGCGGCCGGGGTGGTGCCGACGGTGAGCGCGGCCTTCGAGGATCTGCTCGCCCCGCGCGGGCGCTACTACGTCGAGAAGGCCGACACGCCGCTGCGGCAGGCGGTCGGGATGGTCGCGGCGGCGGGCGGGGTGACTGTGGTGGCCCATCCGCGGGCGCGTTCGCGCGGCCGGCTGCTGGCGCTCGATGAGATCCGCGATCTGGCCGGGCTCGGCCTGGCCGGGCTCGAGGTCGACCACCCCGACCACAACGTGGCCGATCGCGCGCTGCTGCGCGAACTCGCCGCGGAACTGGGCCTGCTCACGACCGGCTCCTCGGACTACCACGGCGCCAACAAGACCATTCGGCTCGGCGAATTCACCACCGATCCCGAACAGTTCGAGAAGTTGGCCGAGAAAGCCAGCGGCGTCCCGGTGATCGTCTCGTGAGGCTGTTGCGGGCGATGAGCGGGATCATCGCCGGCGGTTTGGTGGTGCTCACCCTCGTGGTGATCGGCGCCGAAATCCTCGGCGCGCAGCGCGGCTTTCCGGGGCCGGGCGCGGGTGCGGTGGCATGGCATATCGGATTGTCGGCGGTGGCCTTCGCTGCCCAGATCTTTTCCGATCGGCGTCGAGGTTTTGCGGCCTTTTCCGGATCGATGGTCGTTTTTGGTGCGGCGAGTTACCTTTTGGTTACGCAATGGTGGAATTGATGCTCGCGTAACGGTTGCTATCCAGTGAATTGTGGCCGAACATTTCTGATTGTGGCCGGGATCGAATGCGATGTGTTGGTGGTGGGTGGTGGGCCCGCGGGTGCTTGGGCCGCACTCGCTGCGGCATATGCGGGCGCCCGGGTGGTCATGGTGGACAAGGGGCGGTGTGGCAGCAGCGGGCCGACGGCGAAAGGGCTTGTCGCACTGTGGAACGTTCCGCCGGGTCCGGCCCGCGACGATGCCGTCCGGCACAGCTTCGACCAGGGCGGCCATCTCGGCGATCCGGTGTGGATGCATCGGGTGCTGGACGAGACCCATCGGCGGGTCGATCAGCTGGTGCACTGGGGCTACCGGTTTCCCGGTGAGCGCGTGGGGCGGCCCGCCCGGGTCTGCCTCGACGGTGCGAAGTATCTGGGCCGGCTGCGCCGCAGCCTGATCGTGGCGGGCGTGCGCATCCTCGATCACCATCCCGCGCTGCAGCTGCTCGTCGATTCCGAGGGCGTGGTCACCGGGGCGAGCGGGGTGCAGTTGCGCAACGAGTACCGCAGCTGGACCGCGCATGCCGGTGCGGTGGTGCTGGCGACCGGCGGCTGCGCGTTCCTGTCCGGCGGCGCGGGCACCGATGTCGACACCGGCGACGGACTGCTGATGGCCGCCGAGGCGGGCAGTGAGCTGTCGGGGATGGAGTTCTCGAGCGCCTATGCGCTGGCGCCGGTCGGCCGGGTGCGGTTGTCCCCGCTCGGCGACGACGCGAGCGCCCGGGCCCTCACCCCCGCGCCCGATCTGGCCCTGCACTTCGCGACCCTCTACGACGAGACGGGCACGGCGATCGGGGGCGGGGCATTCGGTTCGCGCGTCGCGGCGTTCGAGGCGATCGCCGACGGGCGGCGCGTCTACGCGGCCCTCGACGAGATACCCGGACCGCTGCGCAGACAGCTGGCCGCGACCCCGGTGCTCGCCGCGCACCGCGTGCAGCTGCGGCCGGTGCTGGAGGGCACGGTGCGCGGTACGGGCGGGCTGCGCTTGATGGGATTCGATTGCGCCACAACGGTTCCCGGCCTGTTCGGGGCGGGCGATGTGACCACCCGGGAGCCGATCACCGGGGCGGTCGGCGGCTTCGGTGGCCAGGGTGGCGCCTGGGCGATCTCGTCGGGGGTGTGGGCCGGTGCGGGTGCGGCGCGTTTCGCTCGCGGGCGCGGGCGGCTGGGTAAGGCGCGCCCGGTGCCGGGCGCGGGACTGGGCACGGCCGCGAGTATCGATCCGCGCGCGGTGGTCGGCCTGGTCCAGGAACATACGCTGCCGCTGCGGCGCAGCTACTGGCGCAGCGCGGGCAGCCTGCGCGACAGCATCGCCGAACTCGACGGCATGTGGCCGGTCACCGAATGCGATCTCGGCGGCAACGGGCCCGAGCGGCTGCGCGCCCGCGAGGCGGCCGCCCTGCTGGCGGTGGCGCGCTGGACCAAGTACAGCGCGCTGGCCCGCACCGAGACCCGCGGAATGCACCGCCGCACCGATCATCCGGGTGAGGGCACCGACTGGCGCATCCGGCTGCACGCCGGCGGTGTCGAATCCGTCTGGGTGCAGCGCGAACAGCGCGATCCGGGGCCCGCGACGCCCCATGCCGATCTCACCCCGGCCTGAGTTCACCCGCGTCGCCACACGCACCGGATTTGGCAACGACCGGTTCCTGCTGGCAGAATGTTCCGATCCCTGGCCGACGCCACCGCCCGGTCCGGGGAGGTTGGTGAACCACGCTCCGTGACGCACTGCTCCGGACCCGAGGACCACCCCAACGGCATTGCCCGGACCCACCCGTCCGGTTCTGGCTCGACGGATCTGTGCAGCGAAACGCCGTAATACCCCTTGCCGTTTGCCGCGATGACACTATCGAACGGTTTTCCGCCGCCTGCGTGAGTGTGATCAGCGCACCCGGCGAGTAACCCGAAAAACACTGATACCAAATACCCGACGGTAACCGCGAGACGGTTTAGTCGACACCGAGCAGGAGTGAAATCGTGTCATCCGTGACTGATGCACCGAACGCCGCCACGGCGAGCCGTGAAACCGATTCGGCGAGCCTGTCCGCCATTACGCACGAGGAAATCTTCGCGGGTCATCTCGGGGGAAAGCTCTCGGTGGAACTGACCGCACCGCTGGAGACCCAGCGCGATCTGTCCATCGCCTATACCCCCGGTGTCGCGCAGGTCTGCCGCGCGATCCACGCCGACGATGAACTGGCCAAGCGCTACACCTGGACCGACCGTCTGGTCGTCGTGGTGAGCGACGGCACCGCGGTGCTGGGCCTGGGCGATATCGGCCCGCGCGCCTCGCTGCCGGTGATGGAGGGCAAGGCCGCGTTGTTCAAGAAGTTCGCCGGGCTGGACGCGATTCCGATCGTGTTGGCCACCAAGGATGTCGACGAGATCGTCGAGACCCTGATCCGGCTGCGCCCGAGCTTCGGCGCGGTGAACCTCGAGGACATCTCCGCCCCGCGCTGCTTCGAGATCGAGAAGCGGGTCATCGAGGCCCTGGACTGCCCGGTCATGCACGATGACCAGCACGGCACCGCGATCGTGGTGCTGGCCGCGCTCAACGGCGCCGCCAAGGTGCAGGGCCGCGGCATCGCGGACCTGAAGGTCGTGGTGTCGGGTGCGGGTGCGGCCGGCGTGGCCTGCACCAATATCCTGCTGGCCGCGGGCGTTTCCGACATCGTGGTGCTCGATTCCAAGGGCATCGTGAGCCGCGACCGCACCGACCTCAACGAGGTCAAGGCCGATCTGGCGCAGCGCACCAACCCGCGCGGGATCTCCGGCGGTGCGGCCGAGGCGCTGGCGGGAGCCGATGTGTTCCTGGGCCTTTCGGCGGGCACCATCGCCGAGGAGCTGATCGCCTCGATGGCGCCGGAGTCGATCGTGTTCGCGATGTCGAATCCGGATCCGGAGATTCATCCCGAGGTGGCGCAGCGCTACGCCGCGATCGTCGCGACCGGCCGTAGCGACTTCCCCAACCAGATCAACAACGTGCTCGCCTTCCCCGGTGTGTTCAAGGGTGCGCTGGACGCCGGCGCCCGGCGCATCACCGAGGGTATGAAGATCGCCGCCGCCGAGGCGATCCTGAGCGTGGTCGGCGCCGAGCTCGCGGCCGATAAGATCGTGCCGAGTCCGCTGGACCCGCGCGTCGCTCCCGCGGTCGCCGAGGCCGTGGCCGCCGCCGCGCGCGCCGAAGGCGTTGTCTAGCGGCGAGTTCGGCCACCTGGCGGGCGCTTCGTTCAATGGCGAACGGAGCGCCCATTTCTGTCATACGACACGCGAACGCCGCGCCGCCCGATCCCATCCGGAACGGGCACGGTCTCGAATCACCGCCGGCTCGATCCGATAGGGAAGGGAGACGCTTGTTCGCGCACCGAGGCCTGACCGGTTGCCGGGCAGGCTGTTTCCTTCTGCTGGTGGTGGCATTGCTCGGCTGTTCGGCCGCCTCGATGCCGTCGGATCGGCCCACCCGGCTCAGTGATGCCGCCGTGGCCTTCGCGGGCGTCGCGCCCACACCGCCGATGGGCTGGGACACCTGGAACTCCTACGGCTGCACCATCGATGCCGGGATCGTCGAGCGGGCGGCCGATGCGATGGTATCGACCGGTATGCGGGACGCGGGCTATCGCTACGTCATCGTCGACGACTGCTGGTTCGCGACGCAGCGCGCGGAAAACGGTGCGCTACAGGGTGATCCGGTGCGCTTCCCGGACGGGATGGCTGCGCTGGCCGATTACGTGCACGCGCGCGGCCTGAAGTTCGGTATCTACGAGAGCCCCAATGCGCAGACCTGCGCTCAGCTGGGCGGCACCTATCCGGGCAACACCGGTAGCCTCGGCCATGAGCGTCTCGATGCCGATACCTTCGCCGCCTGGGGCGTGGATTACCTGAAATACGACTGGTGTTCGACCGAATCGGATCTGACCGCACAGGTCGGCGCCTTCACCCGGATGCGGGATGCGTTGCGCGCCACCGGACGTCCGATCGTCTACAGCATCAACCCCAACAGCGGTGTCGTGCAGACCCCGCCGGGATCCCGCTACGACTGGTCGGGAATCGCCACGATGTGGCGCACGACCAATGATCTGCATCCGGGCTGGGAGCTCGACGCCGGTGAGACCCAGGGGCAGGGCGTTCGCGAGGTCCTCGATGCCACCTGCCCGCTGGTGGGCCGCCAGGGCCCCGACCATTGGCTGGATCCGGACATGCTGGTGGTCGGCGTGCCGGGGACGCCCGGCACGCCGTATCCGGGCCTCACCCCGGCCGAACAACGCACCAATCTGGGCATGTGGGCCATGCTGTCCGCCCCGCTGATCGCCGGTAATCCGCTGACGTTCACGAGCGCGGCGACGGCGAATCTGCTGACCGACGCCGGGGTGATCGCGGTCGATCAGGATCCGCTCGCCGCGCCCGCCGAGGCGATTCCCGGAACGGACGAGAAGGCTTGGCGCCGAACGCTTTCGGACGGTTCGATCGTTGTCGCCCTGATCAACCGCGACGATGTGGCGGGCCGGATCACCGTCCCGCGCACCGCCCTTGCCCTCTCGGACTCGAAAAACTATGTCGCCCAGAATCTCTGGGACGGCCGCAGCACACCCCTCGATCATGAGATCGCCGCCGAGGTGGCGGCCCACGATACGGTGCTGCTCCGCATCAGCGGTTAGCTCATCCGCGGCAGGCCCGGCGGTAGTCGATCAGCGGCTGGCGCACGGCGCGGAAATCCCTCATCTCCTGTTCGTGGGACTGCCGGTAGGCCCGCCGCTCGGCCTTGCGCTGATCCTTGGGCAGGGACTTGATCTTGGCCAGCTCGCCCGCCAGATCCGGATGCGTCGCCAGGAATGCGGCGGTCTGCGGGGCGACCTGGGCCCGGATCTGCAAGCGGGCCTGCTGGCTGCAATCGGGGCCGTCGGCCGAGGCGACACCGGGTACGGCCAACGCCAGGGTGGCGGCGCCGGCGGTGGCGGCGAGCAGGGCGGCGAGGGTGCGTTTCATGTGAGCGACTCCATTCGTATCGGATCAGGTCCGATCTCGAATCTGCCTACCGAGGCTGAAGATGGGCTGAATCGGCCGGGGTTCTTCAGCCGATCTTCAGCTCGAACAGCGCACCGGGTCCCGCGTCCGGCGGTGTCGCGCACACCAGATCGCCGCCGTGGGCGCGGGCGATGCCGCGCGCGATGGCCAGGCCCAGGCCCGAACCCTCCGACCGGCGGGCCCGGGCTGGGTCGAGGCGGACCAGGCGATCGAAGACGCGTTCGCGATCGGCCGCGGGTACGCCCGGGCCGAGGTCGCGGACGCCGAGGACGGCCGCGTCCCCCGCCCGGCCGATGTGGACGGTGATCGTGCGCTCGGTGTCCTCCGCCATGGCCTGACCGGCGTTGTCGAGCAGGTTCACCAGGATCTGGCCGAGGCGTTCGGGATCGGCGGTCACGGTCACCGGATCGCCGTCGAGGCGGAAGTCGATGTCCGGGTGCAGCATTCGCGCGCGATCGAGATGGGTGCGGGCAAGCTCGTAGAGGTCCACCGGTTCGGTGCGCAGCTGGAGTCCGGCATCGATGCGGGCCATATCGAGCAGATCGTCGACCAGCCGCCCGGCGCGGTGGGCCTCGCGCACGAGCAGCAGATGCAGGCGCTCGCGCTCGGCCGGATCGGTATCGGCGGGCTGATGCAGGACGGCCTCGGCGACCGCTCGGATACCCGCGACGGGTGTGCGCAATTCGTGTGCCGCGTCGGCGACGAAGCCGCGCAGCTGTCGTTCGGAGGCCTGTGCCCGTGCCTCGGCGCCCTCGAGCGCGTCCAGCATCTCGTCGAACGCGCTTGCGGTGCGTCCTAATTCGGTATCGGTGCGCTCCGGGGACAGGCGTCGCCCGCGCCCGCCCCGGGCGATCTCGCGCGCCAGCCGGGTCATCGAATCCAGCGGCGCCAAGGCCCGGCGCACGCCGAACCACAGCCCGCCGGTGATCACCGCGATCGCCGCCGTGATCGCCCCGATCAGGACCCATCCCAGCCGCGACTGCACCCGGGCCAGCAGCGGGGTGTCGACCTGCATCGTCAGCTCGGCCCGATTCACTTCGCCGGTGCCGGTGAGCATGACGCGCCGCGTCACGGTCTCGTCGGTGCCATGCCGCGTGCCGAGGCCGCCGTATTCGCGGCCGTCGGCGAGCCGCAGCCGCGCCCGGATCGAGCGGTTGTCCACCCGGCTCATCAACTCCGTTGCCGGAACGCCCTCCTGCGCAAGCTGTCTGGCCAGTTGCAGGCGGTCGGTGAGCACGGCGTTCTCGCCACGATGCACCACCACCACGAACAGGCTGTGCACCAGCAGCGCGACCACCACGAGCGCGATACCGGAAACCACTGCGGCCGTGAGGGTTACCCGGCGGCGCAGCGAAACCGTTCTCATCGGCCGCCGACTCGTAGCGCATAGCCCAGCCCGCGCACGGTGTGCAGCAGGCGCGGGCCGTGCTCCTCCAGTTTGCGGCGGACCGCGCTGACGTAGACCTCCACCAGATTCGGGTCGTAATCCTCATAACCCCAGACGGCGGTGAGGATCTGGGTCTTGGTCAGCACCTGGTCGCGGTGGGCGGCCAGGTGCGCGAGAAGTTTGAATTCGGTGGCGGTCAGCGCGATCGGCTCACCGGCGCGCGCCACGATGCCGGAGTCCATATCGACGACCAGATCTCCGACCGTGAGCCGAGTGTGCAGCCGGCCCATGCGGCGCAGCAGCGCCTCGATGCGGGCCACCAGTTCGGTGAGGTCGAACGGCTTCACGACGTAGTCGTCGGATCCCGAGCGCAGCCCGCGCACCCGATCGGCCACGCCATCGCGCGCGGTGAGCATGACCACGCCCGCGCCGCACCGGGCACGGACGGTGTCGAGCAGGGCGAATCCGTCGCGTCCGGGCAGCATCACATCCAGCACCACGACATCCGGGCGGAACCGCTCGAGATCGTATTCGATCCGGTCACCGTGTTCGCGGGCCAGGACCCGATGTCCGGCCGCGGTGACCGCGGACGCGACCGCCGCGCGGATGGCCTCGGCGTCCTCGATGAGGAGTATGCGTCCCGGTTGCTGCACATCGCATATTCTCCGCCGCGTTGTGAGCGGCGACTGGATATCGGCTGTGAGCGGCTCGAGAGATCCGAATCCACCCGGACTCCACCTGCGGGTGGTGGGTCCGAGCGCCCGTGGCGGCGAACGTATAAGACATGAGTTTGCAGAATGCGGTACTCGAGGGCGCACTGGTCGTCGTCGTGCTGGGCTGGATCGTCTACCGGCAGAGTCAGTGGCGGCTGGTGGATTCCGCGCGGATGTGGCGAGGTCCGATCGTCCTCGCGGTGATCGGACTGGTGCAGATGAGGACCGCCTTCTCGGGTGGGTCGATCGGCGCGGTGGCGGTGGCGCTGTTGGTGCTGTCGGCGGTGCTGAGCCTGGCGGTTGGCGTCGCGATGGGATGGCTGTCGCAGATCCGCCGCACCGACGGGCAGCTGTGGGCCCGCACCGGGCTGATCGGGTCGGCGCTGTGGTTCGTGCTGCTGGCCGTGCGCATCGGCGTCGATGTGTGGGCGCATCTGCTCGGCGCGACGATCGTGACCGCGATCGGAGTCATCCTGATCATGTTGGCGCTGAACCGGACCGGTCGCACGCTGATGCTGATGCGGCGGGCCGAACAGTTCCGGCCGGTTGGGGCACACTGAATCCGATGACCGAGCCCTACCACGTTCCCACGGGCCTGGCCAGGCTGTTACGCCTGGTCGGGCTCGTCTCCGTGGTGTCGGGCTCGACCGATGCGTCGGTGTGGCATCAGCCGTGGGTCGCCGCGGGTGTCGTGCTGGCCTGGATCGGCTGGGCCGGATGGGTGGTAGCTCCGGTCGGGTCGCGCTGGCTGCTGCGAATACCCCTGTGCGCCATGGCGATCGGCGGAGGCCTGACCGCGATGCAACCGGTCGGGTCGACGATCACCGCGCTGGCAGTGGTGTTCACCGCCCTGTCGCTGGTCGCCGAGCCGCTGCTGATCTGCCTGGGCATCGCGGCGCTGACGGTGGTGTGCTGCTGCATATCCATCGCACTGGTACCCGATCCGCAGTTCGCGATGCTCGGCCTGCTGCTCGGACTCGGCGTGACCGGGCTGATGGGCTTGAGCCGTCGGCAGGGGCGCGTATCGGCCGAACAGAATCGCCTACTGGTGCAACAGAATCGAGTGATCCGCGCCGAACGCGACCGTGCCGCCGCGCTGGCCGAGCGCGGCCGCATCGCCCGGGATATGCACGATGTGCTCGCGCATACGCTCGGCGGCCTGGTGCTGCAGCTCGACGCCGCCGACGCACTGCTCGAGGCGGGGGAGGTCGAGCGCGCCGCCGAGCGGGTGAAGGCGTCGCATCGGCTCGCGGCCTCCGGACTCGCGGACGCCCGCCGGGTGGTGGGCGCGCTGCGGGCCGACGGCTTCGATCCGGCCGTCGAGTTACAGCGCCTCTACGACGAACATCGTGGCGCCGGTGGGCAATTGGAGGTCCGGACCGATGCCGAGCTGCGCGGCCTGGACGAACAGGTGGCCGTGGCGCTCGCGCGAGCGGTGCAGGAGGCGCTGACGAACGCCCGCAAACACGCTCCCGGACAGCCGGTCACGCTCACGATTCGCGACGAGGCCGATCAGCTCGCGATCACGGCGGTGAATCCGATGGCCACCCAGCGCATTACGCTCACCGCATCCGGCTCGGGTGCGGGACTGCTGGGCATGCGGGAGCGGATCGCCGCCTCGGGCGGCACGGTGGATGTGCGAAAGGAGAACGGGCAGTGGGCGATTCGAATCCGAGTGCCGCGTCGATGATCACCGTGGTGGTCGCCGACGATCAGACCACGGTGCGCGACGGACTCACCACGGTGTTGTCGTTGCTGCCCGATGTCGAGGTGGTCGGCGAGGCGCGCGACGGGGCCGAGGCGGTCGAGCTGGTCCGCAGGCTGGCCCCGCGGGTGGTGCTGATGGATCTGCGCATGCCCGGTGTCGACGGCGTCGCCGCCACCGCCGCGGTCACCGCCTCCCATCCCGGTACCGCCGTGCTGGTCCTGACCACCTATGCCGACGATGCGTCCATCGCCGGGGCTCTGCGCGCGGGCGCCCGTGGCTATCTGACCAAGGATGCGGGCCGCGCCGAGATCGCGGCCGCCATCCGCTCGGTGGCCAGCGGTCACACCACGCTGGCCGCGGATGTGGGCGCCCGGCTCGTCTCCGCCCTCGGCGCGCCCGCGCCCGCACCGGACGCCGATCTCACCGATCGCGAACTCGACGTCCTACGCCTGATGGCCCAGGGCCGCAACAACTCCGAGATCGCCAAGGAGTTGTTCATCGGTGTCAGCACGGTCAAGAGCCATATCAACTCCCTGTTCGCCAAGCTCGGCGTCCGTGACCGCGGGCAGGCGATCGCCTACGCCCACCGCACCGGCATCGCCCGCTGATCAGTGCGGGACGGAGATGGCGGCGATGAACTTCGCCAATTGCTCGTCACCGAGATTGCGCGCCAGATCCGATTCGCAGATCATCCCGACCAGGCGTTTGCCGTTCTTCTTATCGATCACCGGCACGCGCTTGATCTGATGGGCCTCCATCAGCTCGAGGACATCGCTGACATCGGTGTCGACATCGACCCATCGCGGCGTGCCCTGGGCGAGATCGCCCGCGCGCACGCGGCTCGGATCGTGCCCCTCGGCAATGCAGCGCACCACGATGTCGCGGTCGGTGAGCATGCCGATGAGGCGGTCCTCATTGCAGATGGGCAGGGCTCCGACGTCCAGATTGCGCATGACCTGGGCGGCGCGGTCGAGGGTTTCGTCGGCCGGTATGCAGGTCGCGTCCCGGTGCATGATGTCGCGGGCTTTCACGGCAAACCTCCTGTCTCGAAAGGAAGGAGCTTGCACTCCCGGTGCCACGTCGTATGGTGACGTGGATCACCGGACTGGTCAATCGGCCATGGTCAGCGGGGTGGTGCGGTCCGGAGCGAAGGAGTCCAGCCCGATGCCGCGGTAGGCATTCATCAGGCGGTGGTACTCGCGCCGGTTGCGGGCCAGAGGGCTGTCGGTGAGCCGGGTGGGCAGGGCGCGGTAGGCCAGGCGCAGCCCGGTCGCGAGGACCGCGAACTCCAGCTCGTGCCGTCGGGTCCAGCGCATCGGAAGGTGTTGGCGCGCAGCGGGATGCATGATGCCGTAGCCGAGCACCGCGCCGATATGTCCGGCGGCGGGGCGGGCGAGCAGCCACAGCGGATGGGCGATCGCGGGCAGGAACGGCGGGCGTGGCGGGCGGCGGACGGTCTCGGCGGCCGATTCCAGCGTGCTGGTGCGCGCCAATCGCTGCGTGGCCATGCGGTCGTAGTGCGCGCACAGGTCGGCGTAACTCGCCATCAGCCGCGAGCGACCGGGCAGCTGCAGGCCGTCGGTCTCCGCGCGCCAGCGATCCCACAGGGCCTGGTCGTCGGCCGGGGTGAGTTCGGTTCCGGTCAGGGTCGCGAACGCGCCGCGGTACATGAAGAAGGTGCTGATGAGAATCCAGTTCCAGCTCTCGGGATTCAACGCGCTGTAGCGAATTCCGTTGGCGCCCACGCCTCGGACGTCGCGGTGTAACAGCTTGAGCCGTTCCATCTCGGCCAGGCGATCGGACTCGGTGCCGTGGAAGACGGCCTGGTCCGACGCCGCCGAGCGCAAGGCCCGCTGCCACGGCGTGTCGCGGATGCGGCCGGTGACCTCCAGGGCCTCCGAAACCTCCGGCAGCATGGCCTGATCGAACAGCGCGGCGGCGAAGGCGGCGATGAAGATCGAGCCACCGACCTCGACGAAGCGATCGGCGATCGTGTCCGACTCCCCGATCGGCATCGGGGCGATCGCGGAATGGTTGACCGGGCATGTCATCGGAGAACTCCCTTGTTCTCATCTGGTGCGCTATGGCACCAAAACTGCTTTGGTGTCAGGGTGCACCAGATGGATCGGCCCGTCAAGAGGCAGAATGGTGCGGATGGGAGCGGTGACACGCAGCTACGGCGGACTGCCGGCGGCCGAGCGCAGCGCCAAGCGACGGGCGGCGCTGGTGGAGGCCGCGCTCGACCTGTTCGCCGAGGGCGGCGCGAATGCGGTCACCAAGCGATCCGTCTGCGCCCGCGCGCGACTCAACGACCGCTACTTCTACGAGCATTTCGCCGATCGGGACGCCATGCTCGAGGCGATCGCCCGCGATATGACCGAGGAGGGCCTGGCCGCCGTGGTCTCCGCGACATTCGCCGCCGCGCCGGACGTTCCCGCCCAGGTGCACGCGGCCGCCGATGCCGCGATCGCCTTCGTGACCGCCGATCCGCGGCGCGGTCGAATGCTGCTCGCCCCGACCACGACCGAGGTGCTGCAGCGCGCCCGCCTCGACAGCATCACCGCGATCGCCGCGGCCATGGCCGGGATGACCGCCGAATTGCTCGGCGACTCCGCGCCCACCCGTCTGGATCTCGAGATGATGGCCTTCGCGGCGGTGAGCGGTGTGATGGAACTGGTCGCCGCCTGGTTGCGCGGCGAATTCGCCACCGGCCGTGAACATCTCGTGGATGTCGTGGCCGCGATGCTGCTGTCGGGCGTGACGAGCTAGTCGATCGGCGTCGACGGGCGCAGGCGACCGGTGCCGGGTGCGCTGGCCCAGACGGCGAAGGCCAGCAGGGAATCCAGTACCAGGGCGAGCGCGGCGACCAGCAGCGCGCCGACCAGTACCCGGTCGTACTTGTAGAGGCTGATGCCGTCGAAGATGTAGCGGCCCAGGCCGCCCAGGTTGACGTAGGCGGCGATCGTCGCGGTCGCGACGACCTGCAGCGTGGCGCCGCGCAGTCCGGTGAGCAGCACGGGCAGCGCATTGGGTACCTCGACGCGGAATACGACCCGCCACTCGTTCATGCCCATGGCCCGCGAGGCGTCCACCACGTTCGGATCGACATTGGCGATGCCCGCGTACGCTCCGGCCAGCAGCGGCGGGATGCCGACGGTCAGCAGCGCCAGCAGCGGGGGGAGCAGGCCCAGTCCCAGCAGCAGCACCACGAAGGTCAGCAGCCCGAGGGTGGGCAGCGCGCGCATGGCGTTGGCGAAGCCGACGATCAGGCCGCCGCCGCGTCGGGTGTGACCGATGATCAGGCCGATCGGCAGCGCGATCGCGGCCGAGAGTGCCACCGCCAGAAAGCTGTACCACAGATGTTCCAGCAGCCGCTGTTCGATTCCCGCGCGCCCGGTCCAGTTCGCCGCGGTGGTCAGGTAGTGCCAGGCGTCGACGAAAAGGTTCATGCGCCAGCCCCTTTCGCGAGATCGACCGACAACCGCAGCCGGCGCACGGGGGCGGCGCGACCCGTGTTCAGCCAGGGTGTGGCCCAACGGCCGAGCAGGTACAGCACCCGGTCCACGATCAGGGCCAGCACCAGGACCACGATGATGCCCGCCGCGATCTCGTCCGGATAGTCGCGCTGATAACCCTGGGTGAACAGCTTGCCCAGCCCGCCCACGCCGATCAGCGCGCCGACGGTCACCGCGGAGATGTTGGTGACGGCCACGACGCGCAGATTCGCCACGAAAACCGGTAGCGCCAGCGGGAATTCGACCATGAGGCTGCGGCGCAGCCGGGGGTAGCCGACGGCGTCGGCGGCGTCGAGCACCGACGCCGATACCGAATCCAGGGCGGCGGGCACCGCGATCACCAGCAGCGCCACCGAGTAGATGCTCAGTGCGATAACCACATTCAGCTCATCGATGGTCGCGATCCCGGCCAGCGGGGGGATGATCACGAACAGTGCCAGCGACGGAATGGTGTAGGCGACGCTGGCCACCGTCGTCGTGGTGCGGCGCAGCCAGCGCGCCCGCCGCGCGACGGTGCCCACCGGGATGGCGACGACGAGGCCGATGACCAGCGGGATGAGGGCCAGCCTCAGGTGGATTCGGGCGAATCCGGCGATCTCGGAGAAGTTGTCGAGCAGATATCTCATCGCACCCCTTCCTGTTCGAAGAAGTGCCGGTTGCGCACGGTGTCCTCGTCGGCGCGCTGGCGGGCCAGCTGGTCGATGACCTCGGTGGCGACCACGCCTCCGGTCGCCGCGCCCGAATCATCCACGGCCACACCGACTCCCGAGGGTGAGGAGATGGCCGCATCCAGCGCCTGGCGCAGATCGCCGCCGGGCGGGAACAGCGAGCCGCCGGCGGCCATGCAGTCGGCCAGTTCATGTCCGGCGCGCACGGCCTCGACGCCGGTGACGTCCATCCAACCGAGCGGATGGCGGGCGTCGTCGACCACCAGCATCCATTCGCCCGGCGACAGCCGCGATTCGCGCACCTGATCGGCGGTCGCGGTCCGAATATCGTGCAGCACAACGCCCTCCGCACCACGGAAGGATAGTCCGCGATAGCCGCGATCGCGTCCGGCGAAATCGGCGACGAAATCCGTTGCGGGCTGGGCCAGTACGGTCTGCGGCGCGTCGTACTGCTGGAGCACGCCGCCGCGGGCGAAGACCGCGATCTTGTCGCCCAGCTTGATGGCCTCGTCGATATCGTGGGTGACGAAGACGATCGTTTTCCGCAATTCGGCCTGCAGCCTTTGCATTTCGGCCTGCAGTTCCTCGCGCACCACCGGATCGACGGCGCTGAACGGTTCGTCCATCAACAGGATCGGCGGATCGGCCGCCAGGGCCCGCGCCACCCCGACGCGCTGCTGCTGACCGCCCGACAGCTGGGCGGGATAGCGCTTGGCCAGGGCCCGGTCCAGGCCCACCCGATCCAGCATCTCGAGGGCGATGCCGCGGGCGGCGCGGCGCGATGTGCCCTGCAGCAGCGGGACGGTGGCGACGTTGTCGAGCACCGTCCGGTGCGGCAGCAGGCCGCCGCTCTGGATCACATATCCGATGCCGAGCCGCAGCTTCACCGGATCGACGGTCGAAATGTCGCGGCCCGCCACGGTGATCGTGCCCGCGCTGGGCGTGATCATGCGGTTGATCATCCGCATCGACGTCGTCTTCCCGCAGCCCGAGGGCCCGACGAAGACGGTGAACGATCCGGAGTCGATCCGCAGATCCAGCGCGGTCACCGCGGTGGTGCCGTCCGGATAGGTCTTGGTGACGCCGCTGAACTCGATATCGGACACGGTGGCCCTCCTATCCGATCGGCTTGTCCAGCCCCTGGCCGCTCACCCACGATTTGGCGGCCGCCGCGGGCTCGGTCTTGGCCGATCCGGAGACCGCCTCGTTGAGCGAGATCAGTTCGGCCGTGGTCAGTTTCGCCGACACCGCGTCGAGCACCTTCAGCGCCTTGTCGGACTTCTTCTTGGCGTTGAGGATCGGCACCACGTTCTGGGCCGCGAAGTTGTGCTTGGGATCGGCCAGCACCACCAGATCGTTCTCCTTGACGGCCGGTGAGGTGGTGAAGATATCGGCCGCGGTCACCTTGCCGTCGGTCAGTGCGCGCACGGTCGCCGGGCCGCCGCTGTCGCCGATCGGGACGAACCGGTCGGCGGGGATGTCCAGGCCGTAGGTCCTCTTCAGGCCGGGCAGGCCGTCGACGCGCTCCGCGAATTCCGCGGGCGCACCGATGCTCACCTCGGACGAGTGCGCGACGAGGTCGGCGATCGTGTGTAGATTCCACTTCGCGGCGGTGGCGCGGGTGACCACGACCGCATCGGAATCCTCACCGGGAGCGGGCTTTCCGGCCACCAGGTCGGAACCCAGGGCCTTGGTCAGCGCCGCGGTAACGTCGTCGGCGGAGGTCGCGGTGGCCGACTTGTCCAGGTACTGCAGGAGATTGCCCGTGTATTCCGGGACGATACTGATCGAGCATTGGCGCAGCGCGGGAATGTAGGCCTCGCGGCTGCCGATGTTGAGCTTGGTGTCGACGGTGAAACCGTTGGCGCGCAAGGCCTCCGCATAGACATCGGCGACCGTCTCGGCCTCCGGGAAGTTCGCCGAGCCCATCGTCAGCTTGTTGCTGTCGGCGTCGCAGCCGTCGGCGCCGCCCGACAGCGGATTCGAGTTGCCACCACACGCCGACAACGCCATCGCGGCGGCCAGCGCGACGGCGGTGGCGAGCAGACGGGCGGCGGTGAGGGCGGGGCGGAATGGGCGCCGCCGCGCAGGGGTGGTGATGGTGGATTTCAAGACTGTCCTTCCGAGGTCCCGGCGCTGCGAGGTGGCCGTCCGTGCGATCGGATTACGATTCGTGTCCGGGCGGCCACCTTCTGGCTGTCCATACTGTCAGCCGGGTGTCGTTCTTACTATCTATCGGGAGTGGGTGTCGCCGGATGAAATCGGCCGCGTCGGTGCGGACCTGGGCCCGCGTGGTGATCGCCGCGATGGCCGCTACGCTGGCCGTTTCCTGTTCGGACGGCGATTCCGGGCGCATGATCACGGTCGGTGCGGGGGATTCGGCTCAATCGGAGTTGATTGCCGAGATCTACGCGGGAGCGCTCGCGCATACCGGTGCGCGGACGATTGTGCGCAAGGGTCTCCGGCAGCGCGGCGACTATCTGGCCGCGCTGGACGCCGATACGGTGACGCTGGTCGGCGACGACAGCGGGGATCTGCTGACCGCGCTCGATTCGGGCTCGCCCGCACGGACACCGGATAAGCCCGCCCCCGGCACCGCCGCCGCTCCCGGGCCCGGCGTGGCCCAGGCGCTGAGCGCCGCGCTGCCCCAGGGATTGGCGATCTCCGATATCGACGACGGCACCGATCTGCGGCCGAGCTTCGCCCTGCGGGAGGAGCCGGGCGCGCAGCGCAAGCTCGCCTCGCTGGCGGATCTGGCGCCGCGGTGCGGCGAGCTGAACCTCGGCATCGCCACGGGCAGCGCACTCGATCCGCTGCGGCGCTCGCCGGATCCGCAGCGCGATGTGCTCGATCCGCTGCGCGCGGTGTATCACTGCGACATCGTCGGGCATACGGTCTACGGCAGTGATATCGAATTGCGAAATGCCTTGCGGGACGGGAAAGTTCAGGCCGGTGTGTTCACCGCGCCCGCAGCGCTGCTGCCTGGTGGCGCCGACGGGCTGACGCTGCTCGCCGATCCGGACTACGCCTTCCGGGCGCAGAACATCGTCCCGCTGTTCCGCCAGGGCGCGCTGAGCGATCCGCAGATCAAGAAGCTCAACTACGTGGCGGGGGAACTCATCACCGCCGACCTTGTCGATCTGATTCGCCGCGTGCGCGATGAGCATGCCTCCGCCGCCGAACTCGCTCGCGCCTGGCTCGACGCACACTCGTTGTGACCTCGTGATCGGTACGCCTCCACCGGTCCGTGGTTGCGAGTAGCGTGACGATCGTTCCGGCGAAAAGCGCGCCAGGGGCATGAAGGTCGCTGCATGGGTGAGGTCATGAAGAAACTCAACCGTGCTCGAATGAGCACTGCCGCAATGTTTGTCGCCTGCGCGCTGCTGAGCGCCTGCGGTGGTTCGCACACTGCTTCCACTCCGTCGCCCACTACCGGCGAACTCACCGTCACCCAGGCGGTGACCGATACCTACCAGCGCTTCTTCGACGGCTCCACCTCCGCCGACGATAAGATCGCACTCCTGGAGAACGGCCAGGCCTTCGCCGAAGCCATCCGGGCGCAAGCGAATTCGCCGATGGCCAAGGCCACCACGGCGACCGTGTCGAACGTCGCCAGCACCGCCACCGATCACGCCGACGTCACCTTCACGATCCTGTTCAACGGCCAACCGGCCCTGGCGAATCAGCAGGGCTCGGCGGTCCACGCCGACGGCGGCTGGAAGGTCACCGCCGTCACCTTCTGCGCCCTGCTCACCCTCGAGGGCAATCCGCCCCCGGCGTGCGCGGCGGCCACACCCACGCCCGGCCGCTGAATTCGCATGGCACGCCGCGGTATCGCGCTCGTCACCGTCACGGCGGTGCTGTTCGTGACCTTCCTGGACACCACGATCGTGAGCGTCACCCTCGGCGCGATCCAATCCGATATCCACGCGGGTGTGGTGTCGCTGCAATGGGTCGTCAACGCCTACACGCTGGTATTCGCCAGCTTGATGCTGACCGCCGGATCGCTGGGCGACCGCTGGGGGCGCAAGCGGGTGATGGTGGCCGGGCTGGTGATCTTCTGTGCGGGATCGGTGCTTTCGGCGGTCGCGACCGCGGTGCCGGTGCTCATCGCCGGGCGCGGGGTGATGGGTCTGGGCGCGGCCGCGTCGGAACCGGGCACCCTGTCGGTGCTTCGGCACATCTATCCCGATCGCGGCGCGCGGGCCCGGGCGCTGGGTGCGTGGGCGGCCGTCTCCGGCCTGGCCCTGGCGCTGGGGCCGGTGATCGGTGGGCTGCTGGTCGGGGCCTTCGGATGGCGATCGGTGTTCTGGTTCAACCTGATCGTCGGGGCCGTGGTGCTCGCCGCCGCGCTGCGCTGGGTGCCCGAGAGCGCCGATCCGCAGCCCGGGCCGATCGACTGGGCCGGATTCGCGTTCGGTGCGACATTTCTCGCCTGCGTGATCTATGCCGGGATCTCGGGGGAGCAGGCCGGTTACGGTGCGGCGTCGGTGATCACGCTGTTCGTCGTCGGCGGCCTGGCCTTCGCCGGATTCCTGGTGGTCGAATCGCGGGCGCGAAATCCCATGTTCGACTTCCGATATCTGCGGCGGCCGACCGTACGCGCCGCACTGATCGTCGCGTTCGCCGTGTACTTCGGCATCTTCTCGATCTTCTTCTTCACCGCGCTGTATCTGCAGGAGGTGATCGGCTATTCGGGCTGGCGCACCGCGGCGGTCTTCGCGCCGATGGCCGTCGCGATCATCGCGGGCGCGGTGCTGTCGGGATCCTGGGTGGCCCTGCGGGGTTCGCGCACGCCGATGATCACCGGCTGTCTGCTCGGTGCGGCCGGAATTCTGCTGACCCGCGAATTCCTGGGTATCACAGTGCATTTCGCGCCGCTGGCGCTGGCTCTGACGGTCGCGGGACTGGGCTTCGGCATCGCCGTGGTGCCGCTCACCTCGGCGGTGCTGGCCGGTGTCCCGGCGGAGCATTCGGGGATGGCGGCCGCGGCCACCAACACCATGCGTCAGGTCGGGGCCGTGGTCGGGGTGGCCGCGCTGGGCGCGCTGGTCAATTCGTACCTCAACGCCGATCTCGTGGATCGGCTGAACGCCCTGGGCATCCCGGCCAACTTCCAGGCCATCGTGATCGACGCCATCGAGACCGGAAACGTGCCCACCGGTGGCGATCCCGCCGCCTCGGCCGCCTACGGGCCCATCGTCGCGCGGGTCATCGGCGCCACCTACGCCGCCTTCCATCGCGGACTCGAGGTGGCACTGCTGGTTTCGGGCATCATGATCCTGGTGGCGGCGGTGATCACCGCGCTCACACTGGCGCGCACCGGCGATCGATCCGGCTACGAATACGAGACCTGACGATCACTGCCGCAGCGCGGCGGCCAGCGCCGGACTCAGTGCCAGCGCCGGCAACGATTGCACGAGCATATCGATCAGCTGTTCGCGCGAGATCGTCTCGTGCCGTAGCCAACTCAGCGTCGTCTCCTCGACGAAGGCGATCCAGCCGCGCACGGCCAGCCGCAGCCGGGGATGATCCGGATCGTCGCCCGGGATCGGCGCCACGGCCAGGATCCGGTCGACGATCGTATTGCGCGACTCCTCGGCCAGGGCGGCGAATTCGGGGCTGGCGCTGCCCGGCCCGCGCAGCAGCGTCGTATAGGGCGTGCGATGGGCGCTGACGTAGTCGACGTAGCGCTGGACCGCGTCACGCAGCATGTCGAACAGGCTCAGCGTGGGATCGGGCGCGGTGCGGGTCAGCAGTTCGAGATTGGCGCGGTGCAGGATGGCCAGCTGGAAGTCCTGCTTGGAGGAGAAGTAGTGGAACAGCAGGCCCCGGGAGATCCCGGCCTTCGCGGCGATCTCGCCCACGGAGATGTCCTCGATGGCGCGATCGCGCAGCATCTCGGTGCCGAGCGCGATGAGCTGCTGGCGGCGTTCGTCCGGGCTCAGACGCACCCGTTTCCCGTTCTCTCCGGAGGTTGTGGCGGCCATGCGGCAATCTTACTGAACACGAGTCAATACTGTTGACTGCTGCTCAATAAGCCCCTACGCTCGATTACATGAGTCGCAAGGTTACAGACAAAGATGTCGACCGCGCCGCCCGGCACGTGCACATTCTTATCGTCGGCAGCGGTTTCTCGGGTCTGGGAATGGCGATCCGGCTCAGCCAGCAGGGTCGCGACGACTTTCTGGTGATCGAGCGCGGTAGCGACGTCGGCGGCACCTGGCGCGACAACACCTATCCGGGCGCGGCCTGCGATGTGCCGTCCCAGCTGTACTCCTATTCCTTCGCACTCAATCCGGCCTGGTCGCGCTCGTTCTCCAAACAGCCGGAGATCCAGCGCTACATCCAGGGCGTGGCCGATCGCTACGGCGTGCGCGATAAGCATCTGTTCGACTGCGAGATGTCCGGCGCCCGCTGGAACGAGCGCGACTCCCGGTGGGAGGTGCGGACCAGCCGCGGCGCGTTCACCGCCGATATCCTGGTCTCGGCCATCGGCGCACTGTGCGAGCCGAATCTGCCGGATATCAAGGGCATCAACACCTTCGAGGGCGAGATCTTCCACTCGGCGCGCTGGGATCACCAGTCCGATCTGAGCGGTAAGCGGGTCGCGGTCATCGGCACCGGCGCCTCGGCCATTCAGATCGTGCCCTCGATCGCGCCGAAGGTGGCGCATCTGGACGTCTATCAGCGCACCGCGCCCTGGTTGCTGCCCCGCATCGACCGGCCGTACACGCTGCCGGAGCGGCTGGCGTTCAAGTATGTGCCGGGCGTCCAGCGTCTTTCGCGGGCCGCCATCTACGCCGCGCGCGAGACCCAGGTCGTCGGCCTGGCCAAGTTCCCGCCCGCGATGCTCGCCCTGGAGACGATCGCCCGCGCCAAGCTGGCCTACGAGGTGCGCGACAGCGAGTTGCGCCGCAAGGTCACCCCGAACTTCCGCATCGGCTGCAAGCGCATGCTGATCTCCAACGAGTACTACCCGGCGCTGGGCCGCGACAACGTGGATGTCGTCACCGATGGCATCCGCGAGATCCGCGAGAATTCCATCGTCACCACCGACGGATCCGAGCGCGAGATCGACGCCATCGTCGTGGCCACCGGCTTCCATGTCACCGATTCCCCGGCCTACGAGGCGATTTCGGGGCGCGACGGGCGCACGCTGGCCGAGGTGTTCGAGGCGGCCGGCCAGCAGGGCTACAAGGGTTCGGCGGTCGCCAACTACCCCAACATGTTCTTCCTGCTCGGCCCGAACGTCGGCCTGGGCCACACCTCGATGGTGTACATGATCGAATCGCAGATCACCTACATCACCGACGCGATCGCCACCATGGACCGGCTGGGCCTGCGCACGGTCGAGGTGCGAAAGGATGTGCAGGACAAGTTCAATCGCGAGCTGCAGGGCAAGCTGGTCGGTAGTGTGTGGAATACCGGCGGCTGCGCCAGCTGGTATCTGGACAAGCACGGAAACAATACGACGCTGTGGCCGGATTTCACCTTCCGCTTCCGTCAGCTGCTCGAGAAGTTCGATGTGGCGGCGTACGACACGACAACGAGAATCAACGGGGCCGAGGTTCGGTCCGATGTGAAAGTGGTGGCAGCACAGTGAGCGATGATGCTTACTTCACGGACAAGGTTTGCGTGATCACCGGTGCCGGCTCGGGCATCGGCCGGTCCCTGGCGGAGAATCTGGCCCGCCGCGGCGCCAAACTCGCGCTGTCCGATATCGATACCGACGGCCTGGCCGAAACCGTCCGGCGCTGTGAGGCACTCGGCGCGACGGTGAAATCCGATCGGCTCAACGTCGTCGAGCGCGAGGCGGTGCTGCTCTATGCCGACGCGGTCAAGAAGCACTTCGGCGTCGTGCACCAGATCTACAACAACGCCGGAATCGCCTTCCACGGCGAGGTGATCCACTCCCAGTTCAAGGACATCGAGCGCATCATGGATGTCGACTTCTGGGGAGTCGTCAACGGCACCAAGGCATTTCTGCCGTATCTGATGGAATCCGGCGACGGGCATGTGGTCAACGTGTCCAGCCTGTTCGGCCTCATCGCGGTACCCGGCCAGAGCGCCTACAACGCGGCCAAATTCGCGGTGCGCGGTTTCACCGAATCGCTGCGCCAAGAGATGCTGGCGCGCAAGCATCCGGTTCGGGTGACCTGTGTGCATCCGGGCGGTATCAAGACCGCGGTCGCGCGCAACTCCACCTTCGCCGAGGGCATCGACGGGCAGAAGTTCGCCGCGATGTTCGATAAGCAGCTGGCATTGCACACCCCGGAGATGGCCGCGCAGACCATCACCGAGGGCGTGCGCAAGGGGCACGGCCGGGTGCTGATCGGCTGGGAGGCAAAGCTTCTCGATCTGTGCGTGCGTGCCACCGGGTCGTGGTATCAGCGCGTGGCCAGCATCGTGCAGCGCGGCCTCCTGCCCTGAGCGCGATGATGCTCGGGATTTCATTGCCGGCGCCGGTCGCCCGAATCGTCGTGCATCCGTTTTTCCGGTACGCGATGCACCATCGGCTGCCGTGGCGAGCGCAGCGGGCCGTCCTCGACACCGCCTCGCGGCTGCAGCCGCTGCCGCGCGGTACCCGGGTGCAATCCATGAGCCTGGGTGGCCGCCCGGCCGAGCGGATCACCGTCGGTGCCGAAATTGGCCCCGGCGCAGTGCTTTATCTGCACGGCGGCGGTTATGCGACCGGCTCGCTGGCCTCCCATCGCTCACTAGCGGCACATCTGGCGCGCGAGCTGCGGCGGCCGGTGTTCCCGCTGGATTACCGGCTCGCACCGGAACATCCGTATCCCGCGGCCCTCGACGACGCCGAGGCCGCGGTCCTCGCGCTGATATCCACCGGGCTGCGCGCGGAAGATATTGCGATATCCGGTGATTCGGCCGGTGGCGGGCTGGCCCTGGCTCTGGCGCTGCGGCTGCGCGACCGGCACGGAATCCGGCCCGCCGCACTGGGTTTGATCGCGCCGTGGTCGGATCCGAACGACTTCGATTCCGCCTATCGCGATCTGGTGACCAGCAGGCCGTGGGCGCGGGCATGTGCGGCCGCCTATCTCGGCGACGGTGACGGCGACGATCCCGGCTATGCGCCTTTGCGGGGCGAGTTGGCTGGATTACCACCGGTTTACGTGCAGGTGGATGCCGGGGAACGGCTGTATGGCCAATGCGTACGGCTGGTCGCGGCGCTGCGCGCGGCCGAGGTGCCGACGCGGTTCTCGGTCACCCGGGGCCTGTGGCATGTGGCTCAGGCGCAGGCCGGGCTGGTACCTGCGGCGGCAGCGGCGGTGCGGGAGTTGGCCGAGTTCCTCGAAGAGTCGCTTCGAACTGCGTCGATCTGATCCATAGGATGAGTCTGTCGCGGCCTCGTGGCGGCTCGATTTGCCGACCGGGCGGTCGGGCGGGCAACGCCTTCGGGGCTGGCGTACATTACCGGTGAGTAATCCACGTGGAAGGGCACCGCACCGATGCGAGAGTTCGAAGTCCCGGCTTCTTACACCATTCCCGAGGTCGCCAACATGTCCGATGGCGCCTTCCGGCATGCCGAGCGCACGCCCGAACTGGTGGTGTTCAACAGGCCGGACGGGAAGGGCGGCTGGACCGATGTCACGGCGGCCGAATTCGCGAAGACCGTCACCGCGGTGGCCAAGGGACTGATCGCCTCCGGGATCGAACTCGGTGATCGCGTCGCCATCATGGCCTCGACCCGCTACGAGTGGGTGGTCCTGGACTTCGCCATCTGGGCGGCCGGCGCATGCACCGTCTCGATCTACGACAGCTCCTCCGCCGAGCAGGCGCGCTGGATCCTCGAGGATTCCGCCACCAAACTGCTCGTCGTCGAGAACGCCGAACATCGCGCGACCATCGCCGAGATCGAGGGCAGCCTGTCGGGGCTGGGCGAGACGCTGGAGCTGAATTCGGGCGCGGTCGATGAGCTGCTGCGGCGCGGCGCCGACCTCGACGATGCCGCGGTGCACGATCGCCGCGGCCAGGTGACCGCGGCCTCGCCCGCGACGCTGATCTACACCTCGGGCACCACCGGGCGCCCCAAGGGCGTCATGCTCTCGCACGCGAATCTGTACGCCGAATCGGCGGCCGATCGCAGCGTGATGGGCGAATTCCTGCGGGCGGGTCATCGCTCGCTGCTGTTCCTGCCGCTGGCCCACATCTTCGCCCGGGCCGTGGCGCTGGCCGCCTTCGACGCGGGCGTCACCGTCGGACATACCGCGGACTGGTCCACGCTGGTCCAGCAGTTCGGGGAGTACAAGCCGGACTTCATCCTGTCGGTACCGCGCGTATTCGAGAAGGTCTACGCCGGCGTCGCGTCCAAGGCCGAGGAGGGCGGTAAGGGCAAGATCTTCGCCCTCGCCGCCGATACCGCCATCGCCTACAGCCAGGGCATGCAGAACGGTTCGGTCGGACTGGTACTCAAGCTCAAGCACGCCGTCTTCGACAAGCTTGTCTACAGCAAGCTGCGGGAGGCGATGGGCGGACGATGCGCCGCGGCGGTCTCCGGCGGCGGCCCGCTGGGCGCGCGGCTCGGGCACTTCTTCCGCGGCGCGGGGGTGACCATCTACGAGGGCTACGGCCTCACCGAGACCACCGCGGCGATCTCGGTGAACGTGCCGAGCCGCATCCGGATCGGCACGGTCGGCCCGCTGCTGCCCGGCCACGCGGGCAAGGTGGCCGACGACGGTGAGCTGCTGCTGCGCGGCCCGGTCGTCTTCGACGGCTATTGGAACAACGAGTCCGCCACCGCGGACGCCTTCGAGGACGGCTGGTTCAAGACCGGCGACCTGGGCACCATCGATGACGAGGGCTTCATCACCATCACCGGCCGCAAGAAGGAGATCATCGTCACCGCGGGCGGTAAGAACGTCTCCCCGGCGATGCTCGAGGACGCCCTGCGCGCCAATCCGCTGATCAGCCAGGTCATGGTGGTCGGCGACGGACAGCCCTTCGTCGGTGCGCTGATCACCCTCGATCCCGAGGCGCTGCCGAAGTGGAAGGAACAGCACAACCTGCCCGCGGACACCCCGATCGAGCAGCTGATCGAGAATCCGCAGCTGGTGGCCGAGGTCGACGAGGTCGTCGCGCAGACCAACAAGCTGGTCTCGCATGCCGAGCAGATCAAGAAGATCCGCATCCTGCCGGTCGACTGGACCCAGGAGAGCGGTGAGCTCACCCCCAAGCTCTCGCTCAAGCGCGCGGTCGTGATGAAGAACTACGCCGCCGACGTGGACGCCATCTACGGCTGAGCTCGACAACGTGAAGCGGCCCATCCTCCGATGAGGGTGGGCCGCTTGCGATTCCGGATCAGCCGACCGGGCCCTGCGCGAGTTGTGCCTGGACCGTTTGGGTTTGGCCGGTCTGATCGGTCACCGTGAGGGTGATCGTATCGCCCGGATGATAGAGATCCATCGTATTGACCAGTGCGGTGGCCGAATCGAGGGCGTGGTCGTCGATCTGGGTGACCACCATGCCGGGCGCCAGACCCATCTGATCGGCGGGCCCGCCGCGCACGACATTGCGGACCACCGCACCGCCGCCACCGTTGTTATCGCTGACCGAGACGCCGAGGAAGGCCGTCGGGCCGACGTGCACGCGATCGGAGGCGGAGGAGCCCTGGATCTGCTTGGCGATGGACAGGGCCGTATTGATCGGGATGGCGAAGCCCTGGCCGCCGCCGGTGCCGAGACGGAAACCCTGTGAGGCGGCGGTGTCGACGCCGATCACCTGGCCGGAGCCGTTGATCAGCGGGCCACCGGAATCGCCGGGCTGGATGTTGGCGGCGACCTGGATGAGTCCGGTCAATTGTTCGGAGGCGCCCGCGGATTCGTCGCTGGCGGTGATGGACCGGTTCAGTCCGGTGACCCGTCCGGCCGCGGGCGTCGGGTTGCCGGTGCCGCCGGCGTTGCCGAGGCCCACGATCGCGTCGCCGACCTGCGCCTTGGCCGAATCGCCCAGCGGTGCGGTCTGCAGTCCGGACGCGCCGTTGAGGTGGATGACGGACAGATCGTCCTGCCGGTCGTAGCCGAGGACGGTGCCGGAATAGGTCTTACCGTTACCGACATCGGTGACCGCGATCTTGGTCGCGCCCTCGACCACGTGGTTGTTGGTCAGCACGTCGCCGTCGGAGGTGAGCACGATGCCCGAGCCCGCGCCCGCGGCGTTCTGCAGCCCGAGCTGGGTGTTGACCAGCACGATGCCCGGCAGCACCTGATCGACCGCGGCGGTGAGGTTGGCCGGGGTGGTCTGATTCTCGATCGGCTGCACGCTACCCGGCGACTGCGCCAGCGGGCCGTTCGGCGCCAGGCCGTGCGGGGTGAATCGCGAGGCCACCAGCCCGACCGTGACCGCCAGGGCCAGTACCATCACGGCCACCATGGTGAAGTTCAGGCCGTGGCGGGGCCTGCGCGGCGGAGGCGGCGGCGCCCCGTAAGGACCCGAAGGTTGCCCGGGCCAACCACTCTGATTCGGATACACGGTCATCACGTCCTCGCTAGCTGGACAATCGTTCCATCCCATTAAGCCCTCACTACCTGAGAGCGCGCTGGGTACTTCCAGTGCGAATGCCAACGTGCCGGAGGCCACAGGGCTGTTCTGACGAATCTGTGACGGTCCGGCGCGCGCGGTATTCGAGAGGGGGTTGCGCGGGGTGAGCGGAAGTACGCTCGCGCTATGACGGGAACGGGGCCGCGGGTGGCCGGTGGGATTGTCGCGGCGGGGCTGGTCGTCGGGGTCGCCGAGTTGGTGGCCGCGACGATCGCCCCCGGCAGCGCGCCGCTGGCCGCGGTGGGTTCCGCGGTGGTGGATCGGACGCCGGTTGCCGTGCGGGAGTGGGTGATCGGCGCGGTCGGGACCGATGACAAGCTGCTGCTGTTCGTGGTCATGGGTGTGGTGGCGGTGATCGTCGCCGGGATCGCCGGAGTCGTCGAGCGGGGTGGACGGCCGCTGGGGTCGGCCCTCTTCGTGGTGTTCGGGATTCTCGCCGCCGCGGCCGCGGTGACCCGGCCCGGCGCCTCGTGGACGTGGGTGCTGCCGTCGGTGATCGGGGCCGGGCTCGGGATCGTGGCGTTGCGGCGGCTGATTCACCGGGTGGAGATATGGGAGTCCGATGCGGTTCCGGCGATCGAGAATGCCTCGGGCGCAGCGGATTCCGATGCGCGATCCGCGGTGGGCCGGCGGCAGGTGATCCGGGGCGTCGTCGGAGTCGGGGTGCTCGCCGCGGTGGCGGGCCTGGCCGGGCGGGTGCTCGGGACGCGGACGCGGAATGTCGCGCCCGAGCGGGCCGCGCTGCGGCTGCCGGTCCCGAATTCACCCGCGCCGCCGATCGATCCCGCGGCCGATCTTCGGATTCCCGGACTCACGCCGTTCCTCACCGATAACGGCGACTTCTATCGGATCGACACCGCGCTGTTCGTGCCCCAGGTCAGCGCCGACACCTGGTCGCTGCGGATCCACGGCATGGTCGACCGCGAAATCCGGTTGTCCTACGCCGATCTCGCCGCGCGACCGGCCGTGGAGCGGGTGGTGACCCTGATGTGCGTATCCAATCCGGTGGGCGGGGATCTGATCGGCAACGCGCGCTGGCTGGGATATCGGCTGGCGGATCTGATCGCCGAGGCGGGGCCGCATCCGGATGCCGATATGGTGTTGTCCCGCAGCACCGATGGATTCACCGCGGGCAGCCCGCTGGCCACGCTGGTCGACGGCCGCGACGCCCTGCTGGCGATCGGGATGAACGGGCAGCCGCTGCCGGTCGAGCACGGATATCCCGCGCGGCTGGTGGTGCCCGGACTCTACGGATACGTTTCGGCGACGAAGTGGGTCACCGAGATCGAGATCACCAGATTCGATCGGGCACAGGCGTATTGGACCAAGCGGGGCTGGTCGGCGTACGGGCCGATCAAGACCGGCACCCGGATCGACACCCCGGGCGGCGGGCGGAATGTCAAGCCCGGGCGGGCGACCGTCGCCGGGGTCGCCTGGGCCCAGCATCGCGGCATCACCGGGGTGGAGGTCCAGATCGACAGCGGCCCTTGGCAATCCGCGCGGCTCGCCGCGGTACCCTCGCTCGACACCTGGCGGCAGTGGGCCTACGACTGGGATGCCGCGCCGGGCCTGCACACCGTCCGCGCCCGCGCCATCGACGAGACGGGGCGGCCGCAGACCGCGGAGGTTCGCGACGTGCTCCCCGACGGTGCCACGGGTTATCCGTCGGTCACCGTGCGCGTCGGATAGCACGAAAGACGAAGGGCCCGAAGACGATCGACGGCCCGGCTCCCACGCTGGGGAACCGGGCCGTCGCTCTCGGATATCAGTGCCCGACGTCCACCGGCACCCGGTCGGCCGGGGCATCGGACCGGTTCGCCGTGCGCGAGCCGATGAACAGCGCCGAGGCGGCCACGCCGATCAGCAGCACCCCGGCGGGCAGCAGCATGGACTGACTCAGCGCGGTGCTGAGCTTGTCGAGAATCTGTGCGGGGATAGGACCCATCCCCGCGCCCTCGGCCGCGGGGGCCTCGCCGAGACCCTGTGCGGACATGCGTGCCGAGAGCAGCGCGCTGATCGCGGCGCTACCGAGCACCGAGCCGATCTGCCGGGTCGTGTTGTACACACCCGCACCCGCGCCGGCCTGATGGATCGGCAGATTGCGAGTCGCCGTGGAGGCCAACGGACCCCAGATGCCCGCGTTGGCGAATCCGGCCAGGGCCGCCGCCAGCATGAACACCGGAATCGAGCTGTCGGGCTTCATCAGCGCCACGAACCAGAACACCGAGATCGAGAACAACACGAAGCCGATGGTCGGGAGCACCCGCGGCGGCAGTCGATCCGAGATCTTGCCCGCGATCGGCGCCGCGATGCCGGTCAGGATCGCCATCGGCGCGAATACCAGCGCCGACTGGGTGGGCGAGAAGTCCCGCACGGTCTGCAGATAGAAGTAGCCGGGCACCATCAGCGATGCCGTCGCCGCGCCCATCGCCGCGATGGCCAGGCTGCCCAGCGCGAAGTTGCGGTCGCGGAACAGCCGCAGCGGCACCAACGGCTCACCGGTATTGCGGGCCTGGTTGACCAGGAACAGTGCCAGCACCACCAGACCGGCGATGATCAGCGCCCAGATCACGCCGTCCCAGTCGCGGGTCTTACCCTCCTGAATCCCGAAGACCAGCAACAACATTCCGACCGCGCTGAGTGCCACGCCCACCAGATCGAACTTGTGTACCCGCGTCTCCAGCGCCGGGACCAGCCAGACGGCCAGCGCGAATGCGACCACGCCGATGGGTACGTTGATGTAGAAGATCCAGTTCCAGCCCAGCTTGTCGACGAGTACGCCGCCCAGCAGCGGGCCGACCAGCGTCGCCAGGCCGGCCACGCCGCCCCACATGCCCATGGCCGCGCCGCGCTTGTCCGGCGGGAAGGTGCGGGTGATGACGGCCATGGTCTGCGGCGTCATCAGCGCCGCGCCCAGACCCTGCACCGCGCGGGCCGCGATCAGCATCTCGATCGAGCCGGACATGCCGCACCACAGCGAGGCCAGCGTGAATACCGTGAGGCCGGCGAGATAGATGTTCTTGGGGCCGTAGCGATCTCCGAGCCGGCCGGTCACCAGCAGCGGGACCGCGTACGCCAGCAGATAGGCGCTGGTCACCCAGATGACCTTGTTGATATCGGTATGCAGTTCGGCGAGGATCTTCGGATTGGCCACCGCGACGATGGTCATATCCAGCAGGATCATGAAGAATCCGACGACCAGCGCGTAGAGCGCGAGCCATGGATTGCGTGGGGGTGTCATGCGATTCGTCCTGTCGGGGACATCGATCGGAGGGGATCGATGAAGGTCTGATAGTGGTCGGGCGCGCGATTCACTCGCTGGACGCGCTGCGCCGGATTTCGGCGAGTGCGTCGTCGGTGACCGCCGAGCCCCACGCGGGGCCCAGATCGCTGGTATCGGCGTCGATTCGGTTGCCGTCGGCATCGAATTGCTCCCAGGCCAGGGAGCCGTCGATGAGTTCGGCGACCACGCGGCGGAGCCAGTTCGCCTCGGCCTGGGCCTGAACGTGCAGGTATTCCAGCACCATCCAGTACCGGCGCGGCACCTGTCGACCGGTGGCCCAGGTGTGCAGGGCGTCGAGTTCGGTCAGGTTCTGGTCGAGCCAGCCGATGCGCTCGTTCAACAGTCCGATCACCTCGTCCGCGGGCAGATTATGTGCCTCGGACATGGCGAGCGGGAACATCGGGAATTCGCTGAGGGGACGGCGGATGATGTCGGCCACCCGGGTGCGCAGCGCCGTGGTGCCGGATTCGGTGATCCGATACGTGGTGCGTTCGGGGCGGTTCCCGGCCCGGTCGATGCCCTCGGCATGCACCATGTCCTGTTCGGCCAGCCGTGTCACGGTGTGATACAGCGAGCCGGGCCGGACCTTGACCAGGTAGTCCTCTCGGCGTTGCAGCAGCGTCTGATACATCTCGTAGGGATGCATCGGCCGCTCTTCCAGCAGCGCGAGCACGGAGATCGCCAGTGGCGTCAGCATCGCACCCGGCTGCTTGTTCATCGTGGTCGGCTCCCTTCGTCGTCACCGCCGGCCGTAGGCCCGGGCGGCGACATCCTCCGTCTCGAATACTCCGCGCCGAATATACGATGTGGAACAGTCGCCGGACAAGCGGGAGTAACTGCTGTCACAACGGGGTCGGTGCGGCTATCCGCCGGCCGAACCGACCTGCAGGGCGGGGCAGGTCGGTGGCACGGCATGCGCCGGATCGAGGGCGTTGAGCGTGAGCCTGATGACGATCGGATCGAGGCTCATCAGCATGTGCTCGGAGAGATCTCGCGGACACACCTCCTGCAGCAGAATGTTGGTGACATTCGGGCCGGGCGGGAGGAACGACGTGCTGTGCGGCGTGGCGAACTCGTCGTAATCGGACCGGATCACGGTGTACCGCACCTGCGGCAGCGTCATCGGGCCGCTGTTGAGCTGCCGGATGAAGTCGGAGTCGGGGAGCTCGTCGAGGCAGGCCGGGCACACCACGGACGTCGCCGCCGGGACCGCGGTGATCGGCAGACCGATCACGCCCCAGGTTGTTCCGCGATTGTTGGGGGCCAGTCCGATGAGCGCGTGCACCTTATCGGCGCCGCCCAATTCCTTCATGTAGTAGCGCGGCAGCATGCCGCCCTGGGAGTGCCCGACGATATCGACCTGATGCGCCCCGGTCGCCGTCAGCACCCGATCGATGAAATCGGAGATCTCCTGCGCCGAGGCGACCAGCGGCCCGACGCCGGAGAGCAGGCCACCCGCGCTCTTGCCGTAGTCGGGCGCGAAGACGCAATAGCCCGCCCCGGCGAGCGTGGGCGAGAGGGCCGCCCAGTTCTGCAGCCGGTCCTCGAAGGTGCCGTGCAGCAGGACCACCGGCTGCGGATGGTCGGCGCTCGGGCGGCACGACCAGTCGTTCGCGCCGGGCGGCGGCGGAACGACGTCGACATCGGCCGATCCGGTATCGGCGACGGCGTCGGTAGCGAAGGCCGCGCCGAATACCAGCAGCAATGCGATGCTCAGACACACTCGAACCAGGATCTGGCGCATGAGGGGCACTATGCACGCCCGCGCCCGCGATCGGTTATGAAATGCGTCACAAATGCCGCAGATAGGTCCTGGGAGCCTCGAGAAACGTCCGCCACTCGCGGACCATCTCCAGCTGGTCCCACTCGCGATATTCGATGCCCTCGCCGGTGAGTTCCAGGATTTCCGCATCGGGACAGGCGGCCAGGATGGGGGAGTGGGTGGCCATGACGACCTGCGAGCCCTCGGCGGCCAGGTCCATGAGCACGCCGACCAGGGCGAGGCAGGATCGGAACGACAGCGCCGCCTCGGGCTCGTCGAGCAGCCACAGTCCCTGCCCGACGGGACGATCGGCGATATAGCGCAGGAACGATTGGCCGTGGGACAGGGCGTTCCACACCTGATCGGTCTCGCGCACCCGCAGCGCGTCGGCCCGCTCGAACAGGTCTCCCATCGCCTCCGCGCGCAGGAAACCGCCGCCGGTCGGCCGCGGGAACGCGCCGTCGCAGCGCAGGTGGTGGCCCAGATCGCTGTCCCCGGACGTCCCGCCGGGCGACCACAGCGGATCCTCCCCGCGCATCCCCGCCAGCCAGCTGTCGGCGATCGCCTCGATCAGGGTGGATTTGCCGATTCCGTTCTCGCCCACCACCACCGTCACCGGCCGCTCGAAAGACAGACCGTCCGAACATAATTCGGCGATCGCGGGGACCTCCAGATACCACGACGCCGGGTCGAACCGCTCGGAGGGAGCGAATTCGACCCGGCGCAGTAGCAGTGCGGTGTTCACATCGTCAGACGGTCGGTGCGAACGCCTCTTCGATGATCTCCTGCTGCTCGACCGCGTGCACCTTGCTCGAACCCGAGGACGGGGCCGACATGGCGCGGCGCGAGATGCGGCGCAGCTTGCTGAACCGCTCCGGCAGGATCTCCGGGAGGTTCAGGCCGAAGAACGGCCACGCGCCCTGGTTGGCCGGCTCCTCCTGGACCCAGGCGAGATCGGTGGCGTTCGGGTACGTCGCCAACTTCTCGTTGAGGCGGTAGGAGGGGATCGGGTAGAGCTGCTCGATGCGGATGATCGCCACATCGTCGCGGTTCTTCTTGACCTTCTCCGCGGCCAGCTCGTAGTAGAGCTTGCCGGAGGTCAGCAGGACCCGCTTGACCTTGCTGCGGTCGCCGTCGCCGCTCTCGTAGGTCGGCTCCTCGAGCACCGAACGGAACTTGTTGTCGGTGAAGTCCTCGACATTGGAGACCACGGCCTTGTTGCGCAGCATCGACTTCGGGGTGAAGACGATCAGCGGACGGCGGATGCCGTCGAGCACATGCCGGCGCAGCAGGTGGAAGTAGTTCGACGGGGTGGACGGAACGGATACCGTCATCGAACCCTCCGCGCACAGCTGCAGGAAGCGCTCGATCCGGCCCGAGGTGTGGTCGGGACCCTGACCCTCGTGACCGTGCGGCAGCAGCAGCACGACCTCCGAGAGCTGACCCCACTTGGCCTCACCGGAGGAGATGAACTCGTCGATGATCGACTGCGCGCCGTTGACGAAGTCACCGAACTGCGCTTCCCACAACACGAGTGCGTCCGGGTTGCCCAGCGAGTAACCGTATTCGAAACCGACCGCGGCGAATTCGCTCAGCGCCGAATCGTGCACCGCGAACCAGCCCGGATTCTTCGAGCCGATGTTGTGCAGCGGGGTGTACTCCGCGCCGGTCTTGCGGTCGATGACCACCGAATGCCGCTGGGTGAAGGTGCCGCGGCGCGAGTCCTGACCGGTCAGGCGCACCGCGCGGCCCTCGTCGATCAGCGTGCCGAAGGCGAGCAACTCGGCGAACGCCCAGTCGACCTTGCCCTCGTAGGCCATCTCGCGGCGACGCTCCAGCACCGGCTTCACGCGCGGGTGCACGTTGAAGCCGTCGGGCACGTTGAGGAACGCGTCACCGATGCGCTGCAGCACGGTCTTGTCCACGGCCGTGACGACCGTGCCCACCGTCTGTTCCATCTCGACCGACGGGCTCGGCGAGGGCTTGTACTTCTCCAGCTCGCGGACCTCGTTGAAGACGCGCTCGAGCTGACCCTGGTAGTCACGCAAGGCGTCCTCGGCCTCCTTCATGGAGATGTCGCCGCGGCCGATCAGGGCCTCGGTGTAGGCCTTGCGGACGCTGCGCTTGGTGTCGATGACGTCGTACATGTACGGCTGGGTCATCGACGGGTCGTCGCCCTCGTTGTGGCCGCGACGCCGGTAGCAGATCAGGTCGATCACGACGTCCTTGTTGAACTCCTGGCGGAAGTCCACGGCCAGTCGCGAGACCCAGTCGCAGGCCTCCGGATCGTCACCGTTCACGTGGAAGATCGGCGCGCCGATGAACTTCGCGATATCGGTGGAGTATTCGGTGGAGCGGCTGTTCTCCGGGGCGGTGGTGAAGCCGATCTGGTTGTTCACCACGATGTGCACGGTGCCGCCCACGCGGTAGCCGCGCAGACCCGAGAGGTTCAGCGTCTCGGCGACCACACCCTGGCCGGCGAAGGCCGCGTCACCGTGCAGCATCAGCGGCACGACCGAGAAGGTGCGCGCCTCTTCGCCCTTGGTGACGAGATCTTCCTTGGTGAGCAGATCCTGCTTGGCGCGGACCAGACCCTCCAGCACCGGGTCGACGGCCTCGAGGTGTGACGGGTTGGCCGTCAGCGAGACCTCGATGTCGTTGTCGCCGAACATCTGGATGTAGGTGCCGTGCGCGCCGAGGTGGTACTTCACATCGCCCGAGCCGTGCGTGGCGGCCGGGTTCATATTGCCCTCGAACTCGGTGAAGATCTGCGAGTACGGCTTGCCGACGATATTGGCCAGCACGTTCAGGCGGCCGCGGTGCGGCATGCCGATGACGACCTCGTCGAGCGCGTGCTCGGCGCACTGGTCGATGACGGCGTCCATCATCGGGATGGTGGTCTCGGCGCCCTCGAGCGAGAAGCGCTTCTGGCCGACGTATTTGGTCTGCAGGAACGTCTCGAACGCCTCGGCCGCGTTCAGCCGGGACAGGATGTACTTCTGCTGGGCGACAGTCGGTTTCGCATGCTTCTGCTCGACCCGATCCTGAATCCACTGCAGCTGTTCGGTTTCCAGGATGTGGGTGTACTCCACGCCCACGTGGCGGCAGTACGCGTCGCGCAGGATCGACAGCACATCGCGCAGCTTCATGCGCTCCTGGCCGTGGAAGCCCGCGACGTTGAATTCGCGGTCCAGATCCCACAGGGTCAGGCCGTGGGAGGTGACATCGAGATCCGGGTGGCTGCGGAACTTGTCCTTGACCAGCCGCAGCGGATCGGTATCGGCCATCAGATGCCCGCGGTTGCGGTAGGCGGCGATGAGCTCCTGGACGCGAACGCTCTTGTCGACGTTGCGTTCCTTGATGTCCTTGCGCCAGCGCACCGGCTCGTAGGGCACGCCCATGCCGTGGAAGATCTCGTCGAAGAACTCGTCGGAGATCAGCAGGTTATGGATGGTGCGCAGGAAGTCGCCCGACTCCGCGCCCTGGATGATGCGGTGGTCGTAGGTGGAGGTCAGCGTCATCAGCTTGCCGATACCGATCTCGGCCAGCTGTGCGTCGCTCATGCCCTGGAACTCGGCCGGGTACTCCATCGCGCCCGCGCCGATGATCGCGCCCTGGCCCGGCATCAGGCGCGGCACCGAGTGATTGGTGCCGATGGTGCCCGGGTTGGTCAGCGAGATCGTGACGCCGGTGAAGTCGTCGGTGGTGAGCTTGCCGTCGCGGGCCCGGCGAACGATGTCCTCGTACGCGCTGTGGAACTGCGCGAAGGTCATGTTCTCGGTGTTCTTGATGGCGGCGACGACCAGCGTGCGGTTGCCGTCCTTACCCGGTAGGTCGATGGCCAGGCCGAGGTTGGTGTGCACGGGGGTGACCGCGTTCGGCTTGCCGTCGATCTCGGCGAAGTGCCGATTCATGTTCGGGAAGGCCTTGACTCCCTGCACGATCGCGTAACCCAGCAGGTGGGTGAACGAGATCTTGCCACCGCGGGTGCGGGCCAGATGGTTGTTGATGACCAGCCGGTTGTCGATCATCAGCTTGGCCGGGATGGCACGGACGCTGGTGGCGGTCGGGATGGTCAGCGAGGCCGACATGTTCTTCACGATCGCCGCGGCCGGACCGCGCAGAACCTTGTTCTCGTCGTGGGCCTGCTCGGCGACCTTCGGCGCGCTCGTGATGGGCGCGGCGTTGGCGGCCGGGACCGGGACTGTACGAGTTTCACCGGTTCGTGCCTGCGGCGGCGCGGCGGCGGCCGAGGCCGGTGCGGTCACCTTCGCCACCGCGGGCGCCGGAGCGGGCGCGGGTGCGGGGGTGGGCGGCACGGTCTTGGTCGGCGCGGGGGCGGGCGCAGAGCTGACAGCGGGTGTCGCGGCGGCGGTCGGAGCGGCAGGCTTGCTGTTACCAGTGTCACCCGGCGTCTCCGGGGTGTAGTCGGCCAGGAATTCGTGCCAGCTCTCATCGACCGACGACGGGTCTTGCTTGTACTTCTGATACATCTCGTCGACAAGCCACTGGTTCTGTCCGAACTGGGATGTTGAGCTGCTCACAGCAGGTGTTCGCCTCATTTCGTTCTTCGCGCTGCGACGTTTGTGACGTGCTCGGCACGGGTAATCGGCTCGATACGCGCCGATGCGCCCTTTCTGAGGATAGGCCCATGCCCCACTCCGGTGTCCCATGGCGGTAACCGCGGGTCCCTCCAGGTTTGCTGAACTCCCCTTCGGGCCCCGCCGCGGTCGGTCAAGGACCGCCGGACAGATCTAGCCTCATACTGTGTCGACTCGTCCGGGGTTGAGAATATTCCCTCGCTTCCGGGTGTCGCTCCCCACACTCCTGGGGTGTCGCGGCCCACAGTCGCGAATACGGTCCCGCGGCCGCGAGCAGTTCGGTGTGCGAGCCGATTTCGACGATCCGGCCGTGTTCGACGACCGCGATGCGATCGGCCCGCGCGGCGGTGGCCAGGCGGTGCGCGACGATCACCGCGGTGCGCCCGCGGGTCACCGAGCGACTGGCCGCCAGCACCTTCTCCTCGCTGGCCGGATCGAGGACCGCGGTGGCCTCGTCGAGCAGCAGCAGATCCGGATCGACGAGTTCGGCTCGGGCCAGGGCGATCAGCTGGCGCTGACCCGCCGACAGGCCGCGGCCGCCCTCGCCGACCGGATGCCGCATGCCGCGCGGGAACGCGGCGATCATGTCCAGCGCGCCGACCGCCGCGGCGGCGTCCTCGATCTGCGCCCGAGTGGCCGACGTTCGCCCGAACGAGATGTTGCTCGCCACATCGCCGCTGAACAGATGGGCCTCCTGCGGGACGGTGCCGAGGCGGGCCCGATAGTCGGCGAGGCGGTAATCGCGGATGTCGATGCCGTCCACGCCGATCGTGCCCGCGCCCGCGGCGGGCGGCAGGTCGTACAGGCGGGCCAGCAGTTTCACGATGGTGGACTTACCCGCTCCCGTCGGCCCCACCAGGGCGAGCGTGGTCCCGGCGGGGATATACAGCGAAATACCTTGTAATGCGGTGGTTTTCGCGTCCGGATAGCGGAAATCGACAGCGTCGAAGGTGATCTCGCCGCGCAGCCGCCCCGGCACGGCCCGCGCGTCGGGCGGATCGGCGGCGATCGAGGACAGGGTGCGCAGCAGCGCCTCGATGCGTCGCAGCCCGACCCGGGCCTGCTGATATCCGTCGAACACCTGCGACAGCTGCATGATCGGGCCGAACAGCAGACCGAGGTAGAGCACGAAGGCGACGAGGGTGCCCGCGGTGACGGAACCGTGAGCAACATCACGGGCGCCCACGTACACCACCACGGCCTGTGCGAGATCGGCCCACGCGATCACGGCCGCGAAGTACAGCGCGATGGCCTGCTGGGCCCGCTTGCGGCTGCGCCGGTAGTCGCCGGAGTAGCCGGTGAAGCGCCGGGCCGCGTCGGCCTCGTGCCGATAGGCCTGGGTGGCGCGCAGCCCGGCGACGTTCTCCTGGAAGTCGGCGTTGACCACGGCGACGCGCTCGCGCGCGGCCGAATAGGCGCTGGCCGATACCTTGCGGAAGATCAGCGTCGCCGCGATGAGCGGCGGCAGTGTCGCGAACACCACCAGGGCCAGCCCGAGATCGATGACCAACAGCGCCACCGCGATACCCGCCGCGGTGACGATGCTGATCAGCGCGGTGCCGAGCCCGGTCTGCAGGAAGGTCGACATCGCGTCGATATCGGTGGTCATCCGGGTCATGATGCGGCCGGACAACTCTCGCTCGTAGTAGTCGAGACCGAGCCGCTGCAGCTGGGCGTAACTGCGCACCCGCAATCCGTACAGCAGCCGCTCGCCGCCCCGCGCGGACAGCAGCGTCCCCACGGTCTCATCGGCCCAGCTGAGCAGGACGAGCAGCATGCCACCGATCGCGGCCGCCGCCAACACCTTTCCGTTGCCGACGGCGACGCCGTGATCGAGCGCGTAGCGGGTCAGGGCCGGAAAGGCCACCCCGACAACCCCATCGATGGCCAGCAGCGCCACCACGGCGAGCAGGAGCCATCGCACCGGTCGAAGCATCCGCCGGAACCGGAATTCGGGCTCGGGCGCTTCGAGCTCCCCGACGTCGAGCCCCGGCCGTTCGCGGGCCTCGGGCAGTCGCGCGAGCGAGGCGCGGACCTCGGGTGGTATCTCGACGCTCGCAATCGGTGGCAGTCGCTGTGCGCCATGGGAATTCGCAAGGCGTTCGGCCTCGGTCGAGTCGTCCCACAGATCGCCCGAATCCGTGGGGATGGGGTCGGGTAGGCGGATGACCCGGTCGGCATGGGCGAGGGTGGATTCGCGGTGGGCGAGGATGAGGGTGGTGCGGCCGGGACGGGCGGGGAGGCCCTCGAAGATGGCGGCCTCGGTGAGGGCGTCGACGGCGGAGGTGGCGTCGTCGAGGATCAGCACGCGGGGATCGGCGAGCAGGGCGCGGGCCAGGGCCAGGCGCTGGCGCTGACCGCCGGACAGGGTGAGACCGCGCTCGCCGACCATGGTCTCGTAACCGTCGGGAAGTTCGGCGATGAATTCGGCGGCCGCGGCCTGTTCGGCGGCCGCACGGATCTCCGCGTCCGTCGCGCCGGGACGGCCGAGGGCGATATTGGCGGCGATGGTGTCGGAGAACAGGAACGGATCGTCGAACACCACACCGACGGCCGCACGCAGATCGGCCGCGCGCAGATCGGTGATATCGGTCTCGGAATCGCTGCCGCACAGGATGATTCGCCCGGCTTGCGGTGAGTAGAAGCGGGGCAGCAGCAGGGCGAGGGTGGATTTGCCGGATCCGGCCGCGCCGATGATCGCGACCGTCTCGCCGGGTCGCACGCTCAGATCGAAATCGCGCAGCACCGGACGCTCCGGATCGAATCCGAAGGTGAGGCCACGCATTTCGATGCCGAGCGGGCCCTGGGGCACCGGTCGCGGATCGGCTCGATCGATGGTCTCGGGCGCCTGGTCGATCACCTGGTACACCCGTTCGGCGGCGGCCCGGGTCAACTGCGCCATGACGATCACGGTGGACGCGATCCGTGTGCTCGACGACAGCATCGTCACATAGGCGGCGAAGGCGAGGAACGTGCCGACCCCGATCGCGCCGTGCATTGCCAGGGTCCCGCCCAGCGCGATCACCGCCACGAGCCCGATCTGCGGAATGGCCGAGACCAGCGGCGCGAACCGGGAGTCGATGCGCGCCGCGCGCATCCGCTCGGCGTACAACCGGCGGCCGTGTCCTTCGAGCAGTGACACCATGCGCGCCTCCTGCCCGAAGCCCTTCACCACCCGCACGCCGGTGACGGTCTCCTCCACATGCTGCGCCAGATCCGCGGCCCGCTGCTGCGCCGACCACGTCGCCGCGTGGAACAGCGGCCGCGCCCGGTAGACGACGAACCCCAGCACCGGCATGGTGGACAGCGCGACCGCCGCCAGCAGCGGCGAGAGGATCGCCATCACCACCGCGGCCATCGCGAAGATCAACACCGCCGCCGCGGACAGCGGCACTATCGCCAACAGTCCCTGCACCAACTGCAGATCGCTGATCGACCGCGACACCACCTGGCCGGTCCGCAACCGATCCTGTCCGGGCCCGTCGTACCGATGCAGCGCCGTCAACAGTCCGACCCGCAATTCGTGCTGCACATCCAGCGCCAGTCGCCCCGCCATCCACCGCCGCCCGTACGAGGTCGCGAACCGAATCACCGCGAGCCCCACCAATATCCACGCGACAACGGTGATTCCCCGCACATCGCCCACCCGGGCGACATCGAGCGCCCGCTTGGCCGCCACCGGTACCGCCACCTCGGCCGCCGCACCGAACACCACGGTCGCGATCACCCCGCTCGCCAACCAGGGATGCCCCCAGCAGGCGGCCCACAGCCGCCTGATCCATCCGCGGGGCCGCATATCGTCCCCGGTCACCCGCACCCCCGTCGCTCTCACCCAATCGACGGTACCCACACCCACCGACAGCCTTCGGTCCGTCGACGATGGGGAACCAGGAGATCAGATATCCCGCTGCCGCAGATACCACCACGCCCCCGCGCCCGCGGCGAGGGTCCAGATGATCAGGACCACCGCCGAGGCCGGGCTCGGGGCGAACAGGCGGTTGGTCGGGAAGGAGCCGACGGCGATCGTCGAGACGGTGGCCGAACCCGGGAACAGGACGGCGACGCCGGCGATATCGGCGCCGTGGGCGACCAGCCAGATCAGCGGTTCGATGATCAGCAGCCAGCCCAGCGGCGCGACGATCGCCAGCACCGGTGAGCGCAGCAGCAGGCCCAGGCTCGCGCCGATCAGGCCCCAGCACACGGCGGCCAGCAGACCGCCGCCCAGCACACCCGCCAACTGCAGTCCGAATTCGATCTTGTGACGGCCCGCCGCCACCAGGCCCAGGCCCGCGCCGAATTCGGCGGCCAGGCCCAGTAGCAGCGAATAGGCCGCGGCGACACCGAGTTTCGCGCCGAACAGCAGATCGCGGTCGGCGGTGAACAGTGCGGTGAGCGGCATGCTCGCATCCCGATACTCCCCGCCCGCGCCGATCGCGGCGCCGATCAGCGCGGCGCCGATCGCCACGGCGAGCCCGACGTAGAGGCCGAGGCTCGCCGTGCCGGTCGCCAGGTCCGCACGCGCCTGCGGGCCGGTGCCGACGGTCGCGGTCACGATCGCGGCCAGCAGTCCGACCATCGCGCAGAGGGCGATCAGCAGCCACGGCCAGCGCAGCGTGGTGAGCTTGCGGGCCTCGGACATCGCCGCCCGGCTCACCTCGGTGGGCACGGTGAGAATCATCGGGGCGCTCCGTACGGTGTCGGCATGACGGGGGCCGCGGTTCGCGTCAGGGTCGCGAGCACGCGATCGGGATGGACCGGCTCCGGAATCAGTTCGGTGAGTTGGACTCTGGCGTCCCGGGCAGCGGCCTCGATCTCGAGGCGCGAGGCCTCCGCGACGGCGAGCCGGCCGTCCGGACGCATCACCGCATCGGTGAAACCGCGGGCCGCCAGCATGGTCGCGAGCGCGATCGGACTGGACGCGCCGACGATCAGCCGGTCCGGATGGCTGCGCCGCAACCGGCGCGGACTGCCCTGGTACACCACCGAACCCGCGCCGAGCACGATCAACTGATCGGCCGCTGGCAGCGCCGCGGCCAGGCTCTGCGAGGTGTACAGGGTGGTGCCGCCGCGCCGGGCGTGTCCGCGCAGATAGTCCAGCAGCCAGGCGCGTTCGCCGGGTTCGAGTCCGGCGAACGGATCGTCGAGAATCAGCAGCGCGGGATCGCCCAGCAGCGCGATCGCCAGCGCGACCCGGGTCCGCAGGCCCGGCGCCAGCATGCGCACCCGAAGCCCGGCGACGGTGTCGAGCCGGGTGAGCGCCAGCAGCCCATCCACGCGATCATCGGAAACGCCTGCGGCGGCGGCGAATACGCGCACCTCATCGCGCACCGTGCGAGCCGGGCACAGGCCGCGCTCCTGCGTCATCGCGCCGATCGCCCGACCGGATCCGGACTCGGGGCCGCCGAGCGCGACGGTGCCGGAATCCGGCCTCGACAGCCCCAGCAGCAGGGACAGCACGGTCGTCTTCCCCGAATCGGCCGGGCCGACCAGCGCGGCGGTGGATCCGGCGGGAATCGTGAAACTCACATCCCGTACCGCGTCCAGACCGTCGAACTGCTTGGCCAGTCCGGTGGCCGAGACGGCCGGCGATCGCGGCGCGCTCACTGCGGCCCGGTTCCGGGCGAGGAGTCCAGTGCCGGAAGCGGATCCGCATCGATCACCAGCGGACCGCGCCAGGACGGCGGTGCCGCACCGAAGGCGCCCTGCGCGTTGGCGATCACCGATCTGCCGAGCGCGCGATTGCCGAAACCGCCGATGGCCGCGCCGATTCCGGCCGGAATGATCTTGCCGACCATGAGCGCGCTGCGCTTGGCCAGGAACTGCACCATGAATCGCTTCAGCAGTGAATCGTTCATGCCGCGGATGCCCGGAACGCGGGTGGCCAGTAGCGATCCCCAGTTCTTCGCCGAATGTCCGACGCTCTTCTCGACGATCTCCATCCCGCTCTCGCCGAGCACCACCGCGAGCACCAGCGCCCGGCGGCGCTCGCTGTCCTCCGGCGCGATGCCGTGCACGGCCGCCACGGCGAGGGTGAACACCGCCGACGCCTCGAGGAAGAACGCCGTCTCGGCGCCCATGGCCGCGATCGAGGTGAGGGTGCCGACCCCGGGTATCGCGGCGGTCGCGCCGACCGCGGTGCCGCTGCCGGTGACCGTGGTCAGATACTGCCGCTCGAGTCGTTCGATGAGCTGCGCGGGGGATTCCTCGGGATGAGCGCGCCGTAGCCGGTCGACGTACTTCGCGACCGCCGGCGCCTGCAGCTGCGCACCGTTGTCCAGCAGCGACACCACAGCCTGTTCCAGGCCGGTCTTGAACATCGCCAGCACCTCCCTCGTCCGCCTCAGGTGAAACTCTAACGAACGGATTCGCCGAGCCGGTTCCGTCGCGGCGTCCTACCGTGGAGCCGTGAGTGGTGTGTCGGCGGGCGCGAAGGGGCTGCCGGACCCGCGACTGCGCGACCCCGAGGGCGTGTACTGGAGCTTCGGCACCTACGCCGGAACCCAGTGATCGGCGGGCACCCGCTCGGCCGCCAGCGGCGGTCCGGGCGGCGTGCCGTCGCCGAACGGCCTGCCGCCCAATGCCTCTCGTCCGTGCGGCGTCAGCCAGCCGGCCAGATCGGGGCCCTTGGGCACGATGCGCGTCGGATTGATATCCGCGTGGACGATGTAGTAGTGCTGCTTGATCTGGGTGAAATCGGTGGTGTCGCCGAAGCCGGGCGTCTGGAACAGATCTCGCGCATAGGCCCACAGCACCGGTAGTTCGGTGAGTTTGGTGCGGTTGCATTTGAAGTGGCCGTGATAGACCGGATCGAAGCGGGCCAGCGTGGTGAACAGCCGCACATCGGCCTCGGTGATGGTGTCGCCCACCAGATATCGCTGCGTCGCGAGCCGCTGCGACAGCCAGTCCAACGCGGTGAACAACCGATCGTAGGCCGCCTCGTAGGCGTGCTGATCGCCGGCGAAGCCGCAGCGGTACACGCCGTTGTTGACCTCGGTGTACACCCGCTTGTTCACCGTGTCGATCTCGGTGCGCAGCGGCTCGGGATACAGCTGCGGCGCGCCCTCACGATGGAATTCGGTCCACTGCGTGGAGAAATCGAGGGTCATCTGCGCGTAGTCGTTGGTGACGACCGCGCCGGTCGGCACGTCCACGATGGCCGGGACGGTGATGCCGCGCGGATAGTCCGGGACGCGCTTGCGATACGCATCGCGCAGGAAGTGGATGCCCAGCACCGGATCCACCTCGCCGGGATCCAGATCGAAGGTCCAGCTGCGCTTGTCGTGGGTCGGCCCGCACAGGCCCAGCGAGAGCACCTGTTCCAGGCCGAGCAGCCGCCGCACGATCAGGGTGCGATTGGCCCACGGGCAGGCCCGCGCGGCGATCAGGCGATAGCGGTCCGGCTCGACCGGATAGCCGTCGCGGCCGTCCGCGGTGATGCGCGTGGTGATGTAGTTGGTATCCCGTTTGAACTCGCCGGGTTCCACATATGTGGCGGTATCGGACGACGAGGTAGTCACCAGGTGAGTCTTTCACGCTTCCGTCGAGCGGGTGGGCTGGATACATTCGGCGGATGAGCGATTCCACGGTGACAAGGCTGGATCGGATCGAGACCGACCGAGGCGCACGACTGGGCATCATCACGATCGATAATCCGCCGCTGAACCTGTTCGATACGGCGCTGCTGGAGTCGCTGGCGG
Source organism: Nocardia sp. NPDC051570 (assembly GCF_044454005.1). NCBI lineage: Bacteria > Bacillati > Actinomycetota > Actinomycetes > Mycobacteriales > Nocardiaceae > Nocardia > Nocardia sp. NPDC051570. The sequence goes on along the minus strand of NZ_JBITDI010000004.1, from coordinate 389,073 downwards.
CCGATATCGCCGAGTTGGTGGCCGCGCCGCCGCGGGCGGTGCTGCTGCGCGCCGAGGGCAAGATGGTCTCCGGCGGTGTGGATGTGCACGTCTTCGACGGGTTGTCCGTCGAGGAGGGCGCGCAGCTGTGGCGCACGCTGTTCACGCGGATCATCCATCCACTCGAATCGCTGCCGTGCCCGGTGGTGTTCGCCGCGCATGGGCTCACCCTCACCGCGGCCTTCGAGATCGCCCTGGCCTGCGACATCGTATTGGCCGCTCCCAGGGCGAAATTCGGCCTGGTGGAGACGGTGGTGGGGCTGACGCCCTCGATGGGCGGCCCGCAGCGGCTGGCCGAGCGCGCGGGCTCGGGCCGGGCCCGGGAGCTGGTGATGACCGGCGATCTCTACGACGCGGCCACCCTCGCCGACTGGGGCGTGGTCAACGCCGTGCACGAGGATGTCGACACCGCCGCGCGGGCGTTGGCCGCGCGCCTGGCCGACGGCCCCACCCGGGCGCATGCGGCGACCAAGCAGATCGTGGCCGCATGGCGTTCCGGCGGTGTGGCACACGCGGATTCGGTGACGCCGCAGGTGTCGGGCGAGCTGTTCGGCACCGAGGATCTGCGCGGCGCGGTGCGCAGCTTCCTCGAGGTGGGTCCGGGGAAGGCGAGCTATACCGGGCGGTGACGCGGCGGACACGTCTACCGCCTATCTACCGCAGTCTGTGACCTGCGTCATATAGTCACAAGTGCCTGCCGGATCGAGGCACTCGGAGGAACGGATGGCGCAGTTACTGGTGGAATACCCGCATCGGGTGTGTCACCCAACGGAATTCGCTCCCCTGGCCCGCGGGGCCGACGGGGTGCTGCGCTACGGCAATCTCAATCCCGCCCTGACCGAACTGCTCGATGTGCAGGTCCACGCGTTCTCCGGGCGGGAGGCGGTGGTGGAGATCGGCGGTCCGCGGCTGACCTATCGCCAACTGTGGCATTCGGCTTCGCGGATCGCGGGCGGCCTGCAGGAGCACGGCATCGGATACGGCGATCGGGTCGCGGTGCATATGCCGGTCGGGGTGCGCTGGGTGCAGGCATTTCTCGGCGCGCTGCTGTCCGGTGCGGTGCCGGTGCTGGTGCACGATGGGCTGCCCGAGGACGTCGCGAGCCGGGTGATCTCCGACAGCTGCGCGGATTTCGTCCTGGGCGGGCGCGTCGGCGAGCTGCCGGATGCGGCGGCGTTCATCGACGACGGGGCGTCGCTGGGCGAACTGGCACTGCTGTGCTACACGAGCGGCGCTGTCGCCCAGGGTGATTCGGCCGGGCCGAAGGGTGTCGAGCTGACCAACGAGAATCTGCTCTCGGCGGTCCGCTCGATGGCGGGCGCCCTCGATCTGCCGACCGACGGGCTGCGCAATCTGGTGCTGCTGCCGCTGGCCCATGCCAGTGGCTGCGTGGATCAGCTGCTGCCGACCTTCGCCGTCGGCGGCACGGTGGTGCTCACCCCGGATCCGGCGCTGATCGCGGAAACCATTGTGTCCGAACGTATCGATATGGTCTCGGCGACGCCGCGCATCTTCGCCGGACTGCTGCCGGAACTGGCCGGGCTGCGAGCCGAGGGCGTCAGCCAGGTATGCAGCGCCGGACATCGCACCGAGGTCGCCGCCACCGGTCCGGGCACCGCGGAGGTCGTCTCCGACGCGCTGCGCGAGGTGTTCCCGCTGGCCCGCCAGTGGTCGGTCTGGGGCGCTACCGAGACCAGCGGAATCGGCCTGGCGCTCGCCGACCGGCGCGAGACGCCCGCCCCCGATCTGCTCGGATTTCCTTTCGGTGGAACGGAATTGGCCCTGTGGGGCCCGCGGGCGAGCGCCGGTCTCGGCGAATTGCTGTGCCGCGGGCCCAATGTGGCCCGGCGCTACTGGAACGATCCGCAGACGACCGAATCCCGCTTCACCGGCAGCTGGTTCCACACCGGCAATCAGGTCGAGATCGATGCGGACGGTCTGGTGCACCGCGCCGAATGAGCCCGGCTCACTCCAGCAGCCGGTCGCGCAGACGCAGGCGCAGCTGATCGGACAGGCCGATCGCATCGAGGTAGCCGTCCAGATCGCCGTAGAGGACCTGCATGGATTCGGTGCCGGCGCCCAGATAGTCGGGGTCGACGCCGAGCACGTCGACCGGCAGCGCGAACCGGCCGCCGGAGTTGATCTCGACATCCTCGCGCAGCGAGTCGACGGCCCCGTTGCTGAGCAGATAGTCGTCGAGCACCTCGGATTCGGTGACGCCGACCGCGCGCAGCAGGGTGGCCACCGCCCAGCCGGTGCGATCCTTACCCGCCGCGCAGTGCACCAGCACCGCACCGTCGCCGCGGACCAGCGATTCGGCCATGGCGACCAGGCCGGCCCCGGTCTCGGGCATCCGGGGAAAGGCCGCGTAGACCTTCATCATCTCCGCGCGGCCGTCGTCGTAGACCACCTCATGCGGTGGCACCTCGCCCATCCGGGAATCGAACGGGCTGAACTCGAGTCGGATATCGTCCGGCAGCACATCCGGGCCGAGATGGTGGATCTCGCGTGGTCCGCGCAGGTCGTGCACGGTGGCCACGCCGAGTTCGCCCAGGGTGGCATGTCCGTCGGCGTCGAGCCGGCACAGATGCGCGGACCGCAGCAGGACCCCGCTGCGAACCTTCGCGCCGCCGGCCGTGCGCAGGCCGCCTACGTCGCGGTAGTTGAAGGTGCCGGAAATGAGCAGATGATCGGGTCGCACGGTGGTCATCAATCCAGGCTAGGTCCGGGGCGGTATCGACGAGGTGTCGTTATCCGATCGAACGGGCGAATCTGCGATGGCATGTGTGATCGGCCACAGGATTAGGTGTCCGAGGCATCGGACACCGTAAAGTTCGCAGATCGGACGATGCCGTGGATGCGCGCTGGGCGAGTGCGATCCTTGGGTCTCCGTTAGGTCGCGAGGGGGTACCGGACCGATAACGAAACATTCTTTCGGTCCGGAAGTACCCGTCTAACCTGGTCGCGATCCCTGTAAAACCTCTAGCATTGGGAAAGTTAACGGGTCGACCGAGTCGATGCTCGGTGCGATCAGTGAAGACCGCAACCCGTTGAGCGAGCCGCGCAAGCGAGGTGCGCGAGTTCTTTCGCCCGAGGGAGTCGTCGTGAGCGCAAGTGCAAGTGCAAGTAGACAGATGATTCAGGTTCTCAGACCGCGGCCCGCGGTAGAGCAGGCCGTCGAACAAGCCGCCGCCGGATTGGATTGCACCGGCACCCGCGCGCTGCGGGTGCTGCTGCACGCCGGGGTGAGCGCCCTGTGGCCCACGATCAAGGCGACGCCGGAGAAGCAGGTGCGTTCCTACGAGACCACGATCGCGGCGCTGCGCCGCCGCTGGTGCAACCGCGGCGAATGTGCGCCCGATGCGACGGTCGCCGCGCTGTTCCGGGACCTGGACGCCGAGGTGGCGGCCTTTCTGCAGCTGTGCGCCGAGCGCTCGCAGACCGAATGGCTGGAACCGGTCGAGGCCGTGGCGGCCTATTCGGTGGCCGTGATGCAGGGCACCGTGCTGCGCTGGCTGGCCGATTGTGATGACGAGACGACGCTGGTGGTGCTCGACGATCTGGTCTCGAGCCTGTCCACCAAGGCCGCGGACCGATAACCTGGACGTTTGACCAGTTACGTGGTTGAGTAGGGTCTGTGACAGATATGTCGCCGATCATCACCGGACTGCACGCGGCCACCGCGGAACTGGATCCGCCCCTGGCCGCGCTGGATCTGAGCGCGCTGCGTGCCAATGCCGCCGATCTCGCGCGGCGGGCGCGGGGTGTACCGATCCGGGTCGCCAGTAAATCGGTGCGCTGCCGGGCGGTCCTCGAGGAGGTCCTCGGGAGCGATCTCACCGCCGCCGGCGGCTTCGCGGGCATCATGTCCTATTCGCTGCCCGAGGCCATCTGGCTGGCCCGCCAAGGCGCGCGCGACATCCTGCTGGGCTATCCGAGCGTGCACCGGGCCGCGCTGGCCGAACTCGGCGGCGACGAGACGCTGCGCGAGGCCATCACACTCATGGTCGACGATCCCGCGCAACTGGATCTGATCAAGACCGCCGTCGGTGAGAAGGTGCGACCACGGATCTGCCTGGATGTGGACGCCTCGCTGCGCATCGGACCGCTACATCTCGGCGTGCGCCGCTCGCCCATCCACACCCCCGACCAGGCCGCCGAACTGGCGCGCACCGCGCTTCACCGCGGCTTCCGGGTCGTCGGCGTGATGACCTACGAGGCGCAGATCGCCGGCATGCCCGATACCAATCCCGCTGTGCGACTGATGAAATGGGCGTCGGCGGGCGAGATCGGCAAGCGGCGGCGCCAGGTGCTGGAGGCCGTGCGGTCGGTGGCCGGTGAGCTCGAGATCGTCAACAGCGGCGGCAGCGGGTCCATCGAGGTCAGTATCTCCGATCCGAATGTCACCGAGGTGACCGCCGGATCGGGGCTGTACGTGCCGACGCTGTTCGACGGCTATCGCGCCTTCACGCCGCGCCCGGCGCTGTTCTTCGCGCTGCCCGTGCTGCGGCGACCGGCCCGCGGCATCGCGACGGTCTTCGCGGGCGGCTATATCGCCTCCGGCCCGGCCGGGCCTACGCGGGTGCCGAAACCGGTGTGGCCCAGCGGTTTACGGCTCATCGGCACCGAGGGTGCGGGCGAGGTCCAGACGCCGCTGACCGGCGCGGGGGAACTCACGATCGGCGATCGGGTGTGGTTCCGGCACGCCAAGGCCGGTGAGCTGCTCGAGCGCTTCGATCAGGTCCAGCTCGTAGACGCCGACGGCACCCGCACCACCGTGCCCAGCTACCGCGGCGAGGGTCACAACTTCGGCTGAGCCGGGTGACCACCTACGGGTTCGACAGATCCAGGAAGGCCGCCAAATCGGCCAGCCCACCGGGGGTTTCGGGCAGATACTCGGTGAGCAGGCCGGAGTGGACGATCACCGCGGCCCACATGGCGCGCGATACGGCGGTGGTCAGCCAGTGCCGCGAGAGCAGGGTGTCGATGCCGTGCGGGGCGTCGGCGGGGGTGGAGGTCGTGGTCGATACCAGTACCACCGCGGCCTCGCGGCCCTGGAAGCGTTCGGTCGTGCCGACCACCACATCCTCGATGCGCGCGCGGGACAACAGGGTTCGGATGCGGGCCACCTGCGCGTGATAGGGCGCGACCACGAGGATGTCGTGCGGATGCAGCCGCCGCGTCAATGCACCCTGGCGCCAGGGCAGGCCCAGCAGCGCGCGCACCTGGCGCACCACCTCGCGGGCCTCCTCGGCAGATTCGGCGCCGTTGCCGCGATGGTCGACCGGCACCATCCGCACGCCGGGCGGGATATCGGCCAATTCCCGTGCCAGCGTGACTGTTTCGTTGGACCGCAGCCGGTCGCCGTAGCGCAGGCGCGATACCGGGCCGCACAGCTGCGGATGCATCCGCCAGGTGCGGTCCAGGAAGTAGCCGAATTCCGGTGGCAGGGTGGGTGATTCGCCGACCAGCCGGCCCAGCGCCGATTCGCCGACCGGTTCGGGGTGGATGCCGTGGGTCGGCAGCGGCGCGGGATCGCCGAGCAGCAACAGGTTTCGCGCGCAGCCCGCCACCGCGACGGCATCGGCGAGCGGGAAGTGTCCGGCATCGGGGAGTACCAGCAGATCCAGGCCGCCGGGCGGGATGCGGTCGGGATCGGCGACATCGGCGGGCAGACCGCCGATCACACAGCCGTTCACGGCATTGTCGAGGAATCGGGGATAGCGGGCCGGATCGATCACCAGCCATTCCGGCGCGACCTCCTGCGCATCGGATTTGGCCACCAGCTCCGGGAGCACGCCCGCCCGCACGACCGCGTCGAGCACCTCCTCCACGGCCGAATGCGATTGCGCCACTACGCCGATCCGCCATTTATGCCGGGTGACGAGCCGCTCGATCACCCGGGCGCCGGTATCGGTCTTACCGGTGCCGGGCGGGCCCTGTACGGCGATATAGGAGTCGTCGAGGTCGAGGACCGCGGCCGCGACGGCGGCGGCGGTGTCGCCGAACACCTCCGGTAGTGCGTCCGCGGAACCCAGTCGCGGACGCCTGCGGCACAGCAGATCGAAGGCGGCCGTCATGGGCGCCTCGGGCAGGGTCACCAGCAGCTGGTTGGCGGTGAATTCCAGTGCGGCCGCGATGTTCTCATCGCTGCCCGGCGGACGCGGGACGATCGCGACCGGTAGGTCGTCATACGGTGCGCAGCCCTCCGGTAGCAGCTCCTCGACCCGCACGATGTCATCGAAGTTGTCATCGCGCGCACACCCCAGCACCGTCGCCACCGCGACGGCCCGGCGGCCGGGCGCGGCCGTCATGCCCGGGACGGGCCGATCGTAGAGGGTGAGCACCGGCGTACCGGGCGCCGGCGCGCTGCCGGTGCCGAGCCGGCCGGTCAGCTTGAGATAGCGGCGCATCGGACGTTGGCCGGTGCTGTGCCATTTGGTGTCCACGCTGCCCCAGTCGGCGACCAGAACGCCCGGGGTGTCGGCCCATTCGGCGATCGGCCGGTGCAGGCGATCGGCATGTGCCCAGTGCAGTGGCTGGCGTTCGCGCCGGTGATAGGCCAGCACCGCGGCGGTGAGGGCGGCGATATCCTGTGCGGGCGTGCGGGGTTCGTCGGTGTCGAAGGCGAATTCGCGCAGCGCGGCCTCCACGGCCGAGGGCGCCTCCGGCACGGTGTCGCGCGGCGCCGGTCGCGGTCGCACGCCGTGCTCCTCGGCCAGCGCGCGCAACCGATCCCGTACCAGCAGGGTGAGCGCGCATTCCGATTCCATCGGGTCGGAACCGGATCCGGGGACGCGGTCCAGCAGCGTGGTGAGATCGCCCAGCTGATAGGAGCGTTCGCCGATCATCAGCGCGGCCCGCACGATCGGATACAGATCCAGCAGCGCGCCCAGCAGATCGTCGGCGATCCCCTCGTCCACGCCGCAGCGGGCGCACAGGTCGGCCAGCAGTTCCCGTGCGGGCGAACGATAGTGGTAGATGCGCAGATCGGGCAGGCGCTCCTGGCGGTCGGCGAGGAATTCCAGCAGCGCGGCGGGATCGTGGACGATATCGAAGGCGTGGAACAGGATTGCCGGCTGCTCACCCTCCTCCGCGGCGCGCGTCGGCGCCACGCCCACCCCGACCACCGCGGGCGGCATGCCCGCGAGGGTCAGAAAGACATCGCCCGGGGTGGTGGCGGGCAGCGCCGCGAGGGCGGCGGCGTCGGTGACCGTGCATACCGGCGTCGCGGTGCGCTCGCGTTGCCGCTGCAGCCCTGCCTGGCGCCGCAGCATCGAAAAGGTCTGCGCCGCAACGCCGCTCACCGCGGCATCGGCGCGGGCCAGGCGGTCGACGGTGGCGATCCCGGCGGCGTGCAGCCGGGCGCGCACCGCGGGGCGCATACCCGCCACCAGCAGCAGATCCCGGCCGGTGACGAGTTCGGCGGTGCAGGTCGGGCAGTGGCCGCAGGCCAGATAGCGGCGATCGCCCCACTGCACCGGCAGCAGTTCGTCCTGTTTGGCCTCGAGGACGGCGGCCACGCGGCGTCGGCGCGCGCGGGCGACGGTCATGGCATCGGACAGGTCGTGGCCGCTCTCCGCGCCCGCGGTCCGGATGAGCACCTGGCGGTGGACGCCGAAACCGTTACGCTGCAAGGCCTCCGCGCAGGCGGCCAGCCGGACGAGTGTGATGACGATGGGTTCGTCGGTGGCGGCGTAGAGCTGATAGGTCGTCTCCGGCGGCGGTGTGGGCTCGGCGTCGGTGGCCGCATCGCCGGTCGCCGCGGGCGCTGCGATCTGGGCGGCGCGGGCCGCGGCCCAGCCGTCCTGCCCGGCCGTGGATGTCTTCAGGGCGTCGCCGTCGATGATCTGCTCATAGGCGGTTTCGTCGACCGGGAACAGCGAGCGCTGCCCCTCCGAGACGGGTGTCTGCTCCGGGAGCTCGCGGGCGGTCGCGCGCGGCGCGACGGTCGCACCGAACGTCGCGGCCTCGTCGACCGGATCCGGCGTCGCCGCCGGCATCGGTTGTGCCCGGGTGCGGACGAGTGCCGTGCAGTCGGCGGCGAAGGTGCCGTCGAAGAATGTCGGCCGCGCGATCAGATCCGCGCCGGCGCGCAGGGCGCTCAGGGTTTGCTCGTGGGCGCGGGTGAGGTCGGCGGGGGAGCCGGATTCGATGGGATCGATGCGGATCGGCTCGTCCGCGAACCGTTCTCGCAGTTCCTCGAGCATCGCGGCGGGAAACGGGAGGATATCGATACCAGGATCGACCGGGCCGACGAGGCCGAGTTCGGCGTCGAGCGCGCGCAGCAGCGCGAACTCGCAGCGCGCCGCCTCCACCAGGTCACCGGTGCTGCACACGACACGATCACCGAACAGAATCAATCGCGGCCCTCCTGTGTCTCGGACACCCGCACCCGACCGCGCTTTCTTGCACGCCGAGCCGCGCAACAGAGTAATCAGTCGAGGTGACGGGGCGTGGTGTGAGGGGGGCGTGTCGCGGGTGCGACCGAACGGAAGGAAATCATCGAATGCGGACCGGTCGGCCGGGTCGTACCGCGCTGTCGCCGACCCGTTGCCGGGCCGAACATCGGGTTCCGGAGGGCGGCAGTATCTTTCGCGATGCTGAGAGGATCGAGGCATGCCGTATTTCGAGGGTGAGCGTGGCAGGCTGCACTATCGGCGATGGCCGGTGCCCGAACCGGCGGCGGTCGTCGAACTGCTTCCGGGCACCGGGCAGCACAGCGCCCACTATCACCACTTCGCCCGCGCGCTCGCGGCCCGGGGGATCGAGACCTGGGGTCTGGACCTGCCCGGGCAGGGTCTGAGCGAGGGCGATCCACAGGCGCGCGTCGCCCCCGGCGAATTGGCCTCGGACGCGCGCGGACTGGCCGCGATACTGCGGGCCCGGCTACCGGAGGCGCCGCTGGTGGTGGCCGGTCATTCGCTCGGTGCGGCCACATCGGTGCTGGCCCGGATCGAATGCGCGGGCATGGTGTTCACCGGCACCCCGCGTCACGTGACCGTGAGCTTCCCCGAACTTCCGGTGCGGCCGCCGATTCTGGCGCTGCACGGCGTCGACGATCGCCGCGCTCCGATCGATCCGATTCGGGAATGGGCGGCGCGGCAGCGGTCGGTGACGCTGCTCGAATACGCCGACACCGGGCACGATCTGCTGCACGAACCCGCATCCAAGCAGGTCACCCAGGACATCATCGGCTGGATACTGGCCCTGGTGGAATCGGGATCGCCCTAGACTTGCGCGAGTATGTCGATGCCGGGCACCATCTCCTGCACGAGCCGGTACATGCACGGGTCACGGCCGACATCGCGGAGTGGATCGACGACATCCTCGCCGAACGGCGTGGGGTCGAGGTGAACCGAGCAGAAAGGGGGACCGGTGCAGTCGCAACAAGACGGAGATCTGCGCAGTGACGTCGCGGCCCTGGCGCAGGCGGTCGACGAGGGCCAGCTGTGGATGGCCGGTGTTCTCGTCACCGACGGGACGCACGAGCGCTGCGCTCGCCGCTACGAAGTGCTGGCCGATCAGGTCGAACATCAGCTCGGCGCGCTGCGCGCGGCCGGAACACTGCCCGGCTTCGGCGGTTTCGAATCCGGTAACGCGCTGCGGCGCGGCTTCGAGGGCAAGGCGGCCGATGCGGTGGCGCGGTTGCAGGAATACGCCGACGCGGCGCGTCAACTCGCCCGGACGTTGCGCGCGGCGGGTGCGGCCTACGCCCAGCATGACGCGGATGTGGCCGCGGCCATCGGCCGGGTCGGCGCCGACGCGGTGGCGGTGGGCCATGCATGAGATCAACGGCGGCCCGCGGCGCTCGACCGATCCGGACTACTCGCCGAATTGCGAGGTGTTCGACCATCTCGGCTACGACGAGATCTATCGCGGTGTGGCACAGCTGAAACCGGAGGTGCTGACCGCCGGACGCGAGACCTGGCGGAGCTCGGCCACCGGGGTAGCCGAGGCGGTGCAGCAGGCGCATGCCGAGATTCGCGCGGCCATCGCCGATGGCTGGCGCGGCCCCGCTGCCGAACTGGCGGCCGGTGCGGTGCAGTCGTTCGAGGAATTGGGCAGGCAGCTGTCCGATGTGATGACCGAGGTCGGGCAGCGGCTGGGGCAGGCCAACGATGCGGCCGAGACGCTGCGGGCGGCGCTGTCGCATCCGGTGGCGAATCAGCTGGATCTCGAGGCGGCGCTGCTGGATCCGCGGCGCGCGACGGCCAATGTCGCGGTGCAGAAGGCCGCGGAGGATCTGCGGCTGGACGCGGTGCGGGTGATGAATTCGGTGTACGCCGAGACCTTCCTGCCGACCGGCACCAACGTTCCGGCCTTCCAGGACGACGGCATGTATCCGAGTCCGGCCGTGGTGGAGGGGCCCGCGGATCCGACGGCCCCCGGCGGAGGTTCGGCCGATGTGATGGCGCCGGGCGCGGTGCCGGTCCCCGGATCGCAGCCGGAGACCGTGCACCCCACCGAGACCGTGCGTCCCACGGCGACCGTCTCGAACGAGTCCGCCGCCGAGGCACCGCCGGAGAACATCCGCGCCGGGAACGGTGGTTCGGTGACATCGACCGCACCCGCCGCGGTCACCGTCGCACCGACCGCACCCGCCGCGGTCCCGGCCGTCGAGCACGCGATCGTGCCGCCCGCCGCCGCGCCAGCAGTGAATGGCATTGTGCCGCAGCCGGTTTCGTCGGTCGAGCCGTCGTCGACGAGCGCGGCTTCCGCGGCCCCGGCCGTCGCCGCGCCGACCACCCGCATCGCATCGACCGACTCCGAGAATCAGCGCAAGCGCACCGACCGCGACGATCGCCGCGACGCGAGCTCCGACACCATCGGAGGCATGGGCGCGGGCGTCGTCGGCGGGCTGGCGGGTGGCGCCTTCGCCGCGGGCGGCGACGCGTTGCGGCCGAGCTCGGCGATGCCGGTGCCGCCCAAGCCCGCTCGCCTCGAGGACGAGGAGGATGAGGACTACTACTCCGATCTCGACGAGCCGACCTTCCTGGAACCGGCCGATCCGGGCGGTGCGCTGGTGGGCCGGATGGATCCGACCACGCCGCCGGTGCTGGGGGAATGGGCGGAGGAGTGAGATGGACCCTCACCCCCGATCAGTTCGCCCTGGCCTGGGAGCGCACCGACGGTGATCGCATCCCCTATCCGCTGGCGGTACGACTGTCGGCCCGCACCAGCGATGAGCGGGTCGCGCAGCTGCCGGACCTGAACGACTGGTGCGCGCGCACAGTGGATCCGGATCTGGAGGCCGCGCTGCGAGTGCTGGCGCGCCCGGCCATCCGGGTAGAGGTCTTCGGCGAACAGGGCGCCCAGGAGGGTCCGCGTCCGGTGCGGGTGCTCGGCGCCGCGGCCGGACACGTCGCGGTGGTCGCCGCGCAGCGCGCCGGAACCGGCCCGGATCGCGGCGGCGAGGTGCGACTGTTCGTCGGCAACCTGAAAACCCTTGCGGCGCGGGTGGTTTCGGTGCTTCCGGAGAACGGCCCGGGCGGCTCGCCGCGGCATACCGCACCCCTGGACCGGGTCCGCGAGGACAGCCGGGATCTGGTGACGGTCCCGGTCGCCGGTCCGTCGGTGACGGCACGCATGCGCCGCCTGCTGAAACAGCCGCGCGACGGTATCGGCCAGATCGTGGTGTCGGCCCGGCGCGCGGACGATACGGTCCGGCCGCTCGGCGTGCTCTGCTGGATCGATGTGGCCGGGGACGGTCGCTACGCGGTGCGCACCCGCAGCGAGGTCGATATCGTCCCGGTGACCGCGGAGGCGTTCGCCGTGCAGCTGCGCCCGCTGATCGCCGCCGCCGAACGCCTGGTCGCCGAGCCCGCCAACTGGTGAATGCCGTTCCCTAGGCGTGTAGCAGCGCGATGACCTCGGCATCGGCGAGTTGATGGAAGTCGTCGTAGGCGCCGCCGACCCCGCCGAGCACGCGGGGAACGAACGGGCACACGATCTCGTCGACCAGCCGCTCGATGCGATGCAGGGCCTCGATCGAGGAGACCGGGACCGCGACGATGATTCGGCGCGGCTCGTGCAGCCGCGCGATCTCGCAGGCCACGACCACGGTCGCGCCGGTGGCCATGCCGTCGTCGACGATCACGGCGGTGCGGTCCTTCAGTGGGATCGGCGGGAACTCCGCGCGCAGAATCTGCTGGCGCCGTTGCAGTTCCGCGAGTTCACGGGCCTCGACGGCCGCCAGCTGCTCGGGGTGCACACCGGTGTGCTCGAGGACGTCGTTGTTGTAGATGCGGACCCCGCCCTCGCCGATCGCGCCCATCGCCAGCTCCGGCTGCCACGGCACCCCCAGCTTGCGGACCAGCAGCACATCGAGATCCCCGCCGATCATCGACCGCACCGCCGCCGCCACCGGAACACCCCCGCGCGGCAGCCCCAGCACCAACGGATCCGCCGCCCGCAGGTGGATCAGCGACCCACCCAGCGCGCGACCGGCGGCGACCCGATCGGGATAGATCATTGTGTTGTCCAGTTTAGTGGCGCCCGCGCCGAATATGCCCCTACGGCGAAATCGAGAAGCGGCGCAACGACAAACTGGGGTTGGTGGCGCGGATCCGGTCCAGCTGGTCGAGGTCGATGCGGGCCGTGGCGATTCCGGCCGCCTCCCCGAGTTCGGCGACGACCGTGCCCATCGGATCGATGATCATCGACCAGCCCGATCCGCGTGGGGTGGCATGATCGGCGGCGGCGACGTAGACGGTGTTCTCGATGGCCCGGGCGCGCAGCAGCGTGGTCCACTGGTCGACCTTCGCCGGACCCGGAATCCATTGCGCCGGATACAGAATCACCTGTGCGCCCGCCGCGGCCACCCGCCGGCAGCCCTCCGGGAAGCGCAGATCGAAACAGGTCTGCAGGCCGAAGGTCACCCCGTCCACGGTGAAGACGGCCGGATCGGTGATCTCGCCCGCCAGCACCAGATCGGATTCGCGGAAGCCGAACGCGTCGTACAGATGCACCTTGCGATACACCGCCACGAATTCGGCGTCGGGTCCCGCGACGACGAGGGTGTTGTAGATCCGCCCCGGTTCCGCGCCGCCCGGCGTCTCGACCACACCCGCCACCAGATGTACACCGAATTCGGCGGCCAGACCGCGCAATCCGGTGACCCACGGCCCGGTGAGCGGCTCGGCCGCCGCGACCACCCGCTCGTCCAGACGGGTCACCGCGAACATCGAATACTCGGGCGCGACCACCACCCGCGCCCCGTACTCCGCCGCGGCCCGCACATGCGCGCGCAGCATCGCCAGATTCGCGTCCTTATCGATATAGGGATCGAACTGCACCACGGCCACGTCGACCACCCGGGCCGGAGCGGGTGTGGGCGCGGGCACAGTCCCCGATTCGGGCGCGGCCTCGGCGCCCGGCGCCGGGACAGCCCCGCTCGCCGCGACGGTGGTCGAACCGCTGATCACGACCGACCCGACGGCGGCGGGCGCGGGCACAGATGTGCCGGGGAACGGCTCTGAGACGGGGCGCACGGACGGCTGCTGGGGTTGCATACGTCTCACCGTATTGGCCCGATGGTCGGGCCGACTACTACAAGGCAGTAAAGTGCTGGTCAATATGAGCAACTCACCGGTCGACAGCGTTTCCCCCAACACAGAGAGGGACGACGCCGCCGACCCGTCCTTCGCCGATCTCGGGATCGATGACCGCCTGCTGGCGGCCATCGCCGATGTCGGCTACGAAACCCCGTCACCGATTCAGGCGGCCACGATTCCCCCGCTGTTGACGGGTGCCGATGTGGTCGGTCTGGCGCAGACCGGCACCGGTAAGACCGCCGCGTTCGCGATTCCGATCCTGATGGGGCTCGACGCGAAGGCCAAGGCGCCGCAGGCGCTGGTGCTCGCGCCGACTCGTGAGCTGGCGATCCAGGTGGCCGAGGCGTTCGGCCGCTACTCGTCGCATCTGCCGGGTGTGCATGTGCTGCCGATCTACGGCGGCCAGAACTACGCCGTGCAGTTGTCGGGGCTGCGTCGTGGCGCGCATGTCGTGGTCGGCACGCCGGGCCGGGTCATCGATCACCTCGAGCGCGGTTCGCTGGATCTGTCGCAGCTGCGGTATCTGGTGCTGGACGAGGCCGATGAGATGCTCAAGATGGGCTTCCAGGAGGACGTCGAGCGGATCCTCGCCGACACTCCGGCCGATAAGCAGGTGGCGCTGTTCTCGGCGACCATGCCGAGCGTGATCCGCAAGATCTCCAAGCAGTATCTGAAGGATCCGGTCGAGATCACGGTCAAGACCAAGACGACGACCAATACCAACATCAGCCAGCGCTGGGTGCACGTGTCGTATCAGCGCAAGCTCGACGCGCTGACCCGCATCCTTGAGGTCGAACCCTTCGAGGCGATGATCATCTTCGTGCGCACCAAGCAGGCCACCGAGGAGCTGGCCGAGAAGCTGCGGGCGCGCGGGTATTCGGCCGCGGCCATCAACGGCGATATCGCGCAGACCCAGCGCGAGCGGACCATCGGCCAGCTCAAGGCCGGCTCGCTGGATATCCTGGTCGCCACCGACGTGGCCGCCCGCGGACTGGACGTCGAGCGCATCTCGCATGTGGTCAACTACGACATCCCGCACGACACCGAGTCCTATGTGCACCGCATCGGCCGCACGGGCCGCGCGGGCCGCAGCGGTGAGGCGCTGCTGTTCGTCGCGCCGCGCGAGCGCCGGCTGCTCGACGCCATCGAGCGCGCCACCCGCCAGCCCCTGACCGAGATGCAGCTGCCCAGCGTGGACGATGTCAACGCGCAGCGCGTGGTGAAGTTCCACGACGCCATCACCGAGAACCTCGCCTCGGACAATCTGGCGCTGTTCCGCAAGCTGATCGAGGATTACGAGGCCGAGCACAACATCCCGCTCGCCGATATCGCGGCCGCGCTGGCCGTGGGCGGGCACGACGGCGACAACTTCTTCATGGTGCCCGAGCCGGAACCGGTTCGGCGCGAACGCACTCCGCGCAAGTTCGACGAACAGGACCGCGACCGTCGCCGCGAATCCGGCCCGGCCGGCCCGCCCCGCGAGGCCAGCGAGGGGATGGCTACCTACCGCATTTCGGTGGGTAAGCGCCACCGCGTGGTCCCGGGCGCGATCGTCGGCGCGATCGCCAACGAGGGCGGCCTGCGCCGCAGCGATTTCGGGCATATCAGCATCCGGCCCGATCACAGCCTGGTCGAACTCCCGGCCGATCTGCCGGCCGAGACGCTGGAAGCCTTGCGCCGCACCCGAATCAGCGGTCAGCTGATCCAGCTGCAGCTCGATCAGGGCCCGCCCAACTTTCGCCCGATGAGCCGGGGGCCCCGCCGCGAGGCCAAGCGCCCCGACCGTCGCAAGCCGCGCTCCTGAGCTGTGTTTTTGGCGACGGCTCCGCCGTCGCGGGGTGGGGGGGGGGGGGGGGCGGGGGGGGGGGGGGGGGGGGGGGGGGGGGGGGGGGGGGGGGGGGGGGGGGGGGGCCCCCCGCCCCCCCCCCCCCCCCCCCCCCCCCCCCCCCCCCCCCCCCCCCCCCCCCCCCAACCTCTCAGGTTGGCGAATTCATCGAATGGCGGGGCTTGGGGCGGCGGTGGGATCAGAGGTACCTGAGCGCGGTGCGGGCGCGGTATTACCCGGAATCGGTTGTGCCGGAGCCGCATTGGGGTCCAGGCCCGGGACCGGATCATCGGTGACGGTGAACATGCCGACAGTCGGGGTCATGACGCACAGCGAGGCCGGATAGTTGATCGTGCCCCACATCGAGGCGACGACCGTGCCCGCGCCGGTCTCGACCGTCTTGGACAGCCCGGGCAGGTGATAGTCGGTCTGGTCGTCGAGCGGGGCGATACCGCTGTGGCCGTTGGAGACATTGAGCCAGGCGACGGTCAGGCCGGCGGCGATCGGGAAGCCGGTCACGGCCGGGGTGGCATGGAAGCGCAGCGTGGAGGGGCCGCCCGCGATGCCGCGGGCCGGGCCGGGCTGACCCGAGACGCCGGAGGCGGCGGTCAGGGTGACGAAGTTGTCGCCGCAGCCGATGGTCGGCGCCTGATAGGCGAACGGGGCGAAACCGCCCGCGATGTGATCGATCCGCGCGGCGGTGATCAGATGTGCGGCCTTGGCCACCGATTCGACGCCCACATGCGCGGCCGGATCCGGGCCCGCGGCCGCGGTCAACTGATCGATCGCGGTATCGAGGGGGGACTTCGCGGGTTCGGCGTCGGCTCCGGCGAACGTTGCCGCCGTGGCGATTCCGAGGGCGGCCGCGGTCGCGGCCAGGCGCGCGATGGTCCTGACGGTCACTCGTCGTGCTCCTTGTCGTGGACTACCTCCGTGCAAGGTACCAGTTCACCACCGGCCATGAGGGTTCGGTCACGTGACGGGTGTCCGGGGCAGGGGTGTGATCCACCCGACATCCGCGGATTACCGGGGGGTAAGTTTGATCACGGATATCCGAACACGGTGGGAGACGCCCATGAAACTTGCCCTGTCACCCGATGAGGTGACCTTCCGGGACGAGCTGCGCGAGCTCTACCGGACCGAGATTCCGGCCGAGCTGCGCGACAAGGTGAAGTACGGCCGCGAACTCTCCCGTGAGGACACGGTCACCGCGCACAAGATCCTGCACGAGCACGGCCTGGCGGTGCCGAACTGGCCGACCGAATGGGGCGGCCGGGCCTGGACCCCGATCCAGCGCCATATCTGGGAGGACGAGCTGCAGCTGGCCTGCGTGCCCGAGCCGCTCACGTTCAACGCCAACATGATCGGCCCGGTGATCGCGCAATTCGGCTCCCAGGAGCTCAAGGAGCGTTTCCTGCCGCCGACCGCGGCCCTCGACATCTGGTGGTGCCAGGGCTTTTCCGAGCCGGACGCCGGTTCGGATCTGGCCTCGCTGCGCACCACCGCGGTCCGCGACGGCGACTCCTACATCGTCAACGGGCAGAAGATCTGGACCACCCTGGCCCAGTACGCCGACTGGATCTTCTGCCTCGTGCGCACCGATCCGCAGGCGCCCAAGAAGCAGGCGGGTATCTCGCTGCTGCTGTTCGATGTGAAATCGCCCGGGGTGACGGTCCGTCCGATCAAGCTGATCGACGGCCACCACGAGGTCAACGAGGTCTTCTTCGAGAATGTCCGGGTGCCCGCCGATCAGCTGGTCGGCGAGGAGAACATGGGCTGGACCTACGCCAAGTTCCTGCTCGGCAACGAGCGCACCGGTATCACCGGCGTCGGCCGCACCAAGGTCAAGCTCGCGGTCGCGAAGGAGTATGCGGCGCAGACGAAATCGGGTGGCGGGACGCTGCTCGAGGATCCGCTGTTCGCCGCCCGCGTCACCGAACTGGAGAACGAGCTGCTGGCGCTGGAGCTGACCCTGCTGCGCGTGGTGGCCAATTCCACCGAGGGACAGCCGAATCCGGCCTCCTCGGTGCTGAAACTGCGCGGCTCGGAGCTGCAGCAGGCCGTCACCGAACTGCTACTGGACATCGCCGGCCCGGATGCGCTGCCGGTGCACGCCGATGCCATCGCCTCGCCGGCCTGGGCCCAGCGCAGCGGCCCCGGCTATCTGAACTACCGCAAGACCACCATTTACGGAGGCTCGAGCGAGGTGCAGCGCACCATCATCGCCTCCACCATTCTCGGATTGTGAGGCGCGGCAATGGATTTCGAACTCACCGATGAACAGGTCATGCTGCGTGACACGGTCCGTGACCTGCTCGCGCGGGCCTACGATCCGGAGACCCGGCTGAAGGTGCTCGACACCGAACTCGGCTGGAGCCGGGAGGTATGGGCTCAGCTGGCCGAATTGGGTGTGCTGGGACTGAGTTTCAGCGAGGAGGACGGCGGTGTCGGCGCCGGTCCGGTCGAGACCATGGTGGTACTCGAGGAGCTGGGCCGCCGGCTCGCGCCGGAACCGCTGCTGGACGCGGTGCTGCTGCCCGGTGGGCTGATCGCCCGGATCGGCACGGCCGAGCAGCGGGCGCGCGTGCTGCCGGATCTGGTGGGCGGCGGCACCCTGCTGGCCTTCGCGCATGAGGAGCCGGGTTCGCGCTGGCCCGGGATCGAGGTGCGGACCATCGCCGCGGCCGATCCGGACCACGGCGGCTACCGGTTGACCGGCGTGAAAAACCCCGTCGCCCATGGTGATTGCGCCGACGATCTGGTGGTCAGCGCGATGCTGCCGGGCGGTGCGCTGGGATTGTTCCTGGTGGCGGCCGATGCCGCCGGGGTGACGCGCACGTCGTACCGCACCTTCGACGGCCGGCGCGGGGCGCAGATCGAATTCGGTTCCGCCACGGCCGAACTGCTCGGCGATACCCGGGATGTCACCGAATCGGTCACCTCCGGAATCGGCGCGGCCCAGGCCGCGCTGTGCGCGGAATCGGTCGGTGCGATGGGCGAGGCGCTGCGGCTGACAACCGAATATCTGAAGACCCGCAAGCAGTTCGGCGTCCCGCTCGCGAAGTTCCAGGCCCTG
This sequence comes from Nocardia sp. NPDC051570, assembly GCF_044454005.1. NCBI lineage: Bacteria > Bacillati > Actinomycetota > Actinomycetes > Mycobacteriales > Nocardiaceae > Nocardia > Nocardia sp. NPDC051570. The sequence continues at coordinate 370,577 of NZ_JBITDI010000004.1, read as the reverse complement.
AGCCACCGCGCGGCGGATATGTACGTCTCGCTGGAGCTGGCCCGCAGCATGAGCTACTACGCCACCGCCGCGCTGGCCGACGGCACGGTCGATCCGGTGGTGGTCTCGCGGGCCCGGCTGCAGGTCGGCCGGTCCGGGCGGCATATCGGCCGGGAGGCCGTGCAGATGCACGGCGGCATCGGCATCACCACCGAATATCCGGTGAGCCATTACGTCGCCCGGCTGACCGCCATCGAGCGCACGCTCGGCGGCGATCTGGACCATCTGCAGGTGCTCAGCCGCCGGGTCGGCCGCTACGACCTGGTCGAACTCTAGGCCGGATCAGCCACCGTTCGACGATGTCGGCGAGGCGGCGGCGGGGATCGCCGCCTCGGACTGCGCGGTCGGCTCCGTCGGCACGGTCGAGATCGTGGATTCGCCGGTGTCCGAGGATGATCGGGTCGTCGGGGCCGCCGGGCTGGTGGTCCGGGGAGTGACGGTCGGGCGGCTCTTGGTGGTCGTGCCCGCGTCCGGATCGTCGGTCGATTCGGTGCGCGGTGATTCCGGTGTGGGAGCCGGTGATTCGCCGGATTCCAGCGGCGGGCGGGTTGGCGAGGTGGTGGCCGAGCTGCTGGTGAGCGTGCGGCGGGGCGGGGCGTTGACCGCCACGCGCCAGGTCGGCGACGGCGGAATGACGATGCCCGGGGTGGTGGAGCCCGAGCGAGTCGCCGTCGGCGCGCTCTGCAGATCCGCGTTCAGCGGCGGCGGCGCGACGTAGATGTCCTGATGTCCGAGGCCGCATGATCCGATCAGGACCAGGCCGACCGCTATGGCACCGGCCGCGACCGCGGGTCCGGCCACCTTGGCGGTCAGGCGGCGGCGAGGGATGTCGTCGGCGCGATCCTCCGCGCTCGCCCTGCTGCCATCCATGAGTGTGCTGCTCCTCAACTGTCTCGAGTCGGGCCTCACCTTAATCGAGGCCACCGGTTCGGGCCAGGCAAGCCGGTCGGTCGGCAAAGTACCTGCCGGTAGTCTCAAACACCTGTGATTCAGATAACAAGTTGGTAACTTGAGCGTGTCGCGGGCACGTGTCGGGTGAAGATTTGGCAACGAAGACGTACCGTGTGAGCAAAGTTACACGTGAGACGCCTGGAAAGCATTGAGGGACACCGCGAATGTCGCGGCCCGCGATGCGGGTGTCATCGAGGAGTGGTGATGGGAGCATATTCGACATCCCCGCTGCGTGCGGTGTCGGAGAACGATTCGGGGACAACCGAATCCGGCCGCACCGGGTGGGCGATCGTCTCCCGCGTCGCGGCCTGGCTGATCTTCCTCGGCGGAGTGGCCGGTGCGGTGCTCGGCATCGCGAGCCTGCGCGTGGAGATCACCGTCGCCGGGTTGATCCTGGCGTGCACGACCGGTCTGGTGCTGTTGAAGCTGCGCGCCGACGGTCACGGTTCCGCCTGATGCCGGCGATATCGTAAAGCGCTGGGCGAGGCGGCTGTTCGCGTCTACCGTGCACTGATATGAGGATCGAGCTGGTCGACGACGCGGCCGAGTTCCGGCGCCGGGCGGGGGAGTTTCTCGCGCGTGATCCCCTGCGCCACACCGTCATCGCCACCGCCGTGGAGAACTTCGCCAATGGGCTGAGCGACGGAGAGGTCCTGTTCGCTGCCGTCTGTTCGGACGGTGCGGTGCTCGGTGTCGGCATGCGGACCGCCGGGCACAGCGTCTATCTGGGCGATGTCCCCGATTCGATGGTCCCCGAGCTGGCCGCATGCTTCGCCGAGCGGGTGCCGGACGCCCCGGGCGTGGAGGCCCCGCCCGGTATCGCGCTCGTCTTCGCCGAGCAGTGGAGCGCGTTGCGGGGCACCGGGTTCCGGATGGATTTCGCCAGTCGGCTGTATCGGCTGGGCGCACTGCGGATTCCGGAGGTGTCCGGCTTCGGCCGCCGCGCGGTCGACGCCGATCTCGACGTCTGCGAGGGCTGGCTGGACGGTATGCGGCGCGAGGTCGGGGTCGGCCTGGACCGCGCGGCGATCCGGGTCCGCATCGCGCTGGGCCGGCTGTGGCTGTGGGAGGACGGCGGCCACCCGGTCTCACTGGTCGCCCATCAGGCCCGCGCCTACGGCTGGAGCCGGATCGGCCCGGTCTACACCGCCCCCGAGGCGCGCCGTAACGGCTACGCCGGAGCCCTCACCGCGCAGGTCTCACAATGGCTGCGCGACAAGGGCTCTCGGGTCTGCCTGTTCACCGATCTGGCGAATCCCACCTCGAACAAGATCTACCAGGCCATCGGCTACGAGCCGGTGCACACGTTCATGGCCTACGCGTTCGAGTAGCCGCGCGCCGGATCGCTCATGCCGCCGTGCCCACGATGCGGTCGACGGCGGTACGCAGGGCCGCGGCCGGATCGCCGGGCAGCGTGTGGGCACGCCAGGCGATGATCTGGTCAGGGCGCACCAGAACGGCGCCGGTGCGGTCCACTCCCACGGTGGCACACCAGGATTCGTCCATCTCGTGGCGGATCGGGTGCGCGGCCGGAGACCGCCACGGTATGCCGCCGGGGCCGGTGAACAGGGTGAACTCGGTATCGATGAGGTCGAGGCTGGAGCGGCCGTCTCGGATGCGGTGATGCGGCAGCCTGGTGCCCGGTTGACCGGTCAGATCCAGCCGGTCCATCGTGTGCGCGCTGTCGTCGGGGACGAAAGCGCCTGCGCGATAGCGTGTTCCGAGAATCAGGGCGATCGGGTCGGCGAGCGGGGTGCCGTCGGTGGATTCGATGGTCATGCGGCGCAGATCGGCGGTCCGGACACTGGACTGGTCGGCGGTGAACAGGCCGACGGGATGGCGTTCGGCGTGATAGCTGTCCAGCAGTGTCGCCGCGGCCGCACCGCGCAGTACCATGCCCAGCTTCCAGGCCAGGTTGTGCGCGTCCTGGATTCCGGTGTTGGCGCCCGCGGCCGCATAGGGCGGCATGACATGGGCGGCGTCCCCGGCGAGGAAGATCCGGCCCGCGCGGTATCGATCGGCCACGAACATGCCCGGCTCCCAGGGCAATACGCTGAGCACCTCGACCTCGATTCCAGGCACGCCGAGGGCGGTGCGCAGCACCCCCGGCCACTCGGCGGCCGGGCGATCGGTCTCCTGGCCGGTGGTGAAGATCCAGCGGAACCGGCCGTCCACGGACGCGAAAGCGCCCGGGGCACGGTCGTTGTCGATCTGGCAGAGGTTGAACTCCCTGCCGCGCACCACCTCCGACAGATCGGCGCGGAAGTACACGTTCACCGCGCGGCCCAGTGTGCCCCGCCCGCTGCGGGGGATGCCGAGCCGCCGCCGGATCGGACTCGCCGCGCCGTCGGCTGCGATCAGATAGTCGGCGCGCAGCTGTTCGACCGTGCCGTCCGCCGATCGCAGCGTCGCGGTGACTCCCGTTGTGTCCTCGGTGAAGTCGGTGCATTCGACGCCGAATCGGAGATCGCCGCCACGGGCCTTCGCCAGATCGCGCAGCGTCGGCTCGAGCGTGTCCTGCGCGCACAGGCAGGCCGCGGCCGGGGTGATGGTTTCCCAGTCGGGCACCCCGCCGGGCAGGGTGAACGGCAGCCGCGTCGCATGCGCCAGCGTGGGCCCGGCCGCCATCGCCTGATGATTCGCCAGGTCGGCCGCCGCGGCGAGGACATCCTCGGCGATGCCGATCTGGCGGAACAGCTCCATCGTGCGGATGTTGATGCGCCGGGCCTTCGGCTGAGGCGAGGTGTTCGCGCGGCGTTCCACCAGCGTCGTGGGCACGCCGTGCCGGCGCAGGAACAGCGCGGCCGACAGGCCGACCAGACCGCCGCCCACGATCAGAACACGCGATGCGTGTACGTTGTACATCATGTGTACGTTGTACACCGATGATTGAATACGGGCAAGGAGGTGTCATGACCGATGAGGCGCCCGGGCCGCTGATCTGGTCTCTGCCCGAACCGCCGGGCCGACCGACCACGAGCCTGAGCCGGGCCGAGATCCTGCGTGCCGCACTGACGATCGCGGATGCCGAGGGTGCGCGCGCGTTGACCATGCGCCGGGTCGCCACGGCCGTGGGCGCCTCGACGCCCATGTCGCTGTATCGCTATGTCGGCAGTAAGGACGGGCTGGTCGATCTGATGATCGATGCCGTCTACGGGGAGATCGCGCTGCCGCCGGACGCCGCTGAATGGCGGACAGGTCTGGAGCGGCTGGCATTGAGCACCTGGACGGTGATCCAGCGCCATCTATGGTTCGGCGAGCTGGTGCACACCCGCCCGCCGCTGGGACCGAACGCACTGCGGTACTTCGATTTCCGCTTCGCGCTACTGGAACCGCTGGATCTGTCCGCGGATGAGCTCAGCCTGGTCACCGGCGCCGTGGACGGCCATATCTTCGGCGCCGCACTGCAATCCGCCGAGGAGCTGCGCATGCGCAGCCGCGTCGGCCTGCGCACCGACGCCGACCTCGCGGCCGCCGCCCGGCCGATCCTGGACCCGATCCTGTCCGGCGACCGCTATCCCGCCTTCGCCCGCTGGTTTCACGCCCGCACGGGTTCAGGCCCGGCCGATCCCGTCGCCTGGACTCTGGCCTGTCTGCTCGACGGCATCACCGATCGCCTGGGACTGCCGAAACCTTGAGGGCCCCCGGCCTATCCGGCGCGGCGGGGTGGGTGAGCAGGTCGTGAATGTGATCGTCGTCGATGGGGGTGAAGTCCTGGTAGTGGTCGGCGATGTTGTCGAGGTGCTCGCAGGTGTGCAGGCAGACGACCTTGTCGGCGTCGCCGATCAGGGCGGCGACGGCGATGGTGCAGGCGACGGGGCTGGCGAAGACCACCCGGATGGCGCCGTGAGCGTAGGCGGCGCGGCAGGCGGCCCGGGCCCGGGCCGCGTCGGCGAGCCCCTCGTCGACGATCACGACCGTATGCCCGGCGATGCCGCAGCGGGGACGCGAGGCACGGAAGCGTTCGGTCCTGCGGCGCAGGGTATCTCGCTCGCGGCGCTCGATGCGGGTCAGCTCGGCCGTATCCGACGGCAGCATGCGCACCAGATCCTGGTCGAGCACCCGCACGCCGCGTTCGGCGATCGCGCCGAAGGCGGGCGTCGATTTACCCGGGCGCAGATCGTGCACGACGAGCACATCCAGCAGCACATGCAGCCGGGCCGCGATCTCCGCGGCCACGGCCACGCCGCCCCCGGCGAGGCCGACGACCACGATGTCCGGGCCGCGGAAGGCCATCAGCCGAGCGGTCAGGCGACGTCCGGCATCGCGACGATCTAGGAACTGCATGACACCTCCTGGGGACTGTGGCCGCGAAACCACGGATCGGCTCGAAAATCGCACGGAGCGTATGCGATCGCAGACGCCCATCGCACGGATGCCACAGCGGGCGGTCGCGCGGGTTGCGGGGATCGGCTCGACAGCCCCGGTGAATGCCGTCGAAAAGACCTTGAGGCACAGGTGATTTCGGTCCTTCATGGTCAGGCGCGGTAACCACTTCTCCTCCTGAGTCGCGAACCGTTTCCGGTTGCGAGCCGCACTTCGGGACCCGGGAAGACTATGGCGGCAATTCTACGTCGTCCCTGGTGTGAGGCGGTGTGAAACAGTGATGATCTGCCTGGCCACAAGGGGTTGATAGGTGAAATATATTGTGCAGGAGCGTATTACGTGAATACCAGACTCCTCGGCCCGATTCCGCATGCCCCGTCCGGCGCATCGGGGCCCCAATCGGTATGCCGGGACGGATAATCGGAACATGGTGGATGGGGGCGCGCGAGAGCTGCGCGAATTGACCAACGACGATGCGTTACGACTGCTGGGCACGGTCCGGTTCGGCCGGGTGGTCTTCACCCGGCATGCCCTGCCGACCATTCGGCCGGTCAATCACGTCGTCGACGGCGAGCACGTCATCATCTACGCCAATCCGAGTGTCGTCCCGATGCATTCGGATCGGCAGGTCGTCTCCTATGAGGCCGACACCATCGATCATCACACCCAGCTGGGTTGGTGTGTGATCCTCACCGGGACCGCCGAGGCCGTGCTCGAATCCGACGAGATCGCCCGCTACGAACGGCAGATCGATCCGTGGCTGCCGGGTGTGCTGCATCGGATCGTGCGGATCCGGCCGGATATCGTCACCGGAATCGAGCTGTGTTGATGGCGCCGCCTTCGGCTGTGTTGTTGGCGCCGCCTCCGGCTGTGTTGTTGGCGCCGCCTCCGGCTGTGTTGTTGGCACCGCCTCCGGCGGCGCGGGTTTGCGGCGCTCTGAGGCTCGCCCGGGGGGGGGGGGGGCGGGGGGGCAAGCGGGCGGTGGGACGGGCCCCGCGGCCGCGGCCCCCCCCCCCCACCCACAGGGTGGGGGGGGGGGCGCCCGCCC
>NZ_JBITDI010000004.1:0-364203 GCF_044454005.1 Nocardia sp. NPDC051570 | reverse complement strand
CTGGGGGTGTATCCGCCCCCCTCCCAATTGCGGCCCCCCGGCCGGCGGCAGTGGGGGGCGCGGGTGGGGGGGGGGGGGGGCCCGGGGGGCGCCCCCCCCCCCCCCGCCCCCCCCCCCCCCCCCCCCCCCCCCCCCCCCCCGCGCCGCAAACCATGTGGGTTGCGGCCTGCTCACGCGACCCTGGCCTGCTCACGCGGCGCTGGGGACTTCCTCGATGATCGAGTAGTGGTCGGCGTTGCCCGCGATGACCGTGCTTTGCCTGCCGTCCACGCCGACCGGGATGTCGCCCGCGAGGGTGATGCGGGTGAGTTGGCGGTGTTCGGCGGGATCGTAGTCGTCGATGGCGTAGTGCTGGGTCGCGCGGTTGTCCCAGATGGCGACGTCGCCGGGGGACCAGTTCCAGCGGGTGGTGTGTTCGAGGCGGGTCACCCGGTCCTGGAACAGGCGGAACAGCGTATGCGATTCGGTGGTGGACAGGCCGACGAAATGCTTCACGAAATGGCCCAGCAGCAGGGCTCGTTCGCCGGTTTCGGGGTGGACGCGCACGACCGGATGTTCGGTCTCGTAGTAGGTGGATTCGAATTCGGCGCGGTAGGCGCGGGCATTCGCATCGGCGGAATCCTCGCGGGCCGCGGCGTAGTCGTACTGGTTGGTGTGGCGGGCGCGCAGGGCCTCGGCGAGGCGCTTGAGCGGTTCGGGCAGCGATTCGTAGGCCGCGGCCGTGGAGGCCCAGGTGGTCGAGCCGCCGTAGCCGGGCAGGCTGACCGCGCGCAGGATCGACGCCTTCGGCACGCGATCGACGAAGGTGACGTCGGTATGCCAGCTGTTGGCGCGGCCGTGCTGGGAATCGATGGCCAGACTCTTCAGACCGTGCGAGGTGACCGTGGGGTGTGGGGTGGTCGGACTGCCGAGCAGCCGCGCGAAGTCGTACTGCCCGTCCTCGGTCAGGTGGTCCTGCCCGCGGAAGAAGATCACCTTGTGCTCGTGGAGCGCGGCGCGGATCAGCGCGACGGTCTCGGCGGGCAGCTCGCCCCCGAGGCGCACCCCGTCGATCCGGGCGCCGATATGGGTACCGAGCCGGACCGCCCGCGCGGTGGTATCTGCTGCGTAATCGACAGACATACAAGGCCTTTCACTCGAACCGAAAGCTGATTCGAGGACATCACGGCCTGGTCCGCGGGGCCAGGATTACGGTCAGCCCGATCGCAAGACCTCGGCTACCCCACGTGCTCGCGCAGATACGCCAGATCCTCGGCCAGGCCCTCACCAGGCGTCTCCAGCACGATCGGCGCGCCGGCCGTGCGGCAGACCTCGGCCAGCAGTTGCGGGTCGATGGTGCCGTCGGCGAAGTTGGCGTGCCGGTCGGCGCCGGAATTGAACTCGTCGCGTGAGGAATTCAGGTGCACCAGGTCGATGCGGCCGGTAATGGCCTTGATCCGGTCGACGACGCCGATCAGCTCCTCGCCGCCCGCCCAGGCGTGGCAGGTGTCCAGGCAGAAGCCCGCGCCGTAGTCGCCGACGGCGTCCCAGAGCCGGGCGATGGCATCGAAATGCCGAGCCATGGCGTGATTTCCGCCCGCGGTGTTTTCGATCAGGATCGGGACCGCGAAGCCGCCCTTGTCCTGTTGGCGCTCGAACAGCTTGCGCCAGTTGTCGACTCCCGCGTCGAGCTCGGCGTCGGAGCGCACATGCCCGCCGTGTACGACCAGGCCGAACGCGCCCAGCTCCGCCGCGGCTGTCGCCTGCTGGGCCACGGCGTTGCGCGAGGGCATCCGCAACCGGTTGTTCGTGCTGGCGACGTTGATCTGATACGACGAATGCACCACCACATCGATCGGACTGGCCTTGATCTGGTCGGTCAGCGGGTGCGGCTGCGGTTTCTCCCAGCCCTGCGGGTCGATGACGAACATCTGGATGACCTCGGCGCCCAACTGCTCGCCGAAGCCGATCGGATCGCTGTCCTGCCGCACGTGGGCGCCGATACGCATGGTCACAGAGCGTATCGGTAGCCACCGACACATCAATTCCATCGGCGTGGCGGACCGTGGGTGCTGCTATGGTTTCGGTGTTTTCCGTGGTCTGCCGAGGGCGGCGACGGGCGTTTCATGCGGTACTACCGTGCGTAGGCTGGCGGGGTCCCCGGCGCGCGGTACGGAAAGTGGGAGCTTGCATGCTGGCCAACGGTGACGTCTTCGCTGGCTATGCCATCGAGCGGCTGCTCGGCCGCGGTGGCATGGGATCGGTCTATCTGGCGAAACATCCGCGATTGCCGCGGATGACGGCGTTGAAGCTGCTCAATCGGGAGATGGTCGCCGACACCGAGATTCGCGCCCGCTTCGAACGCGAGGCCGATCTGGTCGCCCAGCTGGACCATCCGAATATCGTCACCGTCTACGACCGCGGGCTCGAGGACGGTCAGCTGTGGATCTCCATGCAGTTCGTCGACGGTATCGACGCGGCCAGTGTCGAACCGCGCACGCTGCCGCCGGAGCGTGCCGTGCAGATCGTCGCCGAGGTCGCCGAGGCGCTGGACTACGCGCATCGCAACGGCGTGCTGCATCGGGACGTGAAGCCCGGCAACATGTTGCTGGCGCGTTCGACCGCCGGGCGCGGGGAGCGGGTGTATCTGACCGACTTCGGGATCGCCCGGCTGCGCGACGACGGCGGCCACCTCACCCAGACAGGCACCCTCACCGCGACCCTGGCCTATGCCTCGCCGGAACAGCTCACCGGCGCACAGCTCGACGGGCGATCCGATCAATACTCGTTGGCGTGCAGCCTGTTCTGGCTGTTCACCGGCAGCGGACCGTTCAGCGCACCCAATCCCGCGGCGGTCATCCGCGGTCATCTGCAGGCCCAGTCGCCGCTGCTGAGCGGCGTGCGCCCCGGCCTGCCGTCCGCCCTCGACGGCGTGCTGACCAAGGCGATGGCCAAACGGGCCGACGAACGCTTCGACACCTGTGCCGAATTCGCGGTGGCGGCCCGGCACGCGTTCGCCGCACCGAGCGTCCCGCCGATGCCACTCGCCGGACGGCCGTTCACGGGACCGCGCATGATGGCGGCGGGCCCCGGCATGGCCGGGCAGGGTGGGTCGCCGTGGGGCGCGGGTAATCCGATGGGCGCGGGCCCAGGTATGCCCCGCCCTGCGACCGGACCCTCGAATCCGATGGCCGGCGCCGTGCCTCCGCCGAACTCGGCGGCCGTAAGGTCGGCCACACCACCGCCGCGACCGGTATACCGATCGGGCCCGGGCTATCCCCAGCAGCCCGGTTACGGATATCGCCCCTCCCCGCCACCGCGAAAATCCAACGTGGCCTTGACCATCGCGATCATCGTGGGCTCGGTGGTCCTGGTGCTGGTCGTACTCGCGGTCATCGGCGCGCTGGCGGGCGGCGGTTCCTAACACTGCTGGACCGCCGGTGGACGCGCGATCGTGGCCTCGATCAGCGGTGCGTCGGCTGGCGGTCGGATGAATCGGCCGAGGGTGTCGGCGCCGGGTGGCGGAAGCGGAGATAGCAGGTCAGGCAGGTGGTCAGCCAGAGGATGCCGATCGACCAACCGGCCAGGACGTCGGTGAGCCAATGGACGCCGAGGTATACCCGGGACAGGCCGACGGCGACGATGAACAGCGCTGCCTCGATGCTTACCGCGATCTTGATCACTCGGTCGCAGGTCGACAGGACCGTCAGGGCGGCCAGCGCGCCCACGACCGCCGTCGATCCCAGGGTGTGGCCGGATGGGAACGACGAGTCGGCCACGGTCACCAGGTGATCGATGTCCGGTGGGCGGTGCCGGTCGATCGCTGATTTCATGGTCGAGCCGAGTACACCGGCGCCGCCGGCCACGACCGCGGTGAGCAGCACCGCGGGCCACCGCCGCTGCCGGGCGAGCCAGGCGCATGCGGCCAGCGTCACCGCCAGCATCGTGACCGGGCCGCCCAGTGTGCTGAACGCCTCGGCGGTCGGGGTCAGCCAGCCCGCGCGGTGTGAGATTGTCCAATTCAGCGCGGCCGCGTCGAGTTCGGTGCTGCCGTCGCGGGTGTCGATCGCGGCGCGGACGAGTTCGACGCTGCCGGTGATCAGGGCGGCGACCATGATCAGTGTGCAAGCGCCCGGCCAGCGCAGGATTCCGCGGTGGACCAGTGCGACCGCGGCAACAGCGGACAGCAGTATCGCGGCCAGCAACGCCATGGCTACGACAATAGGCCCGCAGGAGGAACCGGGCTTCCGTCCTGGGTATTGGGTGAAATTCCGGATGGCGCGACGGTGCGGGTGCCGGAAGACTGGATTGCATGACTGCCGATGCCCTAGGCACCGAACCCACCGCATCCACCGCATCCACCGCGGCCGCATCCGCGGCCCGCGCCACCGACCTGACCAAGCTGTACGGATCCGGAGACACCCAGGTCCGGGCCCTGGACGGGGTGTCGACGGATTTCGCCCAGGGCGAGTTCACCGCGATCATGGGACCGTCCGGTTCCGGCAAGTCCACGCTCATGCACTGTCTGGCGGGGCTGGACAGCGCCACCTCCGGCACCGTGCACATCGGAGACACCGATCTGACGCGGCTGTCGGATAAGCAGATGACCCGGCTGCGCCGCGATCGGATCGGCTTCGTCTTCCAGGCGTTCAATCTGGTGCCGACGCTCACCGCGCTGGAGAACATCACGCTGCCGCTGGATATCGCGGGCCGCAAATCCGACCAGGACTGGCTCGATACCGTCATCAAGCGGCTCGGTCTCGGCGACCGGCTCGGCCATCGGCCCAGCGAACTGTCCGGTGGGCAGCAGCAGCGGGTGGCGTGCGCGCGGGCGCTGGCCGGTAAGCCCGACATCATCTTCGGCGACGAGCCCACCGGCAATCTGGATTCGCGCTCCTCCGGCGAGGTGCTGTCGATCCTGCGCGCGGCCGTGGACGAATTCGGCCAGACCGTGGTCATCGTGACCCACGAGCCGCACGCCGCCTCGTATGCCGACCGCGTGGTGTTCCTGGCCGATGGGCGCATCGTCGACGAAATGCGCGATCCCACCGCCGATTCCGTGCTGGACCGGATGAAGTATCTGGAGAGTCTCTGATGCCCGGCAGCCCCATGCGCAAGGTGACCTTGCGCAATCTCGCGGCGCATAAGGTGCGACTGGCCCTCACGCTGCTGTCGGTGATCCTCGGAACCGCCTTCATCGCGGGATCCTTCGTCTTCACCGATACGTTGCAGAGCACCTTCAACGGCATCTTCGCCGACCAGGCGAAGGGCGTCGATGTGCGGGTGAGCCCGAAAGAGCGTCAGTCGCTGGGTGTTCCGCTGTCGGCGGTGGACGCGGTATCCGGCATCGCCGGGGTCCGGGCCGTCGCGCCGGGTGTGAACGGGCCGGTGGTTCTGCTGAAGGATGGGCACGCCATCCAGACGGGCGGCGCGCCGAGCTGGGGTCAGTCCTATATCCCGCCCGATCGTGCGATCGCCGAGCCGCAGAAGATCATTTCCGGTGCGGCCCCGGCGAAGCCGGGCGAGATCGCCATCAACGCGGGCGGCGCCGAACGCGCCGGACTGAAGGTCGGCGACAAGGTCAAGGTGCTGATCCCGTCCCGCAGTACCTACGACGTCACGATCAGCGGGATCTATGCCATCCCCTCCGACACCGGCGGTTTCATCGGCCTGCTGTTCAGCGATCAGCAGGCGCGTGATCTGTTCGCAGACGGTCATCACGTCGCCTATGTCGACGTCGCCGCCGCGCCGGGGGTCGCGGCCGACACCCTGCGCGATCGGATCGCGAAGGCGTTGCCGGACTTCAAGGTTCAGGACGGCGCGCAGGTGCGCGAGGATATGAAGGCCCAGGTCGGCAACGCGCTGAAGTTCGTCAACTACTTCCTGCTGGCCTTCGGCGCGATCGCGCTGCTGGTCGGCACGTTCATCATCTACAACACCTTCTCGATGATCGTCGCGCAGCGGCTGCGGGAGCTGGCCCTGCTGCGGGCGGTCGGCGCGAGCCGGCGACAGGTCGGCCTGTCGGTGGTCTCGGAGGCGTTCGTCATCGGATTGCTCGGCAGCGCGATCGGTTTGGCGGCCGGTATCGGCCTGGCCTTCGGGCTGTCGGGTCTGCTCAACGCGTTCGACCTCGGCCTGCCGACCGGGGCCATGTCGGTGCAGCCGCGCACCGTGCTGGTGACGCTGGGCATGGGCGTGCTGGTGACGGTGCTCAGCGCCTATGCGCCCGCACGCCGCGCGGCCCGCATACCTCCGGTGGAGGCGATGCGGGAGGAGTTCGCCTCGGTCGGTGAATCGCTGCGGGTGCGGACGCTCGTCGGCACGGCGCTCGCGATCGCCGGGGTCGTGCTGGCGGTGCTGGGCGCGCAGTCGACCGGCACCGACGCCGCGCGCACGGTCGGAATCGGTGCGGGCGCATTGATCGTGGCGGTTCTGCTGGTCTTGCCGTGGCTGTCGCGACCGGTGGTGGGCACGCTCGGGATCCTCGTCGCCGCCCTCGGGCCGATCGGGCGTATGTCGCGCAACAACGCGGCGCGCAACCCCCGCCGAACGGCCGCAACGGCTTTCGCGCTCACCCTCGGCCTGATGCTGGTCGCGGCGATCGGCATGTTCGGCGCGTCGGCGAAGGCCAGCATCGGCGAGCTGGTGGACCAGGGTGTGAAGGCCGACTACATCCTGGCCGGACCGCCCCGCAGCTTCGTCGGTGTCCCGATCGCCGTCGGTGATGCGGTGAAACCCGTTGCGGGAGTGCGGGATGTGGTCGCGATCCGAGGCACCAGTCTGAAGATCGGTTCCGACGATCTGGTGGCGACCTCGCCCGACGGCCCCCTCGACACGGTACTGAATTACGAACTGCGCCAAGGCTCCCGCACCCTCGGCGACTCCGATCTGCTCGTGTCGCAGACCGAGGCCGACGACCGGAACTGGCATGTCGGGCAGCGGGTCGAGCTGACCAGTATGGATAACAAGAAGATTCCGCTGACCGTCTCCGGCATCTACAAGGACACCCAGCTGCTGGGTAAGCTCGTCGTCCCCCCGGCGGTATACGACCAGGTGACCCCGGTATCGTTCCGCAGCGACTTCCTGGTGCTGGTTACGGCGAAGCCGGGGACGAATCTGTCGACCCTGCGCACGGATCTGGAGAAGGCGACCGATCAGTTCGCGATCGTGCAGGTGCAGGATCACGAGCAGTTCAAGGGAACCCAGGGTCAGCAGATCAACACCATGTTGGCCATCCTGTACGGCCTGCTCGCCCTCGCGGTGGTGATCGCGGTGCTGGGGATCGTCAATACGCTGGCGCTGTCGGTGGTGGAGCGGCGGCGCGAGATCGGCATGCTGCGTGCCGTCGGCATGCAGCGGTCGCAGGTCCGCCGGTCGATCTATCTCGAGTCGATGCTGATCGCCGTGTTCGGCGCGGTGGTCGGCGTGGTGCTCGGGCTGGGGCTGGGCGTCGGATTCCTGCGCACGCTGCGGGATCTGGGCATCGATCAGATCGCGGTGCCGTGGACGCAGATCGTGTTGATGCTGCTCGGATCCGGAGTGGTCGGCGTGCTGGCGGCGGTGTGGCCGGGCGTGCGGGCGGCTCGCACGCCACCGCTGGCCGCGATCGCAGATCTCTGATGTTTCTCTCCGTGCGGGATAGGATCCGGGCGCTGTCTCATATGCCCGGTTCGTTCGTGTGCGGTCGAAAGGGTAGGACATGGAGATTCTGCAGGCGCTCGGCCTGATGTTGAATATCGTCACCAGCCTCGTGGGGTTGGCTCAGCTGTTCGGCAGTTAGCTCCTTCCGGCATTGGCGTTGGCCCAGGCGTGTACGTCGCCGCGGTCCAGTGCCACGGCCAGCAGATCGGGGAAGCGGTCGGGAGTGCACGCGAAGGCGGGCACTCCTAAACCCGCCAGGGCCGCGGCATTGTCATGGTCGTAGGCCGGTGCGCCGTCGTCCGACAGCGCCAGCAGCATCAGCACCTGGACCCCGGATTCCTTCATCGCGCCGATCCGGCGCAGCATCTCGGTGCGGATGCCGCCCTCGTACAGATCGGAGATCAGCACGAACAGGGTGTCGTCGGGGCGGGTGATCAGCTGCTGGCAGTAGGCGATGGCCCGGTTGATATCGGTGCCGCCGCCGAGCTGCGTGCCGAACAGGACGTCCACCGGATCCGTGAGCTGTTCGGTGAGATCCACGACGGCCGTGTCGAACACGACCAGCGACGTCCGCAGCGCGCGCATGGAGGCGAGTACCGCGCCGAAGACCGACGCGTACACGACGCTCGAGGCCATCGAACCGGATTGGTCGATGGCCAGCACCACATCGCGGCGTACGGCCCGGGCCCGGCGGCCGTAGCCGATCAGCCGCTGCGGCACCACGGTGCGATATTCGGGCAGATAGTGCGCGAGATTGCTCCGGATCGTGCGGTCCCAGTCGATATCGCGCAGCCGCGGCCGGGTGACGCGCGCGGCGCGGTTCAGGGCGCCGGAGACGGCGGTGACCGTGCGCGCGGCGATCCGGCGCTCGATCTCGCGCACCACCTTCTCCACCACCGATCGCGCCGAGGCCCTGGTGGTTTCGGGCATCACCCGATTCAAGCTCAGCAGCGTGCCGACCAGATGCACATCGGGCTCGACGGCCTCGAGCAGCTCGGGTTCCAGCAGCAGTTCGGTGAGGTTGAGCCGCTCGACGGCATCGCGCTGCATGATCTCGACCACCGTCGACGGAAAGTAGCCGCGAATATCGCCGAGCCAGCGCGCGACCCGCGGCGCCGACCCGCCGAGCCCGCCCGCCCGCTTCTCCGACGGCGTCTGCTCGTCGGCGTTGTACAGCGCCGACAGCGCCCGATCCATCGCGACATCCGCCGCATCGGACAACCCGCCCAGCCCGTCCTCGGCGGGCGCGCCGAGCACCAGCCGCCACCGCCGCGCCGGTGCGCTCATCGGTCCCTCCGCTCGTTCGAATGATGTTGTGTGCTTGTGAGACTCGGCCGCCTCGGCATGAAAAGCACTGTCCCGCCGGTTCTTTGCGGCCCCGATCGTCGTCGGCGCTTCGCGTGGGCAGTGGGAGCCGCCATGGTCGGAGTCGTCGAGCGGATGACAGCCGAATTCAACGGGCCGACAACGAGACTCAGCTGGGCGACCCGGGATGTGGTGGCGATTCCGGTCTCGGCGCCGCACGGCGACAACATCGTGTCGGTGGCGGTCTCCCGGTGATCCGGTCCGTTCGGTGGCCGTCGCTGCGTGAGAAGGGTGGGTCGAGTCATCGTGTGGCCGCCAGGATTTCGGTGAGGGCGGTCAGTGCCGCGGTGCCGCGCTCGTGCAGGGTGAGCCGCTGTGGCCGTGCCGGTCGGGTTCGTCCGGAGGTCGGGCATGTTCGATGGCCGTCTCCGGTGGGGGATCGCTGTCGGTGGGTGCGTGCGAGGGGTGGGTCGAGTCATCGTGTGGCCGCCAGGATTTCGGTGAGGGCCGCTAGCGCCGCGGTGCCGCGCTCGTGGTCGAGATCCGCGGCGGCGTGCGGGTGGGATGTGGTGCCGCCGCGGCGGGCGACGGTGTGGGCTATGGCCTGGCGTTCGCCGGATTCGAAGGCGCCGAAGGTCCTGCGGAGCAGGGGGAGGATGGTGACGAACTGGTCGTCGTCGAGGCCGCCGAGCCAGGAGTCGATGAGGCCCAGCAATTCTCGGTCGTGCACCAGCAGCAGGCCGCGGCCGCCGACGAAACCGTCGATCCAGGCGGCCTTCTCGGCCGGGGCGTGGCCGATCGACAGCGCGGCCGACAGCCGGCGGGCCGCTTGGGCCGCATCGATGACTCCGGCATCGCAGAGCAGGCGGACCGAGCGGCCGACCAGGGCGCCGTGCACATCGTCGCGGTCGGCGAGCGCGCCCAGCGCACTCAGCCAGGCGTCGGTCGCCCAGCGATTGTCGCGGGTCGCGACGGCGAGGTGGGCGGCGTCGAGCTGGGCGCGCAGCCCGGCGGCGGCCTCGGCATCCAAACCCGTGACGGCGCCGGATAATCCGGCGCAGATGCGGATCAGCAGGCCGTCGGCGACGTGCGCCAGCGCGCCGAGATCCGTACCGCGCACATCGCCGTAACGCAGGGTGCGGATCAGTCCGGGCAGCGCCGTGAGCAGATGGGTGACGTCGTGATCGAGCGCGGCTACCGTCTCCAGCCGCCGCACCAGACCCGCGACGGCGTCGCCCAGATCGGCGAGCAGCGCGGCCTCCAGCGCACCGCTCAACTCCCCGATCGTGGTGTCGGTGGCGGCGGTGTCGAGGATCTTCGCCTCGGCGGCGGTGCGGATCGTGGTGCCCCAGCGGGATGCCTCGACGACCGCGATCGAGAGCTCCGGCTCCCAGCGCAGCGTCCATGACTCCCGGAATGTGCCGGTATTGCGGACCTCCCCGGCAGTCCTTGTGCCCCAGGCGATATCGAGTAGATGCAGCCGATGCAGCAGATGGGAGCGGGCCACATCGCGGTCCTTGCGCAGATCCAGATCGAGCTGCTGGGCGAGGGCCTGCTGTTTGAGCCGCAGCGATCGCGCCTGCGCGCGCAGATCGGCGTCGAGGGGTACGGCCGGGGTGTTGTCGGGCACCGTGCCGAGCGCCTCCCCGACCACCAGCTCGGCGGTGATCAGCCGCAGCATCGTCTCATCGCCCTCGCACAACACGGCGCGGGTCGCGTCGGTGACCTCCGACAGTCCCGGCAGCGGGCGGCCGCGCATGGCCGCGAGAGCGTCCGCGAGCCGGACGGATTCGATGATGTGGGCGCTCGAGACCGGCAGATCGTGGGCCCGCAGGGTCGCGGCCACCATGGTGAGCCACCGCGCGATCGGCTGTTCGGTCCGAGTGAACAGATGGTGATACCAGCCCGGCGAGGTGACCCCGGCCCCGTATCCGGATCCACCCGCGAGCCGCGAGTGCGTCCAGGGCACCCACGTCACCGTGGTCTTGACCTTCGGCAACCCCTTCAACATCCGCGCATCCGGCGCCGCCGGGCCCAACTTCCCCTCCAACGCCGGGGCATGCCACGCCCCACACACCACCGCCAGCCGAGTCGCCCCGTCCTTCAACGCCTTCCGCATCACCTGGCGCATATACGCCTCGCGCCGCAGGGTGTGCGCGTCGAGCGCGCCATCCTCCAGCAGCGCGAGCTGATCGGTGTCCGCCGACACGTCCGGCCCGTGCTGGTCGCCCGGCGTGCCGGAGAGATCGCCCGGTCTCGGGTCGTCACTGTCCGGTGCCGGTAGTCCGCCGGGCGTGCTCGGCTCTGCGCGCGAGGTGATTTCGCGCCGGGCCGACACAGCGCTGTCGGATGCGGGTAGTACGCGCGTCCGTCCGTCCGGTGTGGTCGGCTCGTATCCGGCTGCGCGAGAGGCATCTTCGAGCCGGACGGGCATATCGTCGGGCTCGGGTCGATCCGTGGGCAAGATCGGCCCGGGGATGGACTCGACTTCGACTGGTGCAGTAGAGCTTTCGCGCAGCGCGGCCATGGCCTCGGTCACGGCGGCGAAGATATCGGCGTCGGCGGAGGATTCGATGACCGCGTCCCACCAGCGCTCCGGGTCGTCGTAGCCCGCGGCGTCGGCCAGGGCGGCGAGCGGGTCGGTGCGATCGCCCGGCTCGCTGTCCAGCGCGAGGGTGTGGGTGGCGGGGAGGTCGCAGAAGCGGACCGGGACATCGTGTTCCACCGCATAGCGCAGCGCCTGCCATTCGGGGGAGAAGACCGCGAACGGCCAGAACGCCGCCCGCGATGGGGAATCCGGCACATAGGCCAGCAGCGCTACCGGTGGGCACAGATCCTCGGAGGCGACGTAGCCGACCAGCGGATCCGCATCGGCGGGCCCCTCGATCAGGATCACATCGGGCCGGAACCGTTCCAGCGCCAAGCGCAACGACCGCGCGGAGCCCGGACCGTGATGCCGAATCCCGAAGATCCGTGTCCGCGCCGGAGCCTCCCCGGCGACCTCCGCCACGAGCCCCGGCGCGCTCATGCCTCCACCTCGCTGGCACTCGGCTCCAGCATGACCGCGACCCCGGCTGTACCCATTGCTCGCTTGCTCATGCCCGCACCTCGCTGCCGCCCGCCTCCGGCCTGGCCGCGAACGCGCCTGCCCGGGATGCTCCGCTGACCGGGCCTGTTCACGGGGTGTTCCTCGCTGGCGTCAGAGGCTGGCATGATTGCCGATTCGGCTGTGCCCGCGGCGCGCTCGCTCATGGCTGTACCTCGCGGCAGGCGCGGTAGAAGTCGGACCAGTCCGGGCGCTCGCGGACTACGGCCTCGAGGTATTCGGTCCACACCACGGCGTCGGCCACCGGATCCTTGATCACCGCGCCCAGGACGGCACCGGCGACATCCGGCGCCCGCAGTACGCCGTCGCCGAAATGCGCCGACAGTGCGAGGCCATTGGTGATCACCGAGATCGCCTCGGCCGTGGACAGCGTGCCCGACGGCGATTTCAGTTTGGTGCGGCCGTCGGCGGTCATGCCGGACCGCAGCTCGCGGAATACCCGCACCACGCGGCGCACCTCCTCGGCCGCGGCGGGTACGGTCGGCAATTCCAGTGCGGCGCCGAGCTGTTCGACGCGGCGGGCGACGATCGCGACCTCCTCGTCCTCGTCGGCGGGCAGTGGCAGCACGACCGTATTGAATCGGCGGCGCAGCGCCGAGGACAGGTCGTTGACGCCGCGGTCGCGGTCGTTGGCGGTGGCGATCACATTGAAACCCTTGGCTGCCTGCACCTCCCGGCCGAGCTCCGGAACCGGCAGCGTCTTCTCCGACAGGATCGCGATCAAGGCGTCCTGGACATCGGACGGGATGCGGGTGAGCTCCTCGATCCGGGCGATCGACCCGCCCCGCATAGCGGTCATCACCGGCGAGGACACCAGCGCACCCTCGCTGGGTCCCTCCGCGAGCAGGCGGGCGTAATTCCAGCCGTAGCGGATGGCCTCCTCCGGGGTGCCGGAGGTGCCCTGCACCAGCAGCGTCGACGTGCCGCAGATGGCGGCCGAAAGATGTTCCGACACCCAGGTTTTGGCGGTGCCGGGGACGCCGAGCAGCAGCAGCGCCCGATCGGTGGCCAGCGTGGCGACGGCCACCTCCATCAGGCGTCGCGGCCCGACGTACTTCGGGGATACGACGGTCCCGTCGGACAGGGTGCCGCCGAGCAGGTAGGTCACCACCGCCCAGGGCGACAGCCGCCACGACGGCGGACGCGGGCGGTCGTCGACCGCGGCGAGGGCGCTCAGTTCGGCGGCGAAGGACTGTTCGGCATGCGGGCGCAGCAGTTCGTCGTGCGGTGCGTGGGTCGTGGTCACTGCAGCTCCTCGAGCATCGTGGTGCGTTCGGACAGGTCGTTGGCGAGTCGGTCGAAGGCGGTCTGCCAGTAGGGATCCGGACAGCGGCGGGCGGTCCTGAATACGGTGGCGGCGGCCTCGACCGGGAAGTGCAGCGCCGCGGCGTGGAACAGGGTGCGATACGAGGCGGGGGACAGCCCGGGCGCGTCCGGACGGGCGGCCGCCAGCTGCGCGCGGTCGAACAGCAGCCGCGTCACATGGTCGGCCAGGGCGGTCGGCCATGGCCGGGGCAACGCCGCGACCAGCAGCTCGACCTCGGCGAGCCAACTCGCGTCGAGCTGACGCAACCGGCGCACGCGTTCGCCGAGCGGGAGCAGCGCGAACAGCTCACGCCGCACGTCGAAATCCGCCCCGAGGGTCGGCGTCGCGGTGAGCACCTCGAAAAGCGGTGCCGCCCAGCGGGAATCGCGCTGGGCGCGGGCGGCGTCCGCCCAGCCCGCGAACATCGGCCCCAGCATCCGGTCGGCCATCGGCACGGCCAGGGCCCGCTCCGGATCGGTGAACAACCTGTCCCAATACGAGAGGGGTGTCGCGGCCACGAGGCGGCGCAGCCACTCCGCGCCGGTATCCGGTGCGCCGTCCGAGCGATAGGGCGTATCAGCGGTGCGGTCGGCGAGTCCATCGCGGCGGTCGGCGTCGTCGAGCGCCTCGGGCAGTTCGACGATCAATCGGTTGTCCCACAGGCCGATCCATTGTGCGGCCCGCCGCCGCATGCGCCGGGCGAAGGCCGATTCGGGCAGGCGGGCGAGCAGATCCGCGGCCACGCGGCGGACGTCGGCGCGCGAATCGTCGAGCGCGGATTCGAGCAGCGGTTCGTCGCCGGGGTCGAGCCGGTCGGCCAGGATTGCCAGCAGTTCCGCACGGGCCGTGCCGGATTCGGTGCGCCAGCTGCCGGACAGGATGTCGCGGGCGGCGTGTGGATCGCGCTCGCGCAGCGCCGACAGCCAGGCGCGTCGTTCGATCGGGCGGCCGTGCGACCATATGGAGGCGTCGTCGACGTCGGCGCGAATCAGGGTGCGCCACTGAGGGTTCCGCGACGCCAGCCAGCGCCCGCGCGCCCCGGCCAGGCGCAGCAGCGGTTCACGCAGTGCCGCACGGGTTTTCGCCTGATCCAGCAGCAGGGCGCACAGCGCGTCGGGCGCCCGCGGGTCCCGCGGTCCGACGATCTCGAACCATTCGGCCAGGAACGGCGAGCCCTCGGCCAGCATCCGCGCCAGCCGACCGGCCGCCGCCGACGGCAACAGGAGGCGTTCGTCGTCGGGCGCGGCCTCGGGAAGCGGGACGGCGGTGGGCGATACGCCGCCGCGGAGGAACAAGTCCTGGGCGAGGGCCGCCTCGAGCAGTGTCTCGGCCGGATCGCCGGTGGCCGCGCCGACGGCCGCCGCCACCGGCCCGGGCAGCCGCGCCGGATCCAGCGTGCGCCGCGCGGTTCCGAGCAGCGCCGCCGACAGCAATTCGGCCGCCGGTTCGTCGGCCGCCGCGCCGATCGCCTCGGCCCCGGCATCGACGATCTCACCCGCGGCGAAGGCGGAGACGGGTACCAGCCCGTCCACGGTCCACTCACCGATCACCGCGATCGGATGACCGCCGGAGACGCCGAGCAGTCGCCACGGCTGTTCGGCCAGCCGGGCCAGCGGCAGTGCGGTCCCGTCGGCCTCGGCCACGTACCACCGGTCGTCGGCGACCACCGGGGTCACCTCGCTCAGCAACATCGGCCACGACCGCAGCCAGGGATCGGCACCCAACGCCCGCGCATGATCGGTCAATCCGGCCTCGATTCCACTGTGATCCGCTGCGCCGGAACGTATCCGGGTATCCGCCGCGTCGGAAGGAACGGGAGCCGAGGTCGGCACCGTGGTGAAAGGTTCCGGAACGCCGTGCCTTTCGCCCCACAGTGCGCGCAGCGCGGCGGCGCCGGGATAGAAGTGCAGATCGGCGTCGAGCTGCAGGCCGGGCACCGGTACCTCGGCGGGGAAAGCGGGGGAGCCGAAGCTGTGATCGACGATCAGCGCCCAGCGGCCGCTCGTGCGCCCGCGCAGCCAGGTGCGGCGGGTATGCAGTCGCTCCTCCTCGGTGATCCGTCGTCCCAGTACCATCCACCGATCTCGGACCGGCGGTCCCTCGGTGCGCACCGTCTCGGCGGTGATCGGATAGCCGAGATGTGCGCGCACCCGCTCGGCGAGCGCGACCGGAAGGTCGTCGAGTCGGCGGTGCGCGGTCGCCAGCAGATGCAATCGCGCGTATTCGCGGAGCAGCAGGGCGGGCCAATCCGGGCGCAGCACGACATTGCGGGCAAGTTGCCGAAGCATATTCGCTACCCCGGGCGCCTGGGCGTCGACCATGCGGGCGGCCGCCGTCTCCAGCGCCCGATAGGAGCGGTCCGCCTGGGCCAGCCCCGTACGCACCTGATCGCCGAGCCAGATATCGAGGTCGGCCAGGCCCGCGCTCACCCGCGAGCGGCGCTGTTCGGCGGTGACCGCGCTGGGTGTGCGAGCGGATGCCGCAACGGCTTTCGCGGCCCGGGCCACGCGCCCCGCCAGCCAGTCGGCGGCGAAGTCGGCGACCGCCCCGGCCTCGGGCGCCTGGCCCTCCGACCAGCCGAGCAACAGGCCCAGTGCGTGTTTGCACGGGAACTTCCGGCTCGGGCACGTGCAGGTGTAGGCGGGCCCGCTCAGATCGACGATCGTCTGATACGGCCTGCTCCCGCTGCCCTTGCACAACCCCCATACCGCGTCGGCATGCCGACCGGTGCCGCTGAAGCGCCCGCGTAGTTTGCGCGCGGCCGCGAGCGATGCGCTATCGGGCGCCAGCGCGGCGATCTGCTCCGCGGTCCATGCGCCGGATTCGGTCCCCACCTGAGATATCGTCACGCGGCCCCCTCTCTCGGTTGATCGGATTTCTACCGCAACCCACCGACAGAATCCTCCGCCGCAGGTCACGCCCGCTCGCGACCGCCCCCGCGCGGGCCACTCGGCCGCCGACGAACAGTGCCGCGAGGATCGTTCGCCAAGCGGTAGCGGGCCGAATTGTCATGGGGGAGAGACGTATTGCAACGTCAAGCACTATTGCCTCAGCGGGCGAACTCTGGCATTCTGTCCTGTTCGGTTGATCCGAGCCACCCGATTCGGGTGAACACCGTGGAACTGCCCGGGCCGGGACGGCCGAGGGGTGGCCATCGGCGCGGATCACCCGTATCGATGGCCATTACGTCCCGCCCGGGCCGGTTTGTCGGAAGGTCTGGCGCAGGCGCGGATTCGTCCGTGATCCGGTAGCGTTCGGCACGGCGTCGAGTTCGGCAACGGCTCGCGTGTGACGATCGAACGCTAAGGGGTGGTGGCAAGTTGGGGGATGCGCCGGATGATGCCGCGCCGCGCCTGGCCGAACTGGTGTCCCGCAGATTGGACGCCGATCCGTCGATCACACCCGAAGTCGCACAGACGGTACTGACGGCGCTGGGCGCGGATCCGGACCTGAGATCCGGGCCGGGGCACAGCGGAATCTTCGTCAGCGCCATCCGGGTTCGCGGTTTCCGCGGTATCGGTCCCCGCGCGGATCTGCGGCTCAATCCCGGGCCCGGGCTCACCCTGGTGGTGGGCCGCAACGGATCCGGCAAGTCCAGTTTCGCCGAGGCCGCCGAGCTGACGCTCACCGGCGTCAACCGCCGCTGGGAGGGCCGCTCGGCGGTATGGCGGGAGGGCTGGCGAAATCTGCACGAGGGCAGCGTTTCCCGCATCGACCTGGAACTGACCACCACCGGATCCGGCGCGCCGCTGACGATCACCCGCGAATGGCCGGAGGGCGTCGACCTGTCCGGCGGCAGCTGGACCCAGCGCCGAAAGGGGCAGCAGCCCAGCGAGTTCCGCGCGACCGACTGGTCTCGTGACCTGGAGCTGTACCGCCCGTTCCTGTCCTACAGCGAACTCGGCGCGCTGGTCGACGGCCGCCCGAGCGATCTGTTCGACGCCCTGCATCGGCTGCTCGGACTCGACGATCTCACCGCCGCCCAGGACCGCACCCGCGCCCGCCGCCTCGAACTGGAACGGGCGGCCAAGGCGTGCCGCGACGAACGCAGCGCGCTGCTGACCGCGCTGGCCACCGTCGCCGACGACCGGGCCGCGCGGGTGGCCGAACTGCTGGGTGCCCCCGAGCCGGATCTGCCCGCGATCGGCCGTGAATTGGCCGGCGCCCGGCACGATCCGACCGGCGCCGCGGCGCTCGAGGCGATCCTGCGCCTGCGGCTGCCCGAACCGGCCGAGGTCGATGCGGCCGCCGACCATATCGTCGGATGCGCGGCCGATCTGGCCGCGCACGCCACCGGCGATATGGAAGCCGAACTGCGCGTACTGGATCTGCTGCGCCGCGCCCGCGGCCATGTCGACGCGGGCGGGGACTGCCCGTGCCCGGTCTGTGGTCGCGGCAGCCTCGACGAGCAGTGGCGGCGCGATACCGACGCTCAGATCGTCCGCCTGACCGATCGTGCCGCCGCGCTCACCGCCGCCCGCATCGCCCTCGCGCGGGCCGTGGATCGGGCCCGCTCACTCATCGCGCCGGTGCCGCCGGAACTCGATCCGCCGACACCGCCGGTGCCCAATGTGGACACCGGCCCGGCGCGGCGCACCTGGTCGACCTGGGCGGGGTTGGCGGATGAGCACTATCGGCCCGAACTGGCGCCCCGCCTGCGCACGGCACATATCGACGCGGTGCGCGGCCTCGAGACGCTACGGCGTTCGGCCCGAAAGGAATTGGATCGCCTGGACGCGGTGTGGACGCCGCTGGTTCCGCGCATCGCCGCCTGGCTGCGCGATGCCACCGCGGCGGTCGCGGCCGAACCGGAGCTGCGCACCGTGCGCCGTGCGGAGGACTGGCTGAAGTCCGCCGCCGCGGGACTGCGGGAACAGCGCATGGCCCCGCTGGCCGATCACGCCCGCCGGATCTGGCGGGGGCTGCGGCAGCAGAGCAATGTCGACCTGGGCGCGATTCGGTTGCAGGGCAACGCCGGGGCCAGCCGCAAGGTGCTGCTCGACGTCACCGTCGACGATACCGGCGGCACCGCGCTGGGCGTGATGAGTCAGGGCGAGTTGCACGCGCTGGGACTGGCCCTGTTCCTGCCGCGCGCCACCGTGCCCGAGAGCCCGTTCGGATTCGTCATGATCGACGATCCGGTGCAGGCCATGGATCCGGCCAAGGTGGACGGGTTGGCCCGGGTGCTGGCGGCCGCGGCGCGCAGCGGCCGCCAGGTCGTGGTGTTCACCCACGACGAGCGGCTGGCCGAGGCGGTGCGGCGGCTGCGGCTGGACGCGACCGTGCTCGACGTGCAGCGGCGCGAGCGCTCCACGGTCGAGATCCGCGTCGCTGAGGATCCGGTGCGCCGCTATCTCAGTGATGCCAACGCGCTCTTGCGAACTCGGCAGCTGCCCCGGGCCATCGCCGCGGAACTGGTCATCACGTGTTGTCGCTCGGCGATCGAGGCGGCCGCGCTGGCCCGGGCGCGGGCCACATTGCTCGCCGACGGCATGGATCATCATGAGGTGCAGCGGCGCGTCGACGCCGCGCGAACCACCTGGGAGAAGGTGTCGCTGGCGGTGCTCGGCGAGCCGGACCGGGTCGACGATCTGAACGCGCTGCTGGATCGCGAGGCGCCCTGGGCGCGCGCGGTGCTGCGCGACGCGGCCGCGGGCGCGCATATCCGCATCGATCGCGAGGTCGGCCAATTGCTTTCCGGTACAAGGAAACTCGTCAAGTGGCTGAATCCCTGACCCCGACGGTCGCCGAGCGGCTCGCCGCCGCCGACGAGCTGTTGCGCGGTATCGTCACCGATGCGGGCGGGCTGTGGTCGCGGGCGACCGTATGGCTGTTGCGCATCGCGGTCGAGCAGGCCATCGACCAGCTGTGGTGGCAGGTGGCCCCGCCGCTGGCGCGCTGCAGCATGCGGGCGCAGCTACTGGCCCTGGAGCCCTATGCCGGTCCGCCGACCGCCGCGCGGATCGGCGCACTGTGGGCGACGCTGTCGCGGGCGGGTCATCATCACGACTACGAGCTGCCGCCGGCGCTGATCGAGTTACGCGGCTGGTACGACGAAACCGTCCGGCTGGTCGAGGAATTGGCCGCGATACATACTGCATGGTCGGAATAGCCGCCATTGTCCGGCTTTTCGCGTCGACTCGATCGAATTCCGGTATCGAGTAGGACAATTCGCTGATCAGAGTGGGTGGGTGCAGTAGCGTGCTGAGGTGCTGCGCTGGTTTGCGGCTTGTATGCGGTCGGACACTCTCGGGTACCTCGTCTCGATGAAGGAGCTGCATCATGAACTTCCTGGACACCCTCAACCTCCTCAACACTGGTTCGGCGCTAGCGGCGAATTCGACGACCGCTCTGCTCAACGTGTTCCAGCTGATGAGGCTGCTCGGTTCGTGATCCGAGGTTCGGGCGGTCCGGCCGGGGCCGCCCGAACCCAGGACAATCGACCCATGGCCCACCCTGTCGAGACCGACCCGTGCCCGTGCCGCAGCGGAGAACAGTTCGGCGCCTGCTGTGCGCCCCGGCTGGACGGCAGCCGTCCCGCGCCGACCGCCGAAACCCTCATGCGCTCGCGGTTCACCGCCTTCGCCGTCGGTGATACCGGATATTTGCTGAGGTCCTGGCATCCGCGCACCCGGCCGCGGCGGCTGGAGCTGGATCCGCAGCAGCGCTGGATGCTGCTCGAGATTCTGCGCACCGCTCGCGGCGGGCCCTTCGACGAGGATGGCGAGGTGGAGTTCCGCGCGCACTACCGGCATCAGCGTGAGCGCGGCACGCTGCATGAATGCAGCAGATTTGCTCGGGTCGGCGGACAGTGGCTCTACATCGACGGCGAGATCGAACCGTGACCTGGGCGGTGAGGCTGATCACAGAGCTTGCGGCCGCTAGTTTACGATTCTACGGTTCCAAACAGAACTAACGCCGGACGGATGCGAGGGATTTGCTGAAAACAGTTTTCGCGCATGGCATCGACGCGGCGACGTAGTCTGCGCGCTATGCCACGAGTCGCAATCGAGTACTGCACCCAATGCCGCTGGCTACTACGGGCGGGTTGGATGGCCCAGGAACTGCTCAGCACCTTCGGCACGGATGTGACCGAGGTGGCCCTGGTTCCGGGTGGCGGCGGGGTATTCCGCATCACGATTGACGGCGACCAAATCTGGGAACGTAAAGCCGACGGCGGATTCCCCGATATCGCAATACTCAAACAGCGGGTGCGTGATCGCATCGATCCCGGCCGGGACCTCGGTCATATCGATCGCGGATGACGTGGCCGAGGCGCAGCCGTCGGACATGATCGCGGACGTACTCTCGTTACAGGGAGTACGAGGAGGTGCGAGATGAGCACTCAGTTCTTCGAGACGGCCCCGGGCATGGCGGCCGACTCGGTCCCCGTCGCGCGTACCGATGCCGGTGACGTGCGCGGTCTGCGCGAAGGGACGGTCAACGTCTGGCGCAGCATTCCCTATGCCGCCGCACCCGCCGGTCCGCGCCGCTTCGCACCCCCGCAGCCGTCGGAGCCCTGGGAGGGCGTGCGGGACTGCACCGAATTCGGCGAGATCGCACCGCAGACCATGGGCGCCATGGTTCCGGTCGATTCCGGCCTGCGGATGGGTGAGGACTGCTTGTGGGTGAACGTGTGGGCCCCGGCCCGCACCGCCGACGAGCCCCGCCCGGTCATGGTCTGGCTGCACGGCGGCGCGTACTGCCTCGGCACGGCCGCGCAGGGCATCTACGACGGTCGCAAACTCGTCGAAACCGGCGAGGTCGTGGTGGTCGGGGTCAACTATCGCCTCGGTGCGCTCGGCTTCCTCGATCTGTCCTCCCTCGGCGAGGATTTCGTGCCCAATCTCGGTCTGCACGATCAGATCGCCGCCCTGGAATGGGTGCGCGACAACGTCGCCGCGTTCGGCGGCGATCCCGGCAATGTCACCGTCTTCGGCGAGTCGTCCGGCGCGGGTTGTGTGACCGCCCTGCTCACCTCGCCGCGCGCGGCCGGGCTGTTTCATCGTGCGATCGCCCAGAGCCCGCCCGCCACAACGGTTTTCGGTCCGGACCGCGCCGCCGGGGTGGCGCGCCGATTCCTGGAACTGCTGGATCTTCCGGCCGAGCGGGCCGCCGAGCTGCTGGAATGCCCGATCGAGCGGATCGTCGACGCCGCGGGCATCCTGCTCGACGAGGTGCCGATGCAGTCCCCGGGCCGGCTGGCCGCCGCGCCCGTGGTCGACGGCGATCTGCTGCCCACCTATCCGGCCGACCGGTTCCAGCAGGGCCGCTCGCATCGGGTGCCGTTGATGATCGGCACCAATAAGGATGAGGCGTCGCTGTTCCGGCTGTTCCGCTCGCCGATCATGCCGGTGACCCCGGACGCGGTCAACGCCATGCTCAACGCGATCGCCGCCGAACATCCGAACGTCTCACCCGAACGCATCGCCGAGATCACCTCGGCGTATCCGGATCTGGCGAAAGCCCGTGGCGCCCTGGCGATGTCGACCGATGCCGCGTTCCGCATGCCCGCGCACTGGGTGGCCGACGCGCACTCCCGGCATACGCGCACCTGGATGTACCGGTTCGATCAGGCCACGCCGATGTTGAAGGCGGCCCGCGTCGGCGCGGGCCATGCCACTGATCTGCCCTATGTCTTCGGCAATTTCGGCACGATCAACCACGATCCGACCTTCTGGCTGGGCGGCCGCAAGGTCGCGATGGAGGTCTCGGGCCGGATGATGCGCCGCTGGCTGGCCTTCGCCGAGCACGGCGTGCCCGCGGCCCTGGACGGTTCGAAACACTGGCCGCCCTACCGCGAATCCACCCGCACCACCCTCGTCATCGATGCGGTCGACCGGGTGCTCGACGATCCGGACCACGACCTGCACGCCGCCTGGGGAGACCGGATCGTCGGCTTCAGCTGACGCCCAGTCCCTCGGCGGGTTGGGTGGCGCGCTCGCCCAGTAGCACCGGCAGGCGGCTGTATCCGTGCAGCGTGAACAGCGGGCGGCGTTCGGGTCGACCCGCCCGCTGCAGGTTCGGGAAGCGGTCGAACAGCGACCGCAGCGCGTAGACGCCCTCCATGCGGGCCAGGCTCGCCCCCAGGCAGACATGAATGCCCGAGGAGAAGGTCAGATGATCCTTGGCATTGGGGCGGGCGACGTCGAAACGGGTCGGATCCTCGAACATCTTCGGATCACGATTGGCCCCGGCCAGTGACAGTACGACGGTGTGGCCCTTGCGGAACGAGATGCCCTCGAGTTCGACGCCGTCGGAGAGGGCGACGCGGGCGGTCGTCTGCACGGGGGCATCTATGCGCAGGATCTCCTCGACCGCATTCGGCCACAGCTCCGGTTCCTCGCGCAGCCGGGCCAGTTGCGCGGGATGTGCGAGCAGCTGGACGACGCCGTTGCTGATGAGGTTCACCGTCGTCTCGAAGCCGGCGCCCATGAGCAGGCTGGCCGTGGCCTTCAGCTCGCGATCGTCCAGTTCGCCCGCCCGCACGAGGCTGGACAGGATGTCCTCGCCCGGTTCGCGGCGCAATCGGGCGATATGGTCGTCGAGATAGCCGTCCATGACGCGCATCGACTTCATCGCGTGTCGATAAGTGCGCCACGGCAATCCCATATCCAGCAGCGGGCTCATCGCATCGCCCCACTCCAGGAACAGAGGGAGCGAGCTGCGCGGGAAGCCGAGGATCTCGGAGATGATCGCTATCGGTACCTGCGAGGCGTAGGCGGTCACCAGATCGGCGGAGCCGCCGGCGGGCAGCTCCGCCAGCAGTTCCTCGGTGACCGAGGCCACGCGCTCACGCAGCCGGGCGATCGCGCGCGGGGTGAAGGCGGCGGCCACCGGGCGGCGCATCCGGGTGTGGTCGGGTGGGTCGATGACGAGCATCGAGGGCGGTTCCACCGGATTCGGCGGCAGCGGGGTGCGCTGGGCGAACCGCCGCAGCGGATGGGGGATCTCGAAACTCTCGATCGCGTGCACACCCCATCGGTTGTCCCGCAGGATGGTGCGGCACAGCTCGTGGTCGGCACTCGCCCACGCGATCGACGACATCGTCAGGCGTCCCCGGGCGCGCAGATCCTCGATCAACGGGTACGGATCGCTCGAGCCGCTCGGCGTGATCATCAGGCGGGCCAGCGTATCTCCGCGCCGGGCAAAGGCTTTCATCGCGAATCGCGGCACGGCCTGCGCGGACATCCATCGGAACATATCCTGTGGCACCGTCGCCACCCCCGTTCGTCGTCCAGTCCTGTTCTCACCGTACGGAGTTGCGCAACGAACTGAAACGTCCCGAGGGC
The DNA here is from genome assembly GCF_044454005.1 of Nocardia sp. NPDC051570. Lineage (NCBI taxonomy): Bacteria > Bacillati > Actinomycetota > Actinomycetes > Mycobacteriales > Nocardiaceae > Nocardia > Nocardia sp. NPDC051570. Next base: position 340,574 of record NZ_JBITDI010000004.1, on the reverse strand, counting down.
GGACGAGAGCCCCTACCCCGGTAGGAGTCCGATGTTACGCGCGCGTACGGGTCACGCGCTCGGTATCGACTCGGCGATCCTGTGCGGCGGGGTCGGGATTGGCGATCTGGACCAGCGAGGCGCCCGCGGCGTAGACGGCGAGCAGGCCGTCGACGAGTTCGGTGGGCGTATTCCAGCCCGCGGTGGACAGCACCCGGTCCTCGGCGGTGAAGCCTTGGCGCGCGGCGGATTCGCGGGCCGCGTCGAGCACCTCGGCGACGGACATACCGTCCAGCGCCGCACCGGCGCCGCCGGGACGGAACTGATCGCCGTGGGCGCGCACCGAGGTGGCGTAGTCGGTGATGCCGACCGGCAGATCGCGCACGGGCGCGCCGAAGGGGTCCAGCGACAGCGCGGCCACCTCGGCGATCTGTGCGACGTCGTCGATCCGGTCCGCGGTCACCAGCGCCAGCTCGGCCTCGTCGTCGGGCTGCGGCACGACCTCGACCCCGGCCCACCAGCAGCCGAGCAGCACCGCCGCGGTCTGCCAGTGCGCGGGCAGCAGCACCGTCGCCCGGGCCCCGGGTGCGAGACCGAATTCGTCGCGAATCATGTTGGCGGTCTTGGCCGCCCAATTCGCCAGCGTCACCGCCGACAGTTCGATGCGCGCGCCGGTGGCGTCGTCGTAGAAGGTGATGCGCGGACCGGCCGGATCGCGGGCCAGGATGGGGTCGAGCAGCGCCGCGGTGACGGTCTGATTCAGTTCACGCATTTGGGTCCGTTCTGGCCGGCATCGATGGGCGGCCCGGGCGGAACCGGCGTCGCCGCCGCCGACGACGTTCCGGACATGTCGAACAGACCGCCCGCCGCCGAGCCGGGACCAGAATAGTCACCCGCCAGCACGACTCGGACCGTGCCCTGCGGCAGTCGGGTCTCGGCGGCCACGGGCAGCCCGCCCAGCGCCTTGGCCACGGCCTTGGCCTTCGGATCCGAAGCGCTGCCGGCGAACACGCGGCTCGCGGATACCGGCCCGCCGATCCAATTGTCGACCGTCCCGTTGCGGAAACCCTTGCCCGCCAACGCATGTGACACCTGACCGGCCAGGCCCGAGGTGCCGCTGGCGTTGTACACATCCACGGTCACCGAGGACGGCTGGACCTCCGCGGGATCCGATGAGCCGCCGCCGACCATGGCTCCCACATACGATTTCACCGCCTGCGGATCGACCTTGACCACCGATTCGCCCGCGGCCGTCGTGCCGTTGATATCGGTGACCGGGACGGTCTCGAACTTCACCTGACCGGCGGCCAGATCCTGTAACTGCTGCAGGAACTTCAGCACATTCCAGTCGTCGTCGAGCACGATCGTGCGGCCGACCGCATCGGTGAGCTGGTTCAGCTTCGCGGGATTGGCCAGGATCTTCGCGCTCAGTGACTGATGCACCAGCGAGGCCATGAACACCTGCTGGCGCACGATCCGATCCAGATCCCCGCGCGGCAGTTCGTGGCGCTGGCGCACGAAACTCAGTGCCTGCGGACCGTTGAGCCGCTGCTCGCCCGCGGGGAAGTCCGCGCCCGAGAGCGGTTCGTTCACCGGATTGTTCAGGCAGACATTCACCCCGCCGACCGCGTCGGTGAGCAGCACGAACCCCAGCAGGCCCACCTCGGCGTAGTGGTCGACGGTGATACCGGTCAGGTTGGCGACGGTCTTGATCAGCGCCTGGCGCCCGGCCTGGGTGGACTGGCGTTCGACCTCGGCATCGGACAGGCCCTGGTTGGCGAGCTTCTGGCGCACCTTCTCCTTGGTCACGCCGTAGGCCGAATTGATCTTCCCCATACCGATTCCGGGGATGTCGACGTAGGAATCGCGGGGGATCGAGATGGCCGTGGCCGACCGCCCGTCGTTGGGGACGCGCATCAGCACGATCGTGTCGGTATTGGTGCCCACCTCGTCACCGGCGTGCAGCATGGCCTTCTCGGAAGGGGAGAGCGGATTGCCGTGCGCGTCGGTGCGGCTGTCGATGCCGACCATGAGGATGTCGGTCGCGCCGTCGCTGGCGCCGCCCAGGCCCAGATTGCCGATGCGCTGGATTCCGGAGATCAGGCTGTCGATACTGTGCCAGCCGAATCCGGTGACGATGAAGACCAGGGCCGCGGCGATCGCGGCGATGAGCCGGCCGGAGCGATTGACCGGAGGTTTGGCGTACGAGGGCCGCTGGCGCGGACCGGCGCGCAGCGGAGAACCGGCGCCGCGCGGGCGTGACAGCGTCGATCCACCTCTGCTTTGCGTCACGTTCCTCGTCCTTTCGGCCCCACCCGGTAACCCCATGGTGCCTGTCTACCCCCTTCGAACGAGGCTAACGAATGCGAGGGCGTGCATGGTTCAACGCGACCGGCGCGGCGTGCCAGACTTGCCTGCGTGCATTCCTCGTCCGATTCGCGGCTGGTCGTCACCGGGGCCGGTGGGCAGCTCGGCCGCGCCGCGTGCGCGCTGGCGCCCGATGCGCTGGCGCTGGGCCACCGCGATCTGGACATCACCGATTCGCGGGCCGTCCGCGCGGTGCTGCGGCCCGGCGATGTGGTGCTGAACTGCGCGGCCTATGCGGCCGTGGACGCGGCCGAATCCGATGAGGCGGGGGCCTTCGCGGGCAATGAGACGGGACCGGCCGTGCTCGCCGCCGCATGTGAAGCGTTGGGCGCGAGGCTGATTCATATATCGACTGATTACGTCTTCGACGGCGCGGGTGACCGGCCCTATGAACCGGACGATCCGACCGGGCCGACCAGCGTGTACGGCCGCTCCAAACTCGCCGGGGAGCGGGCCGTGCTGGAGTTGTCCGGAAACGCCCGGATCGTGCGGACCGCGTGGGTCTACACCGGCGATCGCGGCGATTTCGTCGCGACCATGCGACGCCTCGAGCGTGAGCGGGAGACGGTGTCGGTGGTGAACGATCAGATCGGATCGCCCACCTTCGCCGCCGATCTCGCCGCGGGACTGCTGGAGCTGGCCGCGCGGCCGCAGCCGCCGATGTCCCGAATCCTGCACGCCACCAATGCCGGTCGGGCGACCTGGTTCGATCTGGCGCGCGCGGTGTTCGAGGGGGTGGGCGCGGATCCGGAGCGCGTGCGTCCCTGCATGAGCGCCGAATTCCCGAGTCCCGTACGGAGACCGGCGTATTCGGTGCTGTCGGATCGTGTGTGGGTTGCCGCGGGACTGACTCCGCTGCGTGATTGGCGTCTCGCCCTTGCCGACGCACTCGCACGGATATCCGGTTAGGCTGGGCCCCCGTGAGCGAGCGGAGCGAGGGAACCGAGAACACAGCGCCCAGCGGGCCCGGCGGAGTCGGGAGTCTCGTCGTCGTCACCGTGACCTTTTCCCCCGGTGAGCACCTCGAGCATTTCATCAGCACGCTGGCCGGTGCGACCGCCGAGAAGCCGCAGGTCATTCTCGCGGACAACGGGTCGACCGATGGGACGCCGGAGTTGGCGGCCGAGGCCGATGAGCATGTCCGGCTGCTGCGCACCGGGGGCAATATCGGCTACGGCGGCGCCATCAATCGCGCGGTCGCCGAGATCGATCCGGAGATCGAATTCGTCGTCATCGCCAATCCGGATATCCGCTGGGGCACCGATTCCATCGACAAGCTGCTGGAGGCCGCGCAGCGCTGGCCCCGGGCCGGGGCGCTGGGCCCGCTCGTGCTCGAACCCGACGGCAGCACCTATCCGTCCGCGCGCCGGGTGCCCGGACTGCTCGACGGCGCCGGACACGCGGTGCTCGGCACCGTCTGGCCGACGAATCCGTGGACCCGCCGCTATCGGCAGGAGAACGAGGAGATCTCCGAGCGCACGGTCGGCTGGCTGTCCGGTTCGTGCCTGCTGGTCCGCCGGGCCGCCTTCGATTCGATCGACGGCTTCGACTCCCGTTACTTCATGTACATGGAGGACGTCGACTTCGGTGATCGTATGGGCAGGGCGGGCTGGCACAATGTATTCGTGCCATCGGCGGAGGTCACGCACGCCAAGGGGCATGCGGCCGGGCGCAATCCCGAGGCCATGCTGCCCGCCCATCACGCCTCCGCGTATCGTTTCCAGGCCGATCGGCATCCGCACTGGTGGCAGGCGCCGCTGCGGCTGGCGCTGCGGGCCGGACTTGCGATCCGCTGCCGGGTTGCGGTTCGATCTGCCCTGCGTGAGCGTGCCGCGCAGCGGTAGCGCGTGACCCGAGAACATGGGGTCGAGACTGGAACGAACCTGAACAGGGGAGACTGATGGCGGACAATTCGGCTGCGGCCGGCACCGCGACCGATGCCGTGATCCTGGTCGGCGGCCAGGGGACGCGGCTGCGGCCGCTGACGCTGTCGGCGCCCAAGCCCATGCTGCCGGTCGCCGGTCTGCCGTTCCTGCATCATCTGCTGGCCCGCATCGCCGATGCCGGGATCAACCACGTCGTGCTCGGCACCTCGTTCAAGGCCGAGGTCTTCGAGGAACACTTCGGTGACGGTGCGGAACTGGGCATCGAGCTCGAGTACGTGACCGAGACCGAACCGCTGGGCACCGGCGGCGCGATCCGCAATGTGCTGCCGAAACTGCGCGCCGACACCGTGATGGTGTTCAACGGTGATGTGCTGGGCGGCACCGATCTGGGCGCGGTGCTCGACACCCATGTATCCACCAACGCCGATGTGACCCTGCACCTGGTGCGGGTGAGTGATCCGCGCGCGTTCGGCTGCGTGCCCACCGACGAGACCGGCCGCGTCACAGCGTTTCTGGAGAAGACCCAGGACCCGCCGACCGATCAGATCAATGCCGGTTGCTACGTGTTCCGGCGCGAGTACATCGAGAAGATCCCGAGCGGACGCCCGGTGTCGGTGGAACGCGAGGTGTTCCCCACGCTGCTGACCGAGGGTGCGCATATCCAGGGCCATGTGGACACCTCCTACTGGCGCGATATGGGCACCCCGGAGGACTTCGTCCGCGGCTCGGCCGATCTGGTGCGCGGCATCGCCCCCTCGCCCGCCCTCCCCGGCCAACGCGGTGAATCGCTGGTCCACGCGGGCGCGGGCGTCGCCCCCGGCGCCCTGCTGATCGGCGGTACGGTCGTCGGCCGCGGCGCCGAGGTCGGCGCCGGCGCCCGCCTCGACGGCGCGATCCTGTTCGATGGCGCCCGCGTGGAAGCCGGTGCGACGGTGGAACGTTCGATCATCGGCTTCGGCGCCCGCATCGGCCCGCGCGCACTGGTGCGCGATGCGGTGATCGGCGATGGTGCGAATGTCGGTGCGCGCTGCGAGCTGCTGCGCGGTGCGCGCGTGTGGCCGGGCGTGGACATTCCCGACGGCGGGATCAGGTTCTCGACGGACGTGTAGCCGCTTCCGCGTTCGACATCGATATCGATCTGTCGGCGGCTGGTTGATTCGCCGTCGATCACGAGGGTGGGCGGCGAAGGTCAGGTCGATCACGACGGCCGCCTGCGGGCCGACTTCCGCCGCCAGCGCCTGGATATACTCGTCGGGCACTGGACCCGTCGCTGAGCGCTATCCGGCCGAGCCGCTGGAGGCCGCCGAGACGATCATCGACACCACCCAGGTGAACGCGTGGCCGAGTACGGTCATCCAGTCGTCCACGTTGAACGAGCCCATGGCTCAATCCTTTCCGGCCCGGTCGCCCGCCGCGGTGAGATCGCAGGAGGCGTCGTTGCTGGTATTGCCGCCGGTGGAGGTGATGTCGGCGAATACCTTCCGGCAGTTCCGCTCGCCGAGCCCGGAGGTATTGTCCGCGATCGTGCTGCCGCGCAGGATCAGATGTCCCATACCGGGATTCACGGCATCGGTGAACTGATACGGCAGGGTGTCGAGATAGGCCGGGGCGATGTTGATCCCGCCGCCGCCGTCGGTGGCGCTGTTGCGCACGACCGTCGAGTCGATGAGCACCACCAGCCCGACGCCGCGGATATCGAGACCGCCACCGCGCCCGGCGAATCCGCCCGGCCGGTACCAGCGGCCCGGATTGGTCACGCGATTGTCACTGATGGTCGTTCGGGTGAAGGTGCAGGTGTTGTCGCAGCGCACCCCGCCCGCCTCGCCGCCCGCATTACCGGAGATCACGCTGTCGGTCGCCTTCATATCGGCGACCGGGATGTTGAAGATGCCGCCGCCGTAGTCGGCCGCGTTGCCGGTCACGGTGACGTGATCCAGAGACAACCTGCCCGAGTTGGCGATTCCGCCGCCGCCGGTGTCGTACAGCGGAATCTCGCGTTGACCGGCGTTGCCGCCGGTGACGGTCAGCCCCGACAGCGAGACGGTGGCGGTGGTGAGCATGACCCGGTCGAGATGATCGCCGTCGATGATCGTCTCGTCCTGACCCGCACCGACGATCGTGGTATCGGAGGTGACGTCCAGATCACCGGTGGTCGGATCGATGAAGGGGCCGTTGATATTCAACGGATTCGGCGCGATCGTGAGCCGGTAACGGCCCGGTGGCAGCACGATCGTCGTACCCGGCCGCGCGTCGGCCACCTGAACGGCCGCGCGCAGCGTGCACTCCCCGGTGTGAGTCCGGCACTGTCCGTCGAACGGATCGGCCGCGGCCCCGTCGGCGGTCGTGGTGACGGTGATGATTCCGGCGGACTGCGCGGAGCCGGTATCGGCCGCGGCCGGAGCCGCCCACGCCGCCGCCAGAAGCGTTGCGACGCCGCATAGTTCGCCGTAGCGGCGAGCGGTCATGGCCGAACTCCCTTGGCAGAGGCGAAGACTCGCATAAATGTGATGGCGATCACACAAAGGATGACGGGTTGTCGCCGACCCCGCCATGGTCGGTTTGCCGAATTTCGATCCGCCAGGTTGGTCGCATGCCCGCCCCGACGTCCTCGTACTGCCCGCGCCGGGCCGGTGGTGCCAGCACGACCGACACCCCGTTCGCCCGCGCCTACAGTGGTGATCATGGTGGATGCGGTGGTCGTCGGAGCCGGGCCCAACGGACTTGCCGCGGCGGTGATTCTGGCCCGGGCCGGTCTCGGCGTCGAGGTGTACGAGGCGGGCGATACCGTCGGCGGCGGCTGCCGCACCGCCGAGCTGACGCTGCCGGGCTATCACCACGACGTCTGCGCCGGCGCGCATCCGATGGCGGCGGCATCGCCGTTCTTCCGGGCCTTCGACCTCGCCGCGCACGGGGTCGAGCTGTGCACGCCGGAGGTGTCCTACGCCCATCCGCTGGACGGGGGGGTGGCCGGGCTGGCGTGGCGTGATCTGGACCGCACGGCGGCCGGGCTCGGGCGTGACGGCGCGTCGTGGCGGCGGCTGTTCGGTCCTTTGGTGCGGCGCTGGGAGGGTCTGGTCGATCTGACGATGTCGGATCTGCGGCACCCGCCACTGGATATCGGGGTCGGCGTGCGATTCGGGCGACGACTGCTCGAACAGGCATCGCCGCTGTGGGATATGCGTTTTCGCGACGATGCGGCCGCGGCGCTGTTCACCGGCGTGAGTGCGCACGCCATCATGCCGCCGCGGGCATTCGCGGCGGCCGGGGTGGCGCTGATGCTGGGCACCCTCGCCCATGTCGACGGCTGGCCGGTGCCGCGCGGCGGCAGTCAGGCGATCGTGGACGCGCTCGCGGCCGATCTGGTGGCGCACGGCGGTCGGATCGTCACCGGTCATCGCGTCGAATCACTCGACGAATTCCACAGCGCCCGAACGGTTCTGCTCGATACCGCACCGGCCGAACTGCTTCGCGTCGCCGGTGATCGGCTGCCCGGCCGATACGCGCGGCGGCTGGAACGGTTCCGCTACGGCGGCGCGGCCTGCAAGGTCGATTTCGCGCTGTCGGGCCCGGTGCCGTGGCGCGCCGAGGGCTGCGATCGCGCGGGCACCCTGCACGTGGTCGGCACCCGCGCCGAGGCCGTCGCCGCCGAAAAGGCCGTCGCCGCCGGCGAATACGCGGACCGCCCGTACGTGCTGGTCATCCAGCCCGGCGTGGTCGACGACTCGCGCGCGCCCGAGGGCAACCACACCCTCTACGCCTACGCGCACGTCCCGAACGGCGGCACTCGCGACGTGAGCGACGAGGTCGTCGCCCAGATCGAGCGCTTCGCCCCCGGCTTCCGCGACCTGATCCTCGCTCGGCACGTCCGCACCGCCGCCGACCTGCCCGCCTACAACCCCAACTACGTCGGGGGCGATATCGCCGCGGGCGCAATGTCGGTGTGGCAGATCCCCTTCCGCCCCGTTCCCCGCTGGAACCCCTACGCCACTCCTCTCCCGGGCGTCTACCTCTGCTCCTCCGCCACCCCGCCCGGCCCCGGTGTGCACGGCATGTCCGGCCTGCACGCCGCCCACCACGCACTGCGCGATCGCTTCGCCATCCCTGCGGATCCGCTCACGCTGCTGCGGGCGAGGCGAGATGACAGAATCGGACTAGACTTAGTCTAGTCGGATAGGATGAGTTATGACTTCAGTCAACATTCACGAGGCCAAGACGCATTTGTCTCGGTTGTTGGAGCGGGTTGCGAAGGGGGAGCGCATCGTGATTTCCAAGGCCGGTAAGCCTATTGCCGATCTGGTGCCGCACCGCGGCACACCGGTGACGTTCGGCGGTCTGCGGGGCCGATTGCATTACGACGACAGCGCTTTCGACATCGACCCGGACATCCAGGGGATGTTCTACGGGGACACCGATGCTCCTGCTTGACAGCCAAACCGCGATCTGGCTGCTGGACGACAACCCACGCCTGGGCATCGAGGCCAGAGGACGGATCGAGTCCGCGACCGAGGTCTACGTCTCGGCGGCCACGATCTGGGAGCTGACGATCAAGTCGATGCTCGGCAGGCTCACCGTGCCGCCCGAGCTTACGGATCTGATCGTCGACCAGGGCCTCGGCATCCTCGATGTGACCGGATATCACGCGGAGGCGCTGAGCCGATTCCCGGAACTGTCGCGGCACGACCCCGTCGACCGTTTGATCACGGCACAGGCCTACTGCGAACGCCTACGCCTGCTGACCGCCGACAAGGTACTGCTCGGATTGGGCCGGGACTTCATCACCGACTCGACTCGGTAGTCGCGGGGCTGCGGTAGAGGTCGGGCTCGATGTACATGAGCCCTGCGGCCGGGACGGCGGCGCGGACGCGGGCCTCGGCGTCGTCGATCGCCCGGGCGATATCGGCGATATCGAGGCCGGGAACGATGGCGACCTTGGCGGCCACCAGGAGTTCCTCGGGGCCGAGGTATTCGGTGCGCAGGTGGATGACGCGGTCGATGCGGGTGCCGTCGACGAGGTTCTCGCGGATCCTGCGGTTCTGGTCGGGGGTGGCGCCCTCGCCTATGAGCAGGCTCTTCATCTCCACGATCAGCACCACGGCGATGACGCCCAGCAGCAGGCCGATGGCCAGGGTGCCCAGGCCGTCGAAGATCGGGTTGCCGGTCACCATGGTCAGCACCACCGCGACGAGCGCGATCAGCAGGCCGATCAGGGCGCCGGAATCCTCGAGCAGCACCACCGGCAGCTCGGGATTGCGCGAGTTGCGGATGAACCGCCACCAGCCGGCATTGCCGCGCAGCGGCGCGGATTCGCGCATCGCGGTCCAGAAGCTGTAACTCTCCAGCGCGGAGGCGATCACCAGGATCGCGACGGCCACGAACGGTGAGCTCAGATCCTCCGGATGCTGGATCTTGTGCACGCCCTCGTAGATCGCGTACATCGCGCCGAGGGTGAACAGCACCAGCGCGACGACGAACGAGTAGAAGTAGCGATTGCGCGCGTATCCGAACGGATGCAGCTCGTCGGCCTCCTGTTCGGCCCGGTTCTGGCCGAGGAGCAGCAGGCCCTGATTGCCGGTGTCGGCCACCGAATGCACGGCCTCGGCGAGCATCGAACCCGATCCGGTGATCGCCGCGCCGATGAACTTCGCGATCGCGATGCCGAGATTCGCGCTCAGTGCCGCGACAATCGCCTTCTTACCACCACCGGCAGACATGATGCAGCCCTGACCCTTTCGTCGCCCGGCCCGCCACCCACGGCGTGTCCGATTCGCCGGATTACCCTACCCGTTTACTCAGGTCCCGCTCACGCAGGCGCAGAACAACTGTGCCGCATCATCGGCCGCTTGGGCGCGCACCGTGCCGTCGACCGCCGAGATCCACGCCGCGCTGCCCGGCGTGATCCGCAATTCGTCGGCCCCCTGTCGCAGTCGCACGGTTCCGGCCGTGCACAGGATGATGCCGGGGCCGCCGGTGAGCACCTCGACCGGCTCCGCGCCGGCGGCGAGTTCGTACCGGCGCAGCTGGAATTCCGGTGCGGGAGTGCGGTAGACGAAGGCGCCGTCCCCCAGCGGTTCCGGCCTCACGATCGGCAGCTCCAGCGGTTCGAAATCCAGTACCCGCAACAGCTCCGGCACATCCACATGTTTGGGCGTCAGCCCGCCGCGCAGCACATTGTCGGAATTGGCCATGATCTCCACGCCGATCCCGCGCAGATAGGCGTGCAGATTGCCCGCGTCCAGGAACAGCCCCTGCCCGGGTTCGAGGGTGATCCGATTCAGCAGCAGCGCCGCCAGCACGCCCGCATCGCCCGGATAGGCCTCGGCCAGCTCCAGCGTGGTCTGCGCCTCGGAGACGAATTCCTTTGCGGCCATGGGCGATTCATCGGCGGACGGGCTGAGGTAGCGCACGCAGCCGTCGAGCACCTTGGGCAGCAGGGTGGACAGCATGGCCTGCGGCAGCGTGATCCAGGTGGTGAACAGCGTGCGCAGTCCGTCCGAATCCGGTTGCGCGCCGAGCAGTTCGGCGTAGGGGACCAGCTCCGGCACGGCCAGCGCCTGCAGCAGCGCCACGGTGCGGCGCGGCTCGCGGAATCCGGCCAGCGCCTCGAACCGCTCCAGCGCCACCACGAGTTCCGGTTTGTGGTTCTCGTCGCGGTAGTTGCGCATCGGCGAATCCAGCGGCACCCGTGCGTGATTCTCCCGCTGGTATCCGGCGCGGGCCTGTTCGGCGCTCGGATGCGCCTGCAGCGACAGCGGCTCCTCGGCGGCGAGGATCTTCAGCAGGAACGGCAGGCGGTCGCCGAAAGCCGGTGCGACCGGCCCGAGTTCATGCTGCGGGTCGGCGGCTACCACATCCAGTAGCGAGGTGCTACGCCCGTCGAGGCGGACGCGGGCCGGATCGGCGGGATGGGCGCCGTACCACAGCTCGGCCTCCGGATGCGCGGACGGAACCGGGCGGCCGCACAACTGAGCCAGGGCGGTGCGCGAACCCCAGGCATAGGAACGCAACGCACCCACGAGTTCGTGCACTAGTAAGGTCCCCCGTCGTACTGGGTGGGGCGGTCGTCGGCGATGGGACGACTGCCGAGCAGGCGCAGATACGCCGTCGCCATCTCCAAGCGCAGGATCAGCACGGCGAGCTGTTCGATCGCCCCGCCGCGAATGGGCGGCTGCGGTGGCGAATCCGGTTCCGCCAGTAGGGCTTCCGCGGACCGCGGCACCGCGGACTCGCTGCCCATCAGCTCGGATTCGATATTCACCAGATCCGCGTCGACCAATCCGGCGCTCCCGCCGAATACGGCCAGGCGCCGATGCGCGGCGACCTGATCCGCGTCGGCGCTGACCACGAATACTCGCACGCGTTCGACCGGGGCCGGGCCGTCGAGCTGCTCGTCGTGGAACAGCGGATCGTAGCCCGGTGTGGCCACGCCCGCGGCCTCGGCCATCCGGGCGTTGGCGGCCACGGCGTCGGCGAGGCTCGTGGCCGCGGCGATCTGCCCGGCGGACTGCAACAGCACCTCGGCGGTGTGCGCGGCCACCTCGGTCGCGGCCGGGGAGTCGCCGGCCAGCACGATGCGGCGCTCCTGCATGCGGGCGGCCAACGTCTTGGCCGGATTGTGGAAGACCTCGTTGGTCGGGCTGTCGCGCATGGCCTCGGCGTCGAGCACATCGGCGAGCGCGTCCAGATCCGGCACCAGCGGACCGGTCCTGATCGGATCGATGGCGCGCAGCACGGCGATTCCGACCGCCAGATACCGCAGCAGCCGATTGTGGTCGAGCACTCGCACGCGCGGCGGCAGTATGGCGGCCCGCCCGGCCGCGGCCGCGCGCAGCGGACCCTCGTCGGGGGCGGCGACGACAACCTCCGCGCCGTGCCGCAGCGCCCGATCCACCGCGCCGATCAGCCGCGGATCGCCCGCGTCGTCGCCGGCCACGAGCACCACGTCCAGTGGACCGACCCACTGCGGAGTCTCGGTGACCGGAACGATCGGCAGTCCGGCGCGATCGCCGAGGGTGGCCACCAACAGCGCGGCGGCGCGGGCGGCGCGGCCGGAGCCGGAGACCAGCACGAGACTGCGTGGGCGCAGATCGGTCAGCCGGGTCAGGGCATCCTCGCCGAGGGCCGCCGCGGTCGCGCGCACCTGGGCGCCACCCGACGCGGCCGAGCGCAACGTCCCGCCGGAGTCGGCGGCCTCCAGCGAGGCGACGTCATCGAGGTCGAGTACCGGTGTCCCTGCGATCATCGGGCGTTGCCACCTCCCCTCAATCGGGTCACCAGGCCGGGTGAATCCGAACCCTGTGATTCCACTATTCCAGTCAGCCGCGGACGATGCTCAGGATCTCGGTTACGAGTGCGTCTACATCGTCGTGCGATCGGGCCTCGACGTTGAGACGCAGCAGCGGTTCGGTATTCGAGGCGCGCAGGTTGAACCAGGCGTCGTCGGGCAATTGCACGGTGAGTCCGTCCAGCCGATCCACGGATTTGGCTTTACCCTCGAATGCCGCGAGTACCGCCATTGTTCGCTCCTTCGCATCCGCCACTGTCGAGTTGATCTCTCCGGAGGAGGCATACGTTTCATACGCGGCGGCCAATTCGGACATGGGCCGGTCCTTTTCGCCGAGCGCGGCCAGCACGTGCAGCGCGGCGAGCATGCCGGAGTCGGCGCCCCAGAAGTCGCGGAAGTAGTAGTGCGCGGAATGCTCACCGCCGAAGATCGCGCCCGTGGCGGCCATCTGCTGCTTGATGAACGAATGTCCCACGCGCGTGCGCACGGGTGAACCGCCCAGCTCGGCGACCAGCTCCGGCACCGCGCGCGAGGTGATCAGGTTGTGGATGATGGTGGCGCCCGGCTCCTTCGCCAATTCCCGCTCGGCCACCAGCGCGGTGATCGCCGAGGGCGGGACGGGCTCGCCCTTCTCGTCGACGACGAAGCAGCGGTCGGCGTCGCCGTCGAAGGCCAGGCCGATATCGGCCCCGGTCTCACGCACGAACCGCTGCAGATCCACCAGATTCTTCGGATCCAGCGGATTGGCCTCGTGATTGGGGAACGAGCCGTCCAGCTCGAAGAACAGCGGCGCGATGGTCAGCGGCGCGACCGCGCCGAGCACGGCCGGGACGGTATGACCGCCCATGCCGTTGCCCGCGTCCACGGCGACCTTCAGCGATCGGATCGTGCTCAAATCGACCAGGCCGCGCAGGAATTCGGCATAGGCGTCGAGCAGGTCGCGCTCGCTCTCGCTGCCGCGCGCCCCATCGAAGGCGGGCACGCCCTCGATCAGTTCCGCGGTGATGGTGGCCAGGCCGGTGTCCTGGCCGACCGGCAGCGCCTTGGCCCGGCACAGCTTGATGCCGTTGTAGCGGGCCGGATTGTGGCTGGCGGTGAACATCGCACCCGGGCAGACCAGATGTCCGGAGGCGAAGTACAGCTGATCGGTGGAGGCGAGGCCGATCTGCACCACGTCCAGGCCCTGGCCGAGGACGCCGTCGGCGAAGGCGGCCGCCAAACCCGGTGAGGATTCGCGCATATCGTGCCCGATGACAACCCGCGTGGCGCCCTCGTCCCGCATCAGCCGCGCGAACGAAGCGCCCACGTCCCGAACGAAATCCGTATCGATCTGTTCCCCGACGACACCGCGAACGTCGTACGCCTTGACGACTGCGTGTACGGACTCGGCAGATCGCGCGACTGTCATGACGAACACCCTAGTAGGCTCGGCCCCGGCGCTGGCCGAGTCCCCCGGCTATTCCCGCTCGGCGTGAAAACCCCTCAGTTGGGCGGGTCGGGGAGGACGCGGAGGTGGCCGCGGCGGCCGGTACGACCGGTGCGGGTCGGGCGGGCTTGAGCCGGGGGCTGATCGGAGTAGCCGCGCTGTTCGGGTTCGACTGTGCGGCGGCGCATTCCGGCCTCGCGGACGGCCTCGGCCAGGGCGGTCAGATCGTCGTCGTCCGGGGTGCTGGAGGAGAAGCCGCCCTCGTGGCGGACCATATCCCAGCCCTTCGGGGCGGTGATCCGGGACGCATGGGTTTCGCACAGATCCCAGGAATGCGGTTCGGCGACGGTGGCGAGCGGACCGACGACGGCCGTCGAATCGGAATACACATAGGTGAGCGTCGCGACGGCCGGATTCTTGCAGCCTGGACGGCAGCAACGACGCATGGGTATCACGCCAAGGAGACTAACCCCCCTCACGCCCGCCCGCCGAGAGACACGCAGGATAACCCGCCCGAAAGACCTCTACCTGGGGCAGCATCCCCACGCGACAACCGATTTCGTAAGCACATGGGTAACTCGTCGGGTACTCCCAAAACCGGATCGGCACTCGACGCAGGACCTGTGACCAACCTGTTCGGCACTGACTGGTACGGCCTGGAACGCGGAGAGGCGGGACCGCTAGGTTTATGTACATGACCCGTTCACGGAGACGACCGCCCACCGCGCGGTCGGTGCTACGTCGTGGGCGTGGGGTGCGCGGACCCATGCTGCCACCGACCGTGCCCGCGTGGCGCACCCGGGGACAGCAGTTCGACCGGCTGGTGCTGGAGGCGTTCGCACCCCTGGACGGCCGCTGGCACGACCGGCTCACCAAACTGGATATCGCGGTCGACGATGTGCCGAAAATCCGTCCGCTACATCCGGATTCGGTCACCTGGCCGGATGAGGTGGTGGCCGACGGCCCGGTGCCGCTGTCGCGTCTGATCCCGGCCGGTGTGGACCGGCACGGTGCGGCAACCCGGGCCCGCGTCGTCCTGTTCCGCAAGCCGCTCGAATTGCGTGCGAACGACCCTGACGATCTGATCGAGCTGCTCCGAGAGGTACTCGTCCAGCAGATCGCCACCTACCTCGGCGTCGATCCGGACGTCATCGATCCCGAAGAGGAATGACCTCTCTCGGCGAACAGTCTTGAAAGAACAGCGGGAGCCTGGGGAATCGACCCCGGGCTCCCGGCTAGCTTATGCCTCGCTTCAGGCGGCGGCGCTCCCGTTCGGATAGCCCGCCCCAGATGCCGAAGCGTTCGTCATGTGCCAGAGCGTATTCCAGGCATTCGTCGCGAACCTCGCAGCCCATGCAGATCCGCTTGGCCTCGCGGGTCGAGCCGCCCTTCTCCGGGAAGAACGCCTCGGGATCCGTCTGGGCGCACAGCGCCCGTTCCTGCCATTGCTCTTCGATGGTGTCGAACATGGCATCGAAGTCGGTGACGATGAGGCTCAGTCGGGGCGGTTCCGGCTTGCGCTGGGCCCGTGCCCACTGACCTCCCTGGTGCATGGAACTGCCCAGGCCCTCCCCGGTCACCTTCTCGCCCCCCTCCTGTTCCTCGTTCCGGCTGTCAGCACAGACGCCAGGTGCTGCGCCTGCTGTGGAATCGGTTTGCGATACACCGCCCGGAATGCCCTGCGGGGCCAGCTCCTCGGCCATCGCTCCGCCTCCTCACTGTGTGTTAGCGCAGAATGATTTATCCGTCGGACCTCATCATCTGCCCACCGACGGCCCAACACCGCGACGTAGTCCCGCGGACGTCCCCGAGCTAGTCACCCCGATGCGAACATCTGTTCGAAATCTGGCCTGCGCCTTGCACTCTCGCGCGGGCCCGGAATGACATGCCTGTGATTAGACACGCCGGACGCCGCGATGGTCAAGCTGCCGACACAATTCCGTTACTATCCGCCGCCGACTTAGACGCGGTTCGGTAACCGGAAGTAGCAAATGACCAGCAAATATGATCTGGAGCATGACCGCCGCGTCACCGCATAGGCTGTGCGGATGTGAGTGGAGAACGAGCGGAGATCGCACCCGCCGCCGGGCCGCGCATTGCCGTGTTGGTCGGTGGAGTCGGTGGCGCGCGCTTCCTGCAAGGAGTGCGCGAACTACTGCCCGAGGCGGAGGTTTCGGCCATCGTCAACGTGGGCGATGACATCTGGATGCACGGGCTGCGCATCTGCCCCGACCTGGACACCTGCATGTATACCCTTGGTGGAGGCATAGATCCGGAACGCGGCTGGGGCCGGCGCGGGGAAACCTGGCACGCCAAGGAGGAGCTGGCGAATTACCGGGCGCAGCCGGATTGGTTCGGGCTCGGCGATCGCGATATCGCCACCCATCTCGTCCGCAGCGAAATGTTGCGCGCCGGCTACCCGCTCTCGACGGTCACCGAGGCGTTGTGCAACCGGTGGCAACCGGGGGTGAAACTCGTTCCGGCAACCGACGACAGGTGTGAAACACACGTCGTCATCTCCGACCCGGAGAACCCTGGCGAACGTCGCGCGATTCATTTTCAGGAGTGGTGGGTACGCTATCGCGCGGACGTCGAGACCCATGGATTCGTCACAATCGGGGCGGAACAGGCCAAACCGGGCCCAGATGTGACAGAAATCATAGAATCCGCGGATGTGATTCTGCTTGCTCCCTCGAACCCCGTGGTGAGCATCGGGGCGATCCTCGCGGTGCCCGGAATTCGCGGAGCGCTGCGCACGACCTCCGCGAAGGTGGTCGGCCTGGCACCGGTGATCGACGGAAAACCGTTGCGCGGCATGGCCGACGAATGCCTGTCGGTGATAGGCGTCGAGACCTCGGCCGAGGCGATCGGGCGCTACTTCGGGGCGCGCTCGGAGACCGGCATCCTGGACGGCTGGCTGGTGCACTCCTCCGATACCGCCGAGGTGCCGAGCGTCGAGGTGCGCAGCGTGCCGCTGCTGATGACCGATCCGGCCGCGACGGCCGAAATGGTCCGCGAGGCATTGGATCTGGCGGGGGTGAAGCCGTGACGGTGGCCGATCACGCTCCCGGCGGGGAGCTGCGGATCCTGCCCGTGCCCGGTCTGCCGGAGTTCCGGCCCGGCGACGATCTGGCCGAACACCTTGCGGCACAGGCGCCCTGGCTCGCCGACGGCGACGTGCTGGTGATCACGAGCAAGATCGTCGCCAAGGTCGAGGGCCGCATCGTCGCCGCGCCGACCGATCCGGAGGAGCGCGACACCCTGCGGCGAGAACTCGTTCGCGCGGAATCGGTGCGCGTGCTGGCGCAGAAGGGTCGCACACTCATCACCGAGAACCGGCTCGGCATCGTGCAGGCGGCCTCGGGCGTGGACGGCTCGAATGTGGAACAGGGCGAACTGGTTCTGCTGCCCGCCGATCCCGACGCCAGCGCCAAGGCGTTGCGCACGGCGCTGTCCGAGCGGCTCGGGGTGGATGTCGCGATCGTCATCACCGACACCATGGGCCGCGCCTGGCGGATCGGGCAGATCGATGCCGCGATCGGTGCGGCCGGATTGCGTGTCGTGCACGACTACGCGGGCGCGATCGACGGGCAGGGCAACGAATTACACGTCACCCAGGTGGCCATCGCCGATGAGCTGGCCGCCGCGGCCGATCTGGTGAAGGGCAAACTCGGTGGCGTCCCGGTCGCTGTGGTGCGCGGGCTGACGCCCTACGACGATGGTTCGCGCGCGGCGGATCTGCTGCGCCGCGGCGAGGAGGACCTGTTCTGGCTCGGCACGGCCGAGGCGCTCGACCAGGGCCGCCGCGAGGCGCCGCTGCTGCGGCGTTCGGTGCGCCAATTCGCCGATACGCCGGTGGATCCCGAGCTGATCCGGGAATCGGTGGCGGTGGCGCTGACCGCACCCGCACCGCATCACACCCGGCCGGTCCGGTTCGTCTGGGTGCGCGATCGGGCGCTGCGGGCGCGGCTGCTGGAGGCGATGGCCGATAAGTGGCGCGCGGACCTGTCCGCGGACGGCCTGTCCGCCGAGCGGGTCGAGCGGCGAATCGGCCGGGGCCGCATCCTGTCCGACGCGCCGGAGGTGATCATCCCGTTCTGCGTGCCCGACGGCGCGCACGACTATCCGGACGAGCGCCGCCTGGCCGCGGAGGCGACCATGTTCACCGTGGCCGTCGGCGCGGCCGTACAGGGTCTGCTGGTCGCCCTGGCCACGCGCGGGGTGGGCAGCTGCTGGATCGGGTCGACGATCTTCGCACCGGAGATCACCCGCGATGTCCTGGGTCTGGCCGGGGATTGGAATCCGTTGGGGGCCATAGCCGTCGGCTACCCTGTCGAGGAATTGGCCCCGCGCGCGCCGCGGGAGCCGGGGGACGCTCTGCTCGAACTGTAGTGACGAAAGGAACCGATGAGCGCGGAATCGTTGCATATCTCGGCGCGGGAGCTGCTCGAAAAGTGGTCTCCCGCATCGGGTCCCGAGCAGTCGCTACGGGAGGCCATGCTGGCATTTCTCGGGTCGTCTCCGCGCGGATGCCTGCGCCAGCACGCCCCGGGGCATATCACCGCCTCCGCGCTCGTTTTCTCCCACGACGAACGCGAGTTGCTGCTGACCCTGCATCCGCGCGTGGGCCTGTGGATCCAAGTGGGCGGGCACTGCGAGGAATCCGACGAGACGGTGGTCGCCGCCGCCCTGCGCGAGGCCACCGAGGAGTCGGGTATCGCCGGACTCGAGATCGAGCCGCAGCTCTACGGCGCGCACGCGCATCCGATCACCTGTTCGCTCGGCGTCCCGACCCGGCATCTGGATCTGCTGTTCCGCGTTCGCGCGCCGAAAGGCGCGGTGCCGGTGCGCAGTTCGGAGTCGACCGATCTGCGCTGGTGGCCGGTGGACGCGCTGCCCGACAGTGCGGCGTCGCTGCTGTAGCGGAAGTGGAAGGCGCCGGTGCGCGGATCCGCTCGGGGGTGGTGAGCGGGGCGCACCGGCGCTGCTGGTCCCGACCCTGGGAACAAGGCGGGTACTAGGCCGGGACCAGGTCTTTCTCCTCTGTCGGCGCATGCGCGTCGGCCAGAGTCGTTTCATCGAAGGGCAGTTCGCGGTCGAGGACCGAGCGCACCCGGTCGGGGTCGATGGTCTTGGTCCAGGTGCCGATCAGCACGGTGGCGACGGCATTACCGGAGAAGTTGGTGATCGCGCGGGCCTCGGACATGAACCGGTCGATGCCGACGATCAGGCCCACGCCGTCGATCAGATCCGGCCGGTGACTCTGCAGGCCGCCGGCCAGCGTGGCCAGGCCCGCGCCCGTCACGCCGGCCGCGCCCTTGGACGCCACGATCATGAAGGCCAGCAAGCCGATCTGTTCTCCCACAGCCATCGGCTTGCCCATCGCATCGGCTATGAAAAGCGAGGCCATCGTCAGATACATCGCGGTGCCGTCCAGGTTGAACGAGTACCCCGTCGGCACCACGATGCCGACCGTGGTCCGCTCCACGCCCGCATGCTCCATCTTCGCGATCAGCCGCGGCAGCGCCGATTCCGACGACGAGGTGGAGAAGATGAGCAGGTACTCGCGAGCCAGATACCGGACCAGCTTGAAGATCGACACGCCGGACGTGACCCTCATCAACACGCCCAGCACACCGAAGACGAACACCAAACAGGTCAGGTAGAACGCGATCATCAGCACGGCCAACTGCCGCACCGCGTCGAGGCCGGTCGTGGCAACGACATTCGCCATCGCGCCGAACGCCCCGATCGGCGCCAGCCACAGGATCATGGTCAGAATCCGGAACACCAGCTTCTGCACCAGCTCCACACCGCGCAGCAGCGGCGCGCCGGTGGCGCCCATCGCCTGGATGCCGAAACCCGCCAGCAGCGCGACGAACAGCGTCTGCAACACACTGCCCGCGGTCAGCGACGACAGCAGCGAGGTGGGCACGATGCCCTCCAGGAACTGCCACGTCCCGCCGGCGCCCTCGGCCTGTTTGACGAATTTCGTCGCGTCCTTGGCATGTTCGGCGATGTTCAGCCCGGTGCCGGGATGCAGCACATTGCCCACTACCAGCCCGATGGCCAGCGCCACCGTCGACATGACCAGGAAGTAGCCGATCGCCAGGCCGCCGACCTTGCCGACCCGCGAGGCCGCCCGCACCGAACCGATCCCGAGCACGATCGTGCAGAAGATGACCGGCGAGATCATCATCTTGATCAGATTGACGAAGAGCGTGCCCAGTTCGGCGACCGACTTCCCGGCCGCGGGTGCGAGCCAGCCGACCAGCACACCGGCCACCACCGCCACGATCACGGCGAGATAGAGCCAATGGGTTCGGTCGCGCTCGGGCCGCGTCGCGGTCGTATCGGTCATCGTGATGTCTGCCTCCGGGTGTCGCGTTCGGGACAAATCATGTCGGCTACCGTGACGGCCGTCACCATTTCGTACATTTCGTTCACCGGGAGGGTCTGTGAGAGTCCGTCGGCGCCAGGGCATGACCCTGGCCGGGCAGGTCTTCCTGGTGCAACTGCTCGTGCTGGTGGCGATGATCGGCGTGGGCGCGTCCCTGGCGCTGTGGCAGGTGCGCCGCGAACAGGACGAGGCCACTCGCGACATGGTGACCGGCATCGCGGTGGCGGTCGCGCAATCGCCCGCGACGATCGCGGCCGTGCACGAGCCGGATCCGACCGCGCTGCTGCAGCCGGTCACCGAACGCATCCGCCTGCGGACCCGGGTGGATTTCATCGTGGTCATGGCGCCGGACCGCACCCGCTACACCCACACCGAGCCGGACCGGATCGGAAAGCTGTTCAGCGGCAATATCTATCGCGCCCTGCGCGGGGAGACGTTCACCGAGACCGACACCGGCACACTGGGACCGTCCATCCGGGTCGTCACGCCGGTTCGCGACGAGATCGGCGGCGGCGTGGTGGCCCTGGTCTCGGTGGGCGTCACCCGGGCGACGATCGGCGATCAGGTGCTCGAGCAGTTGCCGCTGATACTCGGTGCGGCGGGCGCCGGATTGCTGCTCGCGACCGTGGGTTCGCTGTTGTTACGCCGCCGGCTGCTGCGTCAGACCCACGGCCTGGCCCCCGCCCAGCTGCGCACCCTCTACGAACATCACGACGCCGTACTGCATTCGGTCCACGAGGGCCTGGTGGTATTCGATCAGGGCGCCGAGGAGGCGGCCGTCGTCAACGACGAGGCCCGGCTGCTGCTGGAGCTGCCCGACGGGCCCGTGCGCCGCACGGATCTGCCGGTGTCGTTGCGGCGCTTGGGCATGATGGTGGTGCGCGATGAGATGCATGTGACCGCCGAGCGCGTGCTCGTGGTCAATCAGGACGTGGTCACCTGGTCGGGCCGTCCGCTCGGCACGGTGCTGACCGTGCGCGATCACACCGAATTACGGGACATGATGGGCGAATTGAACTCGATGCGCGGATTGGCCGATTCGCTGCGCGCCCAGGCGCACGAGTCGGCCAATCGGCTGCATGCGGTCATCACCCTGGTGGAGCTGGGTCGCCCGCACGAGGCCGTGGAGTTCGCGACGGCCGAGCTGCGACTGTCGCAGGCCCTCATCGATCGGCTCACCGGCGCCGTGGCGGAGCCCGCTCTCGCGGCGCTGCTGCTGGGCAAGGTGGATCAGGCCCTCGAGCGCGGCGTCGAGCTGACCGTCGCCGAGGACACCGCCCTGGATTCGGCCGCGCCGCTCAGCCCGCACGAGATGGTCACCCTGGTCGGCAATCTCGTCGACAATGCCCTCGACGCGGTGGCCCAGAGCCCCGACGCCTGGGTGGAAGTGACCGTGCGCCAGCAGGACTCGCAGCTGTCCGTTCGCGTCGCCGACAGCGGCGAGGGAATGTCGGAGGAGGCGTTCGCCCGCGCCATGGACCGGGGCTATTCGACCAAGACCGATCATCAGGGCCTGGGCCTGGCGCTGGTGCGGCGGCTGGTGGCCCGCTACGGCGGGGTTCTCGAGGCCGAGCGTACTCCGGAATCGGCTGTGGTGGTGCGGATTCCCGTGGCCGGGGGCCGCCCGTGATCCGGGTTCTGATCGTGGAGGACGAACCGCGCATCGCCGCGGCGCATCGGTCCTATGTGGAACGGGTCGAGGGCTTCACGCCGATCGTCGTCGCCCACACCGGCCGCGAGGCGCTGCGGGCGGCGGGACACGCCGCGGCGGCGGGCGCGCCGATCGAGTTGGTGCTCATGGATATCGGACTGCCCGATATGAGTGGTCTCGAGGTCACCGCGGCGTTGGCCCGGCTGCGGCCGCGCCCGGATGTGATTGCCATCACCTCGGCGCGGGATCTGGATATGGTCCGCGCCGCGGTGGCGCACGGTGTGGCGCTGTATCTACTGAAACCGTTCACGTTCGCGGCCTTTCGCGACAAGCTCGAGCGCTACCGCGAGTTCCGCACGGCGCTCACCGGCGCGGCCGCGGCCACCCAGCACGATATCGACCGCGCGTTCGGCGCGCTGCGCACTCCCGACCCGAAGGCCGCCGCCCCGAAAGGCATTGCGCCGCAGACCCTGGAGGAGGTCTCGCGCGCGGTACGGACCGCCGAGTCCGGTTTGTCGGCCACCGAAACCGGTCGCGCCATCGGCGTTTCGCGGGTCACCGCATGGCGCTACCTGGAACGATTGGCCGATGACGGGGTCGTCGACCGGCGCGCCGACTACGGTCGGGCGGGGCGGCCGCAGGTGAGATACGTGTGGCGCAAGTGACCGGATGTGACTGTTTCCGAATCGTGCTGAGCTGTATAACATTTGTGCTCGAACCCATCGAGGATGCTGGGCGGCAACTGGATGATGTCGACGATCTTGGAACGTCCGCACGACCCGCGTCGCCACGGTGGGGTCGCGAGCCCCTCGAGCGGTAGCCTGTGGTATGCGGTAGCGGGAACTTCCTGTGCGACAAGCGAAAAGAGAACCCAGAGGTATGTAACGGTCGCCACGTTTGATCAAGCCAAGTGGCGGTAACGGGCGTAAAGTCGGTACAGATCTACTGGCAATAGTTCCGGAGTACTTTTTTAGCGGGGCAAACGTGCAAACGGTAGGCAAACGCTCGGGTTCGCCTGACCCCAAGCGCCACCTGTGGGTGCTGGGGTTGATAGCTCCGGGTTGTGCGTTGCTGCCTTCCCAGTTGGTGCTGCACACCGGATATCCGGTGTTCTGGTGGATCGGTCCGATCATCGTGTTGATCGTGATCCCGGTACTGGACTGGGTGGTGGGGGAAGACGGCAACAATCCTCGGGACGAGGACTACGAACTCCTGTCCAACGACCGGTATTACCGATGGTGTACCTACATGTTCCTGCCGATCCAACTGATCGGCTTATGGATTGCGGCATACATGTGGGCCGGCGACGCGCTGAGTCTCGTCGACAAGCTAGGCCTCGCGGCCACGCTCGGCTTCGTCAGCGGGATCGGCATCAACGCCGCGCACGAACTCGGCCATCGTGTCGAGCATATGGAGCGGTGGCTGGCGAAAATCGCACTGGCCCAATCGGGTTACGGCCACTTCTTCGTCGAGCACAACAAGGGCCATCACGCGCGGGTGGCCACGCCCGATGATCCGGCCAGCGCACGGCTGGGTGAGGCGCTGTGGGAGTTCCTGCCGCGCAGCGTGGTCGGCGGCTTCCGCTCGGCCGTGCGGATCGAGCGGGATCGCCTGCGGCGCAAGGGCCATGGCTGGTGGAGCGTGCACAACCACATCCTGCAGGCATGGTCGATGACGGCGGTGCTCTACGCCGCGCTGCTGGTGGCGTTCGGGCCGCGGATACTGCCGTATCTGCTGCTGCAGGCCGTGATCGGTGCGGCGCTGCTGGAGACGGTCAACTACGTCGAGCACTACGGTCTGCTGCGGAGCAAGCGGCGCAACGGTTCCTGGGCACGCTGCTCGCCGGCCGACAGCTGGAACAGCGATCGCCTCGTGACCAACATCTTCCTGTTCCATCTGCAGCGGCACAGCGATCATCACGCCAATCCGGGGCGCCGGTATCAGACCCTGCGCTCCTCGCGGGAGGCGCCACAACTACCGGCCGGATATGCCACCATGATCCTGCTGGCGGCGATACCCCCGCTGTGGCGTCATGTCATGGACCCGAAGGTGCTGGGCCACTACCGCGGCGACATCGGCAAGGCCAATATCGCACCGCGCAAACGCAAACGGATTCTCGAGACATACGGCGAGGCCGCAGCGGCCTGAAGCGTCAACTTCGCTGTGACTTCACGCCCATGCGTACCGTGTACGCAGGATTGGTACTAGTCTCTGTTCGTACACGCCGACCAGGAGAGGCTGATGACGACCGCAGTGAGCAGCAAGACGACTGCCGACCACCGCAACGGGATCGATTTCAAGGTGGCGGACCTGTCGCTGGCCGAGTTCGGCCGCAAGGAGATCCGGCTGGCCGAGCACGAGATGCCCGGTCTGATGGCGCTGCGCCGCGAATACGCGGAGGTGCAGCCGCTGAAGGGCGCCCGTATTTCGGGTTCGCTGCATATGACCGTGCAGACCGCGGTGCTGATCGAGACCCTGGTCTCCCTCGGTGCGCAGGTGCGCTGGGCGTCCTGCAATATCTTCTCCACCCAGGACCACGCGGCCGCGGCCATCGTCGTCGGCCCGCACGGCACCGTGGAGCAGCCCCAGGGCGTGCCGGTGTTCGCCTGGAAGGGCGAGACGCTCGAGGAGTACTGGTGGGCGGCCGAGCAGATGCTGACCTGGCCCGGTGAGCCGGCGAACATGATCCTCGACGACGGCGGCGACGCCACCATGCTGGTGCTGCGCGGTGCGCAGTTCGAGAAGGCCGGTGTGGTCCCGCCCGAGGACGAGAGCCACTCCGCCGAATACAAGGTGTTCCTGAACCTGCTGCGCGCGAGCCTCGAGGCCGACAAGTCCAAGTGGAGCGCGATCGCGGAATCGGTGAAGGGTGTCACCGAGGAGACCACCACCGGCGTCCTGCGGCTGTACCAGTTCGCGGCCGCGGGTGAGCTGTCGTTCCCGGCGATCAACGTCAACGACTCGGTCACCAAGAGCAAGTTCGACAACAAGTACGGCACCCGCCACTCGCTGATCGACGGCATCAACCGCGGCACCGATGTGCTGATCGGCGGCAAGAAGGTGCTGATCTGCGGTTACGGCGATGTGGGCAAGGGCTGCGCGGAGTCGCTGGCCGGCCAGGGCGCCCGCGTACAGGTCACCGAGATCGATCCGATCAACGCGCTGCAGGCGCTGATGGACGGCTTCGACGTGGTCACCGTCGATCAGGGCATCGGCAACGCCGATATCGTGATCACCGCGACCGGCAACAAGGACATCATCACCCTCGACCACATGAAGGCGATGAAGGATCAGGCGATCCTGGGCAATATCGGCCACTTCGACAACGAGATCGATATGGCCGGCCTGGAGAGCTCGGGCGCGCACCGGCTCAACATCAAGCCGCAGGTCGACCTCTGGACGTTCACCGAGTCCGGTAAGTCGATCATCGTGCTGTCCGAGGGCCGCCTGCTGAATCTGGGTAACGCCACCGGTCACCCGTCCTTCGTGATGTCGAACTCGTTCTCCAACCAGGTCATCGCGCAGATCGAGCTGTGGACCAAGCCGCAGGAGTACGACAACGAGGTCTACCGCCTGCCGAAGGCGCTGGACGAGAAGGTCGCCAAGATTCACGTCGAGGCGCTGGGCGGCACCCTGACCAAGCTGAGCAAGGACCAGGCCGAGTACATCGGCGTGGACGTCGACGGCCCGTACAAGCCGGAGCACTACCGCTACTGAGCATCGACACCCGATCGGCCCGGCAACCTCCAGTCGCCGGGCCGATCGTCTTACCTCGGATAAGCCCGCGGCAACGGTAAACCCTTGCCCTGCAACGCCCTACGCATCCGATCGGGATAGTCCGTGATCACCCCGTCGACGCCCGTATCCACCTGCGCCGCGATGGTGGCCTCGTCGTTGACGGTCCACGGGATCACCTTCACCCCCTTCTCGTGCGCCTTGCGGACGTACTCGGCGTCGGCGGTGAAGGCGAAGCCCGGATCCCCGAACTTCGTCGGGCTGTTCTGGGCGGGAACGTAACCCGGCGAGGAGATGTCGGCGCCCAGCGCCGCGATCGCGCCGAGCGGATCGCCGACGTGGTCCTCGTAGCGGATCGGGCCCAGCCAGCGACTGCCCTCCTTGAAGGTCGTGTCGTCGTAGAGGGCGACCGTCGGGATCGCCGGATTCTTCTGTTTCACCAGCGGCAGACTGGACCAGTCGAAGCTCTGGATCTCGACCTTGTCCGTGGCGCCCGCGCGGGCGACCGTCTCGAGGATGACGTCGACGAATTCCTGCGGCGCGGCCGTCTGTTCGGGATGTTCCGCCTCGATCTTGGTCTCGATGTTGTAGCGGATCGTGTCGAATGCGCCCGGATAACTCTTCACCAGGTCGAACAATTCGGGCAGCCGGGCGATCCGATTGCCCGGTACCGCGCGCTGTTCCGGGAAGTTCGTCAGCGTCTTCGAACAGTCGAGCGTATGCACTTGGTCGTAGGTGAGTTGACCGATCACCTTGCCGACATACGGGAATTGCGGATCGCCGGGGAATGCCGGTGCGGTATCGGCGCACTTGTCGGCCTGAATTGTCGGATCGTGCCAGACCACCGGCACCCGGTCGGCGGTCAGTCCGATATCGAGTTCCAGCGTGCTGACACCGAGTTCGAGTGAATGCGCATAGGCGGCCAGCGACTCCTCCGTGAGCAGCCCGCGCCCGCCGCGATGCGATTGCAGATCGACCACGCGCTGGGGATCGAGCGCCGGGGTGGCGGTGGTGGACGAACTCGAGGTGGTGTTCGCGCCGCCGCAGGCGGCCACCGCGGCCAGGGCAATCGCGCAGCCTGCGGCCGAGATCGCCCGATACATGTGCTTTCTCACGAATGTGGGATGCATTCCGGTCACCCTAGTGACCCAGGGGCAACGAATGCCGTCGCATGGGTGAGCGGCGCGCGCCGCGGGGCTACGTCTAACCTGTTGGCCATGGGTGCGTTGGTGGCGGTGGAGGGACTCGACGGCGCGGGAAAGCGCACGCTGATCGACACTGTCGTCGCGGGTTTGACCGAGCGCGGCCTGCGGGTCCAGGCGCTGGCATTTCCCCGCTACGGGCGCTCGATACACGCCGATCTGGCGGCCGAGGCCCTGCGCGGGCGGCACGGAGATCTGGCCGCCTCGGTGAACGGTATGGGCCTGCTGTTCGCGCTCGATCGGGCCGGGGCGCGCGAGGACCTGGCGAAGCTGCTGGCCGACAACGACATTGTGCTGCTCGATCGCTATGTCGCCTCGAATGTCGCCTACAACGCGGCGCGAACCGACCAGTCCGCAGACGGGGAAATCGCTTCCTGGGTGGCGGAATTGGAATTCGGGCGATTCGAAATGCCGGTGCCCGATGTGCAGGTGCTGTTGGACGTTCCCCTCGAACTCGCCGCCGAACGGGCCCGCCGACGCGGTGAACTCGACACCACCCGCGCCCTGGACGCATACGAACGCGACAAAGGGCTGCAGGAACGGACCGCGGCGGTCTATCGTGTGTTGGCCGAAACGCATTGGCACGGATCGTGGTGGGTCCATCGGCCGCATGACGATCCGGCAACGCTTACCGCGCGCCTGGCGGAAAAGGTTGCCCTATAGGGTTGGATGTGCGTCGGTAATGTACCAGTGTTGGCGTGGTTGCCCGTTTCGAGCCGGAGAGATGACACCATAGTAGTTATGAAGCCGAAGATTCTGGTCGTCGACGACGATATGGCGCTCGCGGAGATGCTCACGATCGTCTTGCGCGGCGAGGGTTTCGATCCCCACGTGGTCGGCGACGGCACACAGGCGCTCACCGCGGTCCGGGAACTACGCCCGGATCTGGTGTTGCTGGATCTGATGCTGCCGGGCATGAACGGCATCGATGTATGCCGTGTGCTCCGAGCCGATTCCGGTGTGCCGATCGTGATGCTCACGGCGAAGACCGATACGGTCGACGTCGTGCTGGGCTTGGAGTCCGGCGCCGACGATTACATCGTCAAGCCGTTCAAGCCGAAGGAACTCGTCGCACGGGTGCGCGCCCGTCTGCGTCGAACCGAAGAGGAACCGGCGGAACTGCTGTCCATCGCGGATATCGTCATCGACGTGCCGGCGCACAAGGTGACTCGCGGCGGGCAGCAGATCTCGCTGACTCCGCTCGAATTCGACCTGCTGGTGGCGTTGGCCCGCAAGCCGCGTCAGGTGTTCACCCGCGAGGTGCTGCTCGAGCAGGTGTGGGGTTATCGGCATGCCGCCGACACCCGCCTGGTCAATGTGCACGTGCAGCGGTTGCGCGCCAAGGTCGAGAAGGATCCGGAGAATCCTGAGATCGTGCTGACCGTCCGCGGCGTGGGTTACAAGGCCGGACCGCCGTGATCGCTCGCTCCAGAAACCGCCTCGCGCGGTTACTGGCGGCGATGGTGGCCTGGTTCAAATCCGTCGGGGAGTCGCTGGGCCACGTGTGGCGGCGTTCGCTGCAGTTGCGCGTCGTCGTGTCGACCCTCACCCTGTCGCTGATCGTGATCACGATCCTGGGTGTGGTGTTGACCAGTCAGATCACCGATCGGCTGCTCGACGCGAAGATCAACGCGGCCGTGGAGGAGATGGGTCGCGCCCGCAATACGGTGGAGAGTCAGCTGACGGGCGTGCGCGATTCGAGCACCCAGACCGTGCGACTGCAGGACGCGCTGCGCTCGCTGTCCTCGGGCACCTCCCAATCCGGCGGCACCGCGGGCAGTTACGATGCCGCGCTGTCGATGATCGGTGAGGGCCAGCAGGAGATCACGGCCGGACCGATCCAGAACGTGCCCGCCGAACTGCGCCGGTTCGTGCAGCAGAATCAGCTGAGCTATCAGTTCGTCACGATCGCCGACCCCGACGGCTATCGCGGCCCGGTGCTGATCATCGGCAGTCCCAGCGCCGAGGTGCCCACCCTCGAGGTGTTCCTGATCTTCCCGCTCAACAACGAGGACCGCAGCCTGCAGTTGATGCGCGGCACCATGTTGATCGGCGGCATCGTGCTGCTGGTGCTGTTGGCCGCGATCACCGCGCTGGTGACCCGGCAGGTGGTGCTGCCGATCCGGTCGGCCGCGCGGATCGCGCAGCGCTTCGCCGACGGCCGCCTCAAGGAGCGGATGCTGGTGCGCGGCGAGGACGATATGGCGCGGCTGGCCATGTCGTTCAACGAGATGGCCGAGAGTCTGTCCAACCAGATCACCCAGCTGGAGGAGTTCGGAAATCTGCAGCGCCGCTTCACCTCCGACGTCAGCCATGAACTGCGCACGCCGCTGACGACCGTGCGCATGGCCGCCGACCTCATCCACGGTTCCAGCGATGAACTGGATCCGGCGCTGGCGCGCAGTTCGGAACTGCTCGTCACGGAGCTGGATCGGTTCGAGAGCCTGCTCAACGATCTGCTCGAGATCAGCCGCCACGACGCGAAAGTGGCCGAGCTGCAGGTGGAGTCGCTGGACGTGCGGATGTGCGCGCGGGCCGCGCTGTCCACCGTGCGGCATCTGGCCAAGGAGTCCGGCGTCGAGGTCGTCGTGGATCTGCCCGAGGAGCCGTTGGTGGCCGAGGTCGATCCGCGCCGCGTGGAGCGCGTGCTGCGCAATCTGCTCGCCAACGCGATCGACCACAGCGAGGGCAAACCCGTGTTGTTGCGGATGCGCGGCGACTCGGACGCCAACGCGGTCGGCATTGTGGTGCGTGATCAGGGCGTGGGCCTGCGGCCGGGCGAGGAGAAGTTGGTGTTCAACAGGTTCTGGCGCTCGGACCCCTCGCGCATGCGGCGGTCCGGCGGCACCGGTCTGGGCCTGTCGATCAGCGTCGAGGATGCCAATCTGCACGAGGGCAAGCTGGAGGCGTGGGGCGAACTCGGCGTCGGCGCGAGCTTCCGGCTCACGCTGCCGCTGACGCGCGGCCGCAAGATGGGAGCCAGTCCGCTGTCACTGGAGCCGCCGAAGCGCCGGGTGCAGGTGGTCGAGGCCGCCATGCCGCCGGAGGATGCCGAGGCCGCGGACCCGGACGGGTCCGCCGAATCCGGCCCCACCGAGGCGCCCTCGCCCGATACGAACGGTGGTGCGGCGGTGCCGGATCCGGCGACCGGAACGAATCGCCCACTGCCACGCGATGATTCGCCGGACGGAAACGGCGCCACCGCCACGAATTCCGTACTCAGCGATTCCGAGGACGCGAAGTCATGAGCGCGGTCGGAAGACCACGGTCGCGTCTCGTCGCCTGCCTCGTCCTGGTCGGGCTGCTGGCCCTGACCGGATGTGCCAACCTGCCCGACAACTCGGCGCCGCAGGCCCTGGGCACCATCGACCGCGAGCCGACGTCTTCCGCACCGCCGCAACCCATTCAGGGACGGGACCCGGATCTGTTGCTGCGTGATTTCCTGCAGGCGACCGCGGATCCGACCAACCGCCATCAGGCCGCCCGCCAGTACCTCTCGCCGACCGCGGCGGCCACCTGGGACGATACGGCCGGGACGACGATCGTCGAATCACCGGACACCCTGCGCGAATCCCGCTCCGGCGACACCGCGACCTACAAGATCCGCGCCAACAAGGTCGGCGAGCTCGAGACCGACGGCTCCTATCGCGCCGCCTCGGCATCGGCCACCGGCTATGAGGGCAAGATCGAAATGGTTCGGGTGGGCGGCGAATGGCGCATCGATGAGCTGCAGCCCGGTGTGGTGGTGGTCAACACCGCCTTCGAGAAGTCCTATCGGTGCTATTCGCTGTTCTTCCCGAATACCGCCGGTACCACCATGGTTCCGGATCTGCGCTGGGTCTCCGAGCGCAAGGATCAGCTCACCCAGCGGTTGGTGAGCCTGCTCGCCGAGGGGCCGCAGGCGGCGCTGAATCCGGCGGTGCGCAATGTGCTGTCCGCTCCGGTGAGCCTGCACGGGGGAATCACCAAGGCCAACGGGCAGAGCGACGGGGTGGGCGTCGGCGTGGGCGGGGTGCAGATCGACTTCGCCGGTGCGTCGACGCTGGAGCAGCACAGTAAGGAGCTGCTCGCGGCCCAGGTGGTGCTGACACTGTCGGACGCCGGTGTGCTCGGGCCGTATGTCCTGCTCGGCGACGGTAAGCCGATCGACGATCGCTATGCCGCGTCCGGCTGGTCGCCGGCCGACGTGAGCGCGATAAATCCGATGGCCAACGCGCAGAACCGGATCGGGCTGCATGCCGTGCGGGACGGATCGCTGGTGAAGGTCGACGTCGCCAAGAACGACATCGTCCCGACGCCCGGCTACTTCGGCACCGCCCACAACCTGCAGTCGGTCGCGCTGTCGGCGGACGGGCAGTTCGTGGCCGCGGTCGCCGACAACGGCCGGTCCGCACCGGATCCGCCGCGCACCTTCGTGATCGGGACCTACGACGGCAACGCGCAGGTGCCCGTCGCCCAGGGCAACACCTTCACCCGGCCGTCGTGGTCGCTCGACGGCAGCGCGGCATGGACGGTCCAGGACGGCGACAAGGTTATCCGGGCCGTGCACGATCGGAGCACCGGCACTGTGTCGAGGCAGGAGGTCGACACCTCGGCGCTGTTCGTGCCGCCGGTCAATCCCGCCGACACACCGCTGCGCGGGCCGATCACCGATCTGCGGATCGATCGCACCGGCGCGCGCGCCGTCCTGGTCGCCGCGGGCAAGGTGTACACGGTGGTGGTCGCGCAGCTCCCGGACGGCAAATACGCGCTGACCTCACCGCTGCCGGTGGCCGTCACGCTCAGCACGCCGGTGGTCTCGGTCGACTGGTACAGCACCGATACCGTGATCCTGGCCCGCGAGGGCAATGTCGACCCGGTCGAGACCGTCAAGATCGACGGCTACCATCCCACCCCGCTGACTCCGCAGAACCTCACCCCGCCGGTGCGCATCGTCAGCGCCACACCCGAGACCCAATACGTGGCCGACGCGCGCGCGGTGATGCAGCTGCAGTCCGCCGAGCCGAGCAGTGAGCGCTTCTGGCGCGAGGTCTACAACCTCGGCCCGAATGCGGTCCCGGTGTTGCCCGGCTAGTTCCTGTCGGTGCCCCGGGGCATACTCGGGCCCATGCTGCTGGATCTGATCCTGCCGCGGCAATGCGGGGGATGCGGGGCGCCCGGGACGGACTGGTGTGTCATCTGCGCGGAAAGCCTTGCGGGCCCGCCCATCCGGGCGCGTCCGCGGGCCGATCCCGGCGTGCCGTGCTGGGCGCTGGGGCGATATCGGGGTCCGCTGCGGCGCGCCGTGGTTGCCGCGAAGGAGCAGGGGCGTCGCGATCTGGCCGTGCCGCTGGGTGCGGCGCTGGCGAGGGGGCTGGATGGTTTGCGGGATCGAGAACGGCCGTTGGTCCTGGTGCCCGCGCCGAGTCGGGGTGCGGCGGCGCGCCGGCGCGGCGGGGATCCGGTGACCAGGTCGGTGCGGGTCGCCGGAAGTTGGCTCGACGATTGCCGGATTGCCCCGATCCTGCGGATGCGGCGCGGTGTGCGCGATTCGGTGGGTCTGGGCGCGAGTGCTCGGGAACACAATCTGCGCGGCCGGATCGTGGTGTCGGCGGATTCGCTACCCGATGCCCTGAGGTCCTCGAATGCCGAGGTAGTGCTGGTCGACGACGTGTTGACCACCGGAGCCACCGCGCGGGAGTCGGTGCGCGCGCTGGCGAGCGCCGGAATTGCCGTCCGTGCTGTATTGGTGACTTCAGTCGTCTGATCGGGGGAAATTTGCGTGAACACTGGCGGACAGATCGCTGGCGTAATAGCGTGACGAGTAGAGCGATCTGACACCCGAACCCCAGAGTTTGGAGGTGGCGCCTCGGACGACTTCGTGCCGAGTTTCACTCATCGGTCCCAAGCTCGGCACGGCTGATTCCCGCCACACATGAATCGATTGTGTGGCCAGATCCGGGAGGTACGCGTGACGACTTCACGACCTTCAGTGAAAGAAGCAGATCCCTCGGCCCGTTACGGCACTGAGTTCGATGTTCCCCCACGCAACGGAGCAGAGCAGCCTGCAGCGGACCGGCCCAAGACGCCTCGTGCGGACGTCGTGGTGAAGGGACGCAACGTCGAGGTTCCCGAACATTTCCGCATCCACGTCGCGGAGAAACTCTCCCGACTCGAACGCTTCGACCCGTCGATCTATCTGTTCGACGTCGAGCTGTTCCATGAACGAAATCGCCGCCAGCGCAAGGCTTGTCAGCGGGTCGAGATCACCGTCCGGGGTAAGGGCCCGGTCGCGCGGTCGGAGGCCTGCGCCGACAGTTTCTACGGTGCGCTCGAGCTGGCCGTCGATCGGCTCGAGAGCCGCCTGCGCCGGACCAAGGACCGGCGGCGAGTGCACTACGGGGAGAAGACCCCCCTCTCGGTGGCCGAGGCCACCGCGGATCTGATAGATGCCGCCCTGTTCACCGGGGCGTCGAACGGATCCGGTCCGGCCCATGATCATCGGGCCGATGAGGTCATCGAGCCCGGCGATTACGCGGGTCCCGGACATATCGTGCGTACCAAGGTGCACCCGGCCACGCCGATGACCGTCGACGACGCCCTCTACCAGATGGAGCTCGTCGGCCACGATTTCTTCCTATTCCAGGACAAGGAGAGCGACCGCCCGTCGGTCGTCTATCGTCGCCACGCCTTCGACTACGGCCTTATCCGGCTCGCGTAGGTAGGTTCAGCCATCCCGGCCGTAGCCGCTGGGTTCCTTCCCGACCGGGGCTGCACCAGTGGGCCCCGGTCGCCCATTGCTCCGAGATTCACGCGAAAAATGTTGTCGCTCACATGATTACGAGTATCTGTGACAGCTTGTATCGCATTTTTTCTTACTGTGGAGTAAGTTGGTGGCCTCAGGTTCTTGGCGAGAGGACATGTCGTGGCTGCCAAACGTCGCGCTGTGATCGTGTCGGGTGCGCGAACGCCGTTCGTGCGGGCGTTCACCGACTACACCCGGATGGATTCGATCGATCTGGCCGATGCGGCCGTGGCCGGTCTGCTGGAGCGGACCGGCCTGGCCGCCGATCAGGTGCAGGCGATCGTCTGGGGCGGGGTGATCCTGCCCAGTGCCGCGCCGAATATCGCGCGGGAGATCGCGCTGGATCTGAAGTTGGATCCGGGCTGCGAGGGGTACACCGTGACGCGGGCGTGCGCATCGGGCCTGCAGGCGGTGACCTCCGCGGCCGCGGCCATCGAGCGTGGCGAATACGACGTGATGATCGCGGGCGGCAGCGATTCGACCAGTAACGCCGAGGTGAAGCTGCCGCAGAAGGTGGTGCACGCGGCGGCGCCGCTGGCACTGGGCAAACCAAAGCCGAAGGACTATCTGTCGGCCGTGGCACAGCTGGCGCCGTTCACCGATATCGTGCCGCGCCGGCCCAAGATCGCCGAGCGCACCACGGGCGAGGTGATGGGCGAGTCGGCGGAGAAGATGGCCGCCATCCACGGTGTCACCCGCGCCGCACAGGACGAGTTCGCCGTGCGCTCACATCACCGGGCCGCCGCGGCCATCGAATCCGGGCGCTTCGATCGCGAGGTGCTGGAAGTCGTGACGCCCGAAGGGAAATCGGTGCGCCGCGACGGGCTCGTACGGGCGAACACCAGTGTCGAGAAGCTCTCGACCTTAGCGCCGGTATTCGCGAAGAACGGCACCGTCACCGCGGGCAATGCCAGCCCGCTCACCGACGGCGCCTCGGCCGTGTTGTTGATGAGCGAGGAGAAGGCTCGCGCCCTGGGCCTCGAACCGCTGGCCGCGTTCCGCTCCTGGAGCTATGTCAGCGTCGACCCGACCGATCAGGTGCTGATCGGCCCGGCGATCTCGATGCCGCGCGCCCTCGGCAAGGCCGGAATGTCGCTCGCCGACGTCGATTTCGTGGATATCCACGAGGCCTTCGCCGCCCAGACCCTTTCGGTGCTGGCCGCCCTCGCCAGCGACGACTGGGCCAAGACCCGCCTGGACCGCGACAGCGCCGTCGGTGAGATCGATCCGGCGATCGTGAATATCCACGGCGGTTCGGTCTCGCTCGGCCACCCCTTCGGCGCGACGGGTGCTCGCATGGTCACCACGATGGCCAACGAGCTGGCCCTGTCCGGTAAAAGCACTGCGCTGCTGGGCATCTGCGCCGCGGGCGGGATCGGCGCGTCGGCGGTGCTCGAACGGGTCTGATGCGGACGGCGCGGTGGGATCGAAATTCGATTGTGCCGGGCCGCACCGGCTGATACCAAGGGCGCATGTCCGAATCGACCGTATTACCCGTGGTGCGACTGTGTGCCGTCACCGCCGAGACCGCCTGGGATGTCTTCGAGCTGAGCGAGACGCTGTCTGCCGAACAGCGGAACATGGTGGCGGACAACGCGGAATCGATCGCGGAGGCGCACTTCTCCGACCGCGCGTGGTACCGCGCGATCTCTGCCGACGGGGAGTTGGCCGGTTTCCTGATGCTGCACGTCGGGGCGGACGAGGAGATCGACTGTCCCGGGGTGTTCCTGTGGCGGCTCATGATCGCCGGGCCGTATCAGGGTCGCGGTATCGGTCGCCGGGTGATCGAGTCGCTGGTCGAATATCTGCGCACCCGCGGCATCCACGAGCTGCACGCCAGCCACGGCGACGGGCCCGGCTCGCCCGAATCGTTCTATACCGCACTGGGTTTCGTGCCGACGGGTGAGCATTACGGCGAGGATCACGAGGTGGGTGTCGTGCTGCGCTGGTGACCGCTAGCGACGGTAGGACTCCCAGTGGATCGCCTCGGTGAGCGGCCGGCGGCTCCGCCAGCCGAACCGTTCCAGATCCGGAATCTCCTGGAATTCGTGCACCGGGCCGACGCACAGCCAGGCGACCGGCGTGATGCCGGGCGGCAGGTCGATCAGATCGGTGAGGAAGGGCGCGTCGTAGAAGCTGACCCAGCCGACACCGATGCCCTCGGCGGTGGCGGCCAGCCAGAGGTTCTGGATCGCGAGAATGGTGGAGTAGAGCCCGGTTTCGGGAACCGTGGCCCGGCCCAGGATCTGTGGTCCGCCGCGGCCGTCGTCGTGCGTGACGACGATGCCGGTGCCGCTCTCGGCGATTCCCTCGATCTTGATCGGCGCGAAGGTGCGGGCCCGCTCGGGCGGCAGCGCGTCGCGAAACTCGATGCGCTTATCGGCCACATGCGCCGCGAACTTCTCCAGCGTCGCCCGCGCCCGGACGACGACGAAGTCCCACGGCTGCGAATTCCCCACGCTCGGCGCCCGATGCGCCGCATCCAGAATCCGCAACAACACCGCATCCTCGACGAGCTCCCCGGTGAACTCGGCCCGCACATCGCGCCGCCGCCTGATCACCTCATAGATATCGCCCTGCACCCCAGCAGTCAACCACCCACCCTCACCCCCACCCCGATCGCCGCACCCTCTACAGCACTTCGCACCCCCTGCGGGCGTCCACAGAGGGTGCGAAGTGCGGGAAGTGGTGCGAAGGGCCGCTCGGGTTGAGCCGCACCCTTTCTGGTGCTTCGCACCCGGTGTGGGCGGCCACAGGGGGTGCGAAGTGCTGTAAGGGGTGCGGGGGTTTGGGTCAGGCGACGGGGGCCGGCTGGCGGCGGGTGGTGATGCGGCGGCGGCCCTCTTGCAGGGCCGAGCGCAGGCCGCGGCGGCGGCCGGTGGAGGCGTCGATGGTGGCGGTGCCGCCGAAGGCGCGCTCGGACTTGGTTTCCGGGGCGTCGTCGGTACCGCGGCGCAGGTACTTGTTGGGCAGCGACAGCTTCATGATGGTGCGCCAGGACTTGGCGTACTGCACCGGCAGGGAACCGGTGGTGTAGGGCAGGTCGTACTTGTCGCAGAGTTCGCGCACCCGCACCGCGAGGCCGAGGTACCGGTTGCTCGGCAGATCGGGGAACAGGTGATGCTCGATCTGATGCGAGAGGTTGCCGGTCATGAAGTGCATGAGCGCGCCGCCGCTGATGTTGGCGCTGCCCAGCATCTGGCGCAGGTACCACTCGCCCTTGGTCTCGTTGTCGACGTCGAACTTGGTGAACTTCTCGGCGCCGTCGGGGAAGTGGCCGCAGAAGATCACCGCATTGGTCCACACGTTGCGGATGACGTTGGCGGCGAGGTTGGCCGTCAGCGTGGACAGGAACGCGGGGCCCGTCAGCAGCGGGAACAGCAGATAATCCTTGCCGGCCTGCTTACCGATCTTCGTCAGCACCAGGCGCCGGTCCGCCTCGAACTGCTTGCGCTCGGGGCTGTCGGGAGCCCACTTCTTCTTGGCGAGCTTGCCCAGCTCCAGATGCTGAACGGCCACACCGTATTCGAAGAACATCTGCAGCAGCAGGTTGTAGACCGGCTGGCCGAGGTAGAACGGCGACCACCGCTGATCGCGGGTGACGCGCAGCAGGCCGTAGCCGATGTCGTCGTCCATGCCCAGCACGTTGGTGTACTTGTGGTGCAGGTAGTTGTGGGTGATCTTCCAGTGCTCGGAGGGACCCACGTTGTCCCATTCCCACGTCGAGGAGTGGATCTCCGGATCGTTCATCCAGTCCCACTGCCCGTGCATGACGTTGTGGCCGATCTCCATGTTCTCGATGATCTTGGCCGCCGACAGCAGCGCCACACCCGCGAACCACGCGGGCGGGAAGAAACTCGCGAACAGCACTCCGCGCCCGCCGATTTCGAGGACGCGCTGTAACCGGATCACATTGCGGATGTAGCGCGCATCGCGCTCGCCGCGGGAGGCCTCGATCTCGCGCCGGATCGAATCCAGCTCGGCACCGATTGCCTCCACATCCTCGGGGGTGAGGTGGGCGTATTCCTTGACATCCGAGATTGCCATGCGGTTACACTACCGTAGGTTACGGCTCCGTAGGTTAACTCTGGATTGATTCACGATTGTGATCCGTGTCGCATTGTGAATGTGACACTACCCGTCACGCGGACGGAGCGATACGCCGTCGCCGCATCCGCCAGATCGCCCGCTCGCGCAGGGCCCTGCGGCGCAGCAGTTGCTGCTCCTCGCGGGCCTTGTCCTGCAGGACCCGCTTGGCCTCGCGCAGCGCCGCTTTCTCCTGGCGCGCCTTCTCCTTCAGCGCGACCTTGGCCTCGGCCATGGCCGAGCGTAGTCCGCGCCGATGGCCGGTCTCGGGATCGATACCGGGCCAATGATTTTCGGCCCACTGATCGGCGCTCGGGAGGCTCGGCCGGGTGAGTCCGGCGAACATGCGTTCCGAGGATGTCTCCGGCGCGTCGTCAGCGGTGCGCTGCAGGAACCGATCCGGCAGTGCCAACTTGTGAATCGTACGGAATGCCAGCAGATATTGCTTGCCGAGTGAACCGGTCGTATACGGCAGGTCGTACTTGTCGCACAGCTGGCGCACCTGCTCGGCGATCTGCGGATACCGATTGCTCGGAATGTCCGGGAACAGATGATGTTCGATCTGATAGCAGAGATTGCCGCTCATGAACGCCATTGCCGGGCCGGCCTGGAAATTGGCGCTGCCCAACATCTGTCGCAGGTACCACTCGGCGCGGGTCTCGTCGGCGAAATGCTCCTCGGTGAACTTCTGGGCGCCGTCGGGGAAGTGGCCGCAGAAGATCACCGCATACGCCCAGAGATTGCGAATGAAGTTCGCGGTGGCATTGGCCTTCAGGGTCTGCTTCCACGCCGGGCCGGTGAGCAGCGGGTAGATCACGAAGTCCTTGGCGACCTGCCGCCCCGCCTTGCGTGCGAACGCCTTGTTCGGCTCGGACATCACCTGCCACGGCGGCACATCCAGCTGTTCCTTCTCCGCCGACAGATCGTGCAGGGCGATGCCCCATTCGAAGGTCGCGGCGAGGATCAGATTGGCGATCGGCTGGACCAGATGCAGCGGTCGCCACTGTTCGTCGCGGGTCATGCGAAGGATGCCGAAGCCCAGATCCTCGTCCTTACCAAGCACATTGGTATAGGTGTGGTGCGAGTAGTTGTGCGCTCGCTTCCACTGTCCGGACGTTCCGGTCATATCCCACTCCCAGGAGCTGGAGTGGATTTCGGGATCGTTCATCCAATCCCATTGCCCGTGGCTGATGTTATGCCCGAGCTCCATGTTCTCGATGATCTTCGCGACCGACAGCATGGCCGTGCCGAGCAGCCACGCCGAGCGTTTCTTGCTCGCGAACAGTGTGGCGCGCCCGGCGGCCTCGAGGATGCGCTGGGCGCGAATCGTCCGACGAATGTACTTCGCGTCCCGCTCGCCCCGCGACTGCTCGACATTCCGTCGGATGGTGTCGAGTTCCGCGCCGAGGGTCTCGATATCGGACGCGGTCAGGTGGGCGTACGCATTGATGTCGGTGATTGCCACGTGTTCGATTGCCTCGCTAGGTCGGATCGCCGATACTCGACTGCCTCGTCGCGCTCGAACGGCGCTCATCGAAGGAGTGCATCCATCGACTGGGTCGTGAGGAGCACCTGTGTTGCCACCGAGACTATCGGATTTCTGCGAACGGTGTTTACGGCCGTGCGCCGGGCCTGGTCACACGTCGAGCGCGCAATCGCCCGCGGCGGCGGAGATGCAGGTCTGGATCTTTTCTCCGGCCTGATGCTCCATGCCATTGCGTAGATCGCGTGCGTGTCCCTCGGTGAGTGTCACCACACAGGTCTGGCAGATGCCCATCCGGCAGCCGAACGGCATCTGTACGCCCGCGTCCTCACCGGCCTGCAGCAGGCTGGTCGCGCCGTCGACCGCGGCGCTGCGCTGCGAGCGCGCGAAGGTGACCGTGCCGCCCTCGCCGACCGCGGACCGTTCCACCTCGAACCGCTCGACATGCAGACGATCGCCCAGATTCGCCGCGGTCCAATGCTTTTCGATGTCGTCGAGCATGGCCAGCGGGCCGCATGCCCAGGTCTGCCGCTCACGCCAGTCCGGATAGAGCTCATCCAGCGTCGCGAGATCGAACTTGCCCTGCTCGCCGGTCAGATGCGGATGTGAGATGAAGCTCGGATGCCGGTCGTGCAGCGCGCGCAGTTCCGTCGCGAACATGACGTCGGCGGGTGTGCGCGCGGAATGGATGTGCACGACATCGGGCACCGTATCGCGGCGCGCCAGCGTGCGCAGCATGCCCATCACGGGCGTGATGCCGCTGCCCGCGGTGATGAACAGGATCTTCGCGGGTGGCGGTTCGGGGAGCACGAAACCGCCCTGCGGCGCGGCCAATCGGACGACCGTGCCCTCGGGCACCCCGTTGACCAGATGGCTGGACAGGAAGCCCTCCGGCATCGCCTTGACCGCGATGGAGATCAGGCGCTTGGTCCGGCTGTCCGGATCGGTCCAGTCCGGCGGGCTGGTCAGCGAATAGGAGCGCCAGTGCCAGCGGCCGTCGACGAGCACGCCGATGCCGATGTACTGGCCGGGGGTGAACTTGAAGTCGAAGCCCCAGCCCGGCCTGATCACCAGCGTGACCGAGTCCGCGGTCTCCTTGCGCACATCCACGATGCGCCCGCGCAGTTCACGCGCCGACCACAGCGGGTTGACCAGGTGCAGGTAGTCATCCGGCAGCAGGGGAGTGGTGATACGCGCCGCGGCCCCGCGCAGCGCGTTGAGGCGAGTCCGACCGGCCATCTTCGCCTCGGCGACCGGAGCCTCCAGCCACTCCCGAATACTCTGTACCGATTTCGAGACCATTCGTGCAGACGCCCATTTCCTGTGATCACGCGCCGATTCGGCGCAAGCCTGACAGCAAGGTTACGGCATCGTAGGTTAGGTCAAGATGGGAGCTGGGTCACGTAGGGGCTCAGAGTAGGTCGAGCAGGAATGGGAGTTCCTGCGCCGCGTACCACGCCAATTGGTGGTCCTCGGCATCGCCGAGCACGAATTCGGCATCCGGATCGCCCAGGTCGGCGGCGTCGATCACGTCGACGGCCTTGGCCACGGCCGGTTCGGCCTCGGCCAGGTCGACATGTGCCGAGGCGATCTGGTTGTAGGTGATCGCGGCCGAGAGCCGGACCACGGCGTCGTCGAGGTCCGAGCGCAGCGTGGCGCCGGTGACATCGGCGGCGATCACCGCGCGCCGATAGACCGGACTGTGATAGCCCGCATCGTCGTCCGGGTCGCCCGCCGAGGAGCCCACGGCCGCCTCGCGCTCATCGGCCAGTAGACGCAGCGATGCGCGGGCGGCCTCACCCATCGCGACCTCGGCCAATTCCTCGTCATCGCCGGAGGCGTAGGCCTCCCGCAGCGCCGGGGTGACCGCGAACGCCGTGTCGTTGATCGCTCGGATCTCGCGATCGTTCACCAGTTCCCGCAGCATGGCAACGGTCGCCGGGATGTAGACCCGTAGCTTGCCTTCACTGGACGCAGGCACCGAGCATCTCCTCCATGGACTCGCGCACCGCCGCGGACAGCACGCCGATATCGGCCATCGCATCGCGATCGGCATTGAGACCGTAGAACACGTTTCCGTCGTAGGACGTGATTCCGATACTCGAGGCCTGGTTGCGCAGCAGTGGCGACACCGGATACATCTCCAGCATCCGCGCGCCGCCGATATACATCGGCTGCTGCGGACCCGGCGCATTGGTGATCACCAGATTGAACGTGTGTTCTGCGAAGGTACTCGCCGCCCGCACGCTCATCGCATGCAGGCTCGCCGGAGCGAAGCCGGCCATATGCACCAGGGTGCGGGCGCGCACGCTGTGCCGATGCCGCGAGTGCGCCTCGGTGGCGTGCCGGATATGCGACAGCCGCATCACCGGATTCGGCTCGCCCACCGGCAGATCGATGAGGAACGAGGAGACCTCGCTGGCCGGTTTCAGCTGATCACCGTGCGGCCCCTCGACGTAGACCGACATGGGCACCACCGCGCGCAGCACCGCCGACTCGGTGAGGATCTCCCCGCGCGACTGCAGGAAGTTGCGTAGCGCGCCGGTCACCACGGCCAGGATCACGTCGTTGATCGAGCAGTCGAAGCGTTTGCGAATCGTGCGGTAGTCCTCGAGATCGGTGCGGACCACATCGAAGCGGCGATTGCGGGAGGTCCGGGTGTGGAAGGGGCTGTCCCGCGCGCCGGTCGCCACGGTGCGCACCAGCGCGACCGCCCGTTCCACGGCCCGGCCGGTGACACCGACGAACGAATTCGCGCCGGCCTCGCGCAACACCTCCAGCGCCTGGCGCGGCTGACCCGCCAATTCCACCGCGGCCATGGCCAGCAGCTGCACCTCGCTCGGTTCGCGGCGCGCGGTCCAGGCGTCCGCGGCGAGCTCGCGCGGCGAGGGACTGGTGTCGAGGATGACGTGGCCGATCTCCAATGCGGTGCTGCCGTCGACCAGCGCGCTGTGGGTTTTGGTGAAGATCGCCCGCCGTCCGCCGGCCAACCCCTCGATCAGATACATCTCCCAGAGCGGCCGGGTGTGGTCGAGCGGGCGCGAGGCCAGCCTGGCGACCAGGTCGTAGAGCTGTTCGTCGGAACCCGGACCGGGCAGCGCCGAGCGACGCACGTGATAGCTGATGTCGAACTGGCTGTCCTCCACCCAGACCGGACGTCCCAGGGCGAACGGGATCTCGCGCACCTTGCGGCGATAGCGCGGTACCAGCGGCAGACGGTCCTCGACGAGTTCGACCAGGCGGTCGTATCCCAGCCTGTCCCCAACGGCCGCACCGTCGAATCCACCCTCGTCGGTCCCGTATCCCGACCTGCCCTCGTCGGTCCCGTATCCCGACCTGCCCTCATCGGTCCCGGCGGAGCCGGGATCGCGCACGATCGCGAGGGAGCCGATATGCATCGGATTACTGCTCGATTCGAGCCGGTAGAACGACGCATCCTGCGGCGTCAGTCTCGTGATCACGCTTGTCGGTGCTCCTTCCGGTACCCCGATCCATTGTGCGGTCACACAAACGACCGTGCGGTGGCCGTGTGGCGCATTTCGCGATACCGGTGGAAAACCTTCACCTGCAGCGTCTTCCGTGCGATGCTGGTGCGATTCGTGTCCAGGGGGGCCGACGAATAGGGGGAAATCATGTTATCGCCTGCGCCGAATGCCGAACCACCGCTGGAGAATGCCGACCGGTCGGATGACTCGGGGCGATCGCGGGGGCCCGCGCGCCGGGCGCCGCTGCCCTGTCACCAGCGCATGCCCACGCGCGCCGGTGCACACCGCCTGCGGGGCACGCACCGCCGGTCACCGCACGACGGGCGTTCCCCATCCTACGCCGGACGGGATGAAATCTCTTCGGGGGCAATACGATTCGCCGAGCGGTCGCTGCGGCTGGTGCTCGAGGCGGTGGACGGCCGACGATCGGCCGCCCAGCTCACCCGGCTCGTGGAACCCACCGTCGCGGCCACGATCGAGACCCTGGTCCGCACCGCCGCGGCCGAGCGCCGCCTGGGCGCGGCCGTGCTGGTCACGGTGCGGGCGGAGCCGATCGCACCGGGTGTGGCCGAGGTGGTCGCCGGATATGAACGCGGCTCGCGCCGGTTCGCGATCGCGGCCCGCGTGGCCCGTCGGCGTGGAGAATGGCGGCTGATGGCCCTT
The DNA here is from genome assembly GCF_044454005.1 of Nocardia sp. NPDC051570. Classification (NCBI taxonomy): domain Bacteria; kingdom Bacillati; phylum Actinomycetota; class Actinomycetes; order Mycobacteriales; family Nocardiaceae; genus Nocardia; species Nocardia sp. NPDC051570. Next base: position 297,146 of record NZ_JBITDI010000004.1, on the reverse strand, counting down.
AGATTGCGATGACCGGCGCGAATATCGCGCCCATGGCTCGCGTGCGGTGCGCGCCCGACGCCTAGGATGGATCCCGCATTACCATGGGCGATGCTGCTACAGCCAGCCCTGCTTGGGGTTCCTACCCTGTGGTGGGGTACCGAGACGAACAACACCGACCAGAGGACTGACGAGACTCGTGCCTGCGCTGACACTGACGAGGTTGCTACGTTTTGGTGAGGGTCGCGTCGTCAAGCGGCTCGGGCGGCTGGCCGATGAGGTCATCGATCTCGAGCAGGAATTCGCCGATCTCACCGATGTCGAGCTGCGCGGTAAGACCGACGAATTCAAGCAGCGCTATCAGGACGGCGAGTCGCTGGACGAGCTGCTGCTCGAGGCGTTCGCGGTCGCCCGCGAGGCGTCTTGGCGCGTGCTCGGTCAGAAGCCCTACAAGGTGCAGCTCATGGGCGCCGCCGCGCTGCACATCGGCAATGTGTCGGAGATGAAGACTGGTGAAGGTAAGACCCTCACCTGTGTCCTCCCGGCCTACCTCAACGCGCTGTCCGGCGACGGCGTGCACGTCGTCACCGTCAACGACTATCTGGCCAAGCGCGACGCGGAGTGGATGGGCCGTGTGCACCGCTTCCTCGGCCTCGAGGTCGGGGTGATCCTGGGCGGCATGAGCCCGGCCGAACGCCGCACCGCCTACGGCGCCGACATCACCTACGGCACCAACAACGAGTTCGGCTTCGACTACCTGCGCGACAACATGACCCACTCGCTGGACGATCTGGTCCAGCGCGGGCATAACTTCGCCGTGGTCGACGAGGTGGACTCGATCCTCATCGACGAGGCCCGCACCCCGCTGATCATCTCGGGCCCGGCCGACGCGTCGTCGAAGTGGTACGCCGAATTCGCCCGCATCGTCCCGCTGTTGAAGAAGGACCTGCACTACGAGGTCGATATCAAGAAGCGCACGATCGGCGTGCACGAGGCGGGCGTCGAATTCGTCGAGGATCAGCTCGGCATCGACAACCTCTACGAGGCCGCGAACTCGCCGCTGGTCAGCTATCTGAACAACGCGGTCAAGGCCAAGGAACTCTACAACCGCGACAAGGACTACATCGTCCGCAACGGTGAGGTCATCATCGTCGACGAGTTCACCGGCCGAATCCTGGTGGGGCGCCGCTACAACGAGGGCATGCACCAGGCGATCGAGGCCAAGGAAGGCGTGGAGATCCAGCCGGAGAACCAGACGCTGGCCACCATCACGCTGCAGAATTACTTCCGCCTCTACGACAAGCTCTCCGGCATGACCGGTACCGCCGAAACCGAAGCGGCCGAGCTGCATTCGATCTACGGCCTCGGCGTGGTGCCGATCCCGACCAACCGGGCGATGGTCCGCAAGGATCAGGCCGATCTGATCTACAAGACCGAAGAGGCCAAGTTCAACGCGGTCGCCGACGACATCACCGAGCGGCATGAGAAGGGCCAGCCGGTGCTGGTCGGCACCACCTCGGTGGAGCGGTCGGAGTATCTGTCGAAACTGCTGACCAAGCGCGGCATTCCGCACAACGTGCTCAATGCCAAGTTCCACGAGCAGGAGGCGCAGATCATCGCCGAGGCCGGTCGGCCGGGCGCGGTGACCGTCGCGACGAATATGGCCGGCCGTGGTACCGATATCGTGCTCGGCGGTAATCCCGACATCATCGCCGACCTGCTGTTGCGTCGCGAGGGTCTGGATCCGGTCGAGACGCCGGATGAGTACCAGGCGCACTGGTTGCCGACCCTGGAGCAGGTCAAGCAGCAGGTCGAGGAGGACGGCGAGCGGGTGCGCGAGGTCGGTGGCCTCTATGTGCTCGGCACCGAGCGGCATGAGTCGCGGCGTATCGACAATCAGCTGCGCGGTCGTTCCGGCCGTCAGGGCGATCCGGGCGAATCGCGGTTCTACCTGTCGCTGGGCGATGAGCTCATGCGGCGGTTCAACGGCGCGGCGCTCGAGTCGATCATGACCCGGCTCAACCTGCCCGACGATGTGCCGATCGAGGCGAAGATGGTCTCGCGTGCCATCAAGAGCGCCCAGACCCAAGTCGAGCAGCAGAACTTCGAGATCCGCAAGAACGTTCTGAAATACGACGAGGTGATGAACCAGCAGCGCACCGTGATCTACGCCGAGCGCCAGCGCATCCTGGCCGGCGAGGATATGGAGGGCCAGGTCCAGAACATGATCACCGATGTGATCACGGCCTACGTCAACGGCGCGACCGCCGAGGGCTATGTCGAGGACTGGGATCTGGAGAAGCTGTGGACCGCGCTGAAGACGTTGTACCCCAGCGGTATCGATCACCGCGATCTGACCGGCGAGAACTCCTCCGGTGAGATCGGCGAGCTGACCCGCGAGGAGCTGCTCGAGGCGGTACTCGAGGACGCCCACGACGCCTATGCGCGCCGTGAGAAGGAGATCGACGATCTGGCCGGCGAGGGCAGCATGCGCAACCTGGAGCGCCAGGTGCTGCTGTCGGTGCTGGACCGCAAGTGGCGCGAGCACCTCTACGAGATGGACTACCTCAAGGAGGGCATCGGCCTGCGCGCCATGGCGCAGCGCGATCCGCTGGTCGAGTACCAGCGCGAGGGCTTCGACATGTTCGCGGCCATGCTCGAGGGCCTGAAGGAGGAGTCGGTCGGCTTCCTGTTCAACCTGCAGGTCGAGGTGCAACAGCCGCAGCCGCAAGGCGTGGCGGTCGACCCGGGCCTGCGCTCGCCGGTCGGCGCCATGGCCGGCGGCCCCGCCCTCCCCGTCGACGAGCCCGCGGCCCCCGCGGCCCTGCGCGCCAAGGGCATCAGCGACCGCACCGACGTCGGCGGATTGACCTACTCGGGCCCAGACGAGGGCGGCCACGTGGCCCGCCACAGCGACGTCGAGGAATACGGCGACGACCAGCCCACCGACGGCCTCACCCGCCGCGAACGCCGCGAGGCCGCCCGCTCCGAGGGCAAACACGCCAAGCCCCCGAAGACCAAGCGCCGCCACTGATCTCGAGACCGAGGCCCTCCCACTCCCGCAGTGGGAGGGCCTTTGTCGTGGATGGGCTTGCCAGGAATTCTGAAAAAGTTCAGAATTGAGGCATGGTTACCGAGGTGCAGTGGAGTGACCTGCAGCGCGACCCGAAACAGATCGCACGATTGGCCGACGAGGGTACTGTCCGCGTCCGTCGGCGAGACGGTGTCCCGCTGCTGCTGATCCGGGAAGACCGGGAGCAATCGCAGTCCGAGGGTTCGGTGGCCGCGGCGCGGGCGCTGCGCAATGTGCTGGTTCACCTGCAGCCCGAGCGCGCTGCGCAGTGGCTGATCGAGGAGTTCCCTTGGGCCGATGTGCTTCCTGAGCAGGCGCGTGCGCAATTCGTCCACGACTTTGCCCGGGCTTTCCAGGCGTCCGCCGAGCTCGGTGAGTGGTCCGTGCTGGCTCAGGCCATTCGAGAATGGCGCAGCACCGCACTGGTATACGCCGACCCCGAACTGACGCGGGCTCTGGCGGAACCGATCGATGGCGATTTCGGCCCCGTCCCTCCGCCGATGGGCGAGTGATCGATGTCGGCGAAGAGGGGGATCGCGTCGCCCCGCCGACGAGGCCCGGCGGGTGGGTGGCTCGATTCGCGACGACCGAAGCCGCGAAAGGGTGGGAGGATCTGTGCGGCGCGGCGCCCTCCGGCACTTGGGAGGCGTGGATCATGTTGACCGAGCGACCGATGAGTCCAGAGAACCCAGCCCGGCAGCATCGTCTTCGGGATATCTTCGCGATGCGCGCGATCGGCGGTAAGCGCTGGAACAGTGGCAGTACGAAGTGACTGCGGGAGGCCGAATCTGGTACTGCCCCGATCCGGACAAGCGGATCGTGTGGGTGGTCAAGGCCGGCACCGCGCATCCCAAGGAGACCGAGTAGCGATTTCACCGCCGGCCGTTTTCGTGCAGGGCGAAGATTCGGTCGAGGTCGTGATGGGGCGCGGCGGTGGAACCCATTGACACCGATGCGTTTCGACGCCGAATCAACGAGCGCGTCCTACAGGCCGACACCCACTGATCTGTTCGACCGAGACGGTCGTCGCATTGGTACGCACCCGCTGCCGGAGAAGTCGATGAGGGGCAAGGACACCGGTCCGGCAGCGGGGCTATCCGTAGTGTGCGGTGTCGTCCCGATCGGGCGGAACCGTTGCGCTGTTGCCGGTTGTTGCCTGATTTCGGTGATGCGGCAATACTGTTCGGTCTCTTCGCCTAGGATTCTCGGATGGAGCGGGCGGTGGTGCGGGCGTGGGTGCAGGAATACGAGCTGGCGTGGCGGTCGCCGGGTACCGCGCGGCTGCGCGGGCTGTTCGCCGAGGACATCGAGTATCTGCCCTCGCCATGGGCGGAACCGGTGCGCGGTTCGGCGGCGCTGGCGCGGTTCTGGGAGGACCGCCGGGCCGGGCCGAACGAGCCGTTCACGCTGACCTTCGAAATCGTTGCGGTGGAGGGTGATACGGCCGTGGCCAGGATTGCCGTGGAGTATCCGGCCGACGATCCGAGCCGGTGGCGCGATCTGTGGATCCTCCGCTTCGGCGCCGACGGGCGCTGCACCCGATTCGAGGAGTGGCCGTTCGCGCCGCATCGGCCCGACGGCCACTGACCGTTACTGGCTACCGGAGGACCCGATCACCCAGGGGTCGTTGGATTTCAGCGCGACCAGCAGGGTACGGATCGCGGCCACGCGGCGCTCCTTGCCGGGCAGCTGGTCCAGGGCGCATTCCGGATCGGCGGGCGGGCCCAGGTGGGTGCAGCCGCGGGGGCAGTCCTCGATGGCGTCGGCCAGATCGGCGAAGGCCTGGATGACATCGTCGGGGGTGATGTGAGCCAGGCCGAACGAGCGGATGCCGGGGGTATCGATGACCCAGCCGCCGCCGGACAGCGGCAGCGCGATCGACTGGGTGGACGTATGCCGGCCCTTGCCGACGCCCGATACGTCGCCGACCGCCCGATGCGCCTCGGGGACAAGGCGGTTCACCAGCGTGGACTTGCCGACGCCGGAGTGGCCGAGCAGGCAGGTGAGCTTGTCCCGAAGCAGATCGAGGATGAGATCCAGGGGATCCTCGCGCCCGCCGTGCACGATGGTGAGGTCGAGATCGCGGAATTCCGTGGCGAATCCGGACTCCGGATCCAGATCGTCTTTGGTCAGGCACAGAATCGGTTGCAGCCCACCGGCATACGCGGCCGCCATGGCGCGCTCGACGAAGCCGGTGCGCGGCGGCGGATCGGCCAGCGCGACCACGATGAACAACTGCTCGGCGTTGGCGACCACCACACGTTCGAACGGATCGGTGTCATCGGCGGTGCGCCGCAACACTGTTCGCCGCTCGTCCACCCGCACGATGCGCGCGAGGGTGTCGGGTGTGCCGGACAGATCGCCGACCACGCCCACCTGATCGCCCACCACGATCGGAGTCCGGCCCAGTTCGCGCGCCCGCATGGCCACGATCGGCCGCTCCGGATCGCTCTCGAGCACACAGCTCCAGCGACCCCGGTCCACCGCGATGACCATGGCGCTCACCGCATCCCGATGTTCGGGGCGGGTCTTGGTGCGGGGCCGCGAACTCCTGCCCGGGCGCACCCGGACATCGGACTCGTCGTATTCGCGCCGCCTCAGTGCGCCGCTCCTTCACCGGAAAGCATTGTCTCCCACAGGGAAACGAAATTCGGCAGGGTCTTGGCGGTGGTGCCGATATCCTCGATCCGCACGCCGGGTACCCGCAGACCCAGAATCGCCCCTGCGGTGGCCATCCGGTGGTCGGCGTAGGAGTGCCAGTCGCCGCCCCGCAGCGGGGTCGGGACGATGTGCAGCCCGTCCTCGGTCTCGGTGACCTTGCCGCCGAGCCGGTTGATCTCGGTGGACAGCGCCGCCAGCCGATCGGTCTCGTGGCCGCGCAGATGCGCGATACCGCGCAGGCGCGACGGGGAATCGGCCAGGGCCGCCAGGGCCGCGACGGTCGGGGTGAGCTCGCCGACATCGTGCAGATCGATATCGATGCCCGCCAGGCGTTCCGGGCCGCGCACGGTCAGCTTGCCGTCGAAGCGGCGGGCCTCGGCGCCCATGCGCACCAGGATCTCCCGGATCACATCGCCCGGCTGGGTGGTGAGCTGCGGCCAATGCGGGATGACCACCTCGCCGCCGGTGACCGCGGCCGCGGCCAGGAATGGCGTGGCGTTCGACAGATCCGGCTCGATCTCCCAGTCGACCGCGTGGATCGGGCCGGACTCGACCGTCCACACCTGCGCCGCACGCGGATCCTCGGGCGCCTCGACCCGGACACCGGCCTGCCGCAGCATCTGCACGGTCATCTCGATATGCGGCATCGACGGCAGCTGGCCGCCCTGATGATGGACGGTCACGCCCTGGTCGAAGCGGGCCGCCGACAGCAGCAGCCCGGAGACGAACTGCGAGGAGCCGGAGGCGTCGATGGTGACCGATCCGCCGCGCAGCGAGCCGGTGCCGTGGACGACGAACGGCAGCGAATTGCCGTCGATCTCGACGCCGAGGCTGCGCAGCGCGTCGAGGATGATGTGCAGCGGGCGCAGCCGGGCCTGTTCGTCACCGAAGAAGGCGATATCGCCGTGCGCGAGCGTCGCGACCGAGGGCAGGAATCGCATGATCGTCCCGGCCAGGCCGCAGTCGACGGTCGCACTGCCCAGCGTCGCGGCCGGGGTGACCGTGAGAGTGTCTGCGTCACCGGCGATTCCGGTACCCATGGTGCGCAGTGCCGCGATCATCAGATCGGTATCGCGACTGCGCAGCGCGCCGGTGAGGGTCGAGGGGCGATCGGCGAGCGCGGCCAGGATCAGCGCCCGATTGGTGATGGATTTCGACCCGGGCAGCGTCACGGTCGCATGCACGGGCTGGTCGGTATGGGGCGCGGGCCAGAAACTCACCAACCCATCTTCGCCTATGACGGGTTGTCGCAGCCGGGTGGTGGCGAAGTTGTGCTGTATTCGACTCAGAATTCGAGGTCCGACCAGGGGATGGAGATCGGGAACGGGTGGTCGAAGTGGATGCCGTCGGTGTCGGCGCGGGTCCACTCGCCGACCACTCGGTACTCGTCGGGATGCAGGGGCCGAACGTCGTCGGGAAGATGCGTATATCCGGTCTGCAGTCCGAATGCGCGAACAGTGTCGATCGCACTCTCGTCGTGCGCCAGCCGGACCTCCCAGTACCAGGGAATTCCCGCGTCGGCGTACCGAGCCTTCTTCGCATCCATGTCGGTTTGGGTGTTGGACGGTGACAACACCTCGCCAACCAGGACCACATTGGCGGCTCGGATGTCCTGATAGGGACCGGACAGGCAGTGGTACACCAGAAAATCGGGCGTGACGAAGTCGGATTTGCCTGTCGCGCCCAAGAAGACATTGCATTCCAGCTCGACGTCCCAGCAATGCTCGGTCTGGGTCGACATGTCCTTACGCGAAGAGAGCTCGAACTCGTTCGTAAGCCGTCGGATGAATCTCTGGTGCTCGGCAGGACCTCGCCGTACCCACACCACCCGCCCGTTCCACAGCTCGATCTGCTCCGCGATCTCTTCGGGCAGTCGCTCCAGTTCCTCCCAGGTCATGTACTCCGGGAGGTCGGGCCGCTTGATCTGTGGGGCGGACATGCCAGCCATAGTAGTTGAAACCCGGTGCGACCAGCAGGTTTACTAGTGGCCGCACCGGACACCGAAACTACTTGTGCCGACCGTGAATCAACGGCACCACCTTGCGGAGCAGATTCATGGTCCGCTCGGTGCGGGCATAACTGAGCAACGCCATCCCCGGAATCGCGAACCGCTGCACGGCAATCGAATGCGGACTGGAGAACTCCAACAGCCCCGGAGCCCCGTGAATCCGTCCGATCCCCGAATCCCCGACACCACCGAACGGCAGCGCCGAGATCGCCGCGAAGCCGAGCACCGAGTTCACCGAGGTCGCCCCGGCCCGCAGTCGACGCGCGATCTCGAGCCCCCGCTTGCGCGAGTACACCGTCGATCCGAGCGCGTACCTGTTGTGATTGGCCAGCTCGACCGCCTCATCGATGCCGTCGACCGTGCGGATGGTCACCGTCGGGCCGAAGGTCTCCTCGCGGACCGCCTCCGAACTCTCGTCCGCGTCCACGACCACGACCGGTTCGATATAGGGCGCCTTCACCGATTCCGGACCGCCCAGGACCGCCGTGCCGCCCTTGGCCAGCGCGTCCTCGATATGGCGGCGCACGATATCGATCTGACTCGGCATGGTCATCGGGCCGTAGGAGGCCTTGGCGTCGGAGCCGGGGCGGATATCGGTGAGGATGCGCTTGACCTCGGCGATGAATTCGTCGCGGATCGACTTGTCGACGTATACCCGCTCCACACCGGCGCAGGTCTGACCGCTGTTCATGGTCGCGCCGTAGGCGACCGCATCGGCGGCGGCCTTGATATCGGCATCGGCGGCCACGATCACCGCGTCCTTACCACCGCATTCGAGCAGCACCGGTGTCAGCGAATCGGCCGCGGCGGCCATGATCTTCTTGCCGGTGGCGGTGGAGCCGGTGAAGGCGAGCTTGTCGACGCCGGAGCGGACCAGTGCCGCGCCGGTCGCGCCGTGGCCGTTGATCGTGGCGAAAACGCCTTGGGGCAGTTCGGGATTCGCCTCGGTGAACAGCTGCGCCAGGAAGTTGCCGATGCCGGTGGAGAATTCGCTCGGCTTGAACACCACCGCATTGCCCGCGGCCAGCGCGTAGGCGATCGAACCGTTGGGGGTGTAGACCGGATAGTTCCATGGGCCGATCACGCCGACGACGCCCATCGGGCGCTGCTCGATATAGGCGGCGAAGTTGGCCATCAGCGCGCCGGGGGAGACCCGCTGGGGCTTGAGCACCTTCTCGGCGTTGTTGGCCGCCCATTTGATGTGTTCGAGGGCCAGCATCAGTTCGAGGAAGGCATCGTCGCGCGGCTTGCCGTTCTCGGTGTGGATGAGCTCGCAGAACTCCTCGGAGCGGGCGACGATCCGGCTGCCCCAGCGCAGCAGATGCCGCTTGCGCTCGGCGAAACTCAGCCGACCCCAGACCGCGGCCGCGTCGCGGGCCTTGGCGACCGCGGCGCTCACCGCCTGGTCGTCGGCGATCGGATGACTGGCGATGGTCTCGCCCGTGGCCGGGTTGACCGAGGTCAGCATGGTCTCGCGGGTGACGGCGGTGGACTCGGTGGTAGACATTTCTCGGCGACCCCTAATGAGACAGTTATGGCTCGAAGTTCTCACACCATAGATGTGAAGTCAACTGCCTTCAGTTGGATTTCCGGCCATCTTTCCGTCGTTTCGGACAACGACATGTCAGTCCCCGGTGGCAGCATGGGGACCATGTGTGGCAGATATGCGACCACGGCGAATCCGGCCCGGCTGGCCGCCGAGCTCGATGCCCTCGACGAGACCGAGTCGAGCGACCGGCCCGAGTCTGGTCCCAACTACAACGTGGCGCCGACCAATCAGGTACTCACGGTGGTCGAACGGCACGACCGCGACCATCCCGACGACGATCCGCGGCTGCGTGTGCGGCGCATGCGGTGGGGTCTGATCCCGGTGTGGACCAAGGCCGCCGAGCCGGGCGTGCCGGTCAAGGGCAAACCGCTGTTCAACGCCCGCGCCGACAAGGCCGCCACCACGGCCTCGTTCCGGGACGCGGTGAAGAAGCGCCGCTGCCTGATTCCGATGGACGGCTGGTACGAGTGGCTGGTCGAGGGCCAGACCGAGAAGGGGAAGGCGATCAAGCAGCCGTACTTCATGTCCCATGCCGACGGATCCCGGCTGTACATGGCCGGACTGTGGTCGAGCTGGCGCGATCGGGAGCAGCCCGAGATGCGGCCCCTGCTGTCGTGCACGATCCTCACCACCGATGCGATCGGCGACCTGACCGCGATTCACGACCGGATGCCGCTGCCGATGCCGCGCGAGCACTGGGACGCCTGGCTGGATCCGGACCGTCCGGCCCCGCTGGAGCTGCTGGAAACGCCTCCGGTGGAATGGATTTCGGATATCGTCGTGCGCCCGGTGTCGCCGCTGGTGAACAGCGTCCGCAACAACGGCCCCGAACTACTGGCCGACGCCTCGGCCGCGAACGACGAACGGGCCGGTCAGATCACCCTGATCTGACCGGCCCGTCGCTACGGTTGTCGTAAACCGTTGTCACATATCGCATTTCACCGTCGAGACCGCCACGCTGAGCCCGCATTTCAGGACGCTCCCGCCGAGATCGACGAGTTTGGTGCTCAGGCCGCCGCCGAACTTCTCCGCCCGCTCCGCCTGCTTACCCGGCTCCTGGGCCGCCCGGTCCGGCCCGCCGCCACCCATGGGGTAGTTGGAATCCGCGGCGGCTGCACCGGACCCCAGGACGAGTAGGGCGCCGCCCGACACGGCGACGATCATGGTGCGGAATCGGTGTCGGTCAGACATATCGCATCACATCCTCGGGTCGAACGAATCTGGCCCGATAAGTAAGGCATATCCGTAAGGCCGTTTTGGGTGATTTGCGCGTTTTACGCCTGTGAGCGTGCGTGTCCCCGCGAAGAGCATGCGGGGAACAGAGAGGGGAGATGCAGGGAACAGCGAGAGGGGAGATGCGGGGAACAGAGAGGGGAGATGCGGGGAACATGCCGAAGGCGGCCCCACGCCGTTGTGGGGCCGCCTTCGGGGAATTCAGACCGGCTGTGCCGTAGCGACCTTCTTCTCGGTCGCCTCGGCACCGGCCTGGATGCCGCCCGAGGTGCGCAGCGGCACCTCCTTCCAGAACAACACCAGCAGCAGCGCCACCGCCGCGATGCCGGTCACCGACAGGAATACCGTCGACATCGAATCGGCGAAGCCCACCTTGAACGGCCGGGCCAGCGTCGGATTCAGCTCCTGGATCACCGAGCTGTCGTTGAGCACGCCGCCCGCCGCCGAAACATCATGCGCGGCAAGGCCCTTCGACAGCGCCGCATCGGCCGGGTTCGGGCTGTGCACGCCCTCGGCCACGGCCTGCTGGAAGGCGGGCTGTGTCGCGGCCGACTGCAGCTGGGTACCGATGTTCGGGGCCAGCTGTGCGAACAGGATGGACAGGAACACCGCCACACCCAGGGTGCCGCCGATCTGCCGGAAGAAGGTCGCGGCCGCGGTGGACACGCCCATATCCTTGGGCGGCAACGCATTCTGCAGCGCCAGGGTCAGCGGCTGCATCAGATTGCCCAGGCCCAGGCCGGTGATCGCCATGAAGATCATCACCAGCCACAGGTGGCTGTCGGCGGTCACGAAATGCAGCAGGAACAGGCCCAGCGTCAGCAGCGCCGCACCGATCAGCGGGAACACCCGGTAGCGGCCGGTGCGCGAGATGGTCTGGCCCGCGATGATCGAGCCGGTCATCAGGCCCATCACCATCGGGAGCATCTGCAGACCCGCGACGGTCGGGCTCGAGCCACGCACCACCTGCAGATACTGCGGGATCAGGCTGATGCCGCCGAACATGGCCGCGCCGACCACGAACGAGATGACCACGCCCAGTGCGAAGGTCGAGTTCTTGAACATCCGCAGCGGGATCAGCGCCACATCGCCGAGTTTGGCCTCGACCGCGATGAAGCCGAGCACGCCCGCCACGCCGATCACGTAGCAGAGGATGGAATTCGCACTGCCCCAACCCCATTCGCGGCCCTGTTCGGCCACGACCAGCAGCGGCACGATGCCGACGGCCAGCATGAGCACGCCCCACCAGTCGATGCGCACGCCCGGATGCGGCCGCTTCGGCAGGCGCAGCACCTTGGTCACCACGGCCAGCGCGAGCATGCCGACCGGCACGTTCACCAGGAACACCCAGCGCCAGCCGGTGACGCCCAGCAGGTGGTCCTGACCGGCGAGCAGGCCGCCCAGCACCGGGCCGACCACGCTGGAGGTGCCGAACACGGCCAGGAAGTAGCCCTGGTAGCGGGCGCGTTCGCGAGGGCTGACGATATCGCCCATGATGGTCAGCGCCAGCGACATCAGGCCGCCCGCGCCCAGGCCCTGCAGCGCGCGGAAGGCGGCCAGCTCGTACATCGACTGCGCGAACGAGCAGGCCAGCGACCCGACCACGAAGATCGTGATGGCCGCGAGATAGAACGGCTTGCGCCCGTACATATCCGACAACTTGCCGTAGAGCGGGGTGGCGAGGGTCGCGGTGATGAGATAGGCGGTGGTCACCCAGGCCTGCAGGGAGTAGCCCTGCAGATCGTCGGCGATGGTGCGGATGGCGGTCGACACGATGGTCTGGTCGAGCGCGGCCAGCAGCATGCCGAGCATCAGGCCGCTCATGATCACCAGGATCTGGCGGTGGGTGAAGCCGGATGCCTCCGATCTGGGTTCTTCGATAGCTGTCGTCACTGATCTTTCTCCGTTGCAGAGGTTTTCGAAGTCGGGGGAGTGAGGATGGCCGGGCGGGCGGCCTCGTAGTCGTCGACGAATCGGCGCAGCAGACTCCCGAGCAGCTCGCGTTCGTCGTGGGTCCAGTCCGCCATCACCCGATCGAGGGTCTCGTTGCGGCGCTTGCGGATCTCCGCGGCCACCTCCCGGCCGGCCTCGGTGACGACCAGGACGCTGGCGCGCCCGTCGCCGGGATCGGCCCGGCGTTCGATCAGCCCCCGTTTCACCAGGCTCGCGACCTGGCGGCTGATCGTGGAGGCGTCGGAGAACAGGGCCTCGGCCAGCGTTCCGGACCGCATCGGGCCGTCGCAGAGCAGCCGGAAGATGATGCCGTAGGCCGCGATCTCGATCTCACCGCTGGTGTTGGCGGCGATCTGCGCCTGGGTGCGCTCCCGGAGGCGAGTCAGCCGGATCAGCTGCTGGGCGATCCGATCGATCACCGCGTCGCTGTCCATGGGTCTTTCGCCTCCCTGTTCGGATCAACTGCTTGTACGAAGCAATTGTTTGCATATGCCAACTAGTTGTACTCAGCAAGTATGGGGGCACGGTCCCGCCCGTGCAAGTTCTTTTCGTGTGAGATGGATCCTGCCTGGTCAGCCCTGGATCACCGGGGCGGTGACGGCCCGGGTGAGCCGGATCAGATCCACGGGCGCGACCTCGATCTCGAGGCCGCGGCGGCCCGCGCTGCACAGCATCCGGTCCCAGCGCAGCGCCGAGGCGTCGATCACGGTGGGCAGCAGGCGTTTCTGGCCCAATGGCGAGATACCGCCCAGGACATAGCCGGTGGTGCGCTCGGCCTTGGCCCGCTCGGCCATCGCGGCCTTGGGTGCGCCGAATGCGGCCGCGGCGGCCTTGAGCGACAACGTATTCGGCACCGGCAGCACGGCGACCGCGAGGCTACCGGTCGACAGCTCGAGCACCAGGGTCTTGAAGATCTGCTCGGCCACCACGCCCAGCTGTTCGGCCAGCGCGGCGACGGCCTCGGCGCCGAAGGATTCACTGCGCGGATCGTGGGTGTAGGAATGCACGCGATGCTCGGCCTTCGCCTGGGTCAGCACTCGGATCGCGGGGGTCGACGCGCCTGCCATGCCGGTCAGATTAAGCGGCGTGGGAACACAGCGAAGTCCCGGCATGTTGCATGCCATACATATACAGCAGCCCATCCCGCCCCGTGAGACCCCGAAGGAGATTGCCGGTGAGCGTTCTGGTCGATGAACGCCCGGTGGCCACCGTCACCGGATTCCTGCTGCCCACCTCCCGCGCGGTAGATTCGAAAGCTACGGCGATCGAAGGGATGGGCGTGACGAGCGACGACGATTTGGCGGCCGGCATCGGCGAGCCCGATGATCCGGCCATCGACGAATTCGCGGACGACGAACCGGGGGCCCGCAGCAACTCGAGCGAGACCGAACTGGCGGCGCGGTTCGAGCGCGACGCGCTCCCGCTGCTGGATCAGCTCTACGGCGCGGCCCTGCGGATGACCCGCAATCCGGCCGACGCCGAGGATCTGGTGCAGGAGACCTTCGCCAAGGCGTTCCAGGGCTTCCGGTCCTTCCGCGAGGGCACCAATCTGCGCGCCTGGCTGTACCGGATCCTGACCAACACCTACATCAACTCCTATCGGAAGAAGCAGCGCCAGCCCGCGCAGTATCCGACCGACGAGATCAGCGACTGGCAGCTGGCCGCCACGGCCGAGCACACCTCGACGGGTCTGCGCTCGGCGGAGATGGAGGCGCTCGAGGCGCTGCCCGACGACGACATCAAGGCCGCCCTGCAATCGCTTCCGGAGGAATTCCGGATGGCGGTGTACTACGCCGATGTGGAGGGCTTCCCTTACAAGGAGATCGCCGACATCATGGGAACCCCGATCGGTACGGTCATGTCCCGCCTGCACCGCGGCCGCAAGCAGCTCAAGACCCTGCTGGCCGATGTGGCGCACGAACGTGGATTCGATCGGAACCGAGCGGGCGAGGGCACGCGTCAGGAGGTAACCCAGTGAGCAGCGGCGAGAAGGATATGGAACTGGACTGCACGGCGGTGCTCGCCGACGTCTGGCTCATACTCGACGGTGAATGCGACGCCGCGACCCGCGAGCGCCTGCAGCATCACATGGACCACTGCTCGCCGTGCATCGACGCCTACGGCCTGGAGGAGAAGCTCAAGCGTCTGCTGCACACCAAGTGCGGCGGCGATCGCGCCCCCGACGCCCTGCGCGAGCGCCTGACGCTGGAGATCCGCAAGGCGGTCACCATCGTCGAGACGACGGAGACCCGCGAGGGCTAGCCAGCGCCCGGCCCGGTAATACAGCAAGAGCGGCACGCCGATGAAAAGGCGTGCCGCTCAGTGCTTTTCGGAGGCGCTGTACTCAGCGCCTGCCACTCAAGCGTTGGGACGCTTGCCGTGGTTGGCACCGTTCTTACGACGGCTGCGCTTCTTACGACCACGCTTACCCATGGTTATCTCCCTTCTGATCGGGGGTCATTCTTCCATGTGCGCCTGTCCGCGGACCGAGGAGGGCGATCGCGACGGAAGGCCCGGGTTACGGGCCGGTATCCCCCTTCTGATCGAGTGCCGTCCGGCTGTGTGTGATTGGCTGTACCGTCACCAGTGCCGATTGATCGAGAGGGTGTCATGGCTGAAGAAGTGCACGCCGAGATGGTGTCGACTGTCTTCCAGATCGTCGCGCAGGAGGGCGCGCCGATCCAGGAGGGGGACACCCTGGTGCTGCTCGAGTCGATGAAGATGGAGATCCCGGTGCTCGCCGAGCTGAGCGGCACGGTCACCTCGATCAATGTCAAGCCCGGTGACGTGCTGCAGAAGGGCGATCTGATCGCCGTCATCTCGTAACCCCGGCTGGCGTAACCTCTGATTTCGTAAGGACATGGGTAACTCGTCGGGTACGCCCAGAACTGGAGTGGCCGGTGGACCGCCGGCCCGCATCGTGAATCTCGAGGCACTTGCTGGTGCGCAGAGGTCGCGGAGAGGCGGACGAGCTTGTCGACTTTGAGCGATCTGCTGGCGGAACATACCGACCTGCCGGGTGCCGCCGTGGATCATCTGCAGCGGATGGTGGGTGATTGGCAACTGCTGTCGGATCTGTCGTTCGCGGATCTGCTGCTGTGGGTGGGTGCGGGCCCGGTCTCCGAGGGGGCCGATGTGGTCTGTGTCGCCCAGAGCCGGCCCACCACCGCCGCGACCGTCCATCCCCGGGATCTGGTCGGCTCGGTGGCCGCCAAGGAGGAGCACGCCCAGATCTTCGAGGCGCTGCTGAGCGGTGAGATCGTGCGGATCGACTCGGATGTCGAATCGACGGGGGTCTATCACCCCACACCCATGCACGCGATCCGCGAGGCGATCCCGGTGCGGGTGGGCTCGGATGTGATCGCGGTGCTCGGCCGCGATACCGAGGTGCAGCGGACGAAGGTGCGCGGGGGTCTCGAACAGTCCTATATGGCCTGTGCCGACGATCTGTGCCAGATGATCTCCGAGGGCACCTTCCCGACGCTCGAGGATCGCACCGGCTCGCATTCCAGCCCGCGCGCCGGGGACGGCTTCATCCGCATCGATACCGAGGGCGCTGTCGTCTACGCCAGCCCGAACGCGCTGTCGGCCTATCACCGCATGGGCCTGCAGAGCGATCTGGCCGGTCAGGATCTGGCCCAGACGACCCGGTCGCTGATCACCGATCCGTTCGACGCGCAGGAGGTCGTCAGCGATATCCAGGCCGCGCTGGCGGGTAAGTCGGGGCGGCGCATGGAGGTCGAGGCGCGCGGCGCGACCGTGCTGCTGCGGACCATCGTGCTGCGCCCACACGGCGAATTGGCCGGCGCCGCAGTGCTCGTCCGCGACGTCACCGAGGTGAAGCGCCGCGACCGCGCGCTGCTGTCCAAGGATGCGACCATTCGCGAGATCCACCATCGGGTCAAGAACAACCTCCAGACCGTCGCCGCGCTGCTGCGCCTGCAGGCCCGCCGCACCGAGAACGAGGAGGCGCGCCTGGCCCTGACCGAATCGGTGCGCAGGGTCACCTCGATCGCCTCGGTGCACGAGATGCTGTCGATGTCGGTGGACGAGGAGGTCGATCTCGACGAGGTCGTCGATCGGCTGTTGCCGATCATGGCCGATGTCGCGACCGTGCATACCGCGCGTATCAAGGTGCGCCGATCGGGATCGCTGGGAGTGTTCTCCGCCGAGCGGGCAACGCCTTTGGTGATGGTGCTCACCGAATTGGTGCAGAACGCTATCGAGCATGCGTTCGATGCGGGCGAAAACGGCACCGTGACAATTCGTTCCGAACGTTCGGCACGCTGGCTGGATGTGATCATCAGTGACGACGGCCGGGGATTGCCCGATGGTTTCAGTTTGGAAGGCTCCGACCGTTTGGGACTGCAGATCGTAAGAACCCTTGTCACAGCCGAATTGGGCGGTTCGATCGGATTGCATCCGGGCGCAGATGTCGGAACCGACGCGGTGTTGCGAGTTCCACTGGGGCGTAGATCTTCTCGCTAGGTCTCGGCCAAAAGCATGCCGAGACCCGTTATGGGGATTAGACAATGAAGCCCGGCACCCTCGGGTGCCGGGCTGGAAATGCGTTACGTACCGGGCTGTGCGACTATCGCGTGGCCGTAACGCCCAGTGCCGTACTAGACGACACTGCGGGTGCGGGTGCGCGCGTTACGACGCTTCAGCGCCCGACGCTCGTCTTCGCTCATACCACCCCAAACGCCAGCGTCCTGTCCCGACTTCAAGGCCCAGGACAGGCACTCGGCGGTCACAGGGCAGCGGGCGCAGACCAGCTTGGCATCGGCAATCTGCGCGAGCGCGGGACCACTGTTACCGACCGGGAAGAACAGCTCGGGGTCCTCGTCGCGACAGATGGCCTTGTGGCGCCAGTCCATTCCTCTGCTCCTTTGCATGGGCGCGCTAGGGCGCCTCGGGTTTGTAGTCCGTTCACTTGTGCGACTCGAATGTTTCCGCACGGTTGCTTGTGAATGCTTTCACGAACACCGTAGATGTCAATAGGTTTGTGGCGCACCGTGGGGAAGCTCACGCTGTAAGGCCCCTACATGGGAACCTGCGGAGTCCTTTGTACTCGCTCGCGCGGGTTTTCGCAGCACAACTGCGAGGTTTCTTCAGTTGTGTCGGCCCGAATCCGGTCGCGGGGCGACCACGTCGAGCACCTCCGGCACCGCCGTGAATTCCACCACGCTGCGGCGGCCGATGAAGTCGCCGTCAATTTGCAACCCGATCGGCTCGGCGGCCGTGATCCGCACCGACGGTACATCATCGGTGCGAAACAATCTGCGTGCCTTGGGGTTTCCCTCCGCGGACAGCAACTGACGAGCGACCCACAGTGTCGGCAGTACCCGCATGGTCCGCATGGCAAACACTCCGAGTCCGGATTCGAATCGGGTCCCGGGGTTGGTGCGTACGGGCCGGGAGTCCAGATAGGTCCACGGACTGGTGTTGGTGACGAAGGCGTAATGCACATCCGTGACCGGTTCGTGATCCGGGATGTGCAGGGTGAGTGACGGTTCGCGGCGCTTGGACCGGAAGAACTGCCGCACGGTCGTGCGCAGATAGCGGGCCGGGGTGGCCGAGTGGCCGTTGGCGCGGCTGTTATCGATCGCCTCGCACACATCGGCGTCGAGCCCGACGCCGGCGCTGAAGGTGAACCAGCGATCATCGGCGATGGCCAGGCCGATGCGCCGGTCGGTGCCCGTCGAGATCCCGCCCGCGTCCAGCGACAGCAGATCGATCAGCTGGTTGGTGGCCGCGACGGGATCGGGTGTGATGCCCAGCGATCGGGCGAACACGTTGGCCGAACCGCCGGGAATGATGCCGAGCCGGGGGATCCACGCCTGCCCGTCGGCGACCTGCGGCAGCGGCAGGAATCCGTTGATCGTCTCGTTGACCGTGCCGTCGCCGCCGTGTACGACGATCAGATCCATCTCGTTGGTGGCGGCCCACTGCGCCAGCTCGGCCGCGTGCCCGCGGTGCTGGGTGTGCGCGACGATCAGCTGGGTGCGGCTTTCCAGGGCGTGGGCGAGCAGATCGCGGGTGGCCGGTGTGGTCGAGGTGGCGTTCGGGTTCACGATCAACAGGGTCCGCACGTGAGCAGCGTACTGGCCCGGGCCGGAGACGAATTCGGGTGACTTAGGCTGGCCGGGTGGCGAACCAGGACAAGACACCCGCGACGGTGCGCGGCGCCGGGGCGGTCGCGGCCCTCGAGGGACTGACGGGCGTGATCATCGCGATCGTGCTGGTGGCGCAGGGCACCAAGGGTAGTGAGAGCGCGGCCCAGGCGTACGGCACCGCGGGGTACTTCGCGATCCTGGCGGGCGCGGTACTCGCGGCCGGTATCGCCCTGTACTTCGGGCGGCGCTGGGGCCGGGCCATCGTGGTGCTCACGCAGATCCTGCTGCTGCCGGTCGCGTGGTACATGTTCAGTTCGCACCGGCCCGAATTGGCCGTCCCGGTCGGCCTGGCCGCCCTGATCACCCTCGTCCTGATCTTCTCCCCGCCCTCGACCCGCTGGATGGCCAGCCTCTACGACTCGGTGGAGTGAGCGCGGGCCCCGAAATCCGGTGCCTCGTATTGCCCCCTGATCGGCCCGTGGGCGAGCTTTTGGTCAACTGTCCACTTCGGAGTACGGGAGCGAAGCCTCAGGACGCGCCGAGGCGTTTCAGCGCGTCGCCGGTGAGTCGGTAGCCGGTCCACTCGCTCTGCGACTCGGCGCCCAGGGCCTTGTAGAAGTCGATCGACGGGGTGTTCCAGTCCAGCACCGACCAGTCGACGCGCTCGTACCCTCGGGCCACGGCCTCGCGGGCGAGTTCGGCGAGCAGGGCCTTGCCCAGGCCCAGGCCGCGCGCCTCGGGCTTGACGTAGAGATCCTCCAGGAAGATGCCGTGGGTGCCGGTCCAGGTCGAGTAGTTCAGGAACCAGATCGCGCAGCCGAGCACCTCGCCGTCCGAATCGCGCTGTGCCACATGGGCGAATACGGCGGGGGTGG
The DNA here is from genome assembly GCF_044454005.1 of Nocardia sp. NPDC051570. Taxonomy (NCBI): domain Bacteria; kingdom Bacillati; phylum Actinomycetota; class Actinomycetes; order Mycobacteriales; family Nocardiaceae; genus Nocardia; species Nocardia sp. NPDC051570. The sequence goes on along the minus strand of NZ_JBITDI010000004.1, from coordinate 277,699 downwards.
GACCGAACAGCGCGGCGTGCAGCTGTTCGGCGGTCAGCCGGCATTCCTGCAGCTCCCGCTCGTATTCGGCGAGGTCGTAGACCAGACCCACCAGTGCGGGTACGTCGGCGGGGGTGGCGCGGCGAATCATGAAGCGGCTCCGTCGAGTTCGGGGACGAGATTGTGAGCGAGCACCGTGCGGGCCTGATGCTCGTAGCCGAGCACGCTGATCGCGCCGGTGGACAGGAAGAAGCGGCGGCCCTCGCGCACCGGGAATTCGGCCCAGCGGGCGATCAGCGCGCGGGAGAAGTGGCCGTGGCCCACGAGGACGACATCGCGTTCGTCTAGGGCGGGCAGCACCGAGGCGAGTACCCGATCGGCGCGGTCCCGCACCTGATCGGCGGTCTCGCCGCCCGGGGCCGGATGGGTGAAGATCGTCCAGTCCGGCACGTTCTGCTGGATCTGTGTGGTGGTCAGGCCCTCGAAGTCGCCGTAGTCCCACTCCACCAGATCGTCGTCGAGGCGGGGATCGGGCAGGCCGGCCAGTTCCGCCGTCTGCACGGCACGCTGTTTGGGACTGGTCAGGACCAGCGGATCGCGCAGGCTCAGCCGGGCGATCACGCGCGCCGCGGCCCGCGCCTGTTCGCGGCCGAGCGGGGTGAGCGGCACATCGGTGCGCCCGGTGTGCTTGCGCGCCTTGGACCACTCGGTCTCACCGTGCCGGAGCAGGACCAGCCGGAATTCCGTTTCGCCCATATGCCGATCATGCCCGACGAGTCCTGTGTCGCGGACATCCGGGCGTCGGGTCGGTTACTGGCCGAGTCCGTACAGCTGCCCGCCGCGCTGCTCGAGCACGGCGGGGCCGACGGCCGCGAGGGAGATCGGCTCATTGTGGTAGTCGGTGCGCTGCAACGGAATTCGGCCGATCGCGGCGCCGGTCATCGGATCCAGTACGGCCAGGCCCGCGGGGGTCGGCATCAGCAGTCGGCCCGCCATCATGGTCGGGCTGCCGAGCGAGTCGGGGGCGGTCCAGACCGGATCCAGGGTGCTCGCGTTCAGGGCGATCAGGGAGTTGCCGGTGAAGACGAAGAAGGTCGAGCCGAGCCGGGTGGTCGTGGTCGTATCGGTCAGCGGCGCGGTGAGGCGGTGGACCGCGACGGCATTGGCGGCCTGATCGTAGACGGCCAATTCCGGTGCGGCGGTATCGGTTCCGGGCAGATACACCGCGATTCGGCTGTCCGCCACCGCGATCACGCGCGCCTTCTCCGAGACCGCGCCCGGATCGGTGAGGACGTGCGAGCCGTACTCCTCGGGCATCGTATTGTCCTTGGGCGACGGATTCATCACGGTCAGCCGGTCGGCGGCGTCGTCGGGACAGCGCTCGACCACCGCCACCCGTGAGGTGTTGGACGCCGCCGAGAGGAGTGTGCAGCCGCGGCGCGGCTGGGCCCCGTGGGTCACCGGCGCGTCGACGTGACCGTATTCGAGGGTGCGCACCAGATCCGGACGCCACAGCTCCATCCGGTCCGGGCCGAGCGCGAGCACGTAGGTGCCGTCGGCGGAGAGCCGGACCTGCCGGTCCATATAACTGCTGCGGGCGCCGCGGCGGAGGCCCGTATCGGCGGCCAGCAGCGTGGTCTGACTGCAGCCGCGCTGATCGCGATAGGTCGCGATGACCGTGCCGAGCTGACTCTCCACCCCGCACAGGGGTATATCGCGCTGGTACTTCCACACCTGCGCGCCCGTCACCGGATCGCGCCCGGTGACCGTGCCGTCGTCGCCGGTGACGGCGAGTCCGCCGCCGACCAGGGCACGGCCGGATATCGTGTCGGCGGCGTGCCACAGTTCGCGCAGCGAGGTCGGCAGATGATCCGCGGGCGTCACCGGGACGACCGGATGCGCGGCGGGCTCGGACACCGTCCCCCGCGCATCGCTGGTCGCCCACATGACGATCACCGCGATCACCACCACGACGGCGATCGCGGCTGCGGCGTAAAGGTCGGCGCGCGTCCGCCGTTCGGGTGCGAGCACGTCAGCGAGCGTAGTGCTTAGGCCGAGGCGACGGCCACCGGTGTGTCGGCATCCTCGGTCGCGGCCGGCTTGCGGCGGCGGCGGCGCCGGCGGGCCGGTTTGTCGGACGAGGACTCCTCGGCGTCCGCGGCGGGCTCATCGGACGACTCGACTTCGCCTGTGCTGCCATCGTTCTCGTTCTCTGCCTCGGCACCGGTATCGGATGCCGAGCGGCGACGGCGACGCCGGCGCGGGGCGGGCTTATCGGCCTCCGAATCGGATTCCGGCGCACCGCCTTCGGCGACCTCGTCGACCGGAGCCGTTGCCGCGGAATCGTTGTCGACGCTCTCGTCCTCGCGCCCCACGACCTCGCCCCGCACGGTGCGGCGGCGGTTGCGCTTGCGCGGGGCGCGCTTCTCGCGCTCCACCACGACCGCGTCCTCGTCCCGCTCGACGGGCTTGCGGTGCGGCGTGCCGTTGATGATCTCTTCGGAGATGCCGAGATCGGAATACAGGTGCGGCGAGCGCGAATACGTCTCCACCGGTTCCGGAATGCCCAGGCCGAGCGCGGAATTGATGGAGGCCCAGCGGTTCAGCTCATCCCAGTCGACCAGGGTGACCGCGACACCGGTGCGACCGGCGCGGCCGGTGCGGCCGATGCGGTGCACGTAGGTCTTCTCGTCCTCCGGGCACTGGTAGTTGATGACGTGGGTGACGTCGTCGATATCGATGCCGCGCGCGGCGACATCGGTCGCGACCAGGACGTCGATCTTGCCCTTGCGGAACTTGTCCAGCGCCTTCTCGCGCGCGATCTGACCCAGATCGCCGTGTACGGCCCCGACCGCGAAGCCGCGCTCGGCCAGCTCGTCGGCGACCTTCTGCGCGGTGCGCTTGGTGCGGGTGAAGATCATCGTGGCGCCGCGGCTCTCGGCCTGCAGGATGCGCGCGATGACCTCGGTCTTGTCCAGCGCGTGGGCCCGGTACACGAACTGCGCGGTGCGATCGTGCACCGCCGAATCGTGCGGCTCCTCGGCGCGGATATGGGTGGGCTTGTGCAGGAACGTGCGGGCCAGGGTGATGATCGGGCCCGGCATCGTGGCCGAGAACAGCATCGTCTGACGCTGGTCGGGAACCATGGTCAGAATGCGCTCGATATCGGGCAGGAAGCCCAGGTCGAGCATTTCGTCGGCCTCGTCGAGCACCAGCACGCCGACCTTGCCGAGGACCAGATGCTGCTGTTCGGCCAGATCCTGCAGGCGGCCGGGGGTGCCGACGACCACGTCGACACCGGAGCGCAGCGCGGAGATCTGCGATTCGTAGGGGCGGCCGCCGTAGATCGAGGCCACCCGCAGCGGGCCCTTGTGGTTCTTCAGGTACTTTCCGGCGTTCTCCAGATCCTGGGTGACCTGGATGCACAGTTCGCGCGTCGGCACGATGACCAGGGCGCGCGGGGTGCCGTCCAGGGCGGTGGTGCCGGAATCGGCGGTGGCGATTCGGTGCAGCAGCGGCACGCCGAAGCCGAAGGTCTTACCCATACCCGTGCGGGCCTGGCCGATCAGATCCTCGCCGGCGAGCGCCAGCGGCAGGGTCAGTTCTTGGATCGCGAAGGTGCGTTCGATACCGATCTCACCGAGGGCGCGCACGATTTCCGGGCGCACTCCCAATTCGGTGAATGTGGGCGCGGTGTGGTCGGAGTCGAGTTCGGCGGTCAGCAGGGTGTCCGTCAACCCCGGTTCCTGTTCGACGGTGATCTTGCTCAGGTTCTTACCTTTCCTCGTGTTATCGCATCTCGCGCGCACGAGGTGTGGGAAGGCCACATATCCGGCGGTGTGTCCACCTCGGCCACTGCGGGATGCCCGGTTGGGCATCTACCTGGCGCGGCGCAATGGTGTCGCGGATGGTGCGCGCACATTTTCCTGGGCTCGAAGATTTCCGTTGCCCATGGGGATTGTAGCGTGATAGCTTTCGCTGCTCGATTTCCGCCACCCGCAAATGCGATCGTCAGGACGGCGGAGTTCTTCCATACTTCATTCCTTCCGCTTCGCCGGTGTCTCGTCGTACGCTGCGGCACATGGCAATTCATCGGCGGCGGCCAATTCCGGCGTCCGTTCCGGAGGTCGGATCGATCGGCGCGACGGTGGCCAACGCCACATATGTGAGACATGATGTCACGGGATAGGTTCGATGCCGTGAGTCTGGCAGATTCGGTGGGCGTCGCGGCCCGCAATGCGTGGGCCCTGACCTTCGGCGAGGGCATCCAACCTCCCACCCCTACTCCCTCGACCGTGCTGTGGGACGAGCCGCACCGGCAACTGCGCCGCTTCGAGCGCACCGACGGCTCGACCGGCGGATCCGATCAGACCGCGGTCCTGCTGGTGCCGCCGCTGGCCGCCCCGGCCTTCTGCTTCGATCTGCGGCCCGATCAGAGCCTCGCGAGCTACCTGCTCGAGGCCGGACGGCATCCGTATCTGATCGACTACGGCGAGATCACCTTCGCCGATCGCCGCATGGGCTTCGAGGAGTGGATCGACGACATCCTGCCCACCGCCATCGGCCGGGTCTCGGCCGATCGGGACGGCGCGCCCGTGGATCTGGTCGGCTGGTCGCTGGGCGGGGTGCTCGCGCTGCTCACGGCGGCGGCCGATGCCGCGCTGCCGATCCGCTCGATCACCGCGATCGGCGCGCCACTGGACTACGACAAGATGATCGGCGTGCCCCAGCTGCGGGCGGTCGCGCGATTCACCCGCGGCCTGGCCACCTCCACGCTGGTCCGCGCGGCCGGCGGTGTACCCGCGCAGCTGACCCGGCTCGGCTATCGGGCCACCTCCTGGGAGCGGGAGCTGCGCCGCCCGCTGTTCATCGCGGCCAACCTCACCGATTCGGCGACGCTGGCCCGGATGGAGACCGTCGATCGGTTCCAGGCCCAGCTGCCCGGCTATCCGGGACGGCTGTACAACCAGCTGTGGAGCCGGTTCATGCTGGCCAACGACATCGGCAAGGGTGTGGTGCGGCTGGGGGAGCGGCATATCGCGCTGGCCGATGTGATCGCGCCGGTACTGCTGGTCGGCGGTCCCGACGACGTGATCACCACGGCCGCGGCGGTCGAGCACGGGAGGACCACGCTCACCGGCGCACCCGAGGTTCGCTACGAGACCGCGCCGGGCAGCCATCTGGGCATCCTCACCGGGCCGAAGGCCAGGGAAACGACGTGGACCTACCTCGAGAAGTTTCTGCGAGATCGGGCGTGACCGGGTACGGGGCGGTCGGCGCCGCGACTAGGGTGGACGCCATGGGAGTCAACCCGTCTGCCGCGCTGGGCGTTTCGACCGAGCCCAATTCGCGTATCCCCGCCGATCATCCCGGCGTGACCGACCTGTTCGCGGTGCTCGCCTATGGCGAGATTTCCGCGTTCTACCGGCTCGCCGAGGAGGCGAAGCTGTCGCCGACGCTGCGCGGCAAGGTCGCCGTGGCCAAGATGGGGGCCGCGGAGGTGGAGCATTTCGCGACCCTCGAGCAGGCGCTCTCGCAGCGCGGCGTCGATGTGTTCGACGCGATGGCGCCGTTCGTGCGCGCCCTGGACGCCTATCACGACTCCACCGATCCCTCGACCTGGCTCGAGTCGATGGTGAAGTTCTACGTCGGCGACGGCATCGCCGCCGATTTCTACACCGTGCTCGCCGACGCGCTGGCCCCCGAGGTGGCCGCGGTCGTGCGCGATGTGCTCGCCGAGACCAGCCACTCCGAATTCGTCATCGAGGAGGTCCGCCGCGCGGTCGCCGAGAACCGGTCCGAGCGCGACCGGCTCACCCTCTGGGGCCGCCGCCTGCTCGGCGAGGCGATCACCCAGGCGCAGTACGTCATGGCCCAGCGTGACGAGCTGACCGAACTCGTACTCGCCGCCACGGGCGATCTCACCGGCATCGCCGTGTTGTTCGAGCGGATGCAGGCCAGTCACGCCGAGCGCATGCGGGTTCTCGGCCTCGGTTGAGGCTGTTCGCCTACAGCGCACCTCGTCTCGTCACCCACTCGTCCTGCATTAGCCTGAGCAGGACAGCAGCATCTGGACTTAGGAGGTTGGCCGTGGAGGTCAAGATCGGTATTTCGGATAGCCCGCGCGAGCTCGTGATCACCAGTTCGCAGACCCCGGAAGAGGTCGAGGCGCTGGTGTCCGGTGCGCTGGCGGGCGGCGGCGGCGTGGTCACGCTGACCGACGAGAAGGGCCGCAAGTACCTGATCCAGGCCGCCAAGGTCGCCTACGTGGAGATCGGCACCTCGACCAGCGGCCGCGTCGGCTTCGCCGCTGTGTGACCCAGAAACGCGAAAACGCGGCGGAGCACTTGCTCCGCCGCGTTTGCTTTGTCCGAATCAGCCCTGGGGGTGCAGCGGGACGCGCGAGAGGCCACCCCAGCACAGCTGAACCGTCGTATCGACGGCCTCCTCCTTGGGGATCGGCCGGTCGGCCTCGAGCCAGTAGCGGGCGGTGATCTGGCTCGCGCCCACCAGCCCGACGGCGAGGATGCGGGCCCGGTAGGGATCCAGCCCGGAGTCGTGGGCGACCAGATCGAAGACCGCGTCCACGCACGCCTCGGTGGCCTGTTCCACCCGGCGCTGGACCTGCGGCTCGCTGGTCAGATCGGATTCGAAGACCAGGCGGAAGCCCTGGGTCTCGTGATCGACGAAATCGAAGTACGCCTGCACGGCCGCGCGCACGCGCTGACGGTTGTCGGTGGTGGAGCGCAGCGCCTGCCGCACGCTCGACACCAGGACATCGATGTAGTTCTGCAGCACCGCGACATATAGCTCGAGCTTGCTCGAGAAGTGCTGGTACAGCACGGGTTTGGAGACACCGGCGCATTGCGAGATCTCATCCATGCCTGCGGCGTGGTATCCGCGTAGCACGAAGACCTCACTGGCCGCGGCGAGCAGTTGCGCGCGACGAGCGTCGCGGGGCAGGCGCGTTCCGCGCTTGCTCGGCATGGCCTCGGACGACGCTCTAGGCGACGTCATCCGGTCCACGAGGTCTGTCATTTCGGCTCTCCCAATCGAATCCCGGCTCGGAAATGGGTATGCGCGGGTATCCCACGAACGATACTCGCATGCGGGTCCGCGTGCTGATCCCTGTTCGCACACTATTGCGGTCGTCCAACTACAAGCGACCGATAACCTTTCACTCTATTGGCAACCGGTCAGTAACCGGCCGCCGTGAGAAATCTCGCACAGTGGTGAGAAATCTCGCAACCCCTCGAGCTCGGGTCACGTCCGTCGGTGCGGCAGCGCGGGTTGTGAGACGCTGAATGTCGTGACCGACCAACGGGGCAGATCGACCGGCGGGCGCGATTCGCGCCGCCCCGTGGACGCTGTCGCCGCGCGAGCGAGTGCCCTCGGCTCGAGACGTAAGAGTAAGCCACAGCCGGAGATCTACGACCCACTCGGGTTGTATACCGATCTGGACGAGCAGTCCGAGCAGCTCACTCACCGCATCGATCGCTCACATCAGCCGCTGCGGGCCCGATGGGATCCCACCGCGCCGGACGATTCCCGCGCCCGGCCGCGGCCGGATCGTGAGGCGCCGCCGCAGAGCGCGCTCGGCCGGTTCGTATCCGCCTACGGCTGGCGTGCGTACGCGCTGCCCGTGCTGTTCGTCATCACGGTGCTGGTCGTCCTCGATGCCGTCAAGGGGGGTGGCACCACACACGGTGCGTCCGGTCCGGGACGGCTGAGCCAGCGTGCGCCGGGCATCTTCGGCGCGCCGCCCAAGGGGGACACCAAGTTCTCCGGCGATCTGCCGACCGGCACCCTGCCCGACGGTGGACAGTTCGCTGAAACCGCTGCGGGCACTTGGCATCTGGTGCCGGGTACCAGCGCCCAGGTCGGCGCGCCGCAGGCGCATGTGTTCACCTATACCGTCGAGGTCGAGGACGGTGCCGACACCACCGGATTCGGCGGCGACGCCGCGGTGGCCAAGATGGTCGACGCCACGCTGTCCAATCCCAAGAGCTGGATTCACGATCCGGCATTCGGCTTCCGCCGCATCGACTCCGGCACTCCCGACTTCCGGATCTCGCTGACCTCGCGCCAGACCACCAAGTCCGCCTGCGGTTTCGAGATCCCGATCGACTCCTCCTGCTACAACTCCGATCTCGATCGGGTGGTGCTGTCGGAGGTGCGCTGGGTGCGCGGTGCGGTGTCGTTCGAGGGCGATATCGGCTCGTATCGGCAATACCAGATCAACCACGAGGTCGGCCATGCGATCGGCTATCACGAACATCAGCCGTGCGAGACCGACGGCGCCCTGGCCCCGGTGATGATGCAGCAGACCTTCGGCACCCGCAACAACGACATCGCCGCCCTCGACCCGGAGGGCGTGGTCCCGATGGACGGTAAGAAGTGCCGCTTCAACCCCTGGCCCTATCCGATCGGATAGCTGTGTTGGATTGCGCCGCCTCCGGCGTCGCGGGTTTGCGGCGCCCGAAGGCTCGTCGTTCGACGGCCGCCGCTTGCTCCTTCGTCGCTTGCGCGGCGACCGCCGAACGACGAGCCGCGCCGCAAACCGTGCGAGGCGGTGCCGCCGGGCGCGTCCCGTTGTCCGCCCCGGGTGGCGGTTGGATATGGTCTGCGCGGGAAGAAGCGCTCGATGCGCCGCGTTGCAGGAGTGAGCGTGATCGGCGAATTCTATTCGAGGAGTCTGCGAACGTGTCATCACCACAGTCCCTGCCGCCACTGGTGGAGCCGGCAGCGGAGCTGACCCGCGACGAGGTCGCCCGCTACAGCCGCCATCTGATCATTCCCGATCTGGGCGTGGACGGGCAGAAGCGATTGAAGAACGCGAAGGTGCTGGTGATCGGCGCGGGCGGGCTGGGCTCGCCGGCGCTGCTGTATCTGGCCGCGGCCGGTGTCGGCACCCTCGGCATCGTCGAATTCGACGAGGTGGACGCCTCGAATCTGCAGCGGCAGATCATTCACGGCGAATCCGATATCGGGCGCCCGAAGGCCGATTCGGCCCGCGATTCCATTGCGGAGATCAACTCCGGAATCACCGTGGAGCTGCACAAGTTTCGGCTCGACAACGACAATGCGGTCGAGCTTTTCTCCCGCTACGACCTGATCGTCGACGGCACCGACAACTTCGCCACCCGCTATCTGGTCAACGATGCCGCGGTGCTGGCCGGTAAGCCCTATGTCTGGGGTTCGATCTACCGGTTCGAGGGTCAGGTATCGGTGTTCTGGGAGGACGCCCCCGAGGGCCGCGGCCTCAACTACCGCGACCTGTACCCCGAGGCCCCGCCGCCGGGCATGGTGCCCTCGTGCGCCGAGGGCGGCGTGCTGGGTGTGCTGTGCGCGTCCATCGGCTCGATCATGGTGACCGAGGCGATCAAGCTGATCACCGGCATCGGCGAACCGCTGCTGGGCCGGCTGATGGTCTACGACGCACTGGATATGAGCTACCGCACCATCAAGCTGCGCCGCGATCCGGAGCGGCAGCCCATCACCGAGCTGATCGACTACGACGCGTTCTGTGGCGTGGTGTCCGAGGAGGGGCAGGCCGCGGTCCTCGGCGCCACCGTCACCGCGCGCGAGCTGAAGGAGATGCTCGACGCGGGTAAGGATGTCGCGATCATCGATGTCCGGGAGCCGGTCGAATGGGATATCGTGCGGATCGACGGCGCGACGCTGGTTCCCAAGGACCGCATCCTGTCCGGTGAGGCGCTGGCCGAACTGCCGCAGAATCGTCCGATCGTGTTGCACTGCAAGACCGGTGTGCGTTCCGCCGAGGCATTGGCCGCGCTCAAGCGCGCCGGATTCTCCGACGCCACTCACCTGCAGGGCGGAATCATCGCCTGGGCCAAGCAGATCGATCCCTCACTGCCCGTGTATTAAGGCGCTGTGCCGCCTCCCCGCGTCTCAGGCCATACCAGTCGGGTGCCGCACGGGCCTGGCCACAGGTCCTGCGTCGGGTGCCTGGCTGGGCCTTGGGCGTGCCCGACGAGTTACCCATGTGCTTGCGAAATCAGTTGTTCCGTAAGTAGGAATTAACGACATACCACAGGCCGATCTCGAGGACTCGGCGCGGCAGTCTCGTTGGGTAAAGACCTGGGAGTACGGTACGGCCGTGACTTCTGTGGAACCGCCCGAGCACGTGCGTGCCACGTTCGGACTTCGCGAAGAAACCCCGATCGCACTGGGTGATTGGGACGGCGGCTGGCGCTGTGGCGATGTGGTGCTCAGCCCCGTGGCCGACCATGCGCGGGCCGCATGGTCGGCCAAGGTTCGCGAGACGATGAAGGTGGACGGACTGCGGTTGGCGCGCCCGGTGCGCGCGACCGACGGTCGGTACGTCGTATCCGGCTGGCGCGCGGACACTTATCTCGAGGGCACGCCCGAGCCGCGCCACGACGAGGTGGTGTCGGTATCGCTGCGCCTGCATCAGGTGACCGCGGCGCTGGATCGGCCGCGCTTTCTGGTGCAGCAGCCGATCGCGCCGTGGGTGGATGTCGATGTCTTCGTCGCCGCCGATCGGGCCGCGTGGGAGCCGGTTCCGTTGCGCAGCCTCAAGATCGGCGGCATGCTGCCGGTCACCTCGCCCGACGGGCAGCGCAGCCTGGAGATGCTCGCGCAGCTGGCCACCCTGCGCAGACCGGTGCAGACCCCGCCGCAGTTGGTGCACGGCGACCTGTTCGGCACGGTGTTGTTCGCCGGGCCGCATACTCCCGGCCTCACCGATATCACCCCGTATTGGCGGCCCGGGCCCTGGGCGGCGGGGGTCATCGTGGTCGACGCCCTGTCCTGGGGCGGCGCCGATGACGGCCTGCTGCAGCGCTGGTCGGATCTGCCCGAATGGCCGCAGATGGTGTTGCGCGCGGTCATGTTTCGGCTCGCGGTGCACGCATTACATCCGCGCTCGACGCCGGAGGCCTTCCCGGGCCTGGCCCGCACGGCGGATATGGTCCGCCTCGTCGTGTGAAAGACCCCGTGTCACAACAAAAAAGCCGTGCCGGGCAAAGTCGCTGCCCGGCACGGCTTTTCGGTATCAGATGTTCGCGTAGGCCAGCGACGGGGACCGGTCCACCGCGAACGACGAACGCAGATAGAACCACCAGGTCAGTCCGCCCATGATCAGGAACGCCACGGCGTAGGCCCAGAACGCGGGTGCCATGCTGCCGTGGAAGTGCAGCGCCGACTCGCGCAGCGCCTGCTGCACGACCCAGCCGCCGGCCGCGCCGACCGCGCCGACGACGCCGATCGCGGCGCCGGCCTGCCGCTTGGCCGCGATGACCGCCCCGGCCGGATCCTGTCCGGTCTCGCTGGCGCGCTGCTTGGCCGCCGCGGCGAAGATCGACGGAATCATCCGGTAGGTGGAGCCGTTACCGACGCCGGTCAGCACGAACAACAGCAGGAACGCGATCAGGTACAGCGGAAAGTTCTTGGCCGACAACGCCGCCATGATCAGCACGGTCGCCACCGCCATACCGCCGAAGACGTACAACGTGATCCGTGCGCCGGTGAGCCGGTCGGCGATCCAGCCGCCGAACGGACGGCTCATCGAACCCACGAACGCGCCCAGGAAGGCGAGGTTGCCCAGCGTGCCCATCCAGCCGATCTTGGCCAGCTCCGGGAAGTTCGACTTGATCAGCGTCGGGAAGGCGAAGGAGAATCCGATGAACGAGCCGAAGGTGCCGATGTAGAGCACCGCCATGATCCAGGTGTGCGGATTGACCAGTGCCAGTTTGTAGGAGCTGCCGTCGGCCTTGGCATGGGTGATCGAGTCCATGTACCGCAGGGCCCCGAACATGGCGATGAGCACGAAGGGAATCCACATCAGCGTGGCCAGCGTGATGCCGAACCGGTAGCCGCCCGCGTCCTTGGCCATGATGTGCGTGCCCAGCGTGATCACCAGTGGCACGAACAATTGTGTCTGTGCCACACCGAGATTGCCGCCCGCCGCGTTGATGCCCAGCGCCGTGCCCTTCTTACCCTCGGGGAAGAAGAAGTTGATATTGGCCATCGATGACGAGAAGTTACCGCCGCCGACACCGGCCACCGAGGCCAGAACCATGAAGACCCAGAACGGAGTTCCGGGCTGATTGACGAAATACGCCAGCCCCAGCGTCGGGATCAGCAGCATGACGGCGCTGAAGACGGTGAACGCCCGGCCGCCGAACCTCGGGATGGCGAAGGTGTACGGAATCCGCAGTGCCGCACCGACGAGCGTGGGCATCGAGGTCAGCAGCAGCGAATTGCTCAGTGCCACCGGATTTCCCTTGCCCAGTCCGTCCAGGAAGGCGAAACCGGCCGGGCCCATGGCGGTGACGACGCTGGCCCACAGCACCCAGACGCTGAAGCCCAGATTCTCGGCGAATACCGAGAAGAACAGATTCTTGCGTGCGGTCTGCTGTCCGCCGCTCTCCCAAAAGGTTTCGTTGTCCGGCTCCCAGCGGTCCAGCCAGCGGCCGCGGGCCTGATAGGTGAATGGCGGAGTGTCCGTGCCGGGCTTCGCTGCGGCGTCGGTGGTCATGGCTTCCTCTCGAGCTGAATGCGACCGCCCCTCATCGGGGTGCCCGGGCCGGAGGAGCACGTGGCCTGCGGGACCGGCGGGTGGGCTCTACCGTACGAAGGAGCCGTTACACCGGATTCACACTCGATGACGATCGGGCCAATTCTCACTCACCGCGGCGCAACCCGCTCGGTGACGAGTTGTTTACCTGTCCGGATACTCCGCGATGAGCGAGCCGAAGAAGCAGTTGGCCACGCGCGCGGCCCGTTCCGGATCGCCCTCGATGACCGATTCGACCAGTTCGGCGTGCTCGGCGTGATAGTCCTCGGTGGATCTGGCCGAGCTGGAACGGATTCCCTGTTCGATGACCGGCAGCAGCGAATCGTAGAACTCCAGATATACCGCGTTATGGCTGGCGACCACGATGGCGCGGTGCAGCTGCACATCGGCGTCGATGGCTTCCTGGGCCTCCTGCCCGGCCTCGTCCCAGGCCCGGATGCGCACGTCGAGCAGGCGGCGCAGATCGGCGATATCGTTATCGTCGCGGCGCTCGGCGGCCAGCCGCGCCGCCGTGGTGTCCAGGGCGCGGCGCAGCTCGAGGATGTCGCGGGTGACGGCGTCGGCGAAGTACTTGGTGAGCGTTCCGCCCAGGTCGGACGTCGCGATCACATAGGTCCCCGAGCCCTGGCGACGTTCGAGCATTCCCGCGTGTACGAGGGCCTGGACGGCCTCGCGCACGGTGTTACGACCGGTGCCGGTGAGCTCGGTGAGCTCCGGTTCGGTCGGGATACGGGAGCCGACAGGCCAACGGCCGGAACGGATTTCGGCACGCAGCTGCTCGGTGACCTGAGCGATGAGGCTGGTGCGACGAACGGGTTGCACGGACAACAGAGTACCCCGCATCACATTTGTTGCCGCATAACATCCAATCATCCTATGATTTCTCGGTGACAGTAACCGCCGAGCAGACGACCCAGCAGAGCCAGCGGCAGCGCCGCCGTTCCTTCGTCGAGGGTCGGTTGCTGGTCCTGGTCGCGATCATCGCCTCGGCATCGACCCTGCGTGTCGCGGTTACCGCCTTCAGCCCGCTGGCCGAACGGATCGGTCAGGACATCGGCTATTCGACAGCCGTGGTCGGCGTGTTCGGCATGATCCCGACGGCGATGTTCGCCTTCGCGGGCATTCTCACCCCTATTCTCGAGCGTCGCCTCGGACTCGAGCGCACCGCGCTGGTCGCGATGCTGGCCGTCGGCCTCGGTCAGGCCCTGCGGGCCGTCGTGCCCGATACCTGGGAGCTGCTGGTCTTCTCCGCGTTGGCCCTGGCCGGTATGGGCGTCGGCAATGTGGTGATCCCGCCGCTGGTCAAGCGGTACTTCTCGGATCGGGTCGGCACGCTGAGCTCGTTCTACATCGTGATGGTGCAGCTGGGCACCGTGGTGCCCGCGCTGATCACGGTGCCGGTGGCGAATGCGCACGGCTGGCGGGTGTCGCTGGGGATGTGGTCGGTGCTCGGCTTCGTCGCGGTGCTGCCGTGGCTGGGTGTGCTGCGCGCTCGGAGCGGGCGTGATCAGCAGGATCGGACCGCGCTGCCGCCGGAGCCGGGCGAGGCCGCGGGCAAGCCCTGGCGCTCGCCGTTGGCCTGGGGTATGGCCGGCATGTTCGGCATGACCTCGCTGACCACCTACGCCATGTTCGCCTGGCTGCCCAAGATCTTCTCCGACGCCGGCGCCAGTGAGGCATTCGGCGGCACGATGGTCGGCATCTTCTCGCTGATCGGCCTCGGCGCCGCGCTGTCCGCGCCGACGATCGCCGCGCGCATCCGCAATCCGTTCCCGATCGTGGCGGTCTGCGCGCTGTGCTTCTTCGGCGCCTTCGCCGGGCTGCTGATCGCGCCGATGAGCGTGCCGCTGCTGTGGGTGCTGCTGCTGGGTCTGGGCCCGAGCACCTTCCCGATCGCGCTGACCTTGATCAACCTGCGCACGCGTACCCAGGCCGGTTCGGCCGCGCTGTCGGGATTCACCCAGGGCGTCGGCTATGCCGTGGCCTGTGTGGGGCCGTTGCTGTTCGGTGTGCTGCACGACGTCACCGGCGGGTGGGGTGCACCGTTCGCGCTGCTGTGTGTCGCGGTGCTCGTGCTGGTTGCCGGAGCCTGGCAAGCCTGCAAGCCCCGGATGCTCGAAGACACCTGGCACGCCCCCGCCTCCCCGCGCCTTTAGGCCGCACCAGATCGTTTCTGCGCGAGTCGCTTTCACGGCTCATGGTCCTCGCCTTCGATGCGCTGCCGGATCTCGTGCACCGAGCGGCCCTTCGGAATCCGCTGCGGCCAGAAGATAACGACGAGGAAGACCGCGAGCGGGATTCCGATCACGATCACCAGGCCCCACTGCCAGCTCATGGTCGGTTCCGGTCGTTAGGGCGGCGGCCGTCGCGGCAATACCCGGCGGCAACGGCCGCGAGAACACCGAGGATGCCGAGTCCGAACGCGATGAACTCGTTCATCATCGGTCCCATGCTCGGATCTGCCACAGTGGCCTGGGTGGCACATTGCCGTCCGGGTCGTCGATGGGCTGGATCTCAACCTGGTAGTCGGGGTTCGAGATTCGAAGTGCGGCAAGGAATTTCAGGACGATATGTGGTGCGGCGGTGTATTCGAGCGTCGGCTGTCGACGCTTGTGGACGCACGCCTGGGGTCGTGGCAATCCGTTGGTTTCCATCGCCCCTGCCTCCCATGTGGATTGGTGAGGCACCCACCGCCGAGGCGTCGATAGGGCAACGGCATCGGTCCGGCGGCGGTGCTTGGTTCAAGCCTTGCCGCCCCACGGACCAGGCGGAACCGATACGCTGTTTCCCAGATCACACCCGAGAATCTGAAAACACTCAGGATTGATGAGCGTGACCCGTGAGACGGCACGATTGCCAGGGATGAACCCTGAACGCACAGGACGAACGCTGCGACAGCTGCGTCTACAACGTCAGCTCAGCCTGCGGGATCTTGCGAGCCTGCTGTACTGCGATTACTCGTGGGTGTGCAACATCGAAGCTGGACGCCGCTGGCCGAAGGATCGCGGATGGGTCGAACGCGCCGACCTCGCCCTCAACGCTGACGGCGTGCTGATCACCGCGTGGGACGCCGACCAATGCGAACAGGCTCGCGCCGCCGACACCATGCGCATGCTCGACCAGGCCCGCCGCGACTCCGAAGCTCTGATTGCCGCACCGGACGGCGTGCACCTGGACGACATCTACGACGACATCGTCCACGTGGCCCGAGTCTCCGGAATCGAGGCATACGACAAGACGATTCAGCACGCGCTCGATGTGCGAGCAGAGCTCATGCGCCGTCTTCGTGAGGGCGCACACCGGCCCGCCGCCATCCGGGATCTGTATATAGCACTCGGGAAGGTATCAGGCGTCCTGGCCTATCTGACCTTGGATCTCGGACGGTCCGACATGGCACGCACCTACGTTCGGGCAGCATTCCAGCTTGCTGATCGGGCTGAGCATGATCAACTACGGGCATGGTCGCGGGGGACTCAATCCCTTGCGTTCCGGTTCACCAAAGACTTCGAACTCGCCCGTGATGCCGCCATCGACGGACTCCGCTACGTAGGGGCATCCACAGGCACCGCCGAGCCGCGACTCCTCTGTGGTCTCGCCGCATCCACGGCCAACCTTGGTGACTCACAGCGGGCGGTCGAGCTTCTCGAAGAGGCAGACAGGGCCCGAGACAGGTGCGGACCGGATGAAATTCCTGGACCGCTATTCGGGTTCAGCCCTGCGAAACAGCTCTACTACCACGGCTTCTCACTGATGTGGGCCGACGATCCCGAAACCCTACGAAGGGCCGTGAAAGCCTCCCACGAGGCGATCGTGGCCTGGAAGGAACAGAACTCGCCAGGTGACGAGATGCTGACTCATATCTATCTCGCCACCGCATGCGTCCGCCTACACGATCTGGACGGCACCATGGAGGCAGTAGGTCCCATCCTCGAGCGCCCGGTAACAGCATCATTCTCATGGGTCAAGAAACGGCTGAACCAGTTGGACGGGCTGCTCGATGAGAACTTCCCTGATTCGCGGGTGGCTGCTGAGATGCGGGAGACGCTTCAGACGTACACGCATGCGGCGTGAGACGCGCAGGTAGGACCGTTCATCGGCCCGCTACACGCCCATCTCACGGGTGATCTCTCGTGGTAGTGAGCAACCGTTGATTCAGTAGTCATCTTGCGCAGCATCGGCGCAATACCGGTTTCCTACCTTGGGTTCATGCGCAGCTGCCAGATCGAGTATCGGGGTGCCGGGAACAGTGCTGTCCGGGTGCCGTGGTTCTCCTATGTCTCGGCCGGGTCCGTCGCCATCGTGTTCGGGTCCGGCACGGTCTGTTGTGCCCGCTTTGGCGACCTGCCGGTGGGGGCTGGAAAAGTCATGCCGCACAATGCATTTACCGCAGTCCCGTCCGGGGCGGACCGCAACCACAGGAGATTCGCATGGTAGTCAACCGGCGCAGGACCGTGGTGGTCGTCGGTCACGGCATGGTCGGACACCGCTTCGTCGAGGCCCTGCGCTCGCGCGATACCGGCGGGCAGTGGCAGGTCGTGGTGTTGAGCGAGGAGCCGCTGCCGGCCTACGACCGGGTCGGGCTGTCGTCCTACGTCGGCGCGTGGGACGCGGGCGCACTGGCACTGCCGGGTAACGAGTACGCCGGTGACGAGCTGGTGGATCTGCGACTGGGGGAGCGGGCCGAGGCGATCGACCGCGACGGACGCAAGGTGACCTCGTCCAGCGGTGCCGTGATCGGTTACGACGCACTGGTTCTCGCGACCGGATCGTATGCCTTCGTCCCGCCGGTGCCCGGCCACGATCGCCCGGAATGCTTCGTATACCGCACCATCGAGGATCTCGACGGTATCCGGTCCGCGGCCGAGGCGGCCGGGCCCGGCGCGGTCGGCGTGGTGGTCGGCGGCGGCCTGCTCGGCCTCGAGGCCGCGAATGCGTTGCGGCTGTTGGGCATGACGCCGCATGTGGTCGAGTTCGCGCCGCGGCTGATGCCGGTGCAGGTGGATGAGGGCGGTGGCGCGATCCTGGAGAGCCTGGTCACCGAGCTGGGCCTGCGGGTGCACACCGGGGTCGGCACCGCGGCCATCGAGCGCTCGGAAGACGGTGCGGGCCTGCGGGTCTCGCTGTCGGACTCCTCGACGATCGAGGCCTCGCTGGTGGTGTTCTCCGCCGGTATCCGCCCGCGCGATCAGCTCGCCCGCGACGCGGGCCTCGAGATCGGCTCGCGCGGCGGCGTGGTCACCGATCTCGGGCTGCGCACCGGCGATCCGGCCATCTATGCCATCGGCGAGGTCGCGGCCGTCGAGGGCGTCTGCTACGGCCTGGTCGCCCCCGGCTACACCACCGCGGAGATCGTCGCGGACCGATTACTCGGCGGCACAGGCGAATTCCCGGGCGCGGATCTGTCCACGAAGCTGAAGCTGCTCGGGGTGGACGTGGCCTCCTTCGGCGACGCGCACGCCACGACCGAGGGCGCGCTGTCGGTCGTGCTGCACGACGCGGCCAAGGGCACCTACGCCAAACTCGTTGTCTCCGATGATGCCAAGACGCTGCTGGGCGGCATCCTGGTCGGCGACGCGTCGGCGTATGCGGCGCTGCGCCCGCTGGTCGGCAGCGAGCTGCCCGCCGAACCCGCCGCGCTGATCTCTCCGGCCGGCGCCGAACTCGGCGCCGACGCGCTGCCCGACGATGCCCAGATCTGTTCCTGCAACAATGTTTCCAAGGGTGCGATCTGCGGCGCCATCGCCGAGGGAGCCTGCGATATCGCGGCCGTCAAGAGCTGCACCTCGGCTGGAACCTCCTGCGGCGGTTGCGTTCCCATGCTCAAGAAGCTGCTCGAGCAGTCCGGCGTCGAGATGTCCACGGCGCTGTGCGAACACTTCGGCCAGTCGCGTCAGGAGCTGTTCCATATCGTCGCCACCACCGGCATCCGCCGGTTCTCCGAGCTGATCGCCCGCTACGGCACCGGAATGGGTTGCGATATCTGCAAACCCGCGGTCGCCTCCATCCTGGCGTCCACCTCGAGCGATCACATCCTCGACGGCGAACAGGCCGCGCTGCAGGACACCAACGACCACTTCCTGGCGAATCTGCAGAAGAACGGCACCTATTCGGTCGTGCCGCGCATGCCCGGAGGGGAGGTCACCGCCGAGCAACTCATCGAAATCGGGCAGATCGCCAAGGATTTCGGTCTCTACGTGAAGGTGACCGGCGGTCAGCGCATCGACCTGTTCGGCGCGCGCGTGGAGCAGCTGCCCCCGATCTGGCAGCGGCTGGTCGATGTGGGCATGGAGTCCGGGCATGCCTACGGTAAATCGCTGCGCACGGTGAAGAGCTGCGTGGGCTCCACCTGGTGCCGCTACGGCCAGCAGGATTCGGTCGCCATGGCGGTGCTGCTGGAGAAGCGCTATCGCGGCCTGCGCTCGCCACACAAGCTCAAGCTGGGCGTGTCCGGATGTGCGCGCGAATGCGCCGAGGCGCGCGGTAAGGACGTCGGCGTCATCGCCACCGAGAACGGTTGGAACCTCTACGTCGGCGGCAACGGCGGCCTCACACCCAAACACGCGGTGCTGCTGGCCGGTGATCTCGACGACGAGACGCTCATCCGCTACATCGACCGGTATCTGATGCTCTACATCCGCACCGCCGACCGGCTGCAGCGCACCGCGCCCTGGCAGGAATCGCTCGAGGGCGGCATCGACTACGTGAAGCAGGTCGTCTGCGCCGACTCCCTCGGCATCGCCGCCGAACTCGAGGAGACGATGGCCCGCCACGTCGCGGGCTACCGGGACGAATGGGCCGCAGTGCTCGACGATCCGGAGAAACTCTCGCGGTTCGTCTCCTTCGTCAACGCGCCCGAGGAGGCCGATCGGACCATCACCTTCGACGACAGCGGGGAACGGAAGGTACCCGTACTCCTGGGCATGCCCAAGATCACAGCCGACGCCACGGACGAGCAATAAGCGCGTAATCGCGCGGAAACAGGGCGCCGGTACCAATAGGTAGGGGCGTTCAGAGGAGAGTTACCGATGACCGTGATCGAGACACCCGGCATTGCGCAGGTCACCACCACCGGATGGACCTCGGCCTGCCGCCTCGACTATCTGATTCCCGGCCGCGGGGTCGCGGTGTTGCTGAAGGATGGCTATCAGGCCGCACTGTTCCTGCTGCCCGACGGCACGCTCTACGCCCTGGGCAATATCGATCCGTTCGGGCGGGCCGCGGTCATGTCGCGGGGCCTGGTCGGTGACCGCGGCGGCGTGCCCGTGGTGGCCTCGCCGCTGCTCAAGCAGGCGTTCTCGCTGCTGGACGGGCGCTGCCTGGACGATCCGGCGATGGCGCTTCCGGTCTACGCCGTGCGGGTCGTCGACGGTCTGGTCGCGGTCTCGAACGAGCCGGTGGACCACCGCGGCGGTGACACCGCATGAACCCGGGGTCCGCCGTGCCCGAATGCCTCGCGGGTTTCACGGTCGGGATCACGGCCGCGCGCCGCGCCGACGAGTTGGCCACGCTGCTGACCCGTCGCGGCGCGACAATCATTGCCGCCCCGGCGATTCGCATCATCCCGCTCGCGGACGACACCGAATTGGAGCGGGTGACAAGGCAATTGGTGGCCGACCCGCCGAGTGTCACCGTGGCCACCACCGGCATCGGGTTCCGGGGCTGGATGGAGGCGGCCGAGGGCTGGGGCCTGGCCGAACAGCTGTGCGCCACCCTGGATTCCACGCGACTGTTCGCCCGCGGCCCGAAGGCCAAGGGCGCCATTCGCGCCGCCGAACTGCGGGAGGACTGGTCGCCCGCCTCGGAATCCTCCGCGGAGGTGCTCGACCATCTGCTCGCCGAGGGCGTGGAGGGTGTGCGGATCGCGGTGCAGCTGCACGGCGCGACCACCGAATGGGAGCCGGTGCCCGACTTCTGCGAGGTATTGCGGTGTGCGGGAGCCGATGTGGTGCCGGTGCCGGTGTACCGCTGGACGCCGCCGGAGGATCAGGCGCCGATGGATCGGCTGATCGAGGCGATCGTCACCTCGGCGCTGGACTGCGTCACCTTCACCAGCGCGCCCGCGGTGGCCTCGATGCTCATCCGCGCCAAGGAGACCGGGCTGTTGGATGGGCTGCTGCATGCCTTCCGCACCCGTGTGCTGCCGGTCTGTGTCGGCCCGATCACCGCCGCGCCGCTCGAGGAGCTCGGTGTGGCCACGACGATGCCCGGCCGGGCCCGGCTGGGTGCGCTGGCGCGTCATGTGGCCGAGGAACTTCCCCGGCGCGCCAATCGAATTCACGCGGCCGGACATACGCTCAGCGTGCGCGGCGTCTGCGTGGTGGTCGACGGCGAGGTGCGTCAGCTGGCGCCCGCGCCCATGGCGTTGATGCGGGCGCTGGCACGCCAACCCGGCCGCGTGGTGTCGCGCGAGGATCTGCTGGCCGCCCTGCCCGGGGCCGGTCACGATACCCATGCCGTCGAGACCGGCATCGCCCGCCTGCGCGCGGGACTCGGCACCCCCACGGCCATCCAGACGGTGGTCAAGCGGGGCTACCGCCTGGCCCTGGACCCGGCCGAATGCATCGATAACAATCCGCGTCCCACGCCCCTGACCTGGGTGTGATATCGCATGAAAGCCGTTGCGGACGTGTTGGTTTCGCCATGGGTGCGCAATCGGTAGGAGGTGTGTGATGACCGATCCGGCATTGGTTCTGGTCGCGCACGGCACGCGCAGTGCGCGGGGCGTCGCGATGGTCGCCCAGCTGGCGGAGGCCGTCGCGCGCGAGGTCGGCGGACTGGTCCGGACGGCATTCGTCGACGTTCTGGGCCCCTCGCCCGCCGAGGTGCTGCGGGATCTGGATTCGGTTCCGGCCGTGGTGGTTCCGGCATTCCTGGCCTCGGGCTATCACGTCTATCGAGACGTGCCGCGCGAGATCGCCGACAGCGGCCACCCCGCGGTCGCGGTGACGTCCGCTCTGGGACCGGATCCAGCCCTGGCTCGCATCATGCGCATCCGACTTCAGGCCGCGGGCTGGCGCCCCGGCGACGCCGTGGTCTTCGCGGCCGCCGGATCCTCCGATCCCCGTGCGCGCCAAGATATCCGCCGCTCCGCCACCCTGCTGGCCACCCGCCTGCACACCCCGGTCCATCCCGCCTACATCGCCACCGGCTCCCCCCGAGTCCCGGAAACGGTTGCCGCCCTCCGTGCTTCGGGTCACCCCCGAGTCTTCGTAGCCTCCTACCTGCTGGCCCACGGCCTGTTCCAGGAGCGCCTGCACGAGGCGGGCGCCGACGGCATAGCCGACCCCATCGGCGTCCATCCCGCGGTAGTCCGCCTCCTGGCCACCCGCTACCACACGGCCGCCCAAGCTCTCATCCACAGCGCCGCCTGACTCGTCCGGCTGAGCCTGCCTGCCTGAGGGCCCGCGCCTCACGCAGGCAGGCCCAACCCTTGCGCCAGCACCGGCCATGATCGCAGGAACGAATCGCGGAAGTAACCCCACGAGTGCGTCCCATCCAGGAAGTCGTAGGTGGCCGGAATGTCCAACTGCTCCAGGCGCTCTCGCATCGCGCGCGTGCACTGATCGGTCGCGAATTCGATGAGGCCACCCACCGCCACCTGAGCGGCCAGCCCCCCGGGCCCCGGCGCCATGAGGAACGGACTGCCGGCCACGTCGTGCGGCCCGGGAACACCGCTGCCGGTGGACAGGTACAGCGGCGTGCCCCGCAGCCGATCGGCGTGCACATACGGATCGTTGGCCGCCCACATCGGATCGTCCGGCGGCCCGTACATGTTCTCGGGATCGCCGCCGCCGACCCCGACCACGATCCGAACCATCTGCATACCCATCGAATCGCTGATCCGCGCGCATCCGCTGTACGCGGCCACCGCGCCGAACAGCCCGGGCGCCGCGATCGCGAGCTGTAGCACCGAGGTGGCCGACATCGACATGCCCGAGATGGCTTTGCGGCCGTCGGCCCCGAGCGCGGCATCCAGGACCGGCGGTAGTTCCGTGGTGAGGAAGGTGCGCCACTTGTTCACGCCCAGTACGGGATCCGGTGCGCGCCAATCGGTGTAGTAGGTGTCCCGTCCGCCCACCGGCGCGACGACATTGACGTTCTTGGTCGCGAGGAAGTCCAGCACATCGGTCCGCTTGCGCCAGGTCGCATCGTCCTCGCCGCCGCCACCGCCGTTGAGTAGATACAGCGTGGGCCGGGGCGTGGAGGTGTCGGCGGGGCGCAGCACATCGACGTCGATGGCGCGGCCCATCGCGGGCGAGTACACCCGGTACCGGATGTTTCGCGCGTCGACGGTCACGGTGTCGACGATGCGGGCCGTTTCGGACGCGG
The DNA here is from genome assembly GCF_044454005.1 of Nocardia sp. NPDC051570. Classification (NCBI taxonomy): domain Bacteria; kingdom Bacillati; phylum Actinomycetota; class Actinomycetes; order Mycobacteriales; family Nocardiaceae; genus Nocardia; species Nocardia sp. NPDC051570. The sequence goes on along the minus strand of NZ_JBITDI010000004.1, from coordinate 254,829 downwards.
CGCGCACGACGGTCGCGGTCGAGCCGAAGACGAGGGCCGCGAGCGCGGCGAGGATCGGCAGGCGCGCAAGGACGGCCCGCAGTGTCGAGATCATGCGTGTGTTCCCAGCTTTCGATACCGAACGGGGCCGGGCGTTCCGGCGCACGCCGAAACGGGTTGATATACAGGGATTCCCTGACCATCGCGGCCGAGTTACTCAGGCCACGGTATCGATCGGATCGGCTCCAGCGAATCCGCCGCGTGGCGGACCCGGCCTACGGGCCTTCCCCTACCACCGAGTCGGTAGTCGCCCTACCACTACGAAGGTATTCGGATGAGCCGGTGGCGGATTTCCGGCTGGCGTGCGAGCGATCCTACCCTCGTCGAGATCGCTGATTCCGCTTTTGCGGCAACGGGTTTCAGCGCGCCTCGACCCGCAGATCGCCGAAGATGATATTGCGGGTCAGCTCGCGCTCCAGCATTTCGTGCGGGAAGCCGAGTTCGACCGCGCTCGCCGCGTTCAGTCGATCCAGCGCGGCCGCCTCGAATTCGACCTCGAGCGCCCCGAGGTTGTCCTCCAACTGCTCCGGGGTGCGAGCGCCGACGATCGGCGCGGTCACGCCGGGCGTGCGCAGTGTCCAGGCCAGCGCCACCTGTGACGGTGGCCGATGCAGTTCGGCCGCGACCTCTTTCACCACCTCCGCGATCGCCAGTCCGCGTTCGGTGAGCGCCCCGTTGGCCAGGGCGACACCCTTGCGGGTGCTCTGCGGCGAGCCGACGACCGCCTCGGCCAGATCGGCGCGGTTGTACTTGCCGGTGAGCACGCCGCCGCCCAGCGGTGACCACGGCACCACGCCGAGTCCCATCTCCCGGGCCATCGGGATCAGGTCGCGTTCCACCGTGCGCTCGATGAGGCTGTACTCGATCTGCAGGGCCACCAGCGGCGCCCAGCCGCGCAGGTCCGAGATGGCCTGCATACGCGCGACTTGCCACGCCGGGGTGTTGGAGATGCCGATGTAGAGCACCTTGCCCTGACGCACCAGATCGTCGAGCCCGCGCAGGATCTCCTCGACCGGCGTCCGGAAGTCCCACGCGTGCAGGTACAGCAGATCGATGTAATCGGTATTCAGTTGCCGCAGGCTGTTTTCCACCGAGGAGAACATGCTCTTGCGGTGATTGCCACCGGAGTTCGGATCCCCGGGACGGCGCAACATGGTGTATTTCGTTGCCAGCACCAGACTGTCGCGGTTGTCCCGGGTGAACTCGCCCAACAGCCGCTCCGATTCGCCCCCGGTGTACACGTTGGCGGTATCGATGAAGTTCCCGCCCCGCTCGACATAGAGGTCGAACAGCTTGCGGGCGTCGTCGGTATCCGCGCCCCAGCCCCACTGGGCGCCGAAGGTCATGGCTCCGAGCGCGAGCGGGGATACTCGTAGCCCGGAACGTCCCAGCAGCCGGTAGGTGTCGAGGGTGATCGACATCGGTCCTCCTTGTGGTCGTACTCGCTGTCGATATCGAGTCTGGTGCGGCCGTGATGCCGGGATAAGGGAAGGCTTTTCCTGGGAACGCTGATCCCACCCTGGTCGTACGATCGAACGATGACCAGTGGCACGGCGACTGCGACCCGGGAACTCGCTGCATTCCTGCGGACCCGGCGTGAGCGCCTGGATCCCCTCGACTTCGGGCTGCCGCCGCGCCGCGGGTCCCGTCGCACGCCGGGTCTGCGCCGCGAGGAGGTCGCCGACCTGGCCGGGGTGAGCACCGACTACATCGTCCGGCTGGAACAGGGCCGTGGGCTGCGGCCGTCGCCGGAGGTGCTCGAGGCGCTGGCCCGGGCGCTGCGGCTGGCCCCCGCCGAGCGGGGCTACCTGTTCGATCTGGCCCAGCAGCGGCCGCCGCATATCGAGAAGTCCGCGACGACCGCGGCCCCGGATCTGGCCCGATTGGTGGATGACCTCTCGCCGCTGCCGGTCATGCTGATCAACCATCGCTACGACATCCTGGCCTGGAACCCCGAGATGTCCCGATTGATGCTGGACCTCGATGCGCTGCCCGAATCGCAGCGCAACTGCATGTGGCTGTGCATGCTGCATCCACAGCGGCGCGATTTCTACGTCGATCGCGAACGGATCGTGCGCGAGGGCATCGCCGATCTGCGCGCGGCCTGGGCGGCTCATCCCGACGATACGGCGCTGGCCGATCTCATCACCGAATTCCGCACGGGCGATGAGGAATTCGCGCGGCTGTGGGCCATGCGCGATGTGCGGGTCACCGGGCGCGGAGTCAAGGCCATGTGCCATCCGGAGGTCGGCCGCGTCGCGGTACGGTTCGAGGTGCTGATACCGGCGCAGGATCCCGAGCAGCGGCTGGTGATCTATCGGGCCGCCGACGACGACAGCCAGGCGGCGCTCGACCGACTGTGTGTATGAACTCGCGAGAAGTTATCTCGCGAGATGTGTCGAACGGGCGCGCGCGGCTCCGACCCATGAGTGTCAGTCGGGACAACCGAACTCAGGAGCAGACCATGACCAGCGTCAACACCTTCCTCTGGTTCGACAGCGAGGCCGAGCAGGCCGCGGAGTTCTACGTCGCACTGCTGCCCGACGCGCGCATCGTCGAGGTCACCCGCAATCCGGACGGCTCGGCCTTCCTCGTCGCGCTCGAACTGGCCGGGCATGCGATCTCGCTGCTGAACGGCGGGCCGGGCCATCGGCTCACCGATGCCGCGTCGCTGCAGGTCATCGTCGAGGGCCAGGCGGAGGTCGATCGGCTGTGGGCGGCGCTCACCGCCGACGGCGGCGAGCCCGGCCCGTGCGGCTGGCTGACCGATCGCTACGGGCTGTCCTGGCAGATCGTCCCGTCGGAGCTGCCGAAGCTGATGAGCGGCGAGCGGGCCGCGGCGGTGGGGGCGGCCCTGCGCACGATGTCCAAGATCGATCTGCGGGCGCTGCGGGACGCGCACGACCACGGGTGACGTCATTGTCCGGGTAATTGCCGACCGCCCATTCCGTCGACGAACACGCCGCCGAGTTCGCCCGTGGCCGTTCGCATATGGTGCGATACTCGCAGCTATGCACCGGCCATCGCGCTGCCTGGCAGTCCTGTTCGCCACCTTTATTGCATTTGCCGGATTCTTGCCGGGGATCGCAACGGCGGCCGATCCGGGTGACGGCTCCTCGATCCTCGAGGTGCGTCCGCTGGGCGGGCGGCAATACTCGGTGACCGTCCAGTCCGCGGCGATGAACAAGCCCATCACGGTGTGGATTTCGCATCCGGACGGTCCCGCGCCCGCGCTGTATCTGCTCAACGCGGTCGACGGCGGGGAGGACGGTGGGCCGTGGACCAACCGCACCGATGTCGCGCAGTTCTTCGCCGATAAGCCGGTCAACGTGATCGTGCCGATGGGCGGTCGGGCCAGCTACTACACCGACTGGCTGACCGACGATCCGGTGCTGGGCCGAAACAAGTGGTCCACCTTCTTGATTCACGAACTGCCGACGCTGCTGCGGGACCGGTTCCAGCTCACCGGTCGCAATGCCGTTGCGGGGACGTCGATGTCGGCGACCTCGGCGCTGGACCTCGCGATCGAGGCGCCCGGCATGTACCAGGCGGTCGGCGCCTACAGCGGCTGCCCGCGCACCAGCGACCCGGCCGCTCGCGCCCTCGTGAACTCCCAGCTGAGCATATTCGGCGCCAACGCCGCCAACATGTGGGGCGCACCGGACAATCCCGCCTGGGCCGCCCACGACCCGATCGTCAACGCCGACCGCCTGCGCGGCCCCGCCCTCTACCTCTCCGCGGGCACCGGCTCCCCGGGCGCCCACGACACCCTGGCCGACCCGTCGATCCACGGCGACCCGATCGCCCTGACCAACCGGATCGCCGTGGGCGGACCGATGGAATCCTTCGTCAACGCCTGCACTCGGGTGCTCGTGGATCGCCTTGCGGGACTGGGTATTCCGGCTACCGTGGCCTCGCATGCGGGTACCCATGCCTGGCCGTACTGGCAGGACGATCTGCACGATTCGTGGCCGGTGTTCGCGGCCGCGCTGGGCGTCTAGACGCCCGGACCGCGCGCCGCGATGGCTTCGTCGGTCCGGGCATGCCCCCAGAGTCCCCGGACTACTTGCCGACCTGTCGACGGTAGGTGACCTTGTCGAACTCCCGGCCGTATTCATCCACCGCGACGACGTCCATCTCGCTCGAGAAGAAGCCCGGGCGGACGTCGACTCGGATGAAGGAGTAGTTGCGGAAGCGGACTCGCGACCAGGGGGCCACCTCGTCCTGTTTGGTGCCGTCGGGGGCCCAGACGTAGCTGTTGGGTACCGCGGTGTCGGGGACCTCGTGGCCGCGGTAGGTCTCCGGGGAGCCGGGCTGGAAGCCGTAGCGGGGGCGGCCGCCGCCGCCGACCGTGTAGTAGACCGTGCCGTCGTCCTTGCCGTAGACGATCGAGTTGTCGCCCGCGACCTTGGTCGGCTTGTTGTCCCGGATCGGATCGGTGCGCTCGAAGATGTGGTTGTGGCCCTGCAGGACCAGATCGACCTCGTAGCGGTCGAACAGCTCGCACCAGGCATCGCGCACGCCGCCGTCGCTGGCATGGGAATCGGTAGTCGAATACGCGCAGTGGTGGAAGAAACAGACGATGAAGTCGATATTCGAATTCGCCCGATACGACGCGAGCGTGCTGCCCACCCAACCCTGCTGGGCGCCACCGGAATAGCCCGTATTGGCCTTGATCTCGTAGGAGATGTCGTTGGCGTCCAGCGACAGCACCGCGACATTGCCGTAGGTGAACGAGTAGGCCGAGGGGCATCCGGCCGGGCCGTTGCCCGGAAGGTCCAGGCGCGCAAGGTGTCCGCCGTAGCCGTGGGTGTCGTAGGCGGCCTCCATATCGTGGTTGCCGGTGGCGAACATCCACGGGGTGTTCGACGCGCTGGCCTCGATGGCGCCGAAGTACACGTCCCATACATAGGGATTGAACTTGTCGAAGCCGGTGGCCGGATCGCCGCCGCCCGACGGGACGAACTGCGGCTTCAGCCCCGCGCCCGAGGGGTCGGCGTAGGCGATATCGCCGGCCAGGACATGGAAATCCGGTCGGCTGGCGGCGATCTGGTTCAGCACGTTGACCGTATGCGGCGCGGTCGGATCGTTATCGGGCTTGTAGTACCGATCGTCGTAGTCGCCGGGCGCCAGACCCGGTGGCTGCGTGGGCGTTTCGTCGGTGCCCTGATCGCCCATCATCGTGAATCGGAAGGGCAGCACCGCATTTCGCGCGGACGGCATGGCCGTCGACGCGTTGCGCACATCGCCGGCGAAACCGTCGGAGGTGCGCCAGCGGTAGAAGTGCGGCAGCCGTCCGGGCAGCCCGTCGACCGGGGCGTGCACATAGAACTGTTCGGCCGCGAGCACGCCGCCGTCGCTGCTGGGGATCTGAGTGACCAGGTTGCGCACCTCGGCCTCGATCGTCCCGCCCAGCGCGGGCGTCGGCCCGTGATCGAGGAAGACCTTGGCGCCCTGGGGGTTTCGCGACAGCTGCGCGGCGAATCGGAGCTGGCTCGCCGCATCGGCGCCGAAGCCCACATGCCGGCCCGCGACCGCCAGCTGGGCGTCCTCGGCGTAGGCGCGGGCCGCGAACGGGGAGGTGCCGACCGCCGCGACGGCCGCGGCCGCCGCCGATCCGCGCAGGAAGTTGCGCCGCGAGACCGCGTGCCGGCGTAAGTAGGAGCGATGCCACTCGTACTGCTCGGCCATGGTCATGGTGGCGGCAAGATGCTCCGGAATCCCGGTATCCGGAATATCACCGGCGGGGTTCAAGCGTTGGGACGGCATGAGGTTGGATGGTTGTCCAACCAGGCCCTCTCCGGCAACTCGAACTGCCGGGCCGGCCGGGAATTCTTGATGAACTTTAGGTGCGCGACCATGCATATGTGCCGGGGTCGCGGCCCACAATGCCCGGTATGGCGTACGACGAGCAGTTGGCCGACCGGATTCGCGACCTGCTGGGCCCGGCCCTGTCCGAGGTGGTCGAGAAGAGGATGTTCGGCGGCCTGGCCTTCCTGGTCGGCGGCAATATGGCCGTGGCGGCCGCGGGTAAGGGCGGCCTGATGGTCCGGGTCGCCCCCCGAGAGGCCGAGGCCCTCATCGACGGCGAATTCGTCACCCCGATGACCATGGGCGGCCGCGAAATGCAGAACTGGCTCCGCGTCGCCACCGAATCGGTGGCCGACGACGACGTCTTGTGCGAATGGATCGACCGTGGAATGCGCTACGCCCGCACCCTCCCATCCAAGTAACCCTTGCGCTAGGGGTTGCGCCATTCCCGCCCCTCGGTCGACATCGATCGCCCAGCGAGTGAAGAACCGTTCCCGCTGGGCGGCAAGCAATTCGATGCGCGGCCGGGCCGCTGCGATGCTTGTCCGAAGGCGACCTACGACGCGATCCGAGCGAGGATGACATGACCCAAGTCGTTGATACCACCGCGTTGACCGGACCCGGAGGCCGCTTCGAGATGTCCGTCGAACCGGTGCTGGGCGTGCCGATTCCGGTGTTCCGCCACCGCGTCCGCGCCCTGCTCGACCTGCTGGACGCCGCGCGCGCCTGGGGCGATAAGGACTTCCTGGTGACCGAGGATCGGCGCCTGAGCTTCGCCGAACACCACGACGCGGTCGAGGCGCTGGCGCATGCCCTGGCCGAGCGCTTCGGCATCGACAAGGGCGACCGCGTCGGCATTCTCGCGGCCAACACCCCGGAATGGGTGGTGACCTTCTGGGCGGCCCTGCGGCTGGGCGCGATCCCCGTCGGTTACAACGCCTGGTGGGCGCCGCCCGAAATCGCCTACGGCCTGGCCCATACCGCCCCGAAGGTGGTGATCGCGGACGCGAAACGCGCGGCGTTACTGCCGGATTCGACCCCCGCGCTCACCATGGAACGCGACCTGCCGGAGCTGATCGCCGCCCACCGGGGACGACCCGGACCCGCCCGCCCGGTCATCGCCGAGGACGATCCCGCGGTGATCCTCTACACCAGCGGCACCTCGGGCCGCGCCAAGGGTGTGGTGCATTCGCATCGAAATCTGCTGGCGGTCAGCGACTATCACCGATTCACCGACGCCGTCTCGGCCGCACTGCGCGGTCAGGCCGCCGGGGACGGGCCCAGCGATAAGCGCTTCCTGCTGACCTCACCGCTGTTCCACATCGCGAGCCTGCACAATCTGGTGGTGCCGCGGCTGGCGACCGGCGCCACCGTCGTGATCCACCAGGGCTCCTTCGAGGCCGACCGGGTCCTGCGGCTGCTGGAACGGGAGCGGATCTCCCATTGGGGCGCGGTGCCGACCCTGGCCGCCCGCCTGCTCGAACGCGATCCGTCCGACTACGATCTGTCCGCACTGACCGCCGTCTCGCTCAACGCCGCACCCTCCTCGCCCGCCTTCCACCGCCGCCTGCGCGAGCAGCTGCCCGCCGCGAGGATCGCGCTGGCCACCAGCTACGGCCTCACCGAAAGCGGCACCGCCGCAACGGTTGCCGCGCCCGCCGAACTGGCCGCGTATCCGGAGACGGTGGGGCGGCCCATCATCGGCGTCGCACTCGAGATCCGCGATCCCGACGGCGCACCCGTGCCGGACGGCGTCGAGGGCGAGATCTGCGTCCGCAGCCAGTACGTGATGCTCGGCTACTGGAACGACCGATCCGCCACGACCGCCGCCATCGACGCCGAGCGCTGGTTGCGGACAGGGGATTTCGGCACTGTCACCGACGGCCGGCTGCACCTGTCCGGCCGCCGCACCGATCTCATCCTGCGCGGTGGCGAGAACGTGTACCCCATCGAGATCGAGAACGTGCTGGACGAACATCCGGCCGTCGTCGAATCGGCGGTACTGGGCATCGCCCACAATGATCTGGGCCAGGAGGTGGCCGCGGTGGTGGTCGTCGCGGATCCGAATGCGGTGAGCGAGGCCGAACTCCGCGCCTTCACCGCCGCCCGCCTCGCCTACTTCAAGGTCCCCGCCCGCTGGTCGATCACCTCGAACCCCCTGCCGCGCAATGCCACCGGCAAAGTGATGCGGAGGAATATCGAGATCGGCTAGGTTGCTCGCCATGAGGTCACGCTGTGCTGCCGTATTCTCCGCCGTTGTCGTCTCGCTGTCCGGGCTGCTGGTCGGCGCGGGTGCGGCCGAGGCGAAACCACCGTTGGTGACCTGCGATTTCACCGCGACGCCGGAGAATCCCGCGGCCCGGCCGGTCCTGGCGCCGCCGCCGATCGCGCCGACCCTCGGCACCATCGACGTCACCTTCCGGTTCCGCCAGGGCCCGGTGACGGTGCGCCTCGACCGGGCGGGCGCGGCGCCCTGCGCGGTGCAGAATATGACCAGCCTTGTGCTGCAACACTTCTACGACCGCAGCCAATGCTGGCGGCTCACCGATAGCGAGCGCCTGGGCGTGCTGCAGTGCGGTGACATCGACGAGGTGGAGAAGGGCGGACCGGGCTACGCCTTCCCCGACGAGGTGGACGGCACCGAAACCTATGAGCGCGGCACCCTCGCCATGGGTAATCAGGGGCCCGGCACCAACGGCAGCGAATTCTTCCTCGTGCATTCCTTCGCGCACATTCCCGCGAACTACTCGGTGCTGGGTCGTGTGGTGAGCGGAATGGATGTGCTCGACGGCATGGTCGCCGCAGGGATCACCCCGACCGAACGCGGTCCGCGCGACGGCCTGCCCGCCGAGCCGGTGCTCATCGACGCCACTCAGCTGGGCTGAGCGAGCAGGCGCTCGCGGGCGGCCCGCAGGATGCGCTCCGACAGGTCGTCACCGGCGCTGGCCCGTGCCAGCATGAGCGCCCCGGCCATCAAGGACACCTCGACCAGAAGTTCGTCCTCGTCACCGGAGCGATCGCCGAGACCGCCGAGGTTATCGATCAGCTCGCGTAATCCGTCGAGATAGGCCTGCCGCAACGGACTTTCGGCCTCCGCGCGCGCCGCATCCCCGACGAGTGCGGCCAGGCCGCACCCCTGCCCGGGATGATCGCGGTGCGCGACCGACAGATACCGCTCGAGGAACAGCCTCCGCGCGGTCTCGGAATCCGGGCTGGCCTCGCGGATATCCGCGAGCTCCCGCGACTTCTCCGCGCAGGCGGCCGTGCAGGCCTGCGCCACCAGATCCTCCTTGGACCGGAAGTGGCGATAGAAGCCGCCGTGGGTCAGCCCCGCCGCGGCCATCAGCTGCGGCACGCTCATGCCGTGCGCGCCGTGCTCGCGGACCTGCGCGGCGGCCGCGTCGAGGACCTCCCGGCGGTGGGTCTCCGCCTGCGCCCGTGATGCTCGCGGCATATCGTTCCCCTTCGATCGAATCGGTCGTCGCAGTCTTGCGCATCGCTATAGATGATGAGCATAATCTAAACATGACCAGAATTGAAGGCGCGATCGCCCTGGTGACCGGCGGTCAGCGAGGATTGGGCCGAGCATTCACCGAGGAACTCCTGCGCCGCGGCGCGGACAAGGTGTACGTCACCGCACGCAACCCGATCGCGAGCGAGGATCCGCGCGTCGAATCGCTCGCACTCGAGGTGACGAATCCGGATTCGATTGCGGCCCTGGCCGATCGGACCAAGGATGTGAGCATCGTCGTCAACAACGCCGGGGTCCTGCACCCCGCGCCGCTGCTGCGGGCGGAGATGGCCGATGTGGTGGAGACCTTCGAGGTCAACGTCTTCGGTCCGTTGCGCATCGCCCGGGCCTTCGCGCCGATTCTCGCGGCCAACGGCGGTGGCGCGCTGATCGACATCCATTCGGTGCTGTCGTGGAGCGCCGGCGCGGCCGCCTACGGCGCGTCCAAGGCGGCGCTGTGGTCGCTCACGAACTCGCTGCGCCTGGAACTGGCCGGACAGCACACCCAGGTCGTCGGCGTCCATCTCGCCTTCGCCGATACCGATATGGCCCGGGGCTTCCCGGGCGACAAGCTCGGTCCGGAACAGGTCGCGCGGGCCGTCTTCGAGGGCGTCGAGCGGGGCGAGACCGAGGTCCTCGTCGACGAGTTCACCCGCGGGATCAAGGCGGCGCTGTCCGGACCCGTCGAGGGCCTGGCCCTGAGCATCTGATCGGAAGGAGTTCGTCCATGCCGCTGTGGCAGATCCACCACCCCGCCGGCGTCTACTCCGAGGCGGATAAGCGCGACTTCGCGGGCGACATCACCGCGAACTACACCGCCGTCGGCCTGCCCGCGTTCTACGTCGTCGTGCTGTTCCACGAGATCACCGCGTCGAATCTCTATGTCGGCGGGCAGCCCGCGGACGATGCCGTGCGGATCGTCGTCTCACATCTGGCCCGCCACCTCGACGATCCGGAACGCCGCAAGCAGATGACCGAGCGCCTCGACGCCACCCTGCACCCGTACACCCGGGATCGAGGCCTGCACTGGGAGTTCCACGTCGACGAATCCCCGCGCGATCTGTGGATGATCGCCGGTCTGTGGCCGCCCGGCCCGGGCACCGACGCCGAAAAGGCCTGGGCCGCAGCCAACAAGCCGCTCCCGTACTGACGACGAATCAGTCCGGCAGGGGCAGCAATTCGACCAGCGCGCCGTCGGGGGCATCGGGCGGGACGATCACCAGGCCGTCGCGATCGAGCAGGCCCGCGAGGTGGGCGGTGCGGATGGCGGGATCGCCGGACCAGCCGCCGTCGGACAGGGCGCGCGAGGGAACCATGCGGGCGACGGGCCCGGAGATGGTGGCGGCGTTGGCCAGGGGGACCAGCAAGGGCCGGGCCGGAGTGCGATCGGTGAGGCCGTCGACGAGTGCGGGAACCAGCGCCGCCAGGGTCGCGATCGCGGCATAGGGATTGCCGGGCAGACCGAGAACGACCGTGCCGGAAGAGGTTTCGGCCACGACGGTGGAGCCGCCGGGCCGCAGGCGCAGACGGTGAACCAGGACGCGGGCCGCCGTGCGATCGAGCGCGTCGCGGAGCTGATCGGCCGCACCGCCGCCGGTGGCGCCGATGATCACCAGTAGATCGCAATCCCCGGCGGCGGCCAGCACCTCGTCGAAGCCGTTCGGGGTATCGCGCAGATGTACGCGATCCACGGTGTGAATTCCATAGTGGGACAGCAGATCCGGCAGCACCGGGCCGATCGAGTCGCGGGTCTGCCCGGTATGCAGGGGGCCCTCGCCGCGAATCTCGTCGCCGGTCATGACGATTCGCGCCCGCACCGGCCCGCGCACCGAGACTGCGGTGACCTCGGCCGCGGTGGCTGCGGAGATCAGGGCATTGGACACCGGCGTCCCCGCCTCGGCGATGAGATCGCCGGGGTGCCAGTCCTCCCCGCGGCGGCGCACATCGTCGCGGACCGGGGCATCGGGCAGCCGGTGCAGCAGATCGCCCTCGCGGCGCACGAATTCGTCCCGCACGACCGTGCTCGTACCCTCCGGCACATGCGCTCCGGTCGCGATCCGCACCGCCTCCCCGGCCAGCAGGCCGACCGGCCGCTGCCCGCCCGCGAAGCCGATATCGTCGCGCAACCGCCACGGGCCGTCCCCGGCCACGGCATAGCCGTCCATCGCCGAGACGTCGAAACGCGGCAGCGCCTCGGCGGCCCGCAGCGGTGCGGCCAGCGCCGCGCCGCGCGCCGACCGCAGCGGCGACTGCCGGGTGGGCAGGCGAGAGAGGTTGTGGCGCAGGGAGGTTCGTGCCTCGTCGAGGGTCAGCGGTGCGGCCCGGGCGCGGGCCCGGCGCACCTCGTCGGCGGTATCGCAGTCGACGACGCCGGGCAGCGCCACCATGACCGTATCCACCGGCACCAATGCCTTCATCGGCTGATTGACCGGCGAGTCCAGCCGGTCCAGGCCCGCCAGCAGCGCCGTGCGTCGCCAGACCCCGACCAGATACTGCGGCCGACCGGTCTCATCGGCCGCGAATACCGCCGACGTCTCGGATTCCCTTGCGTGCCGGATCAATTCGTCGATCGCCTCGGCGGTCAGGAACGGCATATCGGCGGCCAGCACCGCGACCAGGTCGGCCGGGAAATCGCATTCGGCCAGCGCGCGCAGGCCCGCCGCGATCGCGGCGACCGGACCCGCGCCCGCGGGTACCTCCTGCACCTGCCGAATCGCCGGTGACAGTTCGGGCCGATGCGGGCCGACCACGACCGTGCGCACACACGACGCCACGGCCGCGAGCGCCGCATCCAGCATCGACCGGCCACCGACCATGATCGCGGGCTTGTCCACCCCGCCCATCCGCGTGGCCCGCCCGCCCGCGAGCACGATCGCGTCGACCGTGGTCACGAGCCGTCACCCCGCACGTTGATCATGGCGCCGATCGTAGGCGATCGGAGTCAATCGCCCCGAGGACGCAGCAGCTGGAATTCATAGGTCTCCGGATCGGCCAGCACCATCGATCGGGCGCGGCCCGCGCGGGAATCGTTGGGCCGCAACGTGATCGCGCCCGCCGCGCGCAACCGTTCGAGATCGGCATCCGGATCGCCGGCGGGATGGGACGTCAGATCCAGGCGCAGGCGGTCGCCGTCGCCCTCGGCCCGCAGGAACTCCAGCCAGGGACCCTGCCCGGTCGCCGCCCTGATTCCGCACAGCTCGTTGCCGTGGTGGGTCACCGGCCAGCCCGACGCCGCGGACCAGAACCGCGCGAGCCGCGCCGGGTCGCGGGTATCGACGACGATCGCGGCGACCGCACCGGTGTCGACGTACTGCTCTCGCGGCTCCAGCACACAGAATTCGTTGTCCTCGGGATCGGCCAGCACCTCCCACGGCACCGCGCCCTGACCGATATCGATCCGCCGCGCGCCCAGCGACAGCGCCCGATCCACCTGTACCCGTTGATGATCCAGCGAACGGCTGGCCAGATCCAGATGGATGCGGTTCTTCCCGGATTTGGGCCGCGCGGCGGAGCGGAAGGTCAGCGCCACATCGGGAGCGTCCGGATCGGGTGCGGCCACATCGACCTCGTCGGGGCGATCCACCGTCACATCCCACCCCAGCAGCTCGGCCCAGAACCGGGCCACGGACCGTGGTTGGTCGGCATCGAACACCACGCACGCCAGACGGGTGGACATGAGACCACCGTAATCGCCCGTCGCGGGATTAGAAGCGAAACCGGGCCGCCGCCAGGTCTACTCGGTCGCCGCGGATCGGGCACCCCTCCTCGGCCAGCTGCCGCAGTTGCCGCCCGACCAGATGCGGCGCGGGCGTGCCGTCGGCGCGGAGCACCCGATGCCAGGGCAGATCGGCGGAATCGGTGCGCATGATCCAGCCGACCGTGCGCGGCGTGGACAGTCCGGCCGCCGCGGCGATATCGCCGTAGGTGGCGACGCGGCCCGGCGGTATCGCGGCCACCAGTTCGCGGACCCGCTCGACCTGGGCGTCGGTGGTCGCCATCTCAGAGGACCGAACGCACGACGGCGGCCGTCTCGGCGGGGCGGGCCTGGGCGACCATATGATCGCAGTCGAATTCGTGGATCCGCAGCCGGTCGCCCAGATGGTCGGTGAGCGCGGCGCGCAGCTGCGGGGTGACGATCGGCGCCTTCATCGCATGCACCAGCACGGTCGGCAGGTCCCGCGGCGGCAGCACGATATCGCGGGCGAGCTGACCCCAATAGGAGACGATGGCGGGCAGGCTGATTCGCCAGGTCAGTCGGCCCGCCTCGGTAAGCGTCAGATGTTCGGCCAGTTCGGCCTCGAGCAGCCCCGGTTCGACATCGGCCCAGGCGGTCTCCAGCTTGTCGAGCCGGGCCGCCTCGCGATCCGGGAAGTCGGGATGGGCCAGCGTGCTGTCGGCGACCTGCCGCAGGAATTCGGGATCCAGTCCCATGGCCGGATCGAGCAGCACCAGGGCGCGGACCAGTTCGGGATGCCGATGGGCGAGATGGATCGCCGTCGCCCCGCCGAACGAATGCCCCACCACCACAGCCGATTCGCCGTCGAGCAGCTCGGCCACATCCTCGACCACGGCCTCGAAGGTCCACGGCGGCAGGGCGGAGGAGCGGCCGTGGCCGCGCAGATCGGGTGCGACGATCCGCAGATCGGGCAGGTGTTCGGCGGCCAGCGCCGCCCAGCGCCGGCCGTGGCCGGTCAATCCGTGCAGGGCGAGGACGAGCGGCCCGTCGGCCGGGCCGAAACGATGGACGTTGAGATCGGTCACCCGCCCATTGTGCCGAGGCGCGGCGAGATCGCGCGGTCGTCGGCGGAAATCTGCCTGCGCGGTGCCGCTGACCTCAGGCGTCTCCGATGACGGTGCGCACGGTGGCCCGGACCACGCTCTCCGTCGCCTCGGCGGCGTCGAGGTAGCCGCCGACGAGGATGCCGTCCCGCAGGAACACCAGTTGTTGCGCCGCGAGGTCCGGTTCGGGATGGCCGGTGGCAGTGAGGAATTCGGACAGCGTGGCGTGCAACCACGCGCGGTGGGTGGCGGCGGCCCGGCGCACCGGATGGTCCGGATTCGGATATTCGCTGGCGGCGTTGATGAAGGGGCAGCCGCGGAAGCCCGGACCGCAGGAGTGCGCGGTGATGGCGGTGAACAGCGCGTAGAGCCCGTCCCGCGGCGGCAGATCACCGGCCGCGCCGAGCAGCGCTGTCCGGGTGCCCTGATCCTTGCGCCCGAGATAGGCGACCACCAGATCGTCCTTGGACGGGTAGTGGCGATAGAACGTGGCCTTGGTGACGCCCGCCTCGGCGATGAGGCGTTCCACCCCGACGGCCTGGATCCCCTCGGTGTAGAAGAGGTGGCTCGCGGTCTCGAGTAGCCGCTGAGCTGGGGGTATGTCGATCTTGCTCGCCATGTGGCGACAGTAGCAGACCGGTCTTTCTCTCTTGAAGTTGACAGAGAGAGACCGGTCTGTCTACATTCATCCTCGTCGGCGAGAGAGACCGGTCCTTCTACCGGTATGAGAGAGGTCGAATCATGAACAGCGACAACAGGTTCCGCGACACACTTCGCCGAGGCGCGGCACTGGCCGGCGCGGTGGCGGTGACCGCGGGCGTCGCCGCCGCTGCGAATACGGCCACCGCTGCGCCGCCGTCCACCGGATCGGCCGGAGATCAGAAGCCGACGGTGGTTCTGGTCCACGGCGCCTTCGCCGATTCCAGTAGCTGGAACGGGGTGATCACCGACCTGTCCAGGGACGGCTATCGGGTTGTCGCGGCGGCCGATCCGCTGCGCGATCTGGACAGCGACTCGAATTATGTTGCGAGCGTGGTCAACAGCATTCCCGGGCCGGTGGTGCTGGTCGGCCACTCCTACGGTGGTTCGATCATTACCAATGCGGCCCGCCAGGCGGGCAATGTGAAGAGCCTGGTCTACATCGCCGCCGCGGCGCCCGACGCGGGCGAATCCACCCTCACCGCCGGTGGTGCGGACCTCCCGCACACCGATGTCGGCAAGAAGCTGTGCCCGCACCCGATTCCGGACGGTGTCGATCTCTACCTCGAACCCGACCAGTTCCACGACACCTTCGCGCAGGATGTGCCCGCCGACCAGGCGGCGCTGATGGCCGCCACCCAAAGGCCGGTCAAGGCCGGCGCATTCGACGCCGTCTCCGGCGAGCCCGCGTGGAAGGCCCTGCCCTCCTACTATCTGGTCTCCACCGAGGACCATGTCATCCACCCCGACGCGCAACGCGCCATGGCCAAGCGCATCGGGGCCAAGGAGACCGTCGAGGTCCACAGCTCACACGCCGCGGCCGTCTCCCATCCCCACGAAACCGCGGATCTCATCCGCGACGCCAGTCGGTAGGCCGATAGCCGGACGGGGTGGTCACCCCGTCCGGCCCATATCGAATAGATGTTCGAATTTCATTGCTGGGGGCGGCTTATGCCCTTATCAATGGCATTGGGCTCCCTGTCACAGATCGGTCGCCTTTGGTGTGAGCGACACAGTTCGGGGTCGGGAATGCATTTCTGTCGGGGGTGTCTGTTGAAATAGCCGCCGTGATGCGATCGGATAGCTCGGTGCGACTGGTGCGCCGGGGCGAGACGACTCCCCGCCTGCGGGAGTGGGGCGCCGATGTCCGGACGCTGTTCGTGGGTGGGGGTGCGGATCCGGGCTGGCGGCCGTGGCAGGTGCTGGGCGGGCCCGGTACGGGGAAGACGTCGCTGTTGATCGATGTCGCCGCGGATCGGATCGCCGAGGGTGCGGATCCGGAATCGGTGCTGGTGCTGACCCATTCGAAGGGGGCGGCGCTGCGGGTGCGCAATGCGATCGGCCGGCAATTGGAGGGTGTTCCGGGCGCGACGCGAGAGCCGTTGGTGCGCACCGTGCATTCGTACGCCTTCGCGATTCTGCGCAGCCATGCCGCCGCACACGGCAATCCGCCGCCGCGATTGTTGACCGGCGCCGAACAGGATGTGGTGCTGCGCGAGATGCTGCGCGGTGAGTTGGAGGACATCGCGAACGGCGCCGAGGAGCTGTGGCCACAGCGGCTGCAGCCGGCGTTGGGCACGCTCGGATTCGCGGAGCAATTGCGGGATCTGATGTTGCGCGCGACCGAACGCGGTCTGGGTCCGGAGGATCTGGTCGAATTGGGCCGGCTGCACGATCGGCCGGAATGGGAAGCGGCGGGCCGCTTTCTGGAGCGATACGAACAGGCCATGCTGCTGCGCTGGTCGGTGGGAATCGAGGCGCCCGAGGCCACCGCGCCCGCGCTGGACGCCGCGGAACTGGTCGGCGCGGCGCTGGACGGGCTGGCCCTGGATCCGCGCTTGCTCGACGCCGAGCGCCAGCGCATCCGCTGCCTGCTCGTCGACGATGCGCAGCATCTGGATCCGCTGGCGGCGCAGCTGGTTCGGGCCGTCGGCAGCGGGTCGGCCGTGACCGTGGTGGCGGGCGATCCGGACCAGGCGGTGTTCACCTTCCGGGGCGCCGAGCCGCGTTTCCTCGCCGATCTGGACACGCCCGCGGATCGCCGAATCATCCTGCGCGACAACCGGAGATCCGCGGTGGACGTGCACGATGCCGTGGCCCGTATCGCCGCGCGCATGTCCGGCAGCGCACCGCATCGGTTCGATCCGCGTGAGGCGGCCGAATCGGCGGACGGTCCGGGTGATGTGCGGGTGCGGGTGCTCACCACGCCCGCCAAGGAGGCGGCCATGATCGCCGACCACCTGCGCCGCGCCCATCTCACCGACGGTGTGCCCTGGTCGCGCATGGCCGTGGTCGTCCGCTCGGTCCCGCTCTCGCTGGCTCCCCTGCGCCGCGCCCTGCTCGCCGCCGGAGTCCCTGTCCTGCAACCCAAACCGGACGTCCCCCTGGCCCGCCGCCGCGGCGCCACCTGGATGCTCCTGTCCCTGCGCGCCCTGCTCTCCGGCGACCGCAACCCCGACCTGTTCACCGCCGACGACGCCCTCGACCTGCTCACCGGCCCCCTCGGCGGCGCCGACCAGATCAGCCTCCGCCGCCTCCGCCGCGGCATCCGTCGCACCCTCCTGGAACGTGCCCGCTACAACTCGGAGGACCCCCGCGTCTTCGGCGGCGGGGGACAAGTGGAGGAGCTGCGTGGGGGGCAAGTGGAGGAGCTGCGCCGGGGTCAGGAGGAGGAACTGCGCGAGGGGCAGGAGGAGCGTGGGGGACAGGAGCAGTCTGGGGGACAAGAGGAGCAGCGCGAAGGGCGAGAAGAGAAGCTGCGCGGGGGGCGAGACGGGCGGCGTGAGGGCGATGGGAGTCCCGCTGTCGGTGGTTCGGGCGATGGTCGGGCGCCAGGGTCCGAGGGGGAGGTGACCCGACGGCGGCAGGGGGGAGTGGTGGATGAGGAGTTCGGGTGGGAGGGAGTCGAATGGGCTGGGGATTTGGATCGGTCTTCGGCGGAGGTTTTGCGGGAATTGGTTGTGGGGGTGGGGGATTACTCGATTGTGGAGCGGTTGAGTGAGGTGGAGGGGGCGCCGTTGCGGCGGGTGTTGAAGACCGTGGGGCGGGGGCGGAAGGCGCTGCGGCGCGGGGCGGGGGTGGAGGATGTGCTGTGGGGGGTGTGGACCGGGTCGAATCTCGAGAAGCGGTGGGTGGGGCAGTCCGAGCGCGGGGGTGCGGTCGGGATGCAGGCCGATCGGGATCTGGATGCGGCCGTGGGGCTGTTCGACGCGGCCGCGGCGTATGTGGACCGGCTGCCGGGCGCGACCATCGAGGGGTTCGTGGAATACCTGGAACAGCAGGAGATTCCGCAGGATTCGGCCCCGCTGACCGATCCGGGCGAGGCCGTGGCCATCGTGAGCGCGCATGCGGCGGCGGGACGCGAATGGGATGTGGTCGCGGTCGCCGGTGTGCAGGAGGGCATCTGGCCCAACCTGCGGCCGCGCGGCACCCTGCTCGGCATCGAGGATCTGGTGGATCTCGTTGCGGGCGTGGCGGATTCGGGTGAGCGCGTCAGCCGCGCGGCGCCCATTCTCGCCGAGGAGCGCCGCCTGCTGCTGCTCGCCTGCGGCCGGGCCCGGCGCTCGCTGCTGGTGACCGCGGTCGAATCGGTCAGCGGCGACCGCGATCTCGTGCCGTCGCGATTCCTCGCCGAACTCGATCCGGACGCCACCCCCGGCGAGGCCGGTCGTATCCCGGCCCCGGTCGATCCGGGGCGCGCCCTGGTCATGCAGGCACTCATCGCCGAATTGCGCAGCGTCGCATGCGATCCGGAGGAGATCCCGGACCGCCGCGAGCGCGCCGCGCGGCAGCTGGCCCGGCTGGCCCGCGCCGGAGTCCGCGGCGCACACCCCGACCACTGGTACGGCACCGCGGAGATGAGCTCCCAACTCCCGCTGTGGGACGACGAACAGGGTCCGGTCGCGCTGTCGCCCTCGACCGTGGAACTGCTGAAGACCTGCCCGCTACGCTGGGCGCTGGAACGCCACGGCGGCAGTGACGGCGACAATCCACATGCGGTGAAGGGCAATCTGGTGCACACCCTGGTCCAGGCGCTCGCGGGTCAGGTGACCGAGGTCCAGGTCAAGGCCGCGCTGGTGCGGGCCTGGAAGGCGATCGACCCGACCTCGACCGATACCGGCCCGCACAGCTGGCATTCCCGCCAGGAGCTGCGCCGCACCGAATCCATGCTCGACACCTTCCTGGCCTGGCTGCGCAACACCCGCGACGAACTCACCCAGATGGGCGTGGAGGTGCCGGTGGACTGCGTCCTCCCGGCCCGCGGCCCGGACGAACATCCGGTGCGCATCCGCGGCCGCGTCGACCGGGTCGAACGAGACGCCTTGGGCCGCTTCGTGATCGTCGATGTCAAGACCGGTAAGACCCCCATCTCCAAACAGGCCGCCCAGGACCACGCGCAGCTGGCCACCTATCAGGTCGCGGCCGCGGCCGGCGCCCTCGACGACGGTTCCGCCGATGCCCCGCCGGGCGGCGCGCGCCTGGTGTACGTCGCGAAGCCGAGTGGCAAGGAGGGCGCCGCCCAGCGCCTGCAGTCCCCGCTCGACGACGACGGAATCGAGCAGTGGCGCACCACCATTCACGATGCGGCCGCGGCCACCCGCGGCCCGAGCTATCTGGCCATGCGCAACGACGGCTGCCGCCACTGCACGGTATCGGGCAGCTGCCCCGTTCAGGACACCGGTCGCCAAGTGACCGATACGTGAGCGGCGCATGAGGGTCACGCCGTGGCAACTGGCGGAGGCCTTGGGCCTGCCGCCGCCGACCGGCGAGCAGGCCGCCGTCATTGCCGCGCCACCGGGTCCGACGCTGGTGGTCGCGGGTGCGGGCGCGGGCAAGACCGAGACGATGGCCGCGCGCGTGGTGTGGATGGTGGCCAACGGGCTGGTCGCGCCCGACGAGGTGCTGGGCCTGACGTTCACGCGAAAAGCGGCGCAGCAGTTGACCACTCGCATCCGCACCCGGCTCGCGCGGCTGGCCGGGGCCCCGCTGGTGCGCGAGCTCGATCCGAGCGGGCGGCTGCGCGGCCTGCTGACCGGCTCCGAACCGGAGATCAGCACCTATCACTCCTATGCGGGCCGCCTGCTGTCCGAACACGGCCTGCTGCTGCCGGTCGAGCCCAACGCGACCCTGCTCACCGAGACCCAGCTGTGGCAGCTCACCCACCGCGTGGTCACCGCCTGGGACGGCGATCTGGACACCGAGCGCACCCCGGTGTCGGTGACCGAAGCCGTGCTCGCGTTATCGGGACAGCTGGCCGAACATCTGGTGGAACCCGAACAGCTGGCCGAGGCGCATACCGAACTCGAGAAGCTGGTCTTCACCCTGCCCGCCGGACCACGCCAGCGCGGCGGCCCCAATCAGGAACTGCAGAATATCGTTGCCGCACAACGCGAACGCGTCGCCCTGCTGCCCCTGGTCCAGCGCCTGGCCGAGGAGCTGCGCCGCCGCGGCGCCCTGGACTTCGGCTCCCAGATGTCGCTGGCCGCCCGCCTGGCGGCCGAACACGCCGAGGTCGGCCGCGCCGAACGCACCCGCTTCAGCCTCGTCCTGCTCGATGAGTACCAGGACACCGGCCACGCGCAGCGCATCCTGCTGGCCGCGCTGTTCGGCGACCTGGGCAGTGCCACGGGCGGAGCGAATGCCCCTGCGCGGGAGCATGATTCGCCCGGAGAATCGAGTTCGGACGCGATTATCGCTCGACCGCGCCCCGACTCCTCCGCGCCGGGACGGGACGTAGCGGCGGCCGGGGCGGCCGACGTGAGCTCGAGCCGGGCGGCCGATGCGGATGCGAATCGGGACGGCGCTGCCGATAGTGCGTTGGGACAAGGGATTCCGCGAGACGGCGCTGACCTCGGGTGGAGGACCGCCGATGGCGAGGAGACGGACCGCGACCAGGAGGGGATGGACCAGCAGCGCCTCGCGGTGACCGCGGTCGGTGACCCGATGCAGTCCATCTACGGCTGGCGCGGCGCCTCCGCGGCCAATCTGCCCCGCTTCGCGACCGACTTCCCTACTGCCCCAGGGATTCCCGCACCCATCCTGCCGCTGCTGACCAGCTGGCGGAATCCGCCCGAGGCCCTGGATCTGGCGAATCTGGTGGCCGAACCCTTGCGGCACACCGAGGGTGCGGTGAGCGTCGACGCGCTGCGCCCGCGCCCGGATGCCGCCGCGGGCACGGTCGCGCTGGCACTGGCCGAAACCGTTGCCGGAGAACGGGAATGGGTCGCCGAGCGGATCGCCGCCGAATGGGAGGCGCACGCCGACGCGGGCCTGGCCCCGCCGACCTCCGCAGTGCTGGTGCGCCGCAATGCCGATGCCGCCCCGCTGGCCGAGGCGCTGCGCGAGCGCGGCCTGCCGGTGGAGATCGTCGGCCTCGGCGGGCTGCTGGCCACGCCCGAGGTGGCCGATGTCGTCGCCACGTTGCGCCTGATCGCCGATCCGGCCGCGGGCAGTGCGGCCGTACGCATCCTCACCGGCGCGCGCTGGCGCATCGGCGTCACCGATCTGGCCGCCCTGGCCCGCCGCGCGCGCGAGCTGTCGATCGTGAAACCGCCCGATCAGACCGACGCCATCACCGACGGCGCGGCCCTGGCCGCGGCGCTGCGGTCGGTCGCCCCGGAACCGGCCGAACAGGCGGGCCTGGTCGATGCGATCGCCGATCCCGGTGCGCCGGACCGCTATTCGCACGCCGGATATCAACGCATCGTCGAGCTGGGCCGGGAGCTGACCGCCCTGCGCGAACGCGGTGGCCAATCGCTGACCGAGCTGGTCGCCGATGTCGAGCGCACCATCGGCGTCGGCGTGGAGACCCAGGCCCGGCGCGCGGCCGCCCGCGGCGGGGCGGGCCGCGAACATCTCGACGCCTTCAGCGAGGTCGTCGCCGGATTCGCCGCCGACCAACGCGCGACACTGCCGGGCCTGCTGACCTTCCTGGCCGCGGCCGAGGAGGTGGAGAACGGTCTGGAGCCGGGCGAGGTCGAGGTCGCCCGCGATCGCGTGCAGATCCTGACCGTGCACGCCGCCAAGGGCCTGGAATGGGAGGTGGTGGCCGTCCCGCATGTGGTGCGCGGCGTATTCCCGTCCGGCACCGCCGCGGGCACCTGGCTCGGCGCGCTCGCCGAACTGCCGACCGTGCTGCGCGGAGATCGTCAGCGCGAGGACGCCCGCGACGGCGTCCCGGTCCTGGAGCTGTCCGAACTCTACGACCGCACCGATCTCGAACAGGCGATCAAACAGCATAAGGACGCGCTCGGCCGCCGCCGCGTCGACGAGGAGCGCCGCCTGTTCTACGTCGCGCTCACCAGAACCGAACGCGCCCTGTTCGTCTCGGCACACCACTGGGCCGAAACCGGCGCTTCCCCCAAGGGTCCGTCGGACTTCCTGCTGGAACTCAAACATGCCGTGGAGGTCCCGGGATCGGCCGCGGGCAGTGCGGTGCGCATCGATCACTGGTCCGATCCGCCCGCTACCGACGCGGTCAACCCGTTCACCGACAACCCCGCCTCCGCGCAGTGGCCCCGCGATCCGCTCGGCAAACGCCGCGCCGCCGTCGAGGAGGGCGCCGCGTTCGTCCGCGCCCAGATCTCCGAACTGCCTGCCGAAGGCATCGAATCAGCCACGCCCGGAGAGCAATTGGCCCTGTTCGCCGACGAGGACGCCGAGGATTCCGGCGATCCGGAGGGCTGGGCCGCCGATGTCGACGCCCTGCTCGCCGAACATCTCGCCGCCGCCGACGGCGTGCGCGAAGTACAACTGCCCGAACAACTTCCGGCGACCGCGCTGGTGGATCTGCGGGCCGATCCGGCGCGCCTGGCCGCCCGGTTACGCCGCCCGCTGCCGTATCCGCCCAGCCCGTTCACGCGGCGCGGCACGGCATTCCACGCCTGGTTGCAGCGCTGGTTCGGCGCGACCCAGCTGCTGGAATTCGACGAATTGCCCAGCGGCCAGGACATCTCCGCCGCCGACGCCGAGCTGACCCGGCTGCAGGAGGCGTTCCTGTCCTCGCCGTGGGCCAACCGCAATCCGGTCGAGGTGGAGGTCGCCTTCGAAACCTCGTTGGCGGGCACGCTGATTCGCGGCCGCATGGACGCGGTCTTCTCCGAACCCGGCGGCCGCTGGCTGGTGGTGGACTGGAAGACCGGCGCCGAACCGACCCGCGCCGAGGAACGGGCGGTGGCCGTGCAGCTGGCCGTCTACCGCCTGGCCTGGGCCCGGCTGATGGCCGCCCGCACCGGCGCCGACGAGGCGCGGATGCTCGACCGGGTCGGCGCCGCATTCCATTACGTGCGTACCGGCCGCACCATCGCCCCGCAGGAACTGCCGGGCCCCGACGAGCTCGCGAATCTGATCGAGACCGCCGCCCCTGCCGGGTCATCCGGATCCGGGGAGTACGTTGAGGCACACGAGCAGGAGGGGCAGTGAGAGCAACCGACGATTACGGCCTGTTGGTCGCGGTGGCAACGGTTTTCGACCGCCGGGCCGCCGAGGCCGTCCGCCTCATGTTGCGGGCCGAGGGCATTCGCGCCACCTCCGCCCCGACGACACCCGGCCCGGTCCAGCGCGCCCTGCGCCGGACCGTGGGGCTGTGCATTCTGGTCTTTCCCGAGGACGCCGACCGCGCCCGCGACATCCTGTGCCGCCACACGATCTGACGGCGCCGCCGATCAGGACCGGGCGGCCTCGCGGCTCACCCGCAGCGACTGCGTCACCAGTGGAATCTGCAGCGGCAACCGCAGCACCGAGCCGATCTTCATCGGCAGCGACAGCTTCGGATTGCGCGACCAGTCGACGGCCATCTGCACATTGGCCGGGAATACGGCGATGAACAGCAGCGCCGCCAGCCGCCCGCCCAGTCGGCGCGTGCGCGGAATCGTCAGCGCGGCGCCCACACCGAGTTCGATCACCCCGGACGCGTAGGTATAGGTGCGCGCCCGGCCGGGCAGCGCCCGCGGCACGGTCGCGTCGTAGAGCGCGGGCGAGGCGAAGTGCAGCGCACCCGAGCCCAGGAGCAGGGCCGCGAGCAGCTGCGCGCGCCGCGGGTTCGGGGAAGTGACGGCAGTCATGCCGACACCTTGTCACTCGCGCGCCGCCGCGTCGAGCCCGGGATCGCCCGGTACGCTGCGGGCGTGTTCGATGATCGGCTCCACGGACGGCGGCGATTGACCGAGCGCCCCGATTACGCCCTCGTCGGAATTCTGCGGATCCCGGAAATCCAGATCAGCCCATGGGTTTCGCTGGCGCGGCGCGTGGTGTTCGCGATCGCGCTGCTGGTGGGCGCCACCGCGGTCGTGTATCTCGGCCGCTCCGGCTATCACGACAACCGCGGCGGCGAGCTGACCCTGCTCGACGCCGCCTACTACTCCACGGTGTCGCTGTCGACCACCGGTTACGGCGATATCATCCCGGTCACCGAGCAGGCGCGGCTGGTCAACACGATCGTCATCACGCCGCTGCGGGTCCTCTTCCTGATCGTCCTGGTCGGCACCACGCTGCAGGTGCTCACCGAGCGGTCCCGGCAGGTATTCAAGATTCAGCGATGGAGGAACAGGGTGCGCAATCACACCGTGGTCGTCGGATACGGCACCAAGGGCCGCACCGCCGTCGACGCGATGCTCGGTGATGGGGTGCAGCCGGCCGATATCGTCGTCGTCGACACCGATCCGGCCGTACTCGAGGCGGCCGGTAACGCGGGACTGGTGACCGTGCACGGCTCGGCGACCCAGTCCGATGTGCAGCGGCTGGCCGGTGTGCAGCATGCGATGGCGGTGGTGGTCGCCGCCAATCGTGACGACACCGCGGTGCTGGTCACGCTCACCGCGCGCGAGATCAATCCGAAGGCCAAGATCGTCGCCTCGATCCGGGAGGCGGAGAACACCCATCTGCTGCGGCAATCCGGCGCCGATTCGGTGGTGGTGTCCTCGGAGACCGCGGGCCGGCTGCTCGGCATCGCGACCACCACCCCGAGCGTGGTCGACATGATCGAGGATCTGCTCACTCCCGAGGCCGGTTTCGCGATCGCCGAACGGGAGGTGGACTCCGACGAGGTGGGCGGCTCACCGCGGCATCTGCGCGATATCGTGCTCGGCGTGGTGCGCGGCGGGACGCTGGTCCGGGTGGACGAGCCCGAGGTAGACGCGCTCGAGGTCGGCGACAAGCTGCTCTACATCCGCCGCGTGCACAAATGAGCCGGGCGGATACGCTCGGTGGCGTGTCTGGATTTCAGCTGCAACACGTTCCGCTGCTGTCGCGTTCCGCGCTCGATCGCGCCGAGGAGCTGCGCTCGGACGAGCAGGCGTTGAAGGAGGGCTGGTCCAGCGCGAAGGTGGTGCGGATGAACCGGCGCGGTCAGGTCCGCATCGACGGCGATGCGATCGTCCTCGATGCGGCCGTCGACCTGTCGCCCGAGCCGGTCGACGAGGCGGTATTCCTCGGCGTCGACGGCGGTACGCAGCTGTGGGCCGTTCGCGACAACGCCATCGACGGCACGCTGATGGATCTGCGCGCGGTCGGCATCGCACTCGAACTCGACGATCTGACCCTGGGCGTGCTGTCCACCGCACTGGCCCTGCTGAACTGGCACGACAGGGCGAAGTTCAGCGCGATCGACGGCACCCCGACCCGACCCGCCACCGCCGGGTGGACGCGGGTCTCCGAGGCCGGGCACGAGGAGTTCCCGCGGATCGATCCCGCGGTGATCTGCCTGGTGCACGACGGCGGCGACCGCGTGCTGCTGGCCCGCCAGCACACCTGGCCCGAGGGCATGTTCTCGCTGCTGGCCGGCTTCGTGGAGGCGGGCGAATCGCTGGAGCGCTGCGTGGAACGCGAGATTCGCGAGGAGGTCGGCGTCGAGGTGCGCGAGATCCGCTATCTCGGCAGTCAGCCCTGGCCGCTGCCGCGCTCGCTGATGCTCGGCTTCGCCGCCGTCGCCGATCCGGAGCAGCCGCTGGTCTTCTCCGACGGCGAGATCGCCGAGGGGCACTGGTTCACCCGCGCGGAGGTGCGCGAGGCCCTGGCCCGCGGCGCCTGGGGTTCGAAGGGATCCGAGGGCGCGCGTTTGATGCTGCCGGGCTCCATTTCCATCGCCCGCACGATTATCGAATCCTGGGCTGTCCCGAACTGATCGGGTGTGTTGGCCGCCATTTCGGTGCATCCGACCGTAATCTGTAACCCCGCCAGGGCATTTCGCCCGACCATTTCGAGAGATCGACGATCATTTCGAGAGGTGGGTCACGGATATGCGGTGCGCGCTTCGTCTTGTCGCGACGGCGGCCGTCGCCGCGATGATTCTCCCGCTCTTGGTCGCGACCCCGGCGAACGCGTCACCGGTCGCGACCGGCCCCGACGGCGGCGCGGCCGGAGCCGCATGGACCGTCGCCGAGGACGGACCGCAGCAATACCCGAACATCAATATCCAATGGGATGTACCGATCACGATGAGCGATGGCGTGGTGTTGAAGGCGAATGTCTATCGTCCCGCCGATGCCGCCATGCGCCCGATCGATATGCGGACACCGGTGATCGTCAATCTCACCCCGTACACCAAGTTGGTATCCGATCTCGCCGACCACGCGCTCTCGATTCCGTGGCTGTCGGATGCGGTGCTCGACCTGGTGCGGCAGATCGATTTCGGCGGCACACCGTTCTCGGGCATCACCGATATCACGAAGGCCCTCGCCGGTGGCGAGGTACGGAACTTCGCGGTCGACCGCCAACTGATCGAGAGCGGCTATTCCCAGGTCGTCGTCGACACCCGTGGCACCGGCTTTTCGCAGGGTGTCTGGGATGCGCTGGGCGAGCGCGAGCAACGGGACTCCGTCGAGGTGATCGACTGGGCGTCGACGCAGCCGTGGTCGGACGGCAATGTCGGCATGAGCGGCATGTCGTATTCGGCGATCAATCAGATGCAGGCCGCCGAATTGCATCCGCCCGCGCTGAAGGCGCTGTTCCCCATCGTGCCGGGCAGCGATCTGAACCAGGATGTGCTGGCGCCGGGCAACGGATTCGGCCTCACCTTCATCACGCTGTGGCTGTCGGCGATCAATCTCACCAAATGGCTGCCGAATGTGCAGTCGATCCTGACCGGAACCTTCGATATGACATGGTTGGAGGACCGCCTCGGCAGCCCGCTCACCATGATGGATGTCGAAGTCGACGCCTATGACAGCCCGCGGCCGGACGATCTGAATCCATTGACCAGAGAGGTGCTTACCGAATTCTCGCCGGTTCGCCGGGCGTGGCTGGGCGATCCGAGTCAGGTGCGGGTGCCGACCTTCGTCGTCGGCGGCTGGCACGACCTGTTCACGTATTCGGAATCCAAGATCTACAACCAGATTCCGCTGCCGCCCGGCCGGAAACAACTGCTGATGGGCAACACCTATCACATCAGTTCGGGCAGCGAATACGGTAAGCCGGGTCTGCCGCCGCGGCTGGATGTGTTGCAGCGGGCGTGGTTCGACAAGTGGCTCAAGGGAATCGATAACGGCATCGACGGCTACGGCCCGGTGACGCTGTATCAGCAGGGCACCGGCGGCTGGGCGACCCAGGACGGGTTCGGGACCGGCGCGCCCGCCGAGGAGGCGAGCGAGTATCGGCGGATGTACTTGTCCGCCAACCGAAGCGGCACCGCCAACAGCGTCTACGACGGCTCCCTGACCGCCGGACCGAACGACGATACCGCGCGGCTGACCGTCGCCCCGGGCCTGTCGACGGTGTGCTCCAACGATGCCGCACAGGCCACCGTGGGCGGACTGTCGATCATCAATGCCTGCGGTAAGGATTCGCGCATCGCCGAGCTGAACGGCCTGACCTTCACCAGTGCGCCGGTGGCCGGGGAGACCACGATCTCCGGCCCGATCGCGGTGCGGCTCAACACCGTTCAGGACGCCGCTGACGGCTACTGGACGGTGACGGTCAACGATGTCGCGCCCGACGGGCAGTCGACGGTACTGTCCTCGGGCCAGCTCCTGGCCTCGACCCGGCAGATCGACGACGCTCTCAGCGCGCGCTCGGCGGACGGCGACTACACCGACCCACGCCCCTACGCCTCCCTGGCCCTGCGCGAACCCACGGTCCCGGGCACTCCGACGACATTGGATATCGCTCTCGCGGCCACCCGGGCCGTCCTGAGTCCGGGGCACCGCCTGCGGGTCGACGTCTTCGCCGGGAACTTCCCCAAGGCGCTCCCGATCACGACCTATCTCATCGATACCGGTCTACGCCCGGAGCACGTCCAGTTGGACCCCGGCGCACCGAGCTTCGTCAACATCCCGGTGCGCGGTAATCCCGGCTGGTGATCAGGCGATCTGCGCCAACGCCTGCTTCACCTGCACCAGGCTGGGATTGGTGGCCACGGAGCCGTCGCGGTATTTCACGGTCGGCACGACCTGGTTGCCGCCGTTGACGTTGCCAACGAATTCGGCGGCCGCGGGATCCTGCTCGATGTCGACCTCGGCATAGGTGATGCCGGACTCGTCGAGCTGCTTCTTCAGGCGTCGGCAGTAGCCGCACCAGGTGGTCGAATACATGGTCAAGTCGATAGCGCTCACGGAGCGTTCAACACCGCGGCCGTCGGATCTGTTCCGGGGGCTTGCCCGGAGTTCAGTAAGCGGCCCCGGCCGCTGAGCCACGACGGGTCTCCCACAGGATCGCCCCGGCGATCGGGACTATCAGCGGGCGCGGCCCCGGCTTGTCGGAGCTCGCTGTCATGATGGAGCCCGTGCCCGCCCCGACCACCCCTCCCGCGTCTCGGCTCGACGGACTCGATCCCGAGCAGGCCGCCGCCGTGCGCGCACCGCGCGGTCCGGTCTGTGTGCTGGCCGGCGCCGGTACGGGTAAGACGCGAACGATCACGCATCGGATCGCCCATCTGGTGTCGGCGGGGCATGTGCGGGCCGATCAGGTACTGGCCGTGACGTTCACGGCGAGGGCGGCGGGGGAGCTGCGCAATCGGCTGCGCGGGCTCGGCCTCGGTGGCGAGGCGAATACGGTGCAGGCGCGCACCTTTCACGCGGCCGCGCTGCGGCAGCTCAAGTACTTCTGGCCGCAGATCGTGGGCGATGTGCCGTGGCGGTTGCTCGATGGCAAGTTCCCGATCGTCGCGCAGGCGGCGAGCCGGGCGGGCCTGCCCACCACCACCGAGAGCGTGCGCGATCTGCTGAGCGAGATCGAATGGTCCAAGGCCTCGCTGGTCGCCCCGGAGGACTATCCCGCCGCGGTGGCGCGCCAGCACCGCGAAACTCCCTACGATCCGCAGAAGGTCGCCGCCGTCTACAGCGGATACGAGGAGCTCAAGCAGACCCCCGACGGCCTGCTGCTGGATTTCGACGACCTGCTGCTGCACACCGCGGCCGCCCTCGAGGGCTATGCGGGCGTGGCCGAGGAGTTCCGCGGCCGCTACCGCTGTTTCGTGGTCGACGAGTATCAGGACGTCACCCCGCTGCAGCAGCGGGTACTCGACGCCTGGCTCGGCGACCGCGACGATCTGACCGTCGTCGGCGACGCCAACCAGACCATCTACTCCTTCACCGGTGCGAGTCCGAGCTTCCTGCTGGACTTCTCGCGGCGCTTCCCGGAGGCCGCGGTCGTGCGGCTCGAGCGCGACTATCGATCCACTCCGCAGGTGGTGTCGCTGGCCAATCAGGTGATCGGCGCCGCGCGCGGCCGGATCGCGGGCACCCGGCTGCAATTGATAGGACAGCGCCCCGACGGCCCCGAACCGACCTTCGCCGAATACGACGACGAGCCCGCCGAGGCCGCGGCCGTCGTCAAGGCCATCGCGCGCCTGGTCGGCAAGGGCGTCCCGGCCGCGGAGATCGCGGTGCTCTATCGCATCAACGCCCAGTCCGAGGCCTATGAGCAGGCGCTCGCCCAGGCCGAGATCCCCTATCAGGTGCGTGGCGGTGAGGGCTTCTTCCAGCGGGCCGAGGTCCGCCAGGCCGTGCAGGCGCTGCGCAAGACCGGCAACCGCGATGATCTGCCCGATGCCCGCGGGCCCGAACTCGTCAGCCTCGTCCGCGCGGCGCTGGCCCCGTTGGGCCTGACCGCCACCGAACCCATCGGCGTCCAGGCCCGCGAGCGCTGGGCCGCGCTGGTGGCGCTGGTGCAGCTCACCGAGGAGCTGACCGCGCACGAGGAGGAGCTGGATCTGTCCGGCCTGTTGCGCGAGTTCGCCGCCCGTGCCGAATCCAAGCATCCGCCGACCGTGCAGGGCGTCACCCTGGCCTCGCTGCATGCGGCCAAGGGCCTGGAATGGGATGCGGTATTCCTGGTCGGCCTCGCCGACGGCACGCTGCCGATCCAGCATGTCCTCGGCGAGGGCGGCACGGTCACCAGCGAGGCCGGTCTCGAAGAGGAACGACGGCTGCTCTACGTGGGAGTCACCCGGGCCAGGGAACATCTGCAGCTGTCGTGGGCGCTGTCGCGCACCGCGGGCGGGCGGCGGCCGCGTCGGCGCAGCCGCTTCCTCAACGGCCTGGTTCCGGAGGATTCCCCGGCCTCGCTGATCGCTCGCACCGCGGGTGGTCACGACAGCCGCACACGGAAGCTCCCGTCCTGCCGGGTCTGCGGTCGTTCCCTGCTGAATTCCAGCGATACGGTGCTGGGGCGCTGCGCCGGCTGCCCGGGAGAACCGGATACCGAACTCCTGAGCACCCTCCAGGATTGGCGCCGGGCGAAGGCGGAGGAGTTGGCGGTCAAGCCCTTTGCCGTGCTGAGCATCACCGTGCTCACCGCGATCGCGGAACAGACCCCGCGCGACCAGCGCGCCTTGGCGAAGATACCGGGCCTGGGCCCGCACAAGCTGCAGCGGTTCGGCGATGAGCTGCTGGCGATTGTGCGACGCCGCTACTAGCTGTAGTGCGTGCGGGACTCGGTGTGCAAGACCCTGAAAACTCCAGGTAGAAAATAGGTTGTGCGGTTGTGAGTGACAGCCGTAGGGTGGGAATCACGCACCGGGAGGTCATTCCGGCGCGCACAGTAACCAACGGATACGAGTACGGAAGGAGGCACCGGTGAACGTGATTATCAAGATCGCACCGATCGGCGTTGCGGCGTCGACCGTTTCGTGTGTGCCTGCTTCCCGGGGGGTCCTCGCCATGCAGGGGACCGGTCTGTCCGCCGTCGGCATCTTCGGCACCGAACACAAAGCGCCGAAGTACGCCCACACGACGGATAAGTCCATGCGGAGCTGGCACCCGATCTATGCCCAGGCATTTACCGGCGCCAATCAGGCAGTCGTCAGCCCGACGGCTGACCGCCAGGCAGCACATCTCCGCGACGCACACCCAGCGACCGTGATCAGGAGTCGACACCGACTCAGGTAGGGATCATCTCCCCAAGCCTTCTGGCCACGGATCGCACGAAGCGAAACCGTGGCCACAGTTTTATCGGCTCTCAGCCACCGGCACCGGTTTCGCGACAACCAACCGCTGCACGAGCTGAAGGAGCTAGACGTGTCCACCGCGACAGTTACTCGCGCGACATGCCATTCGACCGTGGCCTCGACCTCCCGCACCCGCGGAGTCGCGCTCACCCTGCCCTGCCGGGTCGGTGACCCCGACCTCTGGTTCGCCGAGAGCCCCACCCAGTTGGAGGAGGCCAAGACGCTGTGCGCGTCCTGCCCGATCCGCAAGGGCTGCTTGGCGGCCGCGCTGGATCGTGCCGAGCCCTGGGGGGTTTGGGGTGGGGAGATCTTCGATCAGGGTGCGGTCATCGCCCGCAAGCGGCCTCGCGGCCGCCCGCGCAAGGTGACAGTGGCGTAAATGGTCACCGCACACGATCGGGAAGGTAATCGGGCCCCGCATCTCTGTCGAGATGCGGGGCTCGTCCGCATTTCCGGTCGAGGGCGTACCGGAGCGACGTGGATCTCCGCGTCGCTGCGGTATGTCCTCGGCGGCGTCGGGCGGCGGGTGCCCCGGCGGTGAGCCGTTGTCCGGCAGGAGTTCTCACCCGGGCGCCGGTGGCGGCGGGACGGCCTCGCGTGGCGCTGGACGGCCTGCGCGCCGCCCGGCGAATGACCGGAGCCCCGGGCCTCAGCGGCGGCGGTGGGGTGGGTGGCGCACGATCAGGCCGTCGGCGACGGCCAGCAGCAGGGTCACGGTGTCGTGGGTGTGGGCCCACCAGCGATGCCGGACCCCGGCCGTGCAGTAGTACGTATCGCCGGTGGACAGTTCGATTTCCGTGCCGTCGGCGATCAGGGTGATCGTGCCGCGGACCACGTAGATCAATTCATCGTTCTCATGGGTGAATTCGCGCCCGCCTCGGCCGGTGCCGCCGGTGAACTCCAGGGCACGCAGGTCGCGGCGGCCGTGGATCAGGGCGCGGACCGAACCGTCGTCGCCCGGCTCCGCTTGGGCGAGAACGGGATCGGCACCCGCGCGGACCACCGGTTCGTCGGGGGTGGGGTCGGCGGCGCCCAGTAGTTCGGTGGCGGTGGTGCCCAGGGCGTCGGCGATGCGTTGCAGCGAGCGCAGACTGGTGTTGGTCCGGCCGTTCTCGAATTGGCTCAGGAACGAGGGGGACAGATCCGTGCGCTCGGCCAGCTGGGCGAGCGTCAGTCGTGCCGCGAGCCGCCGATTGTGCACGACATCGGCCAGGCTGAGTCGGCGTGCCTCGTCGGTGACCACCTTGTCCGCGTGCACAGATTCACCTCTCGACGTTTCGCCTCATTGTCGGTGCTGCACCGACGTAGCCCAGTTTTTACCTCACGATGATCGCAAGTATTCAACGATCCCGTGCAGTACTGAATATTCAGTAAAACTGGATTTTCAGGAGAGACAGTGGAACAGAACACGCTGAAACGCCGCGGAACGGGACTGATCGGGCTGGATTCGGAACTGTCGTGGCCGGGATACACGCTCTACGCGCCGCTGGCCGGGAACGGCATCGTGGACCTGGTCGACCCGAGGGGCGATCTCGCGCACCGCTGGACCCTGCCGTATCGCCCCGGCCGCCATGCCCGGCTGCTCCCCGACGGGCGGCTGGCCTACAACGGCGCGACGCTGGCGATCGAGGCCCCTTTCGCCATGTGGCGCAAGTACAGCGGTGGTTCGATGGCCACCTACGATCCGAACGGCGTGCCGCTCACCGAGTTTCGCGACGACTACCAGCATCACGACGCGCACCACTACGACGACGGCCGCATCCTCTACACCGCGGTGGAGCCGCTGACCGGCGCGGCCGCGCGCCGCATCGAGGGCGGCGTGCCCGATACCGAGGCCGACGGTGTCGTCTGGGCCGATGTCATCCGCGAGGTGGCCGCCGACGGCACGCGGCTGTGGGAATGGCGGGCCGTCGACCATCTCGATCCCGCCGAATTCGGTCTGCAGCCACACTATTGGCGCGAGCACTGGCCGCTGATCAACAGCGTCCACCCGCTCGACGAGCACACGGTGGTGGCCAGCCTGCGCAGCGTCTCGGCGGTGATCACGATCGATCGGCGCACCGGTGCGTATTCGACCCTGGCGGATCGGACCGTCGTGGCCCAGCAACACCATGCGACGCCGCTGGGCGACAACCGGATCCTCGTCTTCGACAACGGCACCTTCCGTACCGGCGAATCGGT
The DNA here is from genome assembly GCF_044454005.1 of Nocardia sp. NPDC051570. Lineage (NCBI taxonomy): Bacteria > Bacillati > Actinomycetota > Actinomycetes > Mycobacteriales > Nocardiaceae > Nocardia > Nocardia sp. NPDC051570. Next base: position 221,431 of record NZ_JBITDI010000004.1, on the reverse strand, counting down.
CACTTTCAGCCGCATCGTCGAAATCGATATGCGCACAGGAGAACTCGGCTGGGTCTACCAGGACTCGCCACGCGAGGCCTTCTTCACCCCGTTCATGGGCGGCGCGCAGCGGCTGCCCAATGGCAACACCCTGATCACCGAGGCCGCCTTCGGCCGCATCTTCGAGGTGACGGCCCAGGGCCGCATCTGCTGGGAATACGTGGTCCCCTCGTTCACCACCTACCCGGATCCCGGCACCGCCGAGGTGTTCCCGAGCCTGTCGAACGCGATCTTCCGTGCCTATCGCTATACGGCACAGGAGATCCCGTGGCTGGAGTCGCTGTGATCGCCCGGAGTCCGCACACGGGCGATGCCGACACCGCCGCTATGGCGAGAACTCAACTGGCGCTTCGGTATTCGGCGTAGCCGGGTACCCAGTCGTGCATCAGCCGCATGAACGGGACCTCGGCGTCGAGCTGGGCGCAGATGCCGAGGGAACCCATCAGTACTCGGAACACCATGGCGTGTTCGGGCGGCAGCTGCAGCGACCATGAGGTCTTCATCTCCGGGCTGCCGATATCGGTGGCCTTACCCGCCACGCGCTGCATCCACTTGCGGGTGAAGTGGAACGTCTCGGTGCGGATGGGATCGGCGAACGGCCGCAGGAAATCGGCGATCTCCCGATGCGTGATGGATTTGCCCGGCAGGACGAAACCGTTGTCGTACATCAGGACGGTCAGTTCCTCGTACCGATCCTCGACCGCCAGCGCCACCATCCGGCCGAGGATCGGCGGGAAGCCGTCGGGCAGCGGTGCGCACGCGCCGTAGTCGATGACCGCGAGTCGGCCGTCGGACAGCATCATGAAGTTGCCCGGATGCGGATCGCCGTGCAGCAGCCCGGCCATCTCCGGTGCGGAGAAGTGGAATTCGGCCATCCGCTCGGCCGTCCGGTCGCGCAGCTCGCGGGTGCCGTCGGGATCGGCGTTGCCCTGGGTGATGATCGCCGAGACCGGGGTGGCGTCGACCCATTCGGTCACGATCACCTTGGGCGCGCTGGCCACCACCTTCGGGACCACGAAGCGCGGATGCCCGTCGTAGCCCTTGGCGAAGGCGCGCTGATTGCTCGCCTCGATGCGGTAGTCGAGTTCCTCCTCCATGCGCTCGGTGATCTCGGCCAGCACCGGCTTCACATCGGCGGCCTGCAGCAGGTTCGCGACCAGGCCGGACACCCGGTTCAGCGTCTTCAAATCCGCGCGCAACGCCTCGTCCGCGCCCGGATACTGCACCTTTACCGCGACCGCGCGCCCATCCGACCAGATCGCCCGGTGCACCTGGCCGATGCTGGCCGAGGCGGCGGGGGTGTCGTCGAATTCCAGAAACCGCTGCCGCCAGCCCGTGCCGAGCTGCTGATCGAGTACCCGGTGCACGGTCGCCGCAGGCATCGGCGGCGCGGCGGCCTGCAGTTTGGTCAGCGCCTCGCGGTAGTGCTCGCCGAACTGTTCGGGCACCGCGGCCTCCATGACTGATAGCGCCTGCCCGAATTTCATTGCGCCGCCCTTGAGTTCACCCAGCACGGTGAACAGCTGCTCGGCCGCCTTCTGGTTCAGCTGGGCGTTGATCTCGTTCTTATCGCCCCCGGCGAGTTTGCGGCCGAATCCCACGGCGGCACGGCCGGCGATGCCCAGCGGGATCTTGGCCAGCTTGGCATTACGGGACGAGCTGCGGCGCACAATGTCGGACACGTACCCATCATGGCGGACGTACCGCGCGGTGCGCCATGAGAATCGGGTGAACCAGACCGTCGCGGATGGGAGTGTCATCGGTCACACTCCTGCGGCGCCTTGTTCTCGGTGGCCGGGTCCTCGGCGTCCTGACACAGCGTGCGGCAGGCGCAGGCGGCGTGCGCGGTCCAGTGGCGGCGGTCGATGCGATGGGTATCCGGATCCAATTCCAAGGTGGTGTCGAGCGTCTCGGGCGGGCGGGCGGTATCGCCGGCGAGGATGAGTTCGAGGTCGCGCAGGACCAGGGCGGTCGTCGCGGCCACGGTCGCGGGGGAGGCGTGGCCGACCCGGCCGAGCAGCTGACCCGCCAGATGCGGCCAATCGGCGTCGCGATCGCGGCGCAGCAGATCGGCGCAGCGCAGACAGCTGGTGCCGCCGGGCAGCACCAGCGGGCCGACGATGCCGCGTCCGTCCCGGATGCGGACCTGCAGATGCGGGATTCGTTGCAGCACCAGATCGTTCACCAGATGTGGTTCGGGCACCTGAGCGTCGGCGAGGATTACCAGATCCGACGACCGGGCCGCGGCCTTGGCCGCCGGATCGGGATCACGGGAGCGGGTGGGCCGCAGGCCCAGCGTGCGCGCGCCCGTCGCGATCGCCTCCGACAGCGGTCCGCGCCCGTGCACATGCACCGCCCGCACCCGGGTGGCCCGGGGCCAGGGTGACAGCAGCAGCCCCGCCCGGTCCAGCGCCGCGAGCAAAGCCAGTGCCTCGGTGGCGGGGATGCCGACCCGGCCCGCCTGCCAGACGATCTGCGGATGGCTGCGCTCGCCGTCGAGCAGGCGCAGAAAACCCAGTACGGCATCGGGACTCGCGCCCGGTGGCCGCAGCACCATCGCGCGTTCGGGATCCCAACCCAACTGCACCTCTCCCGACGGGCGCCGCAGCACCGCCAGGCGTGGATGCAACATCGGCCCGCAGGGGCGAAATGTGGTCATGCGGGCAAGTATTGCGCCCGCGCCCTGCCTCACCGCCGCCGAAAGGCCTGGTTATCCACAGGAAATGTGCTCATCCACAGGGCATCTCATGAGGACATGGGGTTGTCCGGGCCCCGCTCGGGACCGCCTTCCGGACCGCCTGCGCGACGCCTCCGAACGCGCGCCGAAGAGAATCCCCAGTTTCGTCCACAGTGTTCAGAACCCGAAATCCGATGAGGGAAACAAACTTTCGTCCCCGTTCGAACCCTGACCGAAACTACCAGCAATGCGCGACAATCCGGACGAATCACGCGCCATGAACTTCTGGTAATCCAGACCGGTTGGTCCGGGTCGCCGGTGAACGAGATCTGCGCCCGAATGCGCGTGCCGTCCACGGGATTCAGCTCGATACGCTGCGCAGCCCAGTATCAGCACGCTTCCACGGTCGCGAAGCCCGCGGCGACACATACCGCTTACCCGCGAGGATCAGGCCTGTGCGCTGCCCTCGTCGCCGGGCTCATCGCCCGTGCGGCCCTCGCGCTCGCGCCGCTCGCGAGCCTCGGTCTCGGCCAGCTGCGCCAGCGGATCGTCGAAAACGGCTGTGCCGCCCCCGATCACGCCGTCGATGAAGCCCGCCGGATTATCCAGATCCTCGGAGCTGGGCAGCAGATCCGGATGCGCCCACACCGCGTCGCGGGCCTCGAGCCCGGCATCGGTGGTGAGGCGACGCCACAGCGTGGCCGCCTCGCGCAGCTTGCGCGGGCGCAGTTCCAGGCCGACCAGCGTCGCGAAGGTCTGTTCGGCCGGACCGCCGGTCGCGCGGCGGCGGCGCAGCGTCTCGGCCAGCGCGCCCGCTCCGGGCAGCCGGTCGCCGACGGCATCGGTCACCACGACCTCGACCCAGCCCTCGATCAGTGCGAGCAGGGTCTCGAGGCGTTCCAGCGCGGCCTTCTGTTCCGGTGTGGTCTGGGGCTCGAAGGTGCCCTGCGACAGCAGTTCCTCGAGCTTGGACGGATCGGTCAGCGACATCGGATCGATGTTCTGCGCGGCCTGCTCGATCGCGGAGAAGTCCATGCGGATGCCGCGGGCGTAGTCCTCGACCGCGCCCAGCACCTGGTGGCGCAGCCACGGCACATGCCCGAACAGACGCTGGTGGGCGGCCTCGCGCGCGGCCAGATACACCAGGATCTCGCTCTCGGGCCGTTCCAGGCCCTTGCTGAATTCGGTGATCGCCGCGGGCAGCAGCGCCGCGGTCCCGGCCGGGCCCAGCGGCAGGCCGATATCGGTGGAGGTCAGCACCTCCTGGGCCAGCTGGCCCAGGGCCTGGCCCAGCTGTGAGCCGAAGGCCAGGCCGCCCATCTGGCCCAGCATGCCGATCATCGGGGCTGCGAAGTCCTTGGCCTCGTCCGGCAGCGTGGTCGTCCACATGCCCGAAACCTGTTCGGCGACCGGATCGCACAGCCGCTTCCAGGTGGGCAGCGTCTCCTCGATCCAGTCGTTGGCCGTCCAGGCCACCGTCTTCGTCGCGCCCGCGGGCAGCGTGGTCGCCGCGTCGAGCCATAGTTCGGCCAGATGCGCGGCGTCGGTGACCGCGCGCTGCGCGCCCGAGGTGAGCGGGGTGACGGTCGAACCGAGCTGCTGGCGGGCCAGCCGCTTGGCGATGTCGTAGTTCACCGGGCCCGACTGCGAGCCGGGCTGGCCCATACTGCTGAACATCTGGCCCAGCGACGTCAGCATCTGCCCGAGTTGGGACGGATCGAATCCCGCGCCCGACCCGCCGATCGGGAACCCGAACGGGTTGTTCGCACCCGAACCGGACGGATCGTCCCGCTTGTTGCGGTCGTCATCGTCGTCGCGGTTCGAGAATCCGAAGGGCACGTCGCTCATACCCCAAACCTTACGCGGGTGCCACCGCAGCAACCGCTACTGTTGGCCGGGTGAACCGCCGGATCATGACTCTGTTGGCCGCCCTCGTCCCGGTGCTCGTGCTCGGTGTCGTGGGCAGTGCCGTGACGGTCCCATTCGTCGCACTCGGCCCTGGTCCGACGTTCAATACGCTCGGTGAGGTCGAGGGTAAACAGGTCGTCGACGTCCAGGGCGCACCGGTGGATCCGACCTCCGGCAACCTCAACATGACGACGGTGTCCGTTCGCGACGGGCTGAATATCTTCGAGGCGTTCGGGTTGTGGGCCGACGGGAACTATGGGCTGCGGCCGCGCTCGGAGGTGTACCCGCCCGGAGTGCCGCGTGAACAGGTCGACAAGTCCAATCAACAGGACTTCAAGGACTCCGAGGACAACGCTGAGCTGGCGGCGCTGCACTATCTGAAGTACCCCACGACGGTGAAACTGCGCACAGTCACTCCCGACGGACCGGCCAAGGATCAGCTGCGCGCCGGCGACGAACTCGTCTCGGTGGCAGGTAAACCCGTCACCACATCCTCCGACTTCATCGCCTCGGTGCAGGCCGATAAGCCCGACGAGGTCGTGCCGTTCGTTATCCGGCGCGACGGCGCCGAGCAGACCGTCCAGGTGAAACTCGGTGCGCGCCCGGAGGATGCGACCAAGGGCTATCTCGGCGTGACGCCGCAGGAGATCCCGGTCGGCCCGATCAAGGTGACCTTCAATCTGGCCGATATCGGCGGCCCGTCCGCGGGCCTGATGTTCAGCCTGGCCCTGATCGACAAGCTGTCGAGCGGAAATCTCAACGGCGGCAGATTCATCGCGGGCACCGGCACCATCGACCCCGACGGCAAGGTCGGCCCGATCGGCGGCATCCAATACAAGATGATCGCCGCGCGCGAGGCCGGCGCCGAGACCTTCCTGGTCCCCGCCGACAACTGCAACGAGGCCAAGGAGCGCACCCCGGCGGGCCTGAAGCTGGTCAAGATCGACACCCTGACCACCGCGGTGCACTCCCTGGAGGCCATCACCGCAGGCAAGGACACCCCTACCTGCGGTTAGCCGGAGCTACTGGTCGGGCTCGTTCTCGAGGGTGTTGCGCAGCGCCTCGACCAGGTTGGGGGCGAGGTTGGGCGCGGTGCGCAGGTCGATACCGCCGAAGGGGTCGGCCTCATCCTCGTCGGGGCGGATCTGCAACAGGCACAACGAGACACCGTCTCGCAATACGCCCGCGTACAGCCGTGCGTCGCGCCGGCCCGGATGGGTGACGGCGGCGTCGCGGGCCGCGGCATCGGCGGCGTCGCGGTCGGCCAGTAGCGGGGCGATGGCGTCGTCGAGGGTCTGCTCGGCATCGGGCGGCAGCACCACGATCTGCTGAACCAGTACGCAGCCCCGCACCGCGGGGGGCCAGCTGGTGGTGGCCAGGAATTCGTCGAGCGCCGGCGAGCCGCCGCCGATGTCCTCCGGAAACGGTTCCTGTGCAATCGGAGTCAGTTCGGCGCCATCGTCGAGTTCGTCCTGCAGGGTCGGCTCGGCCGCCACCAGATCCACGGTCGGAACCAGGGCGAACATCTGCGGCGGGCGATCCCACCCCTCCGCGTCGGCGAACTCCGCCACATCACGAATGCAGCGGTAGAGGGCGGAGGCGGGGTTGTCCAGAGTCACGCGCGCAGAGTCTAGGAGATGACGCGAACCGGCCAGTGCGGTCCCCGCCGTTCCCGTTTACGTAAAGTGGGGCGCGAACGGTCCGCAGGGATCATCCGCAATTCGAATTGGGAGTGTGGCACCGTGGGCATGCGCCCCCCGACAGGCTTACCTTCGCTGTCCCGCCGCAGCCGAGTGCTGCTGGTGACGGCCCTTGTCATCGCGGCACTGCTGCTGATCGGGCCCAGGCTGACCGACGCGTACACCAATTGGCTGTGGTTCGGGGAGGTCGGCTTCCGCCGCGTCTACGCCACCGTGTTGTTCACCCGGATCCTGCTGTTCCTGGTGGTGGCCGTGGTGGTCGGCGCCCTGATCTGGCTGTCGCTGCTGGCGGCCTATCGCTCGCGGCCGGTGTTCATCCCGGTCTCCGGGCCCAACGATCCGATCGCGCGCTATCGGACCACGGTCATGGGGCGGCTGCGGCTGTTCGGGATCGGAATTCCGGCGCTGGTCGGCGTGCTGTCGGGTCTGGTGGCGCAATCGAGCTGGGTGACGGTGCAGCTGTTCCTGCACGGCGGCTCCTTCAATATCAAGGATCCGCAGTTCCATCTGGACGTCGGCTTCTACGCCTTCGATCTGCCGTTCTACAAGATGCTGCTGAATTGGCTGTTCGTCGCCGTGGTCATCGCCTTCTTCGCGAATCTGGTGGCGCACTACATCTTCGGTGGGCTGCGGCTGTCGGGCCGCGAGGGCAATCTGACCCGCCCGGCCCGCATCCAGCTCGCCGTGATCGCGGGACTGTTCGTCCTGCTCAAGGCGATCGCGTACTGGTTCGATCGGTATTCACTGCTGTCGAGCACGCGTGAGGAGCCGACCTTCACCGGCGGTTCCTATACCGATATCAATGCGGTGCTGCCCGCCAAGCTGATCCTGATGTCGATCGCGATCATCTGCGCGATCGCCTTCTTCGCCGGAATCGTGCTGCGGGATCTGCGGGTTCCGGCGATGGCGGCGGCGCTGCTGGTGCTGTCGTCGATTCTGGTGGGCGCGGTGTGGCCGCTGATCGTCGAGCAGTTCGAGGTGCGCCCGAACGCGGCGACCAAGGAGTCGGCCTATATCGAGCGCAATATGGAGGCCACCCGGAAGGCGTACGGGCTCACCGATGTCCAGTACATCGATTACAAGGGCGGCAATGCCGGCGGTAACGCCGCCGATCTCTCCCCGGCCGATCAGCAGACCATCCGCAATCTGCGGCTGCTGGATCCGAATCTGCTGACCCAGACGTTCATCCAGCGTCAGCAGCTGCAGAACTTCTACGGCTTCCCCGATCCGCTGGACATCGACCGCTACTTGGTCAACGGCGAGACCCAGGACTACATCGTCGCCGCGCGCGAGCTCGTGCCGCAGAACCTGTCCGGTAACCAGACCAACTGGATCAACAAGCACACCGTCTACACCCACGGCGACGGCTTCGTCGCCTCCCCGGCCAACCGCGTCAACGTCGCGCCGCCCAAGGAGACCGATAAGGCCGCCTCGGCGTCCGGCGCTGCGGCCAACAGCAATTCGGCGGGCGGTTACGGCTATCCGGTCTTCAACATCGGTGATCAGCAGACCGTCAGCGATCTGTTCACGCCGAAGGATAAGCAGGCCATCAAGGTTGATCAGCCGCGCATCTACTTCGGCGAGATGATCTCCAAATCCGATGCCGACTACGCGATCGTCGGCGGCAACAGCCAGCCCGCGCGCGAATACGACACGCCCACCGATCAGTTCACCTACAACGGCAAGGGTGGCGTGTCGATCGGCAACTGGTTCAACCGGCTCGCCTTCGCCGCCAAGTACGCCGAGCGCAACATCCTGTTCTCCGGTGCGATCGGCTCGGATTCCAAGCTCATCTTCAATCGCAATCCGCGCGACCGGGTGCAGCAGGTGGCGCCGTGGCTGACCGCCGACGGCAATGTCTATCCGGCGGTGGTGAACGGCAGGATCCAGTGGATCGTGGACGCCTACACCACGCTCGACAACTACCCCTACGCCCAGCACAGCTCGCTGGACGGCCTGGTCGCCGACAGCATCGACCAGAACACCAACCGGATGCTGCCGCGCAAGGAGGTCAGCTACATCCGCAACTCGGTCAAGGCGACCGTCGACGCCTATGACGGCACCGTGACCCTCTACGAGGCGGATCCGTCCGATCCGGTGCTCAAGGCGTGGGAGGGCGTGTTCCCGAATGCGGTCAAGCCGCAGAGCGCGATCACCCCGGAGCTGCGGGCGCACTTCCGCTATCCCGAGGATCTGTTCAAGGTGCAGCGGGAGATGCTGGCCAAGTACCACGTCAACGATTCGCGAGAGTTCTTCACCAACAACGCCTTCTGGTCGGTGCCCAGCGATCCGACCTCGGATACGCCGACCAACGCCAATCAGCCGCCGTACTACGTGCTGATCGGCGATCCGAAGACCGGTAAGGCGTCGTTCAAGCTGACCAGCGCGATGGTCGGCTACAAGCGCCAGTTCCTGGCGGCCTATATCTCGGTCGGCTCGGATCCGGACAACTACGGCAAGTTCACGGTGCTACAGCTGCCGACGGATTCGCAGACACCGGGTCCACAGCAGGTGCAGACATCGATGACCACCGATGCGCGAGTCTCCAACGAGCGCACGACATTGACCGGTGGCAATACAAACAAGATCAAATATGGGAATCTGCTGACGCTGCCGATCGGACAGGGCGGCATCCTCTATGTCGAACCCTGGTACCTGGAACGCAACGCCGGACCGAACACCGCATCGTTCCCGCAGCTGGTGCGCGTATTGGCCAGCTACGGCGACAAGGTCGGCTATCAGCCCACCCTCGGCGACGCGCTGAACGATGTCTGGGACGGGCTCGGCAGTTCGGCGACCCAGCAGCCGGGTCAGGCGGCGATCAATCCGCCGGGCCAGAACAGTACGAATCCGCCACCGGCGAATCCGGGGAACGTCCCGCCGCCGGTGCTCCCGCCCCCGGCCGGATCGTCCGGTCGGGACGCGGCGGTCAGATCGCTCAACGATGCGCTGAAGAGCGTGCAGGACGCGCAGCACTCCGGTGATCTCGGTCAGCTGGGTAAGGCGCTGGAGAACCTGCAGAAGGCGATCGACGATTACAACAAGGCGGGCGGATAGCCTTCCGAACACGAACGGCGCTGCCATCTTTCACGATGGCAGCGCCGTTCGGTTCCGCGCCTGATATGTCGTCCTGCGCGGGAGCTACTACCGGCCCAGCGAGTCGATGATGCCGCTGTTCTGCTGCACCAGCTGCTGGAACTGATCGCCGAAGCCGAACTGCTTGGCGACCTGGTCGGCGGTGGCCTTGGCCTGGTCGATCAGAGCCTGCCGGTCGGTGGGAGCCGGAGCCGGGGCGGCCTGGACGGGCTCGGGGGCGGGCGCGGGCTGGGAGTCCGCGACATCGTCGGAAGACGCACCCCAGCGCAGGTATCGACCGCATACCGGCCAGGCGCCGGCGCCCTGGGTGTTGAGCACGTTCTCCGCGACGCGGATCTGCTCCTCCTTGCTCGCGTTGGCGGGGCTGCCGCTGCCACCGTTGGCGCGCCAGGTGCTCTGCGTGAACTGCAGACCACCCTCGTAGCCGTTACCGGTGTTGATGTGCCAGTCACCGCCGCTCTCGCATTGAGCGACGCCATCCCAGTCGTGGGCGGCGGCGGAGGCGGTGCTGGACAAGGCGAACGGGACGGCAACAAGAGCACCGGTGACGGCGACGAGGCCGAGGGTGCGACTGCTGAACTTCCGGTTCTGGTTCATGGTGGTTTCCCTCCCTGCGCCCACCGACACGCCGGCGTCTCGCCGAAGCGAGCCTCCCGTCGTGGCCCTGACCTCGAAAGGTCCGGTTCCAACGTCCGGTTTCCCGTCGTGACCCTGTCCCCAGGAGGTCGGGGTTATCCGAACCGCGGGACAGGGTCGCCGGAGTGCAGCAGTTCGGATCGGATGCCCATCACGGTTTGATCCGGGCCGAGACAGACCATAACGAATCAATCTCAACAGATCACGTCTTGATAACAGAGAGAATTGCATGAAACGAATAACTGCCGAAACCGCGTTGATGCAGGTTGGCTATGCTGAATTTCGATAATCCGAACGGTCTGTTATGCACCCGTGATGTGTTCTATATCACTCCGGGATAGTGATATGTATCACGTTTTATGCCACTTGCGCTGGCGACGCGCGCATGTATCGCGCGGATTTCCGGCTCCGCGCCCACGTGACCAGCGCCGACGTACCCGCCCACCCCCGCGGGTGGCGTGTCGCGCCCCGCGCGCGGCCGCCCTGCCCGCCGACCCGACTGCCCCGGTCCCTTAGCCCGCACTAAAGGTGACTCTCGTCACAAACCCCCCTGCAACTCTGGGTTCACCCCGCCTTCATGATCATCCCTGAACCCCTCCCGCGAACCCGAAAACCGGGACTGAGCAGCCGATTTGGTATTCCCCCGAACCCGTGTGTAATGTTGTGTTCACCGACGCGGGGTGGAGCAGCTCGGTAGCTCGCTGGGCTCATAACCCAGAGGTCGCAGGTTCAAATCCTGTCCCCGCTACTAGGGAAAACGGCCCCGGAACTATTGGTTCCGGGGCCGTTTCTATTTGTCTCAGCATCATTCGCGAATCTAAGTTTCTTGCGCGCGGTGGCGTCCACGATGCGTGGTGATGTCCCGCGCCAGGAAGTGCCCGGCTGGTGCGTGGCGGCCGACCGCGCGCAGCCCAGGTTCCGCTCAGCGTCCGATGATCTCGATCAGGTGCTCGTGAACGACGATCGAGGCGTAACGATCGCATCGCGTGCCAGGGGTGCACATCAGGTGTCCCCGTAGGAATCGCGGACCACTTGGTTTATCGCCGTGCGGATCTGGTGGATTTGGTCGTCGGTTCTGCGATCAGGGTGATTGTCGGTGAGAGTGTACCGGGCCGGCGCGGATTCATGGCTGGATTCGTATGCGCGAAATAGTCTGTCGTAGTGAGGGTTTCGCCGTACGGGGTGACGTAGACTGGGATGCGGTGGACTCATCGACGCATCCGCTGGTTCCGCTCGTCGCCTCTGGGTGTGGTGTGCGGGGCTGGTAATCGACCATGAACATCGCGTCTGGTTGTTCCGTTCGCGGTGGGCGAAATCCAAGGGGTTGGACGATGACTGAAACGCTTGGTGATCTGCGCAACCGGAAGTTGGCGAAGCTGTTCGAGATTTTGGATTCGAATGGTGATGGCGTTGTGTCGCTGGATGATTTCGAGGAGTTCGGCGGGCGTGTGGCGACGGTCGCCGGTCAGCGGGATGCGGCCAAGATCGCCGAGATGAAGAATACGCTGAAGATGATTTGGGACGAGTTCGAGTCGGGCGCCGATGGGGATAACGACCGGCGCGTGACCGAGCAGGAGTTCATCGGGTCGCTCCTGACCCCGCAGGCAACCGATCCGGCCAAGTTCATCCAGTTCGTCGGGTTGACTTGCAATCTCTTGTTCGGCATTGCCGATACCGACGGCGACGGCCGAATCAGCGAGGCGGAACATATGCTCGTCGGGCGGGAAGTCATGCGCTTGAGCGATACCGAGACGGCGGAATCGTTCGACAAACTCGACTTCTGGAAGAGGGGCTATCTGACGATGGATCAGTATGTCGTGGCGTACACCGAGTTTCTCACCAGCTCATCATCCGATTCGAACGGGAATTGGCTGCTGGGGAAGTATTGAGTTTCCCAGGCGATACCTCGGTGCGGACTTCGGTCGATCGATCCAATTCTGCCACACCGGTTTTCGCGGGCGAACGGTTGGCTGGTCTGGCGGCTGACGTCCGGCAACGTCTTCACTTGATCGAGCGCGACACCGATGGGTTGCGAGGTGTGGTGGCCGGAGAGAGTGATCCTGCCGGACTCGGTGCTGGATACACGAGTATCGGCATTCTGCCGGAGATGTTTCCCGAATGGCTGGGGGATCGGTCGTTCGGCGAAACCCACGGCGTCCGATTCCCCTATGTCGCAGGTGAAATGGCGTTCGGCATCTCGACCACCCGGCTGGTCATCGCGATGGCCCGCGCGGGAATGCTCGGTTTCTTCGGGGCCGGCGGGGTCGACGTCGTGGCGCTCGACCGCGCGCTGGGAGAGTTGTCCCGGGTGCTCGGCGGCAGGCGGAATTGGGGTGTGAATCTGATTCACACCCCCCGCGGTGTTCCCGACGAAGACCGGGTCGCCGATATGCTGCTGGCTCGGCGAGTGCCCTGTATCTCGTTGTCCGCCTTCTCCGATGTGACCGCCGCGGTTGTCCGGTGCGCCGTATCGGGACTGCGGCAGGATCGAACCGGCGCGATCGTGCGTCCGATTGCCCTGTTCGCCAAGGTGTCTCGGCCCGACGTCGCCGAGCGGTTCATGTCCCCGCCGCCTGCCGCGCTGGTCCGGGTGCTGGTCGAGCGTGGCCTGCTCACCGAGCAGGAGGCGGCGCTCGCGGCCCGGGTGCCGGTGGCGGAGGACATCACCGTCGAGGCGGACAGCGCCGGACATACCGACAATCAGCCGTTGCTGGCGGTACTGCCGGCTGTCTTGGCGGCCCGGAAGGCATTGTGGCGCTCCGGCAATGGGAATGGGGCGGCACGTTCGATCAGGATCGGCGCGGCGGGCGGCCTCGGTGACCCGGCCGCGGTCGCGGCGGCGTTCGCCCTGGGGGCGGCCTATGTACTCACGGGTTCGGTGAATCAGATGTCTGTCGAGGCCGGTGTGTCCGATCGGGCCAAGGCGATGCTGGCCGGGGCGGATATCTCGGACGTCGCGATGGCGCCGTCGCCGGGCATGTTCGAGAAAGGTGTCCGGACACAGGTGTTGCGCCGCGGCACACTGTTCTCGGTGCGCGCCGCGCAGCTGTATCGCGCGTATCGCGCGCACCATTCGCTGGACGATATTCCCGACGGTGAGCGCGCACGCCTGGAAGGCGAGGTCTTCGGTGTGTCCCTGGATCAGGTGTGGCGAGAAACGCAAACACATTGGCGCCATCGTGATCCGGTGACCGCGGACCGCGCACACTCCGATCCGAAGCTCAGGATGGAGCTGGTATTCCGCTGGTACATGTCCCAGTCGGTGCGGTGGGCCGTATCCGGCGCGCCCGATCGGGTCGCGGACTATCAGTTGTGGTGCGGTCCGGCCGCGGGCAGTTTCAACCGGTGGACGACGGGCTCTTTCCTCGCCGATCCCGCGGAGCGCGGTGTCGTGCAGATCGCACTGAATCTGATGGAGGGTGCGGCCGTGCTGACCCGGGCGCACCAGTTGCGCAGTTTCGGTATTGCGCTGCCGGATACGGCATGCGAGTACGTTCCACGCCGCTTGCGGCTGTCATCGTAATTCCGGAGGAGCCATGACCACCGACCCGCGGCGCACGCCGCCGATTGCGATCGTCGGCCTCGGCGCGATCATGCCCGGCGCTCCCGATGTCGATACGTTCTGGCGCAATGTCATCGAGGGCCGCGACCTGATCACCGATGTGCCCGCCGACCGATGGCTCATCGAGGATTACTACGACCCCGATCCCGAGGCGCCCGACAAGACGTATTGCACACGCGGCGGCTTTCTTCCCGATATCGCCTTCGATCCGCTGCGGTACGGTCTGCCGCCGAAGAATCTGTCGTCGACCGATTCCTCACAACTGCTCGCACTCACGGTGGCCGACCGAGTACTCAGCGACGCGGGAAGAGGCGAGGGCCGAATCGACCACGAGCGCGTCTCGGTGGTGCTGGGTAGCGGGATGCTGAAGCTGGGCGGCGAACTCGGTGCCCGGATGAATCGGCCCGTCCTACGGAAAGTCTTGCGCGAGCGCGGTATAGCGGAGGACGAGGTGCGGGCGATCTGCGACGCCGTCGCCGGCCATTCGGTGGGGTTTCAGGAGGCGAGTCTCCCGGGCGTCCTCGCGAATGTGGTCGCGGGCAGGATCGCCAACACCTTCGATCTACACGGTGCGAACTGTACGGTAGACGCCGCGTGCGCGAGTTCGCTGGCCGCGATATCCGCCTCGATCGATGAACTCGCCATGGGCCGAGCGGATCTGGTGATCACCGGGGGCGTGGATACGCTCAATGATCCGTTCATGTTCGTGTCGTTCAGCAAGACTCCGGCGTTGTCGCCGACGGGAGACTGCCGACCGTTCTCCGTCGACGCGGACGGCATCGTTCTCGGCGAAGGGTTGGCGATGTTCGCATTGAAACGACTCTCCGACGCCGAACGCGAGGGGGACCAGATCTATGCGGTGATCACCGGAGTCGGGTCGTCCTCGGACGGCCGGGGCACCTCCATCTACAGCCCACTGGCCAGTGGCCAGGAGCGGGCATTGCGCCGGGCGTATGCCAGCGCGGGGTACGGGCCGGAAACGGTCGGGCTGATCGAGGCTCATGGCACCGGAACCGCGGCGGGGGACAAAGCCGAGGTCGCGGCGCTGCGGGCAGTATTCGGCGAGGCGGCACCGGGCGCGCGGCAGTGGTGTGCGCTCGGATCGGTCAAATCGCAGATCGGTCATACCAAGACCGCGGCAGGCGCCGCGGGCGTACTCAAAGCCGCACTCGCCCTGCATCATCGCGTGTTGCCGCCGACGATCAAGATCGGGGAACCCGATCCGGCGCTGGGACTGGACTCGGGCCCGTTCTACCTGAACACCGTCGCCCGGCCCTGGGTGCACGGTGTCGAGCATCCCCGGCGCGCCTCGGTGTCGAGCTTCGGCTTCGGCGGCACCAACTATCACGTCACACTCGAGGAGTATGTACCCGGCAAAAGCTCTGGGGCACAGGCGATTCGGGGTCCACGATCGCTGTCCCGCCCGACCGAGCTGCTGTTGGTGTCCGCCGATTCCCCGAAGGAGCTCCTCGCCCGTTGCTCGCGGCTCGCCGAGGAGCTGGATCGGCCGCCGTCGGCCGACTCGCTTCTCCGCGCCCAGCAACAGTTCAGGGCGGTCGATACGGTCCGGCTCGCGATGTGCGCAGGACCCGGCGAGCTGGCCGATCGACTCGATGAGGCGATGAGACAGATACGCGCACAACCTGATTCGGACTTCTCGACTCCCGCGGGGACCCATTACGCGGTGGGTAGGCATGATTACGGCCGGATCGCATTCCTGTTCCCCGGCCAGGGCTCCCAGTACCCCGGCATGGGCGCGGACGTGGCCATGCACCTGCCGGTCGCACAGGAGGTGTGGGACCGGCTGGCCGGACCGGAATTGGCCGCGGTCGTATTTCCGCGCCCTGTGTTCGGCGATGCGGAGCGTGCCGGTCAGCGAATGCGGCTGGCTGCGACCGAATCGGCCCAACCGGCGCTGGCCGCGACGAGTCTCGCGTTGCTCGCGGTGCTCGAGACGTTCGGTATCCGCCCGGACTGTGTGGGCGGGCACAGCCTCGGTGAGCTGACCGCTTTACATGCCGCGGGAGCCTTCGACGCGGAGAGCCTGCTGCGGTTGGCATTTCGACGCGGCGAGCTGATGCGCGACGCCGACTCCGACGGCGGTGCGATGCTGGCGGTCGGCATGGCCTATGCCGATGTGGCCAGGCTGATCGAGGAACGCGGCGTCCACGATCTGTGGATCGCCAACGACAACGGTCCTACCCAGGTCGTGCTCGCCGGATCAACGGAAGCTGTCGCCAAGTTCGAGATCGAGCTGGGTGGCGAGGTGCCGACCACTCGGATGGCGACTCT
Organism: Nocardia sp. NPDC051570; assembly: GCF_044454005.1. NCBI lineage: Bacteria > Bacillati > Actinomycetota > Actinomycetes > Mycobacteriales > Nocardiaceae > Nocardia > Nocardia sp. NPDC051570. The sequence goes on along the minus strand of NZ_JBITDI010000004.1, from coordinate 205,521 downwards.
CGGCGCCTTCCACAGCCCTCGCATGGCCTCGGTGGCTGCCCCGATGCGTGATTTCGTGCGCCACATGCGGATTCGGGCACCGCTGCTGGACGTGTATCGCAACGTCGACGGTGCGTGCGCGCCGATCGAACCGGACCTGATACGCCGGTCGCTGGTCGACCATGTGACCGACCGGGTGCGGTTCACCACGATGATCTCCACCATGTACGACGACGGTGTTCGCACGTTCATCGAGGTCGGGCCCGGCTCGGTGCTGACGGGCCTGGTCGGCGCCATCCTGACCGAACGGCCGCATCATCGAATCGCGGTGGACCGTAAGGACCGCAACGGAATCACCAGCCTTTTCAGCGCACTCGCTCAGCTGGCGGCACTCGGCGTGCCGATCACCTGCGACGCGTTATGGGACGGGCACCGGCCCAGCCGCCCTCGCGAACCGGGGATGGGCGTGGCGATCAACGGCGGCAACTACGGTCGCCCGTATCCACCCCCGGATGACACAGTCGGATTGCCGGTGCCGAATCCCACCGACCGCGGTTCCCGGTCGGCGGGGACGATCCGGCCACTGCCGGGGCCGATCCGGACCGCGCGGTTCACAGCGGACCAAGGCATGGTGGAATCGCTGCTCGAGGTGCAGCGCCAGACCGCGCAGGCGCACGCCGCGTATCTGGCGACCGCGGAGAAAGCGCTTGCCGCACTGATGGGTACCGCCGCGTCACCGGACGCCGTCCTGCGCAGTTCCGAGACCGCCCTCGTGGACTCACCGGTCGCGTCGGAGTTCGAACCGGAATCCGAGCTCGCCGTGCGCAGTTCGGAGACTGCCCGCGCCGACCCACCGGTCGCGCCGGAGCTCGGACCGGAATCCGAGCTCGCCGTGCGCGATCCGGCTGCCGCGGAGGATATGACAGCTTTGGTGCTGTCCGTGATCGCGGACAAGACCGGCTATCCGGTGGATATGCTCGCACCGCATATGGAGTTGGAGGCCGACCTCGGGCTCGATTCCATCACCCGCGCGCAGATCGGCGTCGCGCTGCGTTCGCGATTCCCGACACTGGAGCGGCGTGCGGAGTCGATCGACCTGGGTGCCGTGCAGACGGTAGACGATATAGCGACGGCTCTACGGGATCTCACCGCGCCGAAGACTGCTGCCCTGACGGCAGGGCCGCCCTTGCGCCGGTGGCAGACCGTGGCAGTACCCGCGCAGGCGGGCGGCGCGCCGATGGCGGGACTGGAGTCGGGTGTGCTGATCATCACCGATGACGGTCACGGAGTTGCCGCTCACTTGGCCGCAGCGCTCGCGGAGCGGGGAGTCGCCGCGAGAGTGAGTGAGACGGTGCCCGCGGATGCCGCCGGGGTGGTGTTCCTCGGTGGCCTCGCCGACGTGTCCACGGTCGACGAAGCGCTCGTGGTGGCACGCCGCGCGTTCGACACCGCTCGTGCGTTCGCCGGTAGCGGAAGGGTTTTCGTCACAGTGCAGGACACCGGCGGCTCGTTCGGGCCGTGTGTGACCGATCCGGTGCGGGCCTGGCTGGGCGGGATCGCCGCGGTGGCGCGCACCGCGGCCGCGGAGTGGCCGTCGGTGCGGGTGAAGGCGATCGACTGTGAACGCCGAGGACGCGATGCCGTTGCTACAGCACAGGCGATCGCGACCGAATTGCTGTGTGGCGGTGCCGATCTCGATGTCGGACTCGACGGCGACGGCACTCGCCGAATACTCGATCTCACCGAAATCCGTGGACTGCCACCGGAAGACGCCGAAATCGGGCCGAATGATGTCGTCGTCGTCAGCGGTGGCGCCCGGGGCGTCACCGCGACGGCGATCCACGAACTCGCGCGCACCTACCGACCCAAGTTCGTCCTGATCGGACGGACACGGTTGGATGTGGAACCCGCGCTGGCGGAGATCCACACCGAGGAGGATCTGCTGCGGGCACTCGGGGGTCCGGGCATCGCGCTTACCGAGGCCCGGGCACGGGCGCGGGAAGTGCTTGCCGCACGAGAGATCCGCGCGAACCTGGCCGCGCTCGACGAGGCGGGCTCGCTCGCACGCTACGTCGAGATGGATGTGCGCGACCGGGCGGGTGTGACGTCGGCGCTGGACGGGATCCGCGCCGAATGGGGTCCGATCACGGGCGTCGTGCACGGGGCCGGAATCCTCGCGGGGGAGCAGATCACGGACAAGTCCGATGCGCAGTTCGATCTCTGCTTCGGCACGAAGGTCACCGGGCTGCGCGTGCTGCTCGAGGCCACCCGTGCCGATCCACTCCGGTTGCTGTGCGCGTTCTCCTCGGTTGCGGGGCGCTTCGGGTATGCGGGCCAGTGCGACTACGCGATGGGCAACGAAACCCTCGACCACGTGCTGGCCACCGAGCAGGCGGCCAGGCCCGACTGTCTGGTGCGGTCGATCCAGTGGGGGCCGTGGCAGCGTGGCATGGTCACGCCGTTGCTGAAGGAGAGTCTGCTCGCGGCAGGTATCGACTTGATCGAACCGGCGGTCGGCGCGTCGGCCTTTGTCGCCGAACTGGGTTATGCGGCAACCGATCCCCGAGTCCTGGTCGCCGCCGATCCGGCGATTCTGGGGCTGCGATCCGCCGCGGAAGCGATCCCGCGGTGAACGAAAGCCCGGCGTTCGAGGTGATGGCTGCCGCCCCACGCCTGCCGCCGGTGACCGCATCCGCTGCCGACATCGTCTCGGACACCGTGACTCCGATCGATCCCGGCGCGGACAGATCACGCGCGGCATTCGTCGACGCGGTGGTGGAACTACACGCCACTACCACGGCCTTGCACGAGCGATTCCTGCGTAACCAGGCGGACTTCCACGAGAATCTGTGCCGCTTGTTCGCCGCACCGTCGTCTCGCCCGGCGGCCGTCGAGCGGATACTCGACCCGGCCGAACACCCGTGGTTGGCCGACCACCGCCCGAGTGGGACGGTCCCGGTGCTGCCGGGCACGGCAACCGCCGACCTCCTGGCCGGGGCTGCCGCGACCCGAACCGGTTGTGCCGTCACAGGACTCCGCGATGTCACCTTCCGCGACTGGATCACCGTCGTCGAGCCGGTCCGATTGCGGACCGAGGTCAGCGGGTCGCCGAGCGAACCTTTCGTCACCCTGTCGGTCTGGCGGACGTCGCGATATACCCCGGTTGCCACCGGATACGTGGTCTTCGGTGAACAGGCCCGTCCGGTCAGATTCGCACCGTTGGCGGACGCCGGCCCGGTACCCAGCCCGTACGTCGACGGGAGGTTGTTCCACGGACCACGAATGCAGTACCTGAAGACGGTGCGCGCCAACGCATCCGGGACTTCCGGAGTTCTCGACTGTCAGCATGGCAGCGTGCCGGTCGGCACACTGCACCACGGACTGCTCGATGCCGCGATGCACACCATCGCGGCACTACCGCGGCGAAACGACGGCGGATTTCTCTTCCCGTATCGGCTGGACTCCCTGGCGATGTTCGATCCACTGCCGACCACCGGCACCGTGGACGTCGAGAGCCGTTACGCGGGATCGGTCGACGGCCCCTCGGAGCTTCCGATATTCGACCTCCAGTTGTGTTCCGGCGCCGATGTTTTGGCGGCGTTTCGTATGGTTTTCGCACCGCGGCAATCGGGACAGCAGCTTCGGAGGATGCGATGACCGCGCGGACGATCCTGGTGACCGGTGCCTCCGGCGTCGTGGGATCGGCGCTGCTTCGCGTGCTCGACGCACAGGGTCATCGGGTCATCGCACTGGTCCATCACAAGCCGGTCGAGGTCGAATCGGCGCGCGGCGATATCACCCGGCCGTGGCTCGGGCTCGATCCCCGTGACTATCGCGACCTCGCGGCGCGCGTCGACGTCGTGGTGCACTGCGCCGCATCGGTGAACTTCGGGGCGGCACCGAAGACTCTGCACGGGCTCAATGTCGCTGGTGTCGGCAAGGTTTTGCGGTTCGTATCTGATGCCCGTGCCCGACTGGTCCACGCATCGTCGGCCTATGTCAGGCATGCCGATGACGAGACGGTCGCCCTCGGCGCCTACGCCTCGTCGAAGCGCCAAGGCGAAATCCTGGTTCGTGAGTCCGGGCTGCCCGCGGCCACTGCCAGAATCTCAACGGTCATCGGCGACTCCGTTACCGGCCACATCGCGCGGTTACAGGCCTTTCACCACATACTCGGCGCGGCTATGGCGGGTCTGATCCCGTTCGTGCCCAGGGAGCCGGGTATGCGGGCCGATCTGGTGCCTGCCGATCTGGTCGCCGAGGCGCTGGCCGCCATGGCGACCACCGAGCTCACCGATGGCATGTATTGGATCACCGCGGGCGAAGCCGCTGTCACATTCGATCGGATTATCGATATCGCCTTCGCCGTCGCGGTGCAGCGGCATCGGGCCGACGATACGCAACCGAACCTCTACGTCGAGGCATTGAAGCCTCGGATCGTCACTCCCGACACCTACCGGCAGGTGATCGCGATGGTCCGAGCCAACGCCAACCCGGATATCGGATTGGGCAGACTGGCCGATCTGGACAGACTGATCGGCGCGCAGCAGTCGGCGCGATACTTCCCCACCTCGCTCGGTGTACTTCCCGGAAGTCCGCCGCCACCAACCGAATCCGCTATCGAAAAGGCCCTGATCGCCACCTGCCGCTACTTGGCGAGTTTCCCGAAGGAGTACTGGAACGGGCGTTGATCGACGAGTGCCGCGCTCACGAACCTTTCAAGAACCGGAAATAGAACGCCCCGAACACCAGAACGATGCCGACGTTCACCGCCAGCCGCTCCCAGAAGTGGTTCCTGAAGAACAAGACGTCCACGCCGACCACGACGACTATCAGCGCGAGCACGTAGAGCACGATCGCTGTTTGTCTTCCCATGCCCTTGTTCTACTCCCGCGCACAGCCAGCGGTGGGAGCTTTCGTGGTGGCCTCGGTGATTTCACTTCCCTGTCATATGTGCGGTCAGGCGTGTCAGTAGCGAAACGCAATCGCGGAGTCGTCGCTGTTCGTCGGTGTCGAGGGTGTCGTGGATGGCGGTGTCGAGGGAGTCGGCGCGCTGTGCGCGCAGCTGTCGAAGGTGAGCGCGGCCGGTACTTGTGATGTGCAGCAGAACCTTTCGGCCGTCGTCGGGATGGGGCTCGGCGCGGATCAGGCCGGCGCCGAGGAGTTCCTTGACGGACTTGGCCGCCGACTGATGGGTCACCTTGCGACGGTGCGCGAGGTCGGCGGTGGTGTGGGGGCCGCTGCGGTCGAGGTGGCCGAGAATGGCCGCTTCGCCGGGTGCCATGGTGTCGGCGGTTCGCACGGTACGAACCAGTTCCCCGATCGCTTGGCGCAGGTCCTCGGCGAGGGTGTCGTCTGCCATGGCCGCGACTCTACCCGAATCATGCATACCAATTGTACAATTCAGTTGTACAATCTAGCTGTATAGATTGACTGCTGGAGGAGACCCGCATGCAACTCGCCAAGTTCGGCCACGCCTGCGTACGTATCGACAAGCCCGATTGCCGCCTGGTCGTCGATCCCGGCGGGCTCACCGAGCCGCAGGCCCTGGCCGATGTCGATGCGGTCCTGGTCACCCACGAACACTTCGACCATTTCTCCGAGGAGGCATTGCGCCGGGCCGCCGAACGCAATCGCGCCCTGCGGATCTGGACCAACACCGCTGTCGCCGCGCGGTTGACCGGTCTGGGCGACCGGGTGACCGTCGTCGGTGCGGGCGAGGCATTCACCGCGGCCGGTTTCGAGGTGAAGGTCTACGGCACCTGGCATGCGGTCATCCACCGCGATATCCCGCCGGTAGGCAATATCGGTTTCCTCGTCGACGACACCGTGTTCCATCCCGGAGATGCGTTCACCGTCCCGGATACCCCGGTCGACACCCTGCTACTGCCCGTGCACGGTCCCTGGTCCACCACCGGACAACTGATCGACTACGTCCGCGAAGTGGCCCCCGCACGGGCATATGCCATCCATGACGGCGCTCTCAACGACATCGGAACCGCAATGGTCGGCGGCCTGCTGGGCGACAGCGGTCCCGGCACCGGGGCCCCGTACCGGCGCTTGACCACGGGTACTTCGATCGACATCGCCGCCGCGGAGTGACGGCCGAACCCGCTGCGCCCGAGGCATATCCGGTGGCGGCCCCGGTCGCGTTATCGCACGGTGGCGCGACCGACCAGGTAGGGCGCGACGGGTACGGGTATCGGGAGTTGTCCGTCGGCCAGTAGTTCGACATTGAAACCCGCTGCTCGCAAGGCTTCTCGGGTACGTCGGTTGGGGTGGCATCCGTCGGCGCAGATCTGCCAGGGCCGGGAGGCGATGTCCTGGGCGGTGCCGAGCAGTGTGCCGTCGGTGGCGCGGACGTGTTCGAGGACGAGCAGTTCGCCGTCGGGACGCAGTACTCGTTTGAATTCGGCGAGCGCGGCGGGCACATCCTGGATGCTGCACAGCACGAAGGGCGACACCACGGTGTCGAAGGTGTTGTCGGGGAACGGGAGTGATTCGGCGACGCCGTCGAGGAGTTCCAGTTCCACGCCGAGTTCGACGGCCCGGCGGCGTGCCTGTCGGCGCATCAGCGGGTTGGGTTCCACCGCGGTCACCGATGTCACGGCGGATGGTAGGTAGCGCAGGTCGTGTCCTGGGCCGAGGCCGACGAACAGCAGCTTGCCACGTGCGGAGGCCAGGACCGTGACCCGCAGGGGTCGCAGGAACACCGGCTCGGCGGCCGCCATGAGCGCGCTGTACCAGGTGGCGAACAGCGCGCTGCGCACCGAGCGTTGCTTGCCGTGTCCTGTTGTGGCGGTTGAGGTTCCGGCGGTGTGTCGTGATGCGTGCCGGTGCTGGGTTGGCATGGCGCCTCCATGGGTCATATCCGATGACACCGTCAATCAGATGGTGTGCGTCATCAGATTGATCGTCCGCGGGCGCGCTGTCAAGATGTGGGTATGGAGTCGGACCAGGTGGACGGCGGTCGCGTGTACGGCGGCCGGAGTACCGAACAACGACGCGCGCAGCGGCGCGAGCAACTGGTGCGGGCGGCGCTCGAGATCTGGGGTGCGGGCGGCTGGGCGGCGGTCACGATCCGCGGTGTCTGTGCACGCGCGAACCTGATCGACCGCTACTTCTACGAGAACTTCGTCGACAAGGATGCGATCCTGGCCGCGGCGTGGGACCACATGATGGGGGTGCTGCTACAGGATCTGGCCGGCGCCCTGTCCGATACCGAAGCCGTTCCGCGGCACCAGATTCGGGCCGTGATCTCGATGATCGTGCGCAATGTGCAGACCGATCCGGTGAAGGCCAGAGTCGCGTTCGGCAGCGTGGCGGGTAACGACACGCTCGAACAGCGCCGCCGCGACAGCATCCATACCCTGGCCGCCCTGATCGCCTCCTACGGCCACTTCGCGGTCACGGCCCCGGTCGCCGAGTCCGAGCTGCAGATGACCGCGCTGGTGGCCATCGGAGGATGTTTCGAGTTGCTCGATACCTGGCTGGCTGGATCGCTGCCCGTCGAGGCCGAGCAGATCATCGACTTCTGCACCACGATGGCGATCTCGGTCCTCGACCGGTGGGAAACGACCGTGAATACGTGAACCTCACCCCTGCAGCAGGAAGTGCTTGCCGCTCAGTGCGCAACCGAGCTGCATCAGGGCCCCGCCCTCCCGCTGGTATGAACATGGACCGACAATCGACGGTCGAAGCTAGGCGGCCTTCAGGACATCCCGCAGCACGTCCTCGAGCGTGGTTTTGGCCAACTGTTCGCGGAGTGCGGCCTCGACTCCGCTGTAGACCTCGGTCATCGCGGGTCCGATGCCATGGCCCACAACGCATTCGGGGTCCGGCGTCGAGCGGTGCAGAGCGAAGATCGGCCCCGGCTCGATTGCCTCGTAGACATCGAGCAGGGTGATGGCCGCCAAGTCTCGCGACAGCGTCCAGCCGGCACCGGCACCGCGCCGAGAGTCGGTCAGGCCGGCCCTGCGCAGCTCTGCCAGCAGGCGTCGGATCACCACGGGGTTGGTATCGACGCTCGCCGCGATCTGCTCGGAGGTGGCGACCGCATTGCCTCAGCGCTGGTACAGCCCGATCCAGGTCAGGGCGTGCGCGGCGATGGTCAATCGGCTATTGGCACTCACATCGCCGCCTCCATATCGTCCGTTGTGTCGTAACCATGGCTGTTACGACACATTGATCGCAAGCTTCGAATCCTGTCCCCGCTTTCCTTCGATGTGAGGTTCTGATCGGGATGTCATTCGGGCGCTGTGTATATCGCGAGCGCGGCTCGGCGTACGTCGATGTCGGGGTGGGTGCGCAGGCCGGTCAGGAGGTCGGGCCAGGGTGCCGCCCAGCCGAATTCGGTTCCGCAGCGGGCGATCATGGCCACCGCGGCCAGGGCGGTGGGTACGGCCGGGGTCGCGGCCAGTCCGGTGGCGATCGATGCCAGGGCGTCGAGCGGGGTCCTGCCCAGATCGTGAGTGAGGCTGGTGACCAGACGGTCGGCCGGATGGTCGATGAGCGCCCCGATCGCCAGGACCGACAGCGCATCGATCGCGGCCACGGTCCGTTCGGGTTCGGTCCAGCGGATCGCGGCGAGGGTGAGTTCGATGACCTGCTCGTGCCACAGCGGGTCCTCGATGAGTCCGGCGATGACCGGTGCGGCCGCCGGGCGGGCGATGTCGTAGTCGCGCAGCGTGGGGGACAGCCACTGCACCGTGGTCGAAAGTCGTTGGCGAGCAGGCAGATCGCGGTCGGGCATGACGGTTGTCTCGGCGGCACGGAGCCGGTCGACGGCCGCGGTGAGCGCGGCCGGATCGCCGTTCACGGCGACGCCCGCGAGCAGGGTGCGCAGCGCGGTCGTCCACAGGCCGAGTTCGGACAGGTCGGTGAGCCGGGTGAGGAGAACCTCGCCGGTGTCGGGCGGGGCCCAGCGATACCAGCGGGCCAGGGCGTCCAGCGCCTGACCGGCCACCCGATGGTCGGGCGAGGCGGCGAGGTCGCGCAGGAAGATCGCGAAGCGCTCGCGCTGGGGGATGGGTAGCAGCGCGGGCGGGATATCGAGGATCGCCCCGGCCACCTCGGGGTCGGCGGCGGCCTCGCCGAGCAGCTGCCATGCCCCGTCGTGGTCGAGCAGCCAGCGCGTGGCGAAGACCGCGGCGCGGCGGATATCGCGATGCAGGTCCGGCCGGTTCCACAGCGCCCCGATGATCGGCATCGCATCGGGGGCGTGCAATGTCGCCAGCAATCGCACGCCCTCCTTCACCGCGGTGATCTTCGGCGAATCGAGCAGTGGTCCCAGCGTTGTGCCGAGACGAGTCGGCGATATCGCGTAGGCGCAGGTGACGATGCTGCTCACCGCGACCCGGGCGCGATCGTCGCCGACGTATCGGACCAGCACCGCGATCGCCCGCTCGGGTTCGTCGCTGCGCCCCAGCGCGGTCAGCGCGGCCTCGGCCACCGGGAGATCCGCGGTGTCGAGGTAGGGGAGCAGCCGTTCGACACCGCCGGGTAGCAGGCCCAGCTGGCGGACGGCGCTGGTGCGCTCGGAGACCGAGGCCCGCGGCGATCGGGCATAGCTGTCCAATAGCCGCGCGTATCGGTCGATATGCCGTGGCGACCAGCGGTCGAATCCGCCGGGGAACATCGGGACGAACCGAATCCTGGTCGACAGGAACCGTCCCGGTGTCGCCTCGCTGAGCACCGTATCGAGCAGATCGGTGCGGCGGCGCGCGATCTGGGCCTGCACCTGCGGCAGCACGATCAGCGATCGGTCGCGGCGCAGCATCTCGTCCAGATACGCGTCGCGGGTGGCGGGATTGTCGAGCGCGAGCCGTACCGCTCGGCGAACGGTCGAATCATTGTGTGCCGCACTGGCCCGCAGCACCAGCCGCTGCAGTTCCGGGATGTCGTAGGCGCGTCGCCAGAGACCGTCGGCGAGTTCCAGGCTCAGCTCCCAGCGGTCCCGGGCGGCATCGTCGATCAGCCGCGGGCGCAATGCGGCGAACAGCCGATGCTCCATACCAGGAGCCAGATTGCGGTGCAGCCCAGTGAGATTCACCGATATCGACGAATCGGCCAAGCGCGCCATGAGGAGCAGCGCGGTATCGGTGAACGCCGCATCGCCGGTCTGCGCGGCGCGCAACAGCAGCATGCGGGCGAGGACACCGACGGTCGACGCGGTCTGATACGACCGGTCGCGCGCCTGCAGCGCGTCGGTGGCCAGCTGCTCCAGCCCGGGTAGCTGAGCGTTCTCGAACAGGGTGACCGGGACGGTCGTGAGCGCGTGTAAGGCGGTGCGGCGCACTGGATCCTGTTCATTGCGCAACCGGCGCAGCAGATCGAGTAGTTCGCCGAGCACCGCCGGATCGCGGCCCCCGGCGGCCGCCGCCACCAGGAGCGGATAGGCCCGCGCCCGCTCCTCGGCGACGGGACGCCGGATCGCCTCGGCCAGTAGCGGTTTCGCCTCTGCCCAGGGCAGCCTGGCCGTCAGCCGATCGGCGACCTCGGGCACCTCCGCCCCACCCGGACGGGCCAGCAATTCCCGTGCGAGAGCGGCACGTTCGAGCCGCGGCAGCGCATCGAGTGCGAACATGTCGACCTCGCCGGGCGCGATACCGGGCCGCATCAGCACCGGACCGATGACCGCCGTGCGCCGCGACGGCGGCATGGCACGCAGGAACCGCCGCCGATCATGATGCCCGCAGGCGAGATAGAGCTCGGTGAGGCGATCATCGGATAACGTCCGCAGCGCCCGCCAGGCCGCGGGCCCGGCCATCCCGCGCCCGTTGCCGCTGGGATGGCGGATCAATGCGTCCACCGCGGCGGCATCGCCACGGGCCAGCACGCCCGCGACGGGCCGCAGGGACGAGATCGGCACATGCGCGACCGCCTGCGCGGCCAGCGCGAGCAGCCGCGCCGGATCGTGCCCCGCCGCGGCGGTCACATTCGCGGTCAGCCACGGCCACAGCTCGCGCCAGTCGTCGGTTCCGGCATCCGCGGCGCGCGAGCCGATATGGTCGAAGACCGCGTCGATATGCCTGCGCCCCAACGTCGCCCAGCTCGGCACCGCATACGCCAGCTCCGCAAGGACGTCGGTGACGACCGCGCTCGAACAGAACGGCAGCACCTGCGCCGCCTCGCCGTCGCCGAACAGTGCGCGCAGTCGCGGCAGCATCGCGTCGGCCAGCCGCGCTCGGTCGCCGTGGGCCAGGGCGCGGCGCACCGCCTGACGTGCCCGCCGCGACAGTCGCGGCAGTCGATCCACCACGACGCCCGGTTCGACGCCCAGCCGGATCAGCGCCGCGAGCGCCCGCCCCACATCGTCGGGATCCTCCGAATCTGCCTGTATCAGTAGATGATTCCGCTCCCCGGCGACTGTGGCCAGATATATCGCGGTCCGCCGCTCATAGCGGCCGCCGTCGCTCAGATCTCGCAGCAGCCGATCGAATTCGGGTGTTCCCGCCGAGCGCCGTGCCCGCAGCGCCAGCGCCGAAAGCCGTTGCGGCACCGACAGCCCCGCGACCGTCTCCATCAATCGAATTCCGGAGTCAGGCATGTCGGTCACCGTACCGCCGACCGGACGGCCCGCGACCGTTACACGCTGCGATTTCTCAGAAGTATCTGACCGACCGCGGTTGCCAGGACGGGAGTTCGGGCCCGTTCGGGGAGCCGGTGGCGACGAAGGCGGCCAGCGCTCCGCCGAAGAGTGCGGCGAGCTCGTCATCGCGGTCGTCGAGCTCGCCGAGCATGGGCGCGTGGGGATAGGCGTCGAATGTGCCGAACAGGTACGGCAGTTCGGCGCAATGGGTCGCTCCGAGGCCGTACGGATCGGGCCGCGCGCCACGCCCGAAGCGATAGACATAGGGCGAATTGCCCTGTGCCGTCAGCATTTCCGACATCGTGGCGATCGCGTCCGCGCTGAACAGATCGGTTCCCGCGGCGATGAGCACGGCGGCCGGTCCGGCATCCGGCCGCGCGGTCTCGTAGCGGTCGTACCACTGCGATCCGGCCCCGTCGGTCAGGGCGTCGAGCATGCGGATCACCTCGTCGCGAGTGGCCGTCTGGGTCATCGGATCGAACGCGTAGAAGGCGGACATCTCATGCTCGGTGGTCCCCAGCAGCACATCGGTGTTCGCCAGGGCACCGCGCGGCACCGCGTCCTGCCAGGCCTCGAGATGGTGCGCGCCGCCGAGCACGGGATAAAGGGCCGGGGCGATCGACCCCGGCCGGGCACCCTGCGCGGCGAGGCGGGCATTGGCGGCCAACAGCCGGGCCACCGGCAATTCCCGAAGTCGCGCACCAGGATCGGCGTCGGAGGCGATCCCCAGAATGTCCAGATAGGCCGTGGTCGCGCGGGCGGCCTCCGCATGATTCGGTGAGCGCAGGCCCCACGGGCCCGACTGCCCGATCACGCGGCGCACCAGCGGACCGATCGCGGGATCCAGCGCCAGCGCGAGCGCGGAGAACGCCCCGGCCGATTGACCGCCCACCGTGATCAGATCCGGATCACCGCCGAATCCGGCGATATTCGCCGCGACCCAGCGCAGTGCGGCGGCCTGATCCCGCAGACCCAGGTTGTCGCAACCGATTTCGGGCAGATGCAGAAAGCCCAGTGCGCCGAGCCGGTAGTTCGCGGTGACCACGACGATATCGCCGCGCGCGGCCAGCCGGGCGCCGTCGTACCAGTCCCAGCCGCCGCTGCCGCTGGTGAAGCCGCCGCCGTGGAACCACAGCAGGACCGGTCGCGGTGCGTCGGATGCCCCGCGGGGACTCCAGATGTTCAGGGTCAGACAGCCGTCCTCGTCCCAGTCCGGCACCCGGGTGCCCATCACCGCCTCGAGTCGCGAGGGCCACTGCGGCGCCGCCGGACCCGGCCGCCGCGCATCGCGGATCTCGGTCCAGCCCGAATGCTCCTGCGGCGCGGCGAATCTCAGCCGGCCCACCGGCGAGGCGGCGTACGGGATGCCGCGGAAGGCGACGGCGCCCGTCGCGCCGGAGCCGCCGCGAACCTTGCCCGAGGCGGTGTCGACAATGACCGAATCCTGTTCTCCGACAGTGTCTGTGCTCATGGTCAAGGTCTACGTCGCATCGGTCCGCATCGGACATGTTCGCGCGCAGCTGTTCGGGAAATCCGACAGATCAGGTCCATGATTTGCCGATCATGTGACATCGCGCCGCGTAATCCCGGTCCGTTTCACCGTCGACAGGATCGGGACCGTCTCGACGCTCACGATGCCGCTCAGCGGGCCGAGGGTCTCGGTGAGGAAGAGATACAGCGCGTTGGGATCGGTGGTCGCGACGGCGATGAGCAGATTGGTCGCGCCGGTCGTCGCCGCCGCGAACCGGACATGGGGATGGTCGCTGAGCGCACGGGCGGTGCCCTCCAGATCGCTGGGACGTACGGTCAGCCACAGCAGCGTCTCGACCCCGATGCCGAGCAGCGCGAGATCCATCTCGGTGGCGATCCGGATCATCCGAGCCCGCACGAGAGCCGCCAGATGCCGCCGCGCGGTGACGGCGGTGAGCCCCGCCTGCTCGGCCAGTTCGCCGTATCCGGCGCGGCCGTCCACGGTGAGGGCGTCGATGAGTCGATGATCGGCCGCCTGCGGCACGGGCGGATCCGCCGGTGGGAGAGCGGGATTCAGGCTCGCGGTCTCGTCGGCGGACAACAGCCCGCAGGCCCCGTCCAGGGTCGTCGTGAAGACCCGCAGCAGATGCTGCGCGGTCCACGATTCGATCGCCGAGGTGGCGGGCAGATCCCGCAGCAGCAGGCCGTTGCGCGCCTCAGGGCCGTCGAGGAACGCCACGATGCTGATTTCGTCACCGCCGCCGAGGATTTCGACCCAGACGGTATCGGGGCGGCGGGCCAGTGCCCGCGCGACCGCGCCGATCTTGGTGGGGCGGCACCGGATTCGCAGTGCGACCGGGGTGAGGGCCGGGAAACACATCGGATTGCGCACGATCGTGGCGCGCAGAGTGCCGTCGGCGTACAGCGGCGCGGCCCTGCGCAGCACGGTCCGTTCGGACAATCCCAGGCATCGGCCGATCGTGCGCCAGGATGCCCGCGGGGCCTCCAATAGCGCTGCGGCGATTCGCTGTTCGGTCGCGTCGAGACTGTGTCGCATATCCGGATTGTGCCGGGCCGCCGAAGCGGGATACTGAGTGTTAGCTGTGGCTCGAGACGACGATCGGTGATCCAAACGTAACCGACCGATCGGTCAGTTTAGTGTTAGGCTCGCTGTTTCGGCCGACGCACGGACCCGACTGTGGGAGGCGATGCGATGAAAAGGTCTTGGCACACCCTGGGACACGACGAATTGATGCGACTTCTCGATGACGTCGAGTTCCGGCGGTACAACGGTCGTCGCCTGGGTCGCGGCCTGGAGGTGATCTCGGCCGACGGCACGCGGCTGCACGTCGAGGTCTTCGGGCCCGAGGGCGGCTATCCGATCGTGCTGAGCCACGGTGTGGGCGGTTCCATCGACTTCTGGGTCAATCAGATCGAGGATCTGTCCCTGGAGTATCGGGTGATCGCCTACGACCAGCGCGGCCACGGTCGCAGTGAACGGACGCATCGAGGCGGCCACCTCGTCGACCAGGTCGGTGACGATCTCGAGGCCGTGCTGAGCGCGACCCTGCGGCCGGGCGAGCGCGCTCTGATCGCGGGACATTCCACGGGTGGCATCGCCATCCAGTCCTGGGCCCATCGCCATCCCGAACACGTGCGGCGCCGGGCCGACACGATCGCCCTGATCAACACGGTCGCGGGGGATGTCCTGGGGGAATGGGTCGTGCCGGGGCCCAGTTGGACACGATCGCTGCGGACCTGGAGCGGATCCGTCGCGGTCGGCCTGCTCGGTGGGATGCCCATACCGCCGCGGTTCCCCGGTCGGACCGCAATGTTGACCAAGTTCGCCATGTCGCGGTCGGCGACTCCGGCCGCTCGGGCCTTACTGCAGGAGCAGTTCCTGAGCACGGCCGCGACCACCCGCCGGCGCTTCGGCCGCGATCTGGTGGTGCTGCGGTCCGGCAGCATGGATCCGGCCGTGCTGACGGTGCCGACGCTGATCATCACCAGCGCGGGCGATCGGGTGATGCCCGCTCGGCAGGCCTATGCCCTCGCCGAGCAGCTGCCCGAACTGATCGGCGTGGTCGAACTTCCCGGCGGTCACTGCTCGCCCCTGGAACAGCGCGTCGAGGTCAACCGGCATCTGCGCCGCCTGGCGAAGATGTCCTCGGCCGGCGCCCGTTAGGACGGCGGCCCGGCGCCGAGGCCGGGGGCGTTCACGCCGGGGATATCCGCGCCCAGGGAGATGATCTGGTCGAGCGGGCTGCAGATCTGCGTCATCCGCGCGATCCTGCCGTCTCGGATGTGCGGTAGCGGTTCCAGCGTCGCGAGCCGCACGGTGAACGGCGCTCGCTCGTAGCTGTCGAGCATTGTCAGCGCCTCGCGGATCTGTTCGTCTCCGATCATGTCCGTCGGGAATCCGGAGGGGTGATATGGCATCGTCACGCGCGCGTACGAGGCGAACATCGCCACCACACCGTCCACATCGCGGGCCGACAGCCGGGCGACGAACTCTTCGATCAGGCTGTGCGCGGAGAACGTTCCCGCCATCGTCGGGTCCCTTCTGCTATTCCCCGAGCGGAGGGGAAATCGTCTATGGCGAATAGTCCGCAAACCAGATGTTCGAAGTTCGGTGTCGTAGTGAGCGACAGGCCCGGGCCGGAGCCGCGGCCCGGGCCTGTAACGGTCAGAGCAGTATGTTGCGAGAAGTGCCCACCTCCCTTCATTCGTTGTAGGACCCCGGCCGCAACGATCCGACTTGTCAACGCGGCCCGAGAAGCTGTTTCGAGCTATTGGCTAGTAAATGACCAGAGCATTCCGAAACACAAGCATTTCGCACAATTCAGTGGCATGGATCACCGAGAGGACACGCCGGATGAATCGCAATCATCCGTTCGACCTGGGAATAACAACGGAAACGATGATTCGTTAGCGGCGGAATTAACGTTGCTAACGGGGTGGTGTTACCGTTGAAAACATGGACACCGTTCGGTCCGCTGCTGCGGATAACACCCGGGAGCGCATCATCGCGGCGGCTATCGAGCTGTTGGCGGAGGGCGGCCGCGATGCCGTCTCCACCCGGGCGGTCAGCGCGGCCGCGGGAGTGCAGGCGCCGACGATCTATCGGCTGTTCGGGGATAAGCAGGGTCTGCTGGATGCGGTGGCGTCACACGGTTTTCGGGCCTATCTGAACAGCAAGACCGCGGTGAACAAGGATATGGATCCGGTCGATGATCTGCGGGCCGGATGGGATGCGCATGTGGAGTTCGGGCTGGCCAATCCGGCCCTGTTCGCCCTGATGTACGGCGAGGCGCGGCCCGCGGCATCGCTGCCGCCCGCGGCCGTCGCGGCGCTGAAGGTCCTGGGCCGCAAGGTGAAACGGGTCGCCGAGGCAGGGCGACTACGGGTCGAGGAGGAGCGCGCCACCCATCTGGTCTACGCCGCCGGTCTCGGCACCACCCTCACCCTGATCTCGACGCCGCACGAGGCCCGCGATCCGGCCCTGTCCGAACTCACCCGCGAGGCCATCATGGCCGCGATCACCACCGACACCCCGGCGGCTCCGGTCGCGGGCCCGATCGGCGCCGCGGTGGCGCTGCGCGCCGTATTGCCCCAAACCAATTCCCTCACAACGGGAGAGCAGGCGCTCATGCAGGAATGGCTCGATCGCATCGCGGGCCGCCCCGATGCCGCCGTGGCCTTTCACCGCGCCGCGGGAACGCCTGCTTCGCACTGAGTCGGGTCCAGCCGATCCGCCAGCTCGGTGAGGGCGGGAGAGCAGCCGATATCCAGTTTCAGGGTGGCGTAGTCGTCGCCGCGGGTGGGCCCGCGGTTGACGATGACGATCGGGCGTGCGGTCTTGGCGGCATGGCGGACGAAACGCAGCCCGGACATGACGGTGAGCGAGGAGCCCGCCACCAGCAGGGCGTCGGCCCGGTCGACGATGTCGAAGGCGGCGGCCACGCGATCGGCAGGTACATTCTCGCCGAAGTACACGATGTCCGGCTTGAGCATTCCGCCGCAGCGCGCGCAGTCGACCATGCGGAAGGTATCGGTTTCGGTGATCACCGCGTCGGCGTCGGGGGCTACCTCGAGGCCGTCGGTGGTCGCGGCCTCGGCGAAGCCGGGATTGGCGGCCTCGAGCCGCTGCGCCAGCGTCATGCGGGAGATCAGCGATTCACAGGCCAGACAGCGGACACGGGCGTAGGTGCCGTGCAGATCGATCACCCGGCGGTGTCCGGCCTTGGTATGCAACAGATCCACGTTCTGAGTGATCAGACCGGTGACCACGCCGAGCCGCTCGAGCCGGGCCAGCGCGCGATGCCCGGCATTGGGCCGCGAACCGTCCATGCGCCGCCAGCCCACGTGGTTGCGGGCCCAATAGCGTTGCCGGAACACGGGATCCGCGACGAACTGCTGGTAGGTCATCGGGGTGCGCGGCGGTGAGCCGGGGCCCCGATAGTCGGGGATCCCGCTGTCGGTGGACAGACCGGCGCCGGTGAGCACCGCCACCCGTCGGCCCGCGACCAGCTCCGCGAGCCGGTCCGGCCCGATCGAGCGCGTGGGATCGGACATGAACTCAGCGTACGGCCGCCATACCCGCAGTGCCGCATTCCAATCCGCAATGCGCGTCACAGGGGGCGGTGCTGGTCGGGCCGGTACTGTCGGGGCGATGAGCGGGTGGTTGCGGCGCAGGGTTTTCGTGGTCGGACGATTCGATCGGGCAGTCAGCGGCACGGTGGCCCAGCTGCCGATCTCCGCGGTCGACACCGGTATGCGCGGGTTGACCCGGTCGGCGGATCACGGCCTGCTCTGGTTCACCGTGGCCGCGGTGCTCGCGAGCCGCAAGGGCGCACCGCGCCGGGCCGCGGTGCGCGGAGTGGCCTCGCTGACCGGGGCGAGCATTCTGGCCAATATCGTGTTGAAGGCGGTATTCGCACGCCGCCGCCCGGCTGCCGAACTGCTGCCGCCGTATCGCCGCCTGGTCCGCCGCCCCGCCTCCTCGTCGTTTCCGTCCGGGCATGCCGCCTCGGCGGCGGCGTTCGCGACGGCGGTCGCGCTGGAATCGCCGCGTACCGGTCTCGCGCTGGCGCCGCTGGCCGCCACCGTCGCCTATTCGCGCGTGCACACCGGCGTGCACTGGAGTTCGGATGTGCTCGTCGGCGCCTCGGTCGGCGCGGGGGTCGCGCTGGCGACCCGGCGCTGGTGGCCGGTGCGCGAATCGCCGATACATTCCCGTCCGGTGCGCGAGGCGCCGCGGCTCGTCGACGGCAAAGGCCTTGTGCTGCTGGTGAATCCGGCCTCCGGCGATGCGGGATACGATCCGGCCGACGATATCGCCGCGGTGTTACCGGCCGCGCGGCTGCTGCGCACCGAACCCGGCGGGGACCCTGTCGAACAGCTGGAACGGGCGCTGGCCGAACGCACCCAGGACACCGCGGCGGTCGGTGTCGCCGGGGGCGACGGCACGGTGGCGGCGGTGGCCCGGGTGGCGCTGCGGCACGGCCTGCCGCTGGTGGTGGTCCCGACCGGAACCCTGAATCACTTCGCCCGCGATGTCGGGGTGCGCGGCCTGGCCGGGCTGGCCGAATCCCTCGAGGCCGGCGAGGCGGTCGCGGTGGATGTGGCCAGCGTGCGGCTCGGCGACGGCGAACCCCACTATCTGATCAATACCGCCAGTGTGGGCGCCTATCCGGAGCTGGTGCGGCGGCGGGAGCAATGGGAGGGCCGCTGGGGTAAGTGGCCCGCCTTCGCGGCGGCGCTGCTGGTGACGTTGCGGCGGGCCGAACCGATCCGGATCCACTTCGACGGCCGCTGGCACGAGGTCTGGTTCCTGTTCGTCGGCAACGGTCCGTACCACCCGCACGGTGCGATCCCCGCGTTCCGGCCGCGCATGGACAGCGGGCTGCTCGATATCCGTTGGCTGCGAGCCGATCTGCGATTGTCGCGAACCCGGGCGATGATCGCGCTGCTGCTGGCCGCCCTCGGGCACAGCAAGGTCTACGGCGAGCGGATCGTCAGCGAGCTGACCGTGGAACTACCCGATGCCGAGGCCCTGGCCACCGACGGCGAGGTGATCGGGGAGGCGAACCGGCTGCGGTTCGCCGTGGCGGGCCGGATCGCGGTGTATCACCGTCACCTGGCCGGTGAATGAGGGCCGTCGCTGATCCTGTTGTGCAGCCGAGGTTTTCGCGGTCGGCCGATCAGTGGCCGAAGCCCCCCATCGAATGCGCCCCACCGCCACCGCCGAAACCGCCCGCACCGCCGAGGGAGCCGCCCACCGAGCCGTGGACCGATGCGGCGCCGCCCGCCGCGGGCGCGGAGTGATCGGTCGAGGTGGATCCGCCGGTGGTGGATCCACCCGTGGTCGCCGTGCCGCCGCCGCTGGCACCACCGCTGACATCGCCTGCGCCCGAACGAGTATCGCCACCCGCGCCGCCGGTGCCGGAGATATTGCCCGCCTCACCCGTCCCGGATGAGGCAGAACCGGAGGTCGACGTATCGCCGCCGCCGGTAGTGGCGCTGCCACCGGTGGTGGTGCCGCCGCCGGTAGTAGCGCCGCCGCCGGTAGTGATCTCACCACCGGAATGACCGGTCGGCGATGAACCGCCTTGTCCCGCAGTGGAAGTCGACCCACCCTGACCCGAAGTCTGGTCAGTGGAACGCGTATTCGGGATCGTCCCACTGAATCCCGTTGGCGGACCGAAGTTCTGAGAATGATCGGCCCCCGTATTCGCACCGCCCGACGAATCGAAGGGCAGCGGATTCTCGAACCGCGACGGATCGGAATACCCGCCCCCGGTCGCGGAATCCGGCGACGGCACGGGCGCGCTCGCCGCGGGAACCTTGGGAGCCACGGGAGAAGCCATGCCGGGCACCGGATTACGAGGCGCGGGCAACGCGACACCCGCCCCATTCACGGCCTCACCCATCGCGACCGACAGCACCGCATCCGGCGACACGGTCCGCGCCTGCGGCTCGTCGGCGGAATCCAGCGGCGACGACACGTTCGGCGCCCCGCCCGCCACCGGCGACTCCCGCCACATCTCACCCGAACCGGCCGTCGGCGTCAGCAACGCGGCCGTCGCGAGACCCAGCACCGACAGCGCGGCGACCGCCGACACCATCGAGGGGCCCGCGCGCACGATCGACAGGGGCAGTACCCGCGCCGACGGCCGCATCGCCGACCAGGCGGCGCCCGCGGCGACGCAGTGCGCCGGATCGGCCGACATCACGATCGGCGGACCGAGTTCGGCCAGCGCCCGTGCCACCTCCGGAGCCCGAGAAGCACCGCCCACCACCAGGATTCGGGCGATATCGCCGATGCCGAGCTCGGCCGCGCGCAGACAGTCCCACACCACGGCCAGCGAATCGCGCACATGCCAGGCCCGCAGCTCATCGCTGTCGGCGAGCGAGACGGGCAATCGCCGCCCCGGCGGCGACCCCAGCACATCGCCGACGTAGCGCACGATCATGGCGCCGAGCGGCCGGCCGCCGAAATCGTAGGAGCGCACCGGAGTGCCGATGATGCGCCGCTCGCCGTCGGCGTCCACCTCGACCACCGTGACGTCCAGGCTCGTCGCGCCGAGGTCGTAGACGAGTACGCGTCCCGGCGTGAGCGGACCGTGTTCGTGGTCGAGCCAGGTCAGCGCCGCCAGCGGCTCGGCCAGCAGCCGCACCTGGCGCGCACCGGACAGATCCAGCGCCTGACGCAACTGCGCCACCTGCTTATCGTCGTAGCACGCCGGATATGTGCACACCACCTGTGCGTCCGCGGGTGTCAGCTCGCGCACCCATTCGGCGACGAGTGTCGCGGGGGAGAAGATGCGGCCGCCGAGGGTCACGGTCTCCGGATACCGGGCCAGATCCGCGAAATCGGTGACCGCGCTCGAATCCGGATCGACCGTGACCGAGGTGGTCCGGGTCGTGACCGACAGCGGCTCGGATTCGCTCGCGGTCGCGTGGACCGTACTCACCGCCCCGATGCCCAGACCGATGCCGACGTTCTCGGATTCGCCGCGCCCGCGGTTCGGAATAATCATCTGAATTCACCTTGACAGGGAGTAGTAATACGAACCGCGGTGCGCCGAAAACGGGTCAGCGCACCTCGAGCAGGCCGGCGGCTCGGAATTTCCGAACCAATTCCATATCGCTGATTACACCCAGGAACTTTTCGATGTAAGGCGACATGTCCTTGACGTGTACTGACAGTTTTCTTTTGATGCGCGGAGCCGGTCGAGTAACGGACAACAAACGGGAGCAATTATGCAGAGCCATTTTCGGAACAAGGGCGATGCCGATCCCGTGTTCCACCAGGCTGAGCGCGGTGGGAACGTCCGGCGCGGTGACGACGTAACGGATCTCCACATTCGCCCGGCCCGATTCCTGAACCAGGGTCTTGGCGATATCGGAACTGTTGGTGTAGCCGATCCACGGCACCTCCGCGAGGCGTTGCCAGGTGCCGTCGAAGCGGCTCTCCTGACTGCGGTGGCAGGCGACGACGAGTTCCTCCTCGCCGATGGTGTGCACGAACTTCGCCGAGGATCGGGTGAGCGGTCCGATCGCCATATCGACTGTGCCGCGGTCGAGCGCCGCGCCCAGGTCGTACATGGTCCCGAACGAGCGCACCTCGATGTTGTCGATATCGCACTGCAGCCGCAGTCGATAGATCAACGGCGGCATGAGCTTATGGGCGATGGTCGAGGTGGTGCCGATCGTCAGCACGCCGTCGCTGAAGGATTGCCCGATGGCCAGCGCCTGATAGGCGTGGTCGACCACGGTCGAGGCCTGGGCGAAGAACTCGCGGCCGAACTTGGTGAGGCTGGAGCGGCGGGACTGCGGGTCGAACAGCTTGCGGCCCAACGCGACTTCCAGCGCCCCGATCTGCTGCGACATCGCCGAGGGGGTGACGCCGAACTTGCGGGCGGCGGCCGACATGGAACCCAGCCGGACCGTGCTGACGAAGTAGTCGAACTGACGGAGCGTGATGCTGTTGGGGGTCGAGAGCGTTTGTTCAGACATCGGTGGCCTTCGTGCGGGGCGATCGAATCATCGACCGTGTCCGGGGACCCGGCGGGGACGGCCGAGCAGGGTAGTGGTCACCGACTTCAGATGTGCTCCGATCGACAAGATCGGCAATATCGTGCTATCCATTGGTTCATTTCATGTTCATGGAGATCGATCCGGCACAAATGCAGAATAAGGGGTCCGTAAGAGAGGTGCCAGCTTGTGGGGCGATGGTATCCGTGAGGTAGTTCTAGCGTCAAACTTCCGTTTGTGATCTGGCTGTTATCTAGATCACGTTCAAGCCTGAAGTCCATTGCGGTAGAGCCTTCAACTGGGATCGAAAATTCAGTGAACAACCGTCCAGTAGGTGGCGCATCCTTCACCTGTGACTTAACTTTTGTGAAGTATCGCTAACGTTTCTGGACGGAAGTACTTGAGCAGCTTAATCTTTCGCGGCGAATCCCGCTCGGCGAAGCCGAGGATTTTCGAGGAAAGTAGCTGATGGGTAGACACAGTGCACAACCGAGCCTGGGCTTCACGCTACGAGTGCTGATGATCTCGGCGGCGGCGCTGCTCACGGCCTCGATCGCCGCCGACCACGGCTCGTCGTCGGGCCGGTTCAGTGCGATCCCGATTCCCGACAGCGACGCCTCGGGGGAGCTCGGCGGCCAGTGGGGCGGATGGCAGACCACGCCCGGCCCGGTCGCACCGGAGCCCACCCTCGCGGAAGCCGACACTCCTACCCATTCCCCCTCGCCCAGTCGCGGCGGTTCGGTGCTGGACGCCCACTCCGAGCCCCCGGCGCCCTCCGGCCCGCTCGATGCCCTGATGGCGGCCTGGGTCGCCGGTACGGCCCGCGGGTTCGATCTGCTGAAGGGGGTCGAGGAGGCCCTGTTCTCACATCTGCCCGGCATGCCCGATCCGGACCGCCCCGCGACCTGATCCGGACTCGAAGATGTTTCGGGTGCACGCCGGTCACGGGCCGTTCTTCCGATGTAGTGGATGAAACATGGGGGAAATAAAGAATTATCTTCAGGGAACTGGACCGATAAGCGCACGATCTTCATACTCGCTCCTGACGACCTTCCACAGGGAATATGGAACACAAAGGAGTGCAGGTGAAGATCGGAATCCCCCGCGAGGTGAAGAACCACGAGTACCGCGTGGCGTGTACCCCGGCGGGTGTGCGTGAGCTGGTGTCGCGCGGACACGAGGTGTTCATCGAGTCCGGTGCGGGTGCGGGTTCGGCCTTCGCCGACGATGCCTACACCCTGGTCGGTGCGCAGGTGCTGGAGACCGCCGATCAGGTGTGGGCCACCGCGGATCTGGTGTTGAAGGTGAAAGAGCCGGTCGCCGAGGAGTATTCGCGACTGCGCGAGGATCAGGTGCTGTTCACCTACCTGCACCTCGCCGCGTCCGCCGAATGCACCGATGCGCTGCTGAGCTCGGGTATCACCTCGATCGCCTACGAGACGGTCACCGGCCGTGACGGTTCGCTGCCGCTGCTGGCTCCGATGAGCGAGGTCGCCGGGCGGTTGGCCCCGCAGGCCGGCGCTTACCACCTGATGCGCTCCGGCGGTGGCCGCGGCGTGCTGATGGGCGGTGTGCCCGGTACCCGCCCGGCCAATGTCGTCGTCATCGGAGCCGGTGTGGCCGGGCGCAACGCCGCCGCCGTCGCCGTCGGTATGGGCGCCGATGTCACCGTGCTGGACCTGAACATCGCCCCGCTGCGCGAGCTGGACGCGCAGTACCAGGGCCGGATCCGCACGGTCATCTCCAACGCGCAGGAGGTGGAGAACTCGGTGCGCGAGGCCGATCTGGTGGTCGGCGCCGTGCTGGTGCCGGGTGCGAAGGCCCCCAAGCTGGTCTCCAATGAGCTTGTGGCGCAGATGAAGCCGGGCTCGGTGCTGGTCGACATCGCCATCGACCAGGGCGGCTGCTTCGCCGATTCGCATCCGACCACGCATGCCGATCCGACCTACCGGGTGCACGAGTCGGTGTTCTACTGCGTGGCCAATATGCCCGGCGCGGTGCCCTACACCTCGACCGTCGCGCTCACCAACGCCACGCTCCCGTACGTGATCTCACTGGCGGACAAGGGCTGGCGTGAGGCCACCGCCGCCGATCCGGGCCTGGCCGCGGGCCTGAGCACGCACCGGGGCATGCTGCTGTCCGAATCCGTCGCGGCCGCACACGGCTATACCGCGCAGTCGCTGTCGGCGGTCTGACGTTCGATTCGATTCGGTGCCGCGCGGGGGCGACCCCGCGCGGTTTCCGTATCGCACCGAGTGAAGGTCAGTCGCGGCCCGTGCGGATCCGCGGCCGCACATGTTCGAAG
This sequence comes from Nocardia sp. NPDC051570, assembly GCF_044454005.1. Classification (NCBI taxonomy): domain Bacteria; kingdom Bacillati; phylum Actinomycetota; class Actinomycetes; order Mycobacteriales; family Nocardiaceae; genus Nocardia; species Nocardia sp. NPDC051570. The sequence continues at coordinate 181,138 of NZ_JBITDI010000004.1, read as the reverse complement.
ATCAGGATCGTCTCCGTGCGCGCCACCGCGGGATGCGCGCTCAGATGTTCCAGCACGAACAGGCGTAATCCCTCGGTGTCGGCCGTGGCGACGTGTACGAGGTAATCGTCGGCCCCGGCGATGAAGTACACGTTGAGTACCTCGTCGAGCGCGGACAGCTGCTCACCGAATTCGGCCAGCTGCGGGCGGGCGTTGGCGTGCACGCGCACCGAGATCATGGCCTGCAGGCTGCGACCCAGCGCCGCGGGATCGATATCGGCATGGAATCCGCGGATGACGCCGCGTTCGACCAGCGCGCGCACCCGGCCCAGACAGGTCGACGGCGCGATACCGGCCGCCGCGGCCAGGGCGTTGTTGGTCATACGACCGTCTCGGGCCAGCTCATCGAGCAGGATGTGGTCGATATCGTCGAGAACGACGCTATGCCGCTGGTTTGCCGGCGCCGCGGGAGCCATCGGGCGATCGTTCTTCTTCACGGAGCTCACGGTACCGAAGAGGATTCGCCGCGATCCGCGACCGAGGAACGATCTTCGGGGCTCGCGGTCTTCGCACCGGTGACGGGCGCGCCCGAAAGTGGAGCTAACGATCGGCTAACGAAGCATCAAAACATCACGATATGCGACCTAACATATCCCGAGTTAACGCCAGGCTATCCACTCTGAATTGGTGCAAATCGGACATTGAAACCTCCGGAAGCGTAGCTTGAAGCTGCAATTAACTGGTGCCTGACGTCACAGACCAGGGGCTATTTCATCGCTAGACATGTACTTCCACGTGGTAGTACTGTCCCTTCATGTCCACGACGGGCGGTAGTTGGTAGCACATTTCTGGCGCTATGTGCTCGAGCCACTGCACAACCGCCGCCGCGGCACAACTGAATGCGGTGGTGAACGGTCTCCAATGGTGTTGATCTGATTCGCCTGAAACTATTTTTCACCGAGACTTCGAGCGGATTCTGGCGATGAAACTCTTTTGCGTACTGTTCCTGGCCTATCTCATCCTGGCCGAGCCCTACTTCGAGATCAGCTCGGTGAAGAAATTCACCCAGCAGTTCGGCAACCGATCCGACGCGCGCATCAAGCTCTACCAGGGCGGCGTGTTCCGGACCTGGCTGACGCTCGCGGTCATCGTGGTGGCCTTCCTCATCAACGGCACCTCCCTGACCCAGCTGGGCCTCGGTGGCTTCGATGCCTCGGTCTTCCGGGCCTTCACGCCGGTCGAGAAGGTCATCAGCCTGGTCATCATCGCGGTGTACGTCGGCTACCTCACGGTCCCGGCCGTCCTCCCGCTCACCGGTAAGGCCGGTCGGGACTGGATCGCCGAGAAGATCGAGTACGTCGTCTTCATCACGCCGGCGAACTCCCGCGAGCGCTTCTGGTGGATCATGAACGCGCTCAGCACGCCGGCCGAGGAGATCGTCTACCGCGGCTTCACGATCTACGCGCTGGATCTCCTCTTCCCGCATTTGCCGTTCTGGGTTCTCATCATCCTCGCGGCCGGTGTGGTCGACGGACTGCGGCACGCATTCCGGCCGACGGTCTCTTTGCAGGTGATTTTCGGCGGTGTCGCGCTGGGTCTGCTCTATCAGCTCACCGGATCGCTGTGGCTCACAATTGCGGTCAAGCTCTTCCATGATTTCCGGGTACTGGCCTTCCCGTTGAAGCTTGCCCGGGCGAATCTGGAGGCAAAGGGGCTCTCCGAAATCCCGGGGCAGTCCGTCGAAGCGAATTCCGCTCATAATGCGTCGAATCCGTCCGAGGCCGGATCCGTAATCGCGCAGTAGCAGTAAAGGCGTTTGGCAATGTCTGCAGAGGTCGCTCGTCGCACCGCCGACGAGATCAGCACCTTCATGGTGCAAACACTCGGGGAGCTACTGGATCTGGCTCCGGATGACATCGCGATCACCGAGCCGTTCGCGAACTTCGGACTCACCTCCGCGGTAGCTGTCATCTTCATCGGTCGCCTGTCGTCCTGGATGGGACGCTCGCTGCCGCCGGATCTGCCGTGGGAGTACCCCACGGTCCGGGAGATGGCCCGGGGCCTGGCCACCGGCGCGGTCGTCGCCGCGCCGGAGGACCAGACGGTCGAGCCCCTGGCCGCGAATGTGCCCGCGCCGCGTCCGCGCGGTGCGCAGGAACCGGTCGCGATCGTCGGCATCGGCTGTGCGGTCGGCGATCGGCGCGGGCCCGAGCAGATGTGGGAGACCCTGTGGCGGGGCGACGAGCTGGTCGGACCGGCGCCGGCGCATCGCGGCGGGGGACCGGTCGGCGAGACCGACGGTCACCGCTCCCGGTTCGGCTCCTTCGTGCCCGACCCGTATGCCTTCGATGCCAAGTACTTCGGCATCTCCGCCGAGGAGGCCGCCTTCATGGACCCGCAGCAGCGGGTGCTCGCGGAGACGGTCGCCGACGCCCTGGCGGATGCGGGCCTGCCCACCGAAACCCTGACCGGGACCGCCACCGGCGTCTTCGTCGGGATCAGCTCCGGCGAGCACGCCCGCAATCTGGGCCGCGCCGAGGGCAGTTCGATCGCCGCGGTCACCGGGACGGCGAGCAGTATCGCCGCCAACCGGCTGTCCTATCACTACGATCTGCGCGGCCCGAGTGTCAGCGTGGATACCGCGTGCTCCTCGTCGCTGGTCGCGGTGCATATGGCACTGCGGGCGCTGCACGACGGCGACTGCGATCAGGCCATCGTCGGCGGTGTGCAGCTGACCCTGGAACCGCAGATCACCGATTCGCTGGCCGATGCGGGCATGCTCGCGCCCGACGGGCGCTGCAAGACCTTCGACGACCGCGCCGACGGCTATGTCCGCGGCGAGGGCAGTGCGGCGATCGTGCTCAAGCCGTTGGAGCAGGCGCAGCGCGATGGTGATCGCGTCTACGCCGTGCTGCTGGGCAGCGCGGTCAATCAGGACGGCCGCACCAACGGCTTGACCGCCCCCAACTACCGCTCCCAGGTCGAGGTCCTGCGCCGCGCCTATCAGCGGGCCGGGGTGAACCCGGGCGAGGTGCAGTACGTCGAGGCGCACGGCACCGGAACGGCCCTGGGCGATGCCGTGGAGGCGCGCGCGCTGGGCGCGGTGCTGGGCGAGGGGCGCGGCGAGGGCAAGGCCCTGGTCGGCTCGGTGAAGACCCTCGTCGGCCATCTCGAGGCCGCGGCCGGACTGATGGGCCTGATCAAGACGGCCCTGGCCGTGCATCATGCGCGGGTCCCGGCCAATCTGAACTTCGAAACACCCAATCGGCATCTGGATTTCGAGCAGCTGCCGTTCGCGGTGGCCGCGCAGAACATGCCGTGGCCCGCGCACGAGGGTCCCGCCCTGGCCGGGGTCAGCTCCTTCGGTATGGGCGGCACCAACGCCCATGTGGTGCTGACCGAGGGGCCCGTCGCGGCCCGGCCCAAGGCCGCCGCACCCCGGAAGCCCTCGGACAGAGCGCATCTGTTCGCGATCTCCGCGCGCGGCGAACAGGCCGCCCTGGATCTGGTCGACGACTGGACCGAGCGGCTCGCCGATCCGGCGGAACTCGATCTGGCCGCGCTGTCGCACGCCTCGACCGCGCGCAGCACCCAGCACCCGTACCGCGTGGCGGTCGTGGCGAGCAATGCCGAGGAGCTGCATCAGCGGCTCACGGCCGTCGCGAGCGGTTCGCTGCCGCTGGGTGCGGCCGCGGGCCGGGTGCCGCGCAGTGGCGCGGGATCGGTCGGATTCCTGTTCGCCGGGCAGGGTAATCAGTGGATCGGCATGGGCCGCACCCTGATTCGACGTCAGCCGGTGTTCCGCGACGCCCTGATGGCCGTCGATCGCGAGCTGCGTCCGCTGCTGGGCTGGTCGCCGTTCCAGATCGTCGACCGCGGTCGCGATGCCGATGAGCTCGCCGATACCGCGATCGCGCAGCCGGTGATCTTCGCGGTGCAGATCGCGCTGGCCGAGCTGTGGCGTTCCTGGGGCATCACCCCGGCCGCGGTGGCCGGGCACAGCGTCGGCGAGGTGGCCGCGGCCTGCGTCAGCGGCGCCCTCGATCGTCCGACCGCCGCCCGCGTCATCGCCGCGCGCGCCAAGGCCACCGCCAAGGTGCGCGGCAACGGGACCATGGCCGTGGTCAATCTGCCCGCGGCCGAACTGGCCCCGCAGCTGCCCGCCGACGTGCACGTGGCCGGGATCAACGCGCCGCGCTGGACCCTGATCGGCGGCGAGACCGAAGCGCTCGAGGCGTTGCTGGCCGGACTGGAGGCGGAATCCGTGCTGACCCGGCGGCTGCCGGGCGAGCATGCGTTCCACACCCCGGCCATGGCCGACTGCCTGGAACACTTCGACGCCGATCTCGGCGAGATCACCGCGGCCGACGGGCAGATCCCGTTCTATTCCACCGTCACCGGCGATCTGATCCCCGGTTCGCGCCTGGGCAAGCAGTATTGGCTCGACGAGGTCGTGACCCCGGTGGCCTTCGCCGACGCCGTCGGCGCGATGATCGGTGCGGGCGTGCAGACCTTCGTCGAGCTCGGCCCGCATCCGGTGCTCGGCAGCATGGTGAAAAGCCTGCTGCGCCACCATGATCGGTCCGGTATCGCGGTGCCGTCACTGGCGCGTGAGCTCGACGATCTGACCGTCATGCTGTCCTCGGCGGCCGAACTGCATGTGCGCGGCCACGAATTGTGCTGGGATGCACTGGGTTCCGCCGTCAAGACGCCGGTTCGGTTGCCGCTCTACCCCTTCGAGCGCGGCAGCTATCGGGTGATCGACGGACAGCCGCGCCTCGAGGCGCCCGCGGGTGATACGCCGCACAGCCCGCTGTTCGCCGACGACGCCGACTTCGTCGCCCCCCGTACCGAATACGAGCAGTTCGTCGCCGAGATGTGGGCCGAACTGCTGGGTCTCGAGCGCATCGGAGTGTTCGAGAACTTCTTCCGCATCGGCGGGCATTCGCTGCTCGCCACCCGGTTCGCTCGCCGGGTCCGCGAACTGTTCGACATCGAGTTCCCCCTGCGCGCCATGTTCGAGGAGCCCACCGTGGCCCGCGTGGCGGCAGCACTGGAGCAACTGCTGGTCGATCAGGCAAATGCGTTGTTGGAGAACGAACATGAACTCACCAGCTAGCAACCTGGCACTGGCGCGGCTGCGCGAAAAGCGCGCCGCGGGCCTGGGCGGCACCGGAATTCCGGTGCGCACCGCCACCGGTCCGTTCGCCGCGACACCCGCCCAGCGCGGGATCTGGCTGCACGAGCAGCTTGCCGACAACGACGCGCTCTATCACGTGCCGATCGGTCTGACGATCAACGGCAGCCTGGACCCGCAGGCGCTGCGGGCGGCCGCGGCGGCGGTGGTCGATCAGCAGCACGCCCTGCGCACGATCTTCGCCGCCACCCCGGAGCTACGGGCCGAGGTGCGCGCGGATCTCGAACTCGATTGGCAGCTGCACGATCTGCGCCTGGTGCCCCAGTCGGCGCGTGCCGACGCGGCGCGGCAGCTGCTGGCCTCGCGCGCGACCGCCCGCTTCGACCTGCTGACCGGGCCGCCGGTGCGCTGGACGCTGCTGCGGCTGGCCGAGGCCGAATGGATGCTGGCGATCGTCGCCCACCACCTGGTGCTCGACGGTCTGTCGATGACGCTGCTCGTCGAGCAGCTGTGGGCGGCGTACGACGGACGGCCGGTCACCCCGGCGCGTCACTACGCCGACTTCGCGGAATGGGATGCGGGCCAACCTCCCCGCACCACCGCGATCGAGCGGCGCGCGACTCGTCTGCGGGGCGCGCCGCCGCTGGATGTGGCGGTCGGCCGCCCGCGCCCGCCCCGGGTGCGTAACGACGGCGTTCGCCTGCACGAGCCGGTGCCGTCCGCGCTGGCCGCCACTATCCGGGACGCCGCCGCGGCACATGGCGTGCCGCCCTTCGTCTTCCTGCTGGCCTGCTATCAGCTGACCCTGACCGCGCATACCGGCCGCTACGACTTCGGCATCGGCATTCCGATGGCCGCCCGGCCGCAGGACGAATTGGCCCGCACCATCGGGCATTTCGTCAACACCGTGCCGGTGCGCTCGGATATCGCCGCCGGACAGTCCTTCGCCGAACTGCTGCGACTGGTCCGCGATACCGCGATGTCCGCCTACGAGGACGAGACGGTGCCCTTCGAGAGCATCGTGGAATCCGTGGGCGGCCCGTGGGATCCGCGGTTCAGCCCGGTGTTCCAGGTGCTGTTCGTGCAGCAGCGGCTGCAGCGCCCCGATCTGAGCAAATGGGATCTCGAGGTCGACTGGCAGACCATCGAGACCGGGGCGACCCTGTACGACCTCGTGCTGCATATCGCCGAGGCGGGCGCCGAACTCATCTGCGAGGTCACCTACAACACCGCACTGCTCGACGCACGAGCCGCGGGACATCTGGTGCAGGACTTCCTGTCCGTCGCCCGGGCCGCGGCCGCCGATCCGGACGCGTCGGTGGCGCAGCTGGTGGGCGCCCTGCCCCGGCACCACCTGGTGATCCGCGTCGCGGGCGAATCCGCTGCTCTCGCAGCGGGTGTGGCCGAGGCCCTGCACCGCGGCGGCATTCCCGCGCGGGTGGTCGCGGCCGCCGCCAACGAGCCCGTCGACGCCCGCGCCGATCTGCTCGTCGCGGCCAACGGATTCGGCCATGCCGACGAGGCGGGCGCGCTGGCGCTGGCCGAGGCCGCCGCCCGGGCGGGTATCGGCGTCCTCGCCCTGGCCCCCGTGGGCCACGCGCTGCCCGAAACCGTCTCCACCCGAGCGGTTCTCATCCCCGCGACCGCCCCGGACTCCTACGAGACCGGCTGGGAACTCGGCCGCCGCCTCCTGTCGTGGACCACCGAATCCGCCCCCGCGCAACTACATCCGGCCGTCGCGGTCTGGCTGGCCGAGCGCACCGCGCACCTCATCCCCGAAACCCCGGAATACTCGGCGGCGCAGGCGGAGTCATCGATCGAGGCCGACGGCCCCAGCGAACCCGAGGGCCCGCTGGAGATCCGCCTCGCCGAACTGTGGTCCCACGCCCTGGACGCCCCCGCGGTGGGCCGCAACGATGACTTCTTCCTGCTCGGCGGCACCTCGCTGGCGGCCACGCGACTGCTGTCGCAGCTGCTCGACGAATTCGGCGTGCAGATCTCCCTGCGCGACCTGTTCGAGCGCCCCACCGTCGCCCAGGCCGCGCGACTGCTGGAATCGGCGCTGGCCGAGGGCGATTCGGTGGTGGCGCTGCGCCCCGCCGAACGCGCCGAGGGCGATCTGCTGCCGGTGTCCTACGCCCAGGAGCGGCTGTGGTTCCTGGAGACCTTCGCCCCGGGCAGCAGCACCTACATCATGCCGGGCGGACTTCGCCTGCGCGGCACGGTGGACGCGGCCGCGATCGAGTCGGCGCTGGGCCGCGTCGAGGAGCGACACGAGGCGCTGCGCACGGTCTATCTGACCACCGAGGACGGCCAGCTGCGCCAGCGGGTGCTGCCCTTCGCCCCGCGCACCCTGCCCGTCACCGATCTGACCGGCCTCGCGCCCGCCGAGCGGGACCGGGTCGAAAACGACGTCGCCGCAGGCGTGTACAGCGCGCCGTTCGATCTGGCCGAGGGTCCGGTCTGGCGCTACCACCTGCTGGTGACCGGCCCCGACGAGTATCTGCTGATGATCGCGCTGCACCACATCGTCTGCGACGGCTGGTCGATCGCGGTGCTGAGCCAGGAGATCTCGGCACACTACCGGTCGCTGCAGTCCGGTGTCACCGCCGAATTGCCGCCGCTGACTGTGCAATACGCCGACTACGCCATCTGGCAGCGCGATAACGCCGACCATCTCGATGCCCAGCTCGACTACTGGCGCGGCGCGCTGACCGGCGCGCTGACCACCGAGGTCACCGGCGACTTCCGCCGCCCGCCCCGGCGCAGCTCGAACGGTGCGGTGGAGTACGCCACCGTCGATCCGGACGTGATGGCGCAGGTGCGGAAAATCGCTGCGGCACAGGGCGTGACGACCTTCGCGGTGCTGCTGTCGGCCTTCTACACCATGCTGCACCGCTACACCCGGCAGTACGACCTCACGGTCGCCTCGCCGATCGCGGGCCGCACCCGCTCGGCCACCGAGCCACTGGTCGGCTGCTTCCTCAACACCCTCGCCCTGCGCGCCGAGGTGGATCCGGACGAGTCGTTCAGCGATCTGGTGGGCCGCGTCGGCACGGTGGTGCTCGAGGCGCACGCCAATCAGGACTGCCCCTTCGAGAAGGTGATCGCCGCGCTGGTCCCGCAGCGCGATCTGAGCCGAACCCCGTTGGCGCAGGTCATGTTCAACTATCTGAACACCCCGCCGCCCGCGCTGGCCATGGCCGGTCTGGACATGGCGATGGTGGACGCGCCGCGCCGCACGGCCAAGCTGGATCTCGATCTGACCGTGGACGAGACCGGCGGCGATATCAAGCTGAGCCTGGAGTACAGCACCGACCTCTACGAGGCCGAGACCGCGCGCCGCTTCCTGCGGCACTACGCCGGAGCGCTGGCCGCCATCGCCGCGGATCCGGCGCGACCGGTCGGCGAGATCACCCTCGGCGAGCCGGCTCGTTCGACCACTCCGGTCGCCTGGGCGCTGCCCGGACTGCCCTCGGTGCCCGAGCCCGAGCCCGGCGAGACGCTGGCCGACCGGCTCGCGCATATCGCCCGAACCCGTGCTGGGGCACAGGCTCTGAGCAACGACGAGCGCAGCACCACCTACGCGGAACTGGACGCGCTCGCCGACGACGCGGCCCGCCAGGTGCTGCGGGTGGGGGAGCCGGGCGGCCGAGTGGCGCTGCTCTACGACCACTCCCCGGAGAGCTTCGTCGCGGTGTGGGCCGCACTGCGCGCGGGTGTCACCTATGTGCCCCTGGATCCGCGCGCACCGCAGGCCCGCCTGATCGAAATCCTCGAGGAGGCGAAAGTCTCCGCGCTGCTGTGTGATCCGGCCCGGATCGATATCGCGCGCGCCATCGCGGGCGGGGTGCGCATCCTGCCGGTGTCGGCGCGGCCGGGTGAGGCGCATCTGTCGCCGGGCCCGATCCATCACGTCGAGCACGCCCTCGAGGCGGATGATCCGGCCTACATCACCTACACCTCCGGCTCCACCGGCCGGCCCAAGGGTGTCGCGCAGAGCTCGGAAAACGCTCTGGCCCATGCGGTCTGCTACGCCCGGCGGCTGCGTATCGCCCCCGGCGACGTGGTGGCCGCGCCCGCCCGCTACACCTTCGACGCGGGCATCCTGAACTCCTTCGGCGCCGCGGTGGCCGGTGCGGAACTGCATGTCATCGATCCGCATCTGTTCACCCCGGCGGCGCTGCGCGCGGAGATCGAAAGCGCCGGAGTGACCGTGCTGCACTGCACTCCGACGCTGTTCCGGTATCTGCTCAGCGATGCCGCCGATCCGTGGCTGCCGTCGCAGATCCGGCTGGTCGGGCTCGGCGGTGAGCAGGTGGTGCCCGGTGACGTGACCGACTTCGGGCGGCACTTCGGCCCGGACACCCAGTTCGTCAGCCTCTACGGCCCCACCGAATGCTCGGTGGCCCTGCAGCACATCATCACCCCGGCCGATACCGATCGCGTCGGCGTGCCGATCGGCCATGCGGTGGATATCATCGACGTCGATATCGTCGACGAAAAGGGCCGCCCCACAGAGGTTTTCGGCGAGCTTACGCTGCGCAGCCCGCAGGTGGCGCTCGGTTACTGGCATCGTCCGGAGCTCACCGACACCGTCTTCGGGGTCGACGCCGAGGGCGTGCGGTACTACCGCACCGGTGACCTCGCCCGCCGCTTGACCGATGGGCAGCTGGTCTTCGTCGGCCGCAAGGACCGCCAGGTCAAGATCCGCGGACACCGAGTGGAACCGGGAGAGGCCGAGACCGTGCTGCGGTCGCATCACACCGTCGGCGAGGCCGCGGTCGTGCTGGATCGGCACGCCGGCGAGCCGCGCCTGGTCGCCTATGTGACCCAGGACGGCCCGCTCGCCCCGGACTACAGCGAGCTGTCGGGATATCTGCGAACCCGCCTGCCCGACTACATGACTCCGTCGGCGTACATGGTGCTCGATGCCCTGCCCCGCGGCCTGACCGGCAAGCTCGACCAGAACCGGCTGCCCCGGATCGCGCCCGCCGCCGATCCGGTCTTCACCCCGCCTCGTACGGAGCTGGAGAAGGTCGTGGCCGAGGTGTGGGCCGAGGTGCTCGAGCGCGAGGTCGGGCTCGGGCAGAACTTCTTCGACCTGGGCGGGCATTCGCTGGCCCTGGCCCGCGCCCGCGGCCTGCTGGAACGCCGCCTCGGCACACAGCTGGCCATGACCGACCTGTTCGCCGCGCCGACGGTGGAAGATCTGGCCCGATTGCTGGCCGGACGCACCACCGAACCGGAGGACACCGACCGCGGCCAGGATCGGCGCGCCGCCGCCGCCCGCCGCCGCGCCCATCGCCGTCCCGGCACGCCGGACCTCAACGGGAGTGACGAATGACCGACGCAGACAACGACTTCCGTATCGCAGTGGTAGGCATGGCCTGCCGCCTGCCGGACGCGGACACGATCGGCGACTACTGGCGCAACCTGTGCGACGGCCACGAATCCATCCGGCCGCTGCGCACCGCGGCCATGCCGGTCGATCCGCCGTACGGCTATGTGCACGCGGGGTCGACGCTCGCCGATCACGACAAGTTCGACGCCGAGTTCTTCGAGATGAGCCCGCGCGAGGCGCAGTTCCTCGATCCGCAGCATCGGCTGTTCCTGCTGTGCGCGTACGAGGCGTTCGAGGACGCCGGAATCGTGCCGGTGGACAACCCCAATCCGGTCGGCGTCTTCGCGGGCGCGGGCATCAGCACCTATCTGCTGCGCAATCTGATCGGGCATGCCGCCACCTTCGACAGCCCGTCGGCGCAGCTGCACGCGCTGCACGGCAACGCCTCGGACTATCTGGCCACCCGGATCTCCTACAAGCTCAACCTGACCGGGCCCAGCGTCTCGGTGCAGACCGCATGCTCCACGTCGCTCGTGGCAGTGCATCAGGCCGTGCAGGCGCTGGTGGACTTCCAATGCGATGTGGCGCTGGCGGGCGGGGCGAGCGTGCAGGTGCCGCATGAGGCGGGCTACCTCTACGAGGAGGGTTCGATCCTCTCGCCCGACGGGCACTGCCGGGCCTTCGATGCCTCGGCCGCGGGCACCGTCTTCGGTTCGGGCGCGGGCGCGGTCGTGCTCAAGCGGCTGTCCGACGCGCTCGCCGACGGCGATCACATCCACGCGGTGATCCTCGGTTCGGCGATCAACAACGACGGCGGCCGCAAGGTCGGCTTCACCGCGCCCGGTATCGCCGGACAGCGCGCGGTGATCCGCGAGGCGCTGTCGGTGGCGGGTATCGACGCCGCCAGCATCGGCTACGTCGAGGCGCACGGCACCGGCACCAAACTCGGCGATCCGATCGAGGTGGCGGCGCTGAGCGCGGCCTATCGCGAACATACCGAGGCCAACCAGTTCTGCGCGCTCGGCTCGGTGAAGACCAATCTGGGCCACCTGAATTCCGCCGCCGGTGTGGCGGGCCTGATCAAGGCCGTGCTCACCGTGCGGGAGGGGCAGATCCCGGCCAGCCTGAACTTCTCGCGGGCCAACCCGGAAATCGATTTCGCGGCGAGCCCGTTCTTCGTCAACACCGAGCTGCGGCCGTTCGACGCGCAGGTGCGCCGGGCCGCGGTGAGTGCGTTCGGCATCGGCGGCACCAATGCCCACGTCATCGTGGAGCAGCCGCCCACCCCCGCCGCCTCGGTCGCGAAAGGCCCGCGCGCGCTGGTGATTTCGGCCCGCACGGCCGAGGACGCGGATCGGCTCGCGCAGCGGTTGTCTGCACATCTGGCCGAGACCGGCCAAGACCTCGCGGCGATCGCGCGGACCCTGGACAAGGGTCGGCGTCGCTTCCCGCACCGTCGGCTCGTGGTCGCCGAGACCACGGCCGAGGCGGCCACCGCATTCGGCCGCCCGAGCGCTGGGCAGGCGTTCGTGGATCCTGCGGTGGTGGCGCTGTTCCCCGGGCAGGGGATCGCGCTGGGATCGCTGTTCGCCGAATTGGCCGACGCGGTACCGGCCTTCGGCGATCGGCTGCGCGAATGCGCGCGGCTGTTGCGCGAGGACAGCGGATTCGATCTGGATGCCGCCCTACTCGGTGGCGAGGGAACCGAGCAGACCCAGGTGGCCTTGTTCTCGATCGAATACGCCCTGGCGGGCATGTGGCGCGCATTCGGCGTCGCACCCCGCGAACTGCTGGGACACAGTCTCGGCGAACTGGTGTGCGCCACCCTGGCAGGGGTTTTCGAGCTGCCGGAGGCGCTGCGCCTGGTGGTGGGGCGCGGCCGCATCATGGCCGCCGCCCCGCCCGGGGCCATGCTCGCGGTCTCGGTCGGCGCGCAGGACCTGATCGAGCGGCTGCCCGAGGATGTGTGGCTGGCCGCCGACAACTCCGCCACCCGCTGCGTGGTCGCCGGTACGCAGGCGGCCGTGGGCCGCTTCGCCGAATCGCTGTCGCAGGACGGGATCGCGCATTCGCCGTTGCCGGTGGCGCACGCCTTCCACACGCCGCTGATGGACGAGGCCGCCGCGCGGTTCGCCGAACTGGTCGGCACCGTCGCCCGGCAGGCGCCGCGAGAGGCGTTCTGGTCCAACCTGACCGGCGCCCCCATCACCGCCGAACAGGCCACCGATCCGGACTACTGGGCCCGGCAGATGACCAGCACGGTCCGCTTCCGCGAGGCGGCCGAGGAGCTGACCCGCCGCCATCCCGAACTGATCGGCCTCGAGGTCGGCCCCGGCAAATCCCTGATGTCGTTCCTGCGCACTGCCTCTCGCGAGGTCGTGGCCGTAGCGTCGGCGGGCACCGCGACAGGTGGGCGACCCGCGGCCACGGCGATCGTGGAGGCGGCCGGACGGCTGTGGCTGCACGGCCTCGAGATCGACCTCGCCGCCGCACACGCGGACACCGCACACGCCACCGTGAGCCTGCCGACCTATCCATTTGCCCTGCAACGGTATTGGATCGATCCGCCGGAGGCCCCGCGCACCCGCGCGACTCCGCGGAGCACGGCACCGCTCGTGGCGGCGGAGACCTCCTCCCACCTGCCCGCCGGCAGCCATCTGTCGGTCGTGCCCACCGACGGCGTACTCGACCCCGATCCCGCCACCGACCCCGATTCGTCCCTCGCCGCCGATGACGCCGACGACTTCACCGAGGCGATCCGCGGCCGTGTGGCCGAGATCTGGTACGAGGCACTCGGTTCCGACACCATCGGCGCACACGCGAACTTCTTCGAAGTGGGCGGCGATTCGTTGATGGCCGTGCATGTGGCGACCCGTCTGCGGGCCGTATTCCCCGTACAGCTGGTGCTCGGCGATCTGTTCGCCCGGCCCACCATCGCCGGCATGGCCGATGTCATCGCCCAGGACCTGATCAACCGGCTCGACGATATGTCCGACAGTGAGGTCGAACTGCTGCTCGGCGAGCGCGGCACCACCGAGGAGAGCAACGAACATGCCTGAGACCGTTGATATTCGCGGTTCCCGGCGGGAACTGCTGAAGCGCTGGGCGACCGGTCGAAACGACCGCTCGGCCATCCCGCGTCGCACCGATAACGGTGCCGTGGGCCTGTCGGCCGCCCAGCAGCGGCTGTGGTTCCTGGAGCAGCTGTTCCCGGGCCGCCCCACCTATACCATGCCGCTGGCGCTGCGGCTGTACGGCCCGCTGGACCCCGACGCGCTGCGCCGGGCGATCGCGGTGGTCATCGACCGGCACGATTCGCTGCGCACGAGTATCGAACTGCGCGACGGCATTCCGGTGCAGGTGGTCGGCGCGGCCGGTCCGGTGCCGTTCACCGTCGTGGAGCGTTCGGCGCTGGATTCGCGGCGGCCCGAGGCCGATGCGGTGGTCCGCGTCGAGCAGTTCAGCCGCACCCTGTTCGATCTGTCCGGCTCGCTGTTCGAGGTGCTGCTGGTCCGGTTGAGCGATACCGAATCGCTGTTCGCGGTCGCGATGCATCACATCATCTCCGACGGCTGGTCGCTGGGCGTCTTCGCCAGCGAGCTGATGAGCGCCTACGGCGAACTGGTCGAGGGCCGCACTCCCGCGCTGCCCGAATTGCAGGTGCAGTACCCCGATTACGCGGGGTGGCTGCGGGATCGGGTGGAGCGCGACGATTTCGGCCGCGATCTGGACTACTGGCGCGGCGTACTCGGCGACGAGCCGCCGCTGGTGACCTTCCATCCGGACCGTCCGCGCGCGCTGAAGCCCGACAGCCGCGGCGCGCGCCTGCCCTTCACCATCCCCGCCGATGTCGTGAACGGCCTGCGCGGCCTGGCCAACGAGGTGCGCCGCAACGACCGTCCCGCAACGCTTTTCGTCGCACTGATGGCCGGATTCAAGGCCCTGCTGCGCTACTACACCGGCGCCGAGGACATCACCGTCGGCACCCCGATCGCCAACCGCACCCGCCCCGAGGTGGAGCAGCTGATCGGCTTCTTCGTCAACGCGCTGGCGCTGCGCACGGACCTGTCCGGCAACCCGAGCTTCCGGGAACTGCTCGCCCGCGAGCAGGGCGTCATCTTCGACGCGTTCGACCATCAGGAAGCCCCGTTCGACCTGGTCGTCGAGCATGTACGCCCCGACCGCGAGCTGTCGCACTCGCCGCTGTTCCGCACCGCGGTGGTGCTGCAGAACACCGCCATGCCGGAGCTGACCGTCGCCGGCGTGCGCGCTGAGTACCTCGAAGTGCATTCGGGCACAGCCAAATTCGATGTGCTGCTGACCCTGACGCCGGTCAGCGAGGAGCTGGTCGGCGCGATCGAATACGACACCGACCTCTACGACGAGCCGACCGTCGCCGCGATCGGGCGCCACTTCGTCTCGCTGCTCGCCGCCGCGGTCGCGCGGCCCGACACCTCGCTCGCCGAGTTGGAGTTCCTCAGCGCCGACGAGGCCGAGCGCGCGCTGCGCGCGGCCCTGCCGGTGGAGGAGTACGAGGCCGCCCCCGCGCAGACTCTGCACGAGCTGTTCGCCGAGCAGGCCGCCCGCACCCCGGACGCCGTCGCGGTCAGCTTCGGCGAGGACAGCGTCAGCTACGCCGAACTGTCCGCCGCCGCAACGGAACTGGCGCGCCGCCTGCGCGCCCAGGGCATCGGCCGCGGCGATTTCGTCGGCATCCACCTGGAGCGCTCGGCGCAGGTCGTGATCGCGATCCTGGCCGTCCTCGAGGCCGGGGCCGCCTACGTCCCGCTGGATCCGATGAACCCGGCCGAGCGCATCGAGTTCATGATCACCGATTCCGGTGCGCGCCTGGTCATCACGCAGACCTCGCTGGCGCAGCCGCTGCGCGCGACCGCGCCGAGCCTGCTGCTGGTCGACGAGCCCGCCGAGGCCGTCGCCACCGCCGGTGACCTCGCGGCCGTCACGCCCGCGGACCCCTGCTACGTCATCTACACCTCCGGTTCGACGGGTGTGCCCAAGGGCGTGATCATCCAGCACGCCAACGTGGTTCGCCTGTTCTCCACCACCGCGCGCTGGTTCGACTTCGGCCCGCACGACGTGTGGACGATGTTCCACTCCTACTCCTTCGACTTCGCGGTCTGGGAGATGTGGGGCGCGCTGCTGCGCGGCGGCCGCGTGGTCGTGGTGCCCAGCGAGATCAGCCGCAGCGCGGAATCGTTCGCGGATCTGCTGGTGCGCGAGAAGGTGACGGTCCTCAACCAGACGCCCTCGGCGTTCCTGCAGCTGATCCCGACCCTGGACGGCCCGCGCGGCGACGAATTGTCCCTGCGCTACATCGTGTTCGGCGGCGAGGCCCTGGACCTGCCGAGCCTGCGTCCCTGGTACGACCGCCACGGCGAATCCGCCCAGCTGGTCAACATGTACGGCATCACCGAGACGACCGTGCACGTCACCTACCGCGCGCTGAGCCGCGCCGATATCGAATCCGCCGCGGGCAGCCTGATCGGTGTGCCGCTGCCGGATCTGGGCGTGCTCATCCTCGACCCGGCCGGACGTCCCGTGCCCGACGGGGTCTCCGGTGAGATGTACGTGCTCGGCGCGGGTGTCGGCCGCGGCTATCTGGGTCGCGACGAGCTGACCGCCGAACGCTTCGTGCACCACCCCCTGCTCGGTGAGCGCCGCCTCTACCGCACCGGCGATCTGGCCCGCCGCCGCGCCGACGGCGATCTGGAGTACCTGGGCCGCATCGACCATCAGGTGAAGGTCCGCGGCTTCCGCATCGAACTCGGCGAGATCGAGGCCGTCATCGACGACCACGCGGGCGTGGAGCAATCCGTCGTGCTGGCCCGCGAGGACTCCGGCGGCACGGTCGCGCTGGTCGCCTATCTGACCCCGAGCGAGCAGGCCTACTCCCAGGCCGACGCCGCCGAGGCCGGCCAGGTCTCCGACTGGGAGGTCGTCTTCGACAGCACCTACGGTCAGCATCGCGACGATATCGAGGCCGATTTCAACATCACCGGCTGGAACGACTCCTATACCAATGCCGCCATTCCCGAGGAGCATATGCGGGAATGGGTCGACTCCACGGTGTCGGCGGTGCGCGGCTTCGCGCCCCGCAAGGTGCTCGAAATCGGTTGTGGCACCGGGCTGTTGCTGTCGCGGCTGGCGCCCGGCTGCGAGGCCTACGACGGTACCGACATGTCGGCCACGGCGTTGGGGCACGTGCGCGAGAACATCGTCGGCGATCACGCCGATCTACAGCATGTGCGGCTGTTCCAAGGCGCGGCCGACGAACTGCCCGCCGAACTGACCGGCCCCTACGACGTCATCCTCATCAACTCGGTCGTGCAGTACTTCCCGAGCGCGGACTACCTCACCCGGGTGCTGCGCCACGCCGCCGACCTGCTCGCCCCCGACGGCGTGCTGTTCGTCGGCGACGTCCGCGACCTGGGTCTGCTGCAGGCCTTCCACGCCACCGTGGAAATGGCGGCCGCGCCGAGCACCGGTGCGTCGGAACTGTCCGGCGCGGTCCGCGCCGCCTGCGATCGCGACGCCGAATTGCTGCTGGCTCCAAAGTATTTCAGCGATCTGGCGGCGGACCACCCGCGCCTGACGGGCGCACGCATCCGCCTGCGCCGCGGCGAACACCTCAACGAGATGTCGCGCTTCCGCTACGACGCCGTGCTGTACGCCGGTGCGCCGCAACGCCCCGCGCTGGCGCGGGTCCTCGACCCGGCCACCACCCCGGCGATGCTGTCGGAGCTGCTGACCCGCGAACAGCCCGAGGCGCTCGTGGTGCCCGATGTGCTCGACGCCCGCGCGGCCGGTCCGCTGGCCATCGTCGCGGAGCTGTCGCGCGGCCGCGCCGCCGCACCGGAGCTGCGCACCCGGCTCGCCGATTCCGGTGGCATCAACCCGGAGGCGTATCTGGCTCTCACGGAACAGGTTTCCTACCGCATCGAGGCCCTGCGCCGCGCGGGCGGCCGCTACGACGTGGTCGCCACCCGCTGGGACGTTCCGGTCGCCGATGCCCCGGCTCGCGCCGACAAGTGGCGCGAGACCGTGGTGGCCTCGGATCCGTTGCGGGTCAAGGCGCATGACGATCTGGCCGTGGCGGTGCGCGCGCATCTGGCGCGGCGACTGCCCGCGCATATGGTGCCCGCCGGTGTGGTGGTGCTCGACCGATTCCCGTTGACCACCAACGGGAAACTGGATCGTCGCGCCCTGCCCGCGCCGGTGCTGCGCCGCAATCCGGTGGCCTACGAGCCGCCGCGCACGGTGCTCGAACAGCGGATCGCCGCGGTGTTCGCCCAGGTGCTGGGCAATCCGAAGGTGGGCCGCGAGGACAACTTCTTCGATCTGGGCGGGCATTCGCTGCTGGCCGCGCAGCTCATGCTGCGGCTGAAGGAGACCTTCGGCCAAGACATTCCGCTCGGCTCGCTGTTCGCCCGGCCCACCGTCGCGGGCGTGGCCGCGCTGCTGTCCGGCGACGCCGCGGCCGAGGAGGCGATCGACTACGAGGCCGAGGTGCGCGCGATCACCGCGAACTGGCCCGCCGGGCCGTGGCAGATCACCCCGCACGCCGCCACGGGCGCGGTGCTGCTCACCGGCGCGACCGGCTTCGTCGGCGCGTTCCTGCTGCGAGAGCTGCTGGCGCGCACCGACTATCGCATCCATTGCCTGGTGCGTGCCGACAGCCGCGCGGAGGGGTTGGAGCGGCTGGCGAAGACCTTCGACAGCTATGAGCTGCCGCGCGCGGACTTCGATCGGGTGATTCCGGTGCTGGGCGATCTGTCCGCGCCGCGACTGGGCCTGAGCGAGAAGGACTTCCTGCTGCTGGGCCGTGGCGTCGACGCCATCTATCACAACGGCGCACAGGTCAACTTCGCCCTGCCGTACCGGCTGCTGGAGGCGGCCAACGTGACCGGCACCGACGAACTCGTCGAGTTGGCCCGAACCGCCGGTCTGCCACTGCATTTCGTGTCCTCGCTGTATGTGCTCGGACCCGGCGACGGCGTCGACGGGCGGGTGGAAACCCCTGCGCCGCCGCAGGATCCCTCGCAGCTGCGGCTGGGCTACCTGCAGACCAAGTGGGTGGCCGAGCGACTGGTCTGCGAGGCCGCCGAGCGTGGTCTGCCGGTCGACATCTTCCGGCTCGGCCGCATCGCGGGCGATAGCGTCACCGGCGCCTGCCAGACCAGCGACTTCTTCTGGCTGCTGGTCAAGGCCAGCCAGGAGGTCGGACTCGCCCCCGATGTCGAGTTCGCGGTCGATCTGGCCCCGGCCGACTACGCGGCGGGCGCGATGGTCGAACTCGCGCGCCGGCACTCCCCGGAACCGGGCCCACACATCTACCACCTGCGCAACCCCGCGCCCGCGGCATTCGCCGACGCGGTCGGCTGGATCCGCGACGCGGGCTGGCCGGTGCGGTTGCACGAGCCGATGGCCTGGCGTGACGCCGTCGAGGCGCATGCCGCCGCGGCCGGCTCGGAGACGGCCTCCTACCGGGTGCTGAGCCTGCTCGGCACCGGTGAGGGCCTGAGCCCCGCGCTGGGGTTCGAGGTCGACGAGCAGGTCGGGCGCTCCGGTGTGGTGTGCCCGCCGGTCTCGCACGAGCTGTTCGGCCGCTACCTGAGCTACTTCCACAAGATCGGCTTTCTGGCCCCGCCGACCCGACAGGAGGTCGAAGTATGACCGCCACGATCCCGGCCGCACCGGCCGTGCGCTACGACACTATGGTCCGTGCCCTGCAGGCACAGGCCGAGCTGCGGCCGGACACCGTGGGCTACAGCTTCCTCAGCTATCCCGACACCCAGGATCCGCACGGGGTGAAGGAGATCATCACCTTCGCCGAGATCGACCGCTACGCGCGGGCTTTCGCGGTCAGTCTGCTGCAGCTGGCGCAGCCGGGTGAGCGGGCGGTGCTGCTGCTGCCGCCCGGGCTGGACTACGTCAAGGCGTTCTTCGGCTGTCTCTACGCGGGAATCGTCGCGGTACCGCTGTTTCCGCCGAGTATGCACAACGCCAACGGGCGGCTCGACGCGGTCTGCACCGACTCCGATCCGGCCTGCCTGATCACCAACGACGACGAATTGTCCAGGGTCACCGAATGGTTGGACGACTCGGCGATCGACACCACCCGGCTGGTGCTCAGCACCGGCGAGGTGGACGAGGAGCTGGCGGATACGTGGGAGTACCCGGCGATCGGCGCCGAGCACACCGCGCTGCTGCAGTACACCTCCGGCTCCACCCGCACCCCCGCCGGTGTGATGGTGCCGCATAGGGGCCTGCTGGCCAACGCGTACCAGACCTACGACGTGTTCGCGCGGGTCGGCATGGACACCGAGGGCGAGGATATGGCCTTCGTCAGCTGGCTGCCGTTGTTCCATGACATGGGCCTGATGGTCGGCGTGGTCCTGCCGGTGATCAAGGGCCATCACATCGTGCAGCTGTCGGCGTCGGCGTTTCTGCGTCGCCCCGAGCGCTGGCTGCAGGCCATCAGCGATCTGCCGCAGCAGACCTGTTCGCCCGCACCGAATCTCGGCTATGAGCTGTGCACCCAGCGCATCGGCGCCGAGCAGCGGGCGCGGCTGGATCTGAGCCGCTGGCGCTACGGCCTGGCCGGGGCCGAGCCGGTGCGGGTGAGCACCATGCGCCGATTCGACGAGCTGTTCGCGCCGCACGGATTGCGGGACAAGACGTTATGCGCCGGATTCGGCCTGGCCGAGTCGACCCTGATCGTCTCGGCGCCCTGGCGCAGCGGCGGCGGCATCCAGACCGTCACCGTGGACCGCGACGCACTGGCCCACGGCCTCGCGACGCCGACCGCCGGCGACGGCGCGGAGATCGTCGGCGCGGGCTGGGCGCTGCCCGGCACCGAGATGCTGATCGTCGACCCGCAGACCCGCGAGGTGCTGCCCGAGCACCGCCTCGGCGAGGTGTGGGTGTCCGGACCGGCCATCGCCACCGGATACTTCAACCGGCCCGAGGAGTCCGAGCAGACCTTCGGCGGCGAGCTGTCCCCGACCGACGGCAAGCGCTATCTGCGCACCGGCGATATCGGCTTCCTGCACGACGGCGAGCTGTATCTGACCAGCCGTTTGAAGGATCTGATCATCGTCGACGGCCGCAACTTCTATCCGCCGGATCTCGAGGCCACCGCCGAACACGCCCATGCACTGGTACTGCCCAGCCGCTGCTCGATCTTCTCGATCGAGGAGAACGACCGGGAGAAGATCGTGGTACTGGTGGAGGCCCGGCTGAACCTGAACACCGAGGAGGGTGCGGCGACCGCGGCCGAACTGCGTAATGCGGTGCGCCAGGCCATCTTCGACGTCCACGAGGTCGGCGTGCACGATATCGCGCTGGTCGCCCCGGGCGCCATCCCGCGCACCTCGAGCGGCAAGATCCAGCGCTCGGCCTCGCGCACGGCCTATCTCGACAACTCCCTGCGAGTGCTGAGGGCGCGATGACGACACCACTGCTGCACGGCGACAAGCTGACCTGCTTCACCGCGGCCCTGGCCGGGGCGCTGACCGCCCGCGAGGACGCGCGGTGGTGGCGGCCGCTGCTGAGCGAGGGACCGTATCTGGCGGTCAGCCCGGCCGAGGGCGAGCTGCTGCGGTTCGAGCATCACCCGGCCCCGCCGCTGCCCACCCTGGGCCTGCGGGTCGCGGGCAGCGACGACTGGGATACCGCCTACGGCGCACTGGCCGAACAGATCTCGCGCCACGGCGCGGTGGTACTGCTCGCCGACTACTTCAACCTGCCCTGGCAGCGCGCGCACGGCCGGTTGCACGGCACGCACTGGCTGGCCATCGTCGATCACGGCGGCGGCTGGGTGATCGAGGATCCGCTGGACTTCGCGACCGATCTGGGCCACCAGCCCGGCAGCCGCATCCAGGTCCCCGATCCGGTCGAATTGCGGTCCTGGGCAACGGCTCTGGGCGAGCATCACTCGGCGTCCACGCTGCGCGAGCAGGCGATGGCCGGTGCCGACGATATCGCCCGCGAGCGCACCTATCGCTGGCTCGAGGCCGATCCGGATCCGCTGATCACCCCGGCCCCGGTGGGTCGCCTGGTGGGTAAGGACGCGCTGGCGGCCCTGGCCGCGCGCTACCGATTCGCCCGCACCCCGGCCGATTTCGCGCAGAACGACGATCTGTGGCAGGCGCTGCGCCAGCGCGAGACGCTGCTGTGGGCCGCCCGGCACGATCCCGAGGCGCTCGACGAGGCCGGTCGCGCGCACTGGGAGCGCGCGGTGGCCCGCTGGCAGGCCCTGACCCCGCTGCTGCTGCACGCCCGTATGCGCGCCGAGCACGGCGGCACCGTGAACACCGGCCTCATCGCCGAAACCCTCACCGAGCTGGCCGATTTCGAGGACGAGCACCTGGCCTACGGTGCCCGCCGCACGAAGGGAGATTGATCGTGCACACGCAGTTGGCCGTGGAGCTGTCGCCCGCCGACGGCTATGACTCCTGGGTCCGCCAGGCGACCGCCCTCGCGCGGCAGGCGCCCGAGGAGAATGCCGGGGTCGGAGTGCGTATCGCGCTGCTGGCCACTCATACCACCGAATTCCTGGCCGAGCTGCTGCCGCTGGCCGGCGCCCGTGCGGGCCTGAACACCGAACTGCTGCAATTCCCGTTCGGTCAGCTCGAGCAGATCCTGTTCGACCCCCAGACCCCGCTGCGCGAGGGCGATTACGTCGTCCTCGCCGGAACCCATCACGACGTCCTCGACACCACCGAGGAGACCGTCCGCCGCTGGGTCGGCCTGTGGGATGCCGCCGCCCGCCTGGGCGTGCGCGCCATCCAGCTCGGCTTCGCCCCGCCCGCCGTGGACACCTACGGCCCGGTGGCCTGGCGCACCACCAAATCGCGCTCGGCACTGGTGCGCGAGGTCAACGCGCAGCTGGCCGAATCCGCCGCGGGCCGAGTGCGTTTCGTCGATGTCGAACAGCTGGCCGCGCAGGTGGGCCTGCGCAACTGGGAGGATCCGCGCAGCTGGTATCGCGTGCGTCAGCCCTATGCCGCCGACAGCCTGCCGTGGCTGGCCAGCGCGATCGCCGATACCGTCGCCTCCGATCGCGGCCTGTCGGCCCGCTGCGTGGTGCTGGATCTGGACGGCACGCTGTGGGGCGGCATCCTCGGCGAGGACGGCATCGACGGCATCCGCATCGGCACCGGCCCCGAGGGCGAGGCGTTCGCGGTGTTCCAGCGCTATCTCAAATCGCTGACCGAGCGCGGCGTCCTGCTCGCGGTGGCCAGTAAGAACGATCGCGATCTGGCGCTGAAGGCGATCGCCGAGGCCCCGGGCATGGCGCTGGGCGTCGACGACTTCACCCATATCGTCGCCGACTGGCGGCCGAAATCCGAACAGCTGCAGGAGATCTCGGAGAAGGTCCGGCTCGGCCTGGGCAGCTTCGTCTTCGTCGACGACAACCGGGCCGAATGCGCTCAGGTCGCCGCGGCGCATCCGGAGGTCCGCACGCTGACCCTGCCCGCCTCCCCGGCCAAGTTCCCCGCCACCCTGGCCGCGCTGCCCTGGCTGCATCCGGGCGCGCTGTCGGAGGAGGACTTCGCGCGCCAGCGCTCCTATCAGGCGCTGGCCGCCGCCGAGGAATCCGCACAGGGCCGCTCGCTCGAGGAGTTCCTGGCGAGCCTGGCGATGGAGGCCGTGGTCGAACCGATCAACTCGACGACCATCGATCGGGCCGCGCAGCTGGTCGCCAAGACCAATCAGTTCAACCTGACCACCCGCCGCCACACCCAGACCCAGGTGCTGAAGATCTCCGAGGATCCGCAGTGGTTCGCCGCGACGCTGCGCCTACGCGACCGGTTCGCCGATCACGGCATCATCGGCGTGCTGCTGGCCGAGGACGGCGGCGGGGTGGCCGAGATCGACACGCTGCTGCTGAGCTGCCGCGTCATCGGCCGCGGCGCCGAGGACAGCCTGCTGGCCGCGGTGTCGGAATGGGCGCTCGCGCGCGGCTGTTCGCGGCTGGTCGGCCGCTATCTGCCCACGCCGCGCAACGGACTGGTCCGCGAGGTGTACTCCACGCGCGGATTCGTGTCGGAATCCGAATCCGAGCAGGGCGGCTCGGTCTTCGGTTACGACCTCACCATCGGGGCCCTGCCACGCAGCCCCCATATCCGAGAGGCCCAGTTACAACATGGCCACTGAACAGGTGATGCAGCAACTGCTCGAGGTATTCGCCTCGGTCGTGGGCGAGGAGGCCGTGTACGGCCCCGACACCGCCCGCGGCGATATGGACGTCTGGGACTCCCTGGCCCAGGTCCGGCTGGTCTACGCCATCGAGCGGGCCTTCGATATCGAACTGCCCGAACGACTGCTGACCTCCGAGGTCGCGCTGTCCGATATCGCGGCCGCGGTCGTCGACGCGCAGAGAGCGAGGACGCCATGAGCACGCGGGCGTTCCGGCTGACCGACGACGATGTGGTGGATTACGCCATGGCGACGGGTGATCGCAACCCGTTGCACGTCGACGCCGATTTCGCGCGCCGCTCCCCGTACGGGCGGCCGATCGCGCACGGCGCGCTGATCGTCACACTGGCCTTGGGCGTGCTGTTCGAGGAGATCGATCCGCAGGTGGTCCGCCAGCTGCGAGTCACCTTCCGCCAGCCCGCGATTCCCGGGCGACGCTATGAGATCGAATGGTCGATCTCCGACGGCGAGGCCCGCGGCAAGGTCAGCTTCGGCGGCATCGAGGCGGTCGGCATCCGCTGCGCCCTCGGGCCGGAACTGCCGCCGACGACCGAGACCGCGCCGAACCATCCCTATCGCCGCACCGCGCGCCGGCTGAATCCGGCGAATCCGCCCGGGCCCGAGGCGGGCGCGTTCTCCGTCGGGTACCGGCTGATCTCGGATCTGGTCGAGCGGGTGGTCGGCGGGCAGATGCCCGAACATCTGGCGACGCTGCTCGGCTGGGTCAGCTACTGGACCGGCATGCACACCCCCGGCCGCGACGCGCTGCTGGTGGCGTGCTCGATCGAGCTGGAGCGGGCCGGCGCCGGTGCGATCGAATTCCGCACGGACGCACCGGATATCGACCGGCGTTCGGGACTGATCACGCTGCGCGCCCGCACCCGCTGCGGTGCGGACGCCGCGCTCACCGTGGAAAGCCTGGTGCGCGAGCCCGTTCCGGGCCCCGAACCCGGCGAAATCGCCGCGGTGCTGCCGCTGTCGCGGTCGCTGTCGGGCCGGACCATCCTGGTCGTCGGCGGCAGTCGCGGCTTGGGCGCGGCCGTCTCGCTCGCACTGGCCGGACAGGGCGCCCGAGTACTCGTCGGCTGCTCACGCCCGCCCGAGGCCCTGCTGGCCAGCGCCCCCGGCTGGCACGACCGGCTGATCCCGGTGGTCGCCGATGCGAGCGACCCCAAGGCACTGTCCGCGGCGCTGCCCGACGAGCCGCTCGACGGCGTGGTGAGCCTGGCCGCCCCGGCCATCCCCACCCTGCCGCTGGCGCCGGACGCGGTGGATCCGGCGATCGACTTCATCAGCGCGAGTTCGCGATTGGTGCTCACCCCGTTGTCGGTGTGCGCCGCGCGGCTGCGACCCGACGCGACGGTGGTGCTGGTCTCCTCGGAGGCGGTCACCGATCCGCCGCGCTGGTGGCCGCACTATGCGGCGGCCAAGGGCGTGGTCGAAGGACTCGCTCACTATGTGGCCCGCCACCATCCGTGGCGCGTCGTGGTGGCCCGGCCGCCGCGACTGTGGACCGAAATGACGAACACCCCCGGCGGGCGCGCACAGAGCAACCCCATCGGACCGGTCGCGGCCGGCATCGCCGGAGCCTTCCTGGCTCCCGCGGCGCCCGGCGAGGTGACGGTACTCGGGGGTTCGAACGTGTGGACAGCACCGAGCGAGGAGGTGTGGCGTGCTGGAAATCCGCGACCTGAACAAGTCCTACGGTAAGAAGAAGGTACTCACCGGAATTGATCTGACCGTGCGGCCCGGCGAGGTGCTGGGCCTGCTCGGACCCAACGGCGCGGGCAAGACCACGACCGCATCGATCGTGGCCGGCCTGACCGCCGCCGATTCGGGCACCGTCCTCGTCGACGGCATCGATAGCCGCAAGAATCCGCGCCAGGCGCGGCGGCGGCTCGGCCTGGCGCCGCAGGATCTGGGCGTGTACCCGGGCCTGACGGCGAAGGAGAATCTGGAGTTCTTCGGCCGGATGATGGGCGTGCCGCGCGCGGTGCTGCCCGCTCGCATCGCGGATGTGGCCGAGGCCCTGGGCATTACGCCGTTCCTGGGCACCCGGGCGCACAACCTGTCCGGCGGCCAGCAGCGCCGCCTGCATACCGCGGGCGCGTTACTGCATCAGCCGCCGGTGCTGTGGCTGGACGAACCGACCGTCGGCGCGGACGTGTCGGCCCGCCAGGATCTGCTCACCGAGGTGCGCAACCTGGCCGACAGCGGGGCAGCGGTGGTGTACGCCACCCATTACCTGCCCGAACTCGAGGTGCTGGACGCCCGCGTGGTCGTGCTGCATCACGGACGCATCCTGGCCGAAGGGCCCGCCACCGAACTGGTGGAGCGGTATGCCAAATCGGCGGTGAGCCTGGAGTTCTCGGGTCCGGTGCCGGACGGACTCGGCGCCTACCGCGCCGTGCCGGGCGCCACCGTGACCGACACCCGGTTGCTCACCATCCCCACCGACACCCCCGGTCAGCTGCTCGCGCAGCTGTTCACCACGCTCAACGGCGAGACGGACCGGTTGCTCTCGGCCGAGATCCACCATCCCAACCTGGAGAACGCCTACCTCGCCATCGTCGGCGCGGCGGACGCGACCGAAGCCGAGGCCGAGGCCGAGGCCGAAATCGGTTGGGACGCTTCACAGAGGAGTTCCGATGCTGTTGCATGATTCCGCACTGGAAAGGGTGCGGGCGCTGTCGTGGGCGGATTTCCATCGCATCCGCTCCGATCCCGCGCAGCTGATCATCATGACGCTCCTGCCGATCGGCATGATGGCGTTCCTGACCCCGATCGACAAGTATCAGCTGCGGCTGGCCGGTGGCTATCCGCACGCCAACGGCGTCGAACAGGCCGGACCCGGCGCGATCGTGCTGTTCGCGTTCTTCATCACGACCCTGCTGGGCGCCTCGTTCTTCCGAGAACACGAATGGGGCACCTGGGATCGGCTGCGTGCCGCGCCGGTGCGGGCCCCGGAGATCATCGCCGGGAAATCCCTTCCGCTGCTGGTGTTCTCGGCGCTGCAGCTGACGATCGTGTGGGTGGTCGCCTTCGAGGTCTTCGATCTGCACAGCAAGGGATCGGTGATCTGGCTGGCCCTGCTCACCACGGCGCTGTCGGTGGCCACCTGGGGGTTCGGCATCGCCTTGGTGTCGATCTGCAAGTCCATCGACCAGTTGGCGATCATCGCGCAGCCGATTTCGCTGGCGCTGGGTGGGCTCGGCGGCACCATCGCCCCGCGGGACACGCTCCCGGACTGGGCGAAGACCCTGTCTCCCATCACGCCACAGTACTGGGCGCTGAAGGGATTCAAGTCGGTCATCTTGGACGGTGGTGGCTTCGACGCCGTGGCCACGCCGTGTGTTGTGTTGGTCGGAGTCGGCGTCGCCGGAGCGTTGATCGCCGTCTTCCGATTCAGATTGAGTCACGCCAAGATCGGACGGAGTTGATCCGCGGATGTCCGCAGAAGTAGTGCCCCGATCCCCTCGGGCCGCAATGACGCGGAAGCAGTTGATCGGTTGGATTGTGTTGCTGGTGGCGGTGCTCGCCGTCGCTGAATTGCTCGATCGGGTGGGCTTTCCCGCCCCGCAGATGATCGTCGCGATCATCGTCGGCGCGACCCTGGCGTTGACCGGGCGGCTGCCCGCGCCGATGCCGCGTCAGGTGTCGGTCGGCGTGCAGGCCATGCTGGGTGTGCTGATGGGCAGCTATCTCGAAGTGTCGCTGCTGGGTTCGATCGGGCTGGCGCTGTTGCCGGTGCTGGCGATCACCGCGTCGACGCTGGTGGTCAGCCTGCTCGTGGCGCTGGTATTCGCGCGTTTCACCAAGGTCGCGTTGCCGACCGCGACGCTGGGACTGCTGGCCGGTGGGTCGGCGGCGGTGGTGTCGTGCGCCGATGAGATGGACGCCGATCCGCGGCAGGTGGCGTTCATGCAGTATCTGCGCGTGATGCTGGTGGCGATCAGCGCGCCCGCGGTGGCGGCGCTGCTCGACGGTGGGTCGCATGCCGACCATCCCGTGGCGGCGGTGAGCAAGGTCGCCGGGGAGACGGTGCCGCATTGGGCGGTGGTCGGGCGCGGTGATCAGGTCGCCGGGCTGTGCATCGCATTCGTGTTGTGCCTGATCGGCATTCGGGTGGGCCGCGCGCTGCGGATCCCCAGCCCCACGCTCATCGGCCCGATGCTGATCACCGCGACCCTGACCGCGCTGGGCCTGAGCCACGGCTACGCGCCCACCAATCTGTTCAAGGAATTGCTGTTCGTACTGATCGGATTCGATGTCGGCACCCGCTTCACCCGGGCCGTCGTCATGGAGATGGCCCGCATGATTCCGGGTATGGCCGTCGCGATCGGTGTGCTGTCGGT
Organism: Nocardia sp. NPDC051570; assembly: GCF_044454005.1. Taxonomy (NCBI): domain Bacteria; kingdom Bacillati; phylum Actinomycetota; class Actinomycetes; order Mycobacteriales; family Nocardiaceae; genus Nocardia; species Nocardia sp. NPDC051570. The sequence continues at coordinate 153,099 of NZ_JBITDI010000004.1, read as the reverse complement.
AGCCGTCGCGGCCCTGGCGTACGTGCTCTCGCTGTTCGTCGATCTGGAACTGTCCGATCTGTATCTGGCCACCACCCCCGGTGGCATCAACGCGGTGCTGGCCGCCGCGGAGGGCATGGGCGCCAACATGCCGTTGATAACAAGCGTCCAGAGCGTCCGGCTGCTGTTCATGGTGGCAATGCTTCCGCTCATGGGAAAGCTGTTCCGCTACTGGACCAACCGCCAGGCGACCGGCCGGATAGCCGAGCAACTGGTGGCGGCGCAGCAACCCGGCGCCGAGTCCGGAGCGGTCACCGCCGAGGACCCCACCCCCGGCCCGGCCGCAGATGCCCACCCCACCGCGGATTCTCGTCCAGTCACCGAATCTCGCCCGGCCACGGTCCACTGACCCTGGCCCTCCCGCAACGCGGCGGGCCCCCGCGATCCATTCCCGCGGTGGGCGGCACACGCGATCCATTTCCCGCAATGCTGCGGACCCACTCCATTCATTTCCGCAATGTGGCCCTGCCCCACCGTGATTCCGCATTGCGCCTTCGACGCGAGCCACCCAGTTCGCTCCACCCCCTGTTCCCCGCCATGCAGCGCAGCGCGATGCACGGCGGGGATCCCCAACCTCTACTGCGTCTTCTGGTTGTTGGAAGCCTGCTGCCCCGCCCCCGGCTGACTCGGCTGCCCGGCCCCTTGCTGCGTCGCCCCCTGCTGCCCGGCTCCCTGCTGTCCGGCTCCTTGCTGTGCCGAACCCTGCTGTGCCGAGCCCTGCTGCGTCGAACTCTGCTGCCCGGCCCCTTGCTGCGCCGACCCCTGCTGATTCGCGCTCTGATCAGTGGTCTGCTGACCGCCACCCTGGGGCGCGATCAACTGCTTCCACCACGCATCGAGATTCTGCCGCCCCTGAGGGCTGTAGGTGCTGGCCTCGGTAGCCGCGCAACCATCCGCCCCACGCGGCCGATGCTGCACGACATCGACCGCGCCCAGCGGCACGGTGACATCGCACTGATCGGGGGTCGGCATCGGATCACTCGGGGCGGCCAAGGCGGTGGCCGGGGCGAACATCAGGATTGCTACCGCGGCGAAACCTAGCGGGACATGCGTACGCACGAAGGTATTCCTTTCTCGAAAGGTAAGTACTCAGGCAGACACGCATAGGGAATGTAACCGGCATTTCGCCTGGTAGGTGGGACCCGGAGCCCAGAGTTTCGAAGCTGTGTTTTTGGCCTTCGCTTCGCTTCGGCGGGCTCGCGGCCCTGAGTCTCGCCGTTCAGCGCTCGAGACTCGCGCTTCGCGCATGCGCTTCGAGCGCTGAACGGCGAGACGGCCGCGAGCCGTCGCTCGCCCTGGGGGCTCGCTCCCTTGTGGGTGCGATACGACAGACCGTTTTGTTCCGGAGCGGCTTGGGGGGGTCCGGGTGTGCCTGGGTCCGGGTGCGGCTGGCCGCCCTCGACGACCGCGGCGAACTCGAGGCCATCGTGCGTGACTCCTGGCAGCAGGCGGCACCCCGGCATCTGGTCGAATGACTCAGGCGGTCTTCGGCAATCCTGGCGGATTGATGCGGACCTGGGCGACCGCCTCGTTCTTCAGCCCCCAGCGATCCAGCACCCTCTGATACGTGCCGTGGTCGACGGCGTACTGCAGGGCATCGCGAATCGGGCCGACGAGCCCGTTGTCCTTGCGGGTCAACACCGCGATCTCGGCCTGCAGGGCATCGCCCGCGCCGGAGTAGGTGGCCACGATCCTGGTCTGGCCGGAGGTGGCGGAGTGGTAGATCGCCACCGGATTGGGGCCGAGGTAGCCGTCGAGGCGGTGTGAGGCGAGCGCCAGGTAGTAGTCGGTGGCCTGCTGGTAGTAGGCGATATCGATCTTCGGCAGGCCCTCGGCGAGGTTGAGCTCGTTCCATCGCACCAGCAGCTGCTCCTGATTCGTCCCGCTGCCGACACCGATGCGCTTGCCCGCCAGCGACTTGCGATCCGTATAGGTCCAGTTCGTATCCTTGGGGACCTCGAGGGCGAGGTTGTCGAGGCGGTAGGTGGCGAAGTCGTACTTCTCCTTGCGCTCCTCGGTGACGGTCACATTGGAGATGAAGGCGTCCGCCGTGCCGGAGTCGACCGCCACGAAGTTCTGCGCCCAATCGGCCGCGCGCAGGTCGAGTTTCAGCCCGAGGGTGTCGGCGATCAGCGTGGCGATGTCGATCTCCGAGCCGATCAGGGTGCGATCGTCGGTGGCGTAGAAGCGCAGCGGCGCACCCGTGGTCGCGGTGCCGGTCACGATCAGCGTGCCGCGGTCGCGGACGGCCCGCGGCAGTTCGGCGGCGAGGGCGTCCACCTTCTCGCCGCGCACCCGCCCCGCCTGCTGCGGTGACAGATCGAAGCTCTGCCCATTCACGGTGCGCACCTCTGTGCCGGCATCCGGGCTGCCGCAGGCGTTCGCGGCCAGGACCGTGGCGATCAGCGTGGCGGCCACCGCGAGGGTATGTCGGCGGCGGCCGGTACGGGAGACGAGCATGGCTGCTGCTTCCTTTACAGACAAGGGGATACGAGGCCGCGGTGAAAACCCAGGGCCGGAACAACTTTCGTGACGCTAGGCGCTCCCGCCCGCCCTGTCGCCCGTCTGACTCGCCCTGAATCCAATGCCCGCCCCGGACTTATGTTCACGCTGATCGTGGTTGATGGCATTCGGCGGTCACCGGCGCACAATTGCGCAAACGCCACACGACCTCGTGAGGAGCGCGGTGACCACGTCATTACCGGTGAATCTCAAGCACGCCAAGGATATTCACTCCGGAGTCGACGTGCCGTCCTTACATGAGGCGGTCCACCCCGAGCGCACGCTGTGGTCGGCCACCCAGCTGCACGAACTCACCGTCGAGGTCGCGACCACCCTGGCCACTCCGCTACTGGACATCGTGCGCTTCGATACGACCGAGCGCTGGTGGACCCGGCTGGCGCTGACCATGGGCGTGGAGCTGTGGCTGCTGTCGTGGGCGCCCGGGCAGGGCACCGAACCGCACGATCACGGCGGTGCGTCCGGCGCGTTCACCGTCACCATCGGCGCGCTGCACGAGCTGTATGTGCATGCGGGCGGGCCCCCGCGCACGGCCGACTGGTCGGCGGGCGATACCGTCGCCTTCGGCCCGCAGCGCGCTCATCAACTGCGCAATACCAGCGCCCGCCCGGCCGCCTCGGTGCACGCCTACTCGCCGCCGCTGCGGCCCGTGCGGGAGTATCGCGCGCTGGCCGATTTCACGGGACTGTGAAGGAGACGCACATGAGTGTGCAGGACATTCTCGATCGCGCCCGCGCCCGCCTGCTGCGCGTGGATCCCCAGCAGGCGGCCGCCCTGCACGCCGACGGCGCGCTGCTGGTCGATATCCGCCCGCACGCCGATCGCGCCGCCGAGGGTGAGATTCCCGGCGCGATCATCGTCGAGCGCATAGTCCTGGAATGGCGCCTGGACCCCATCGGCGACCACCGCCTCCCCGCCCTGGCCCCCGACACCCCGGTGATCCTGATCTGCAACGAGGGCTACGCCTCGAGCCTGGCCGCCGCCGACGCCCAACACCTCGGCCTGACCCACGCCACCGACCTGATCGGCGGCTTCCGCGCCTGGAAATCCGCCGGCCTCCCCACCACCCCCGGCGGCACCCCACCCATCCCCTGAACCCCGCACCCTCTCCCGCACGCCGCACCCCTTCCAGCCGCCCGCAACGGGTGCGAAGCGCCACAAGGGGTGCGAAGGTTTCCTCCGCGGCGGCCCCCGGCGCCGCACAGCCGCACCCTTTCTGACGCTTCGCACCCCTTGTGGGCGCCTGAAACGGGTGCGAAGCGTTAGAAAGGGTGCGGGATTTGGTGGGGTGGCGGGGTTAGAGTCCGGTTATGGAGAGTGCGCAGGGGGAGGATCCGGCCTCGGCCGAGGTGGGGAAGGCGGCGCGTAAGCGGGCGGCGCGGTCGGAGTTGGGGAAGTGGGAGGCGGCGGGGGATCGGGAGGATCCGATCGCGATTCTCGAGCGGCAGGCGGCGACTCGGTTGCCGCAGTTGGTGCCGATTCGGTACGGGCGCATGGCCGCGGGGCGGTTTCCGTTCTATCGGGGCGCGCCCGCGATCATGGCGGCCGATCTGGCCGCGGGACCGGATACCGGGCTGACGGTTCAGCTGTGCGGGGATGCGCACCTGTCGAACTTCGGGCTGTTCGCCTCGCCCGAACGGTCGCTGGTCTTCGATGTCAACGACTTCGACGAGACGCTGCCCGGACCCTTCGAATGGGACGTCAAACGGCTGGTCGCCAGCGTCGCCGTCGCGGCACAGGCCAACGGCCACACCGATTCCGAGGCCACGGCGGCCGCGACCGCCGCGGCGCTGGGCTATCGCGAGACCATGGACCGGCTGGCCGGACTCGGCGAGACCGAGGTCTGGTACGAGATGGTCGATGCGGAGAAGGCCGCCGAACTGCTCAGCCCGCGCGACCGCAAACGCACCGAGAAGATCATCACCAAGGCGAAGAGCCGCACCAGCCTGCACGCCCTGGACAAGCTCACCGAACCCGGCCCCGACGGCGAACCGCGTATCGCCGAGGACCCACCGCTGCTGATGCGGCTGCCCGACGTCGAGCGCACACCCCTCGAGGCAGTACTGACCGACTACCGCACCTCGCTGCCCGAGGAGCGCCGGATCCTGCTGGACCGCTTCGAGATTCACGATTACGCGATGAAGGTCGTCGGCGTGGGCAGCGTCGGCACTCGCTGCTTCATCGCGCTGCTGACCGGTCGTTCGCTCGGCGATCCGCTGTTCCTGCAGGTGAAACAGGCCGAGGAATCGGTGTTGGCGCCGTACCTGCGGTCCAGCATCTTCCGCCATCAGGGCCATCGCGTCGTGCACGGGCAGCGGCTGACCCAATCGGCGGCCGATATCTTCCTCGGCTGGGCCACCGGCCCCGATGGACTGTTCTACTACTGGCGTCAGCTGCGCGATATGAAGGGCTCGCTGGCGATCGACGATATGTCGCCCGAGGAACTGTGCCAATACGCCCAGCTGTGCGGCTACACCCTGGCCCGCGGCCACGCCCGCTCCGGCGACCGCGTCGCCATCGCCGCCTACCTGGGCAGTGGCGACGTCTTCGACAGCGCGATGGGCGAATTCGCCCTGGCGTACGCCGCGCAGACCGAGGCCGACTACCAGGCGCTGACGGCCGCGATCGACAGCGGCCGGATCACCGCCGAACAGGCCTGAATCACTTCCGCGCCAACGCCTTCAGGACGGTCTCCACATCGTCGGAGCCGTTGTGTATATGGAACGAGGTACGCAGGCCACCGCCGCGCGCGGTGACGATCACGCCGCCCTCGGCCAGACCCTCGGCCAGATCGCCCGCGCCGGGAATCGTGACGATGGGGGAGTCGCCCGCCACCGCGGGCAGCCCCAATTCGGCCAGCCCGCCGCGGAATTCGGCGGCCAGCGCCCGATCGTGGCGGCCGATCGCCTCGACGGTCAGCTCCTCGATCAGTTCCAGCCCGGCCACCGCACCGACTACGCCCAGCCAGTCCGGGGTGTCGTCGAAACGCCGGATCGTGGTGGAAAGACTCTGCGGCGCATACATTTCCGCCCATCGATCCGCTGCGGCATACCAGCCGGGGGAGACCGGCCGCACCGCCTCGGCGACCGCCGGGTGCACCGCGAGCAGGCTCACGCTGCGCGCGCCGTGCAGCCATTTGAACGTCGCGGTGGCCCAGAAATCGGCGTCGTCGAATCGCAGCGGCAGCCAGCCCGCGGCCTGCGTGGCGTCCAGCAGCAGCCAGGCGTCGTTGGCGCGGGTGACCGCCCGCAACTCGGCCGGATCGATCGCGCGCCCGTCGGCCGACTGCACTACGCTGGCCGCCACCAGCGCGGTCTGCGGGCGTACCTCCTCGGCCAGCCGCTCCAGCGGGACCGTGCGCACGTTCAGATCGCCCCGATACCGGAACGGATTGGGCACCGAGGCGAAATCCCCTTCCGGCACAAGCACTTCCGCGCCCGCGGGCAGGGCGGCAGCGGCCGGACCGACCAGCGAACCCGCGGAGTGGCCGATGGCGATATCGTCGGCGGTCGCACCGGACAGCAGCCGCGCGAAGCCCGCCCGCAGCACCTCCACCTGCCCGTCATGCGATCCGGGCGCACCATGCCCGGCGGCCCACTGCTCGGTGGCCGCACCCACCGCGGCCAACCCACGAGCCGGAGGCAGACCATAGGACGCGGTATTGAGGTATGTGGTCTCACTACGGAATTCACCGGCTACCAAGGGTTCCATATCCGCAGTGTGGTCCGCGCCGCCGGGCACCGTCCATAGCCACCCTGCCGATGTTGGACCGACTTGCGAGTGGCAGCGCGGCCGAGTGGTCGTGTGTGGGGACGACTCGAATGCCGCCCCCGGTGATCGCGACTGCTCGTAGTGCAGCTTCTTCACGGCCTTGCAATACCCCACAGTTCAACTCGAGAGGCCACTCGTCTTAGCGCTACGCTCCTAATCTGAGCACCCTCTCAAATTAGGAGAAAACATGGCGCACAACGGAACAGCGCTCATCATCGGGGTAGGCCCAGGACTAGGTATTTCCATGGCCCATCGCCTCGGGCACGAGGGATTCAGGGTCGTTCTGGTATCGCGGAACAAGACCCGCCACCCCACCTATCTGGCCGCATTGGCCGCCGCCGGTATCGAAGCCACCGCCCACGCCGTCGATGTGACCGACACCGAGGCCTTCGGCCGAGTACTGAAACACATCGACACCGTCGACCTCGCCTACTACGGCCCGGGCCCCACTGATCAGCAGATCGTCCCGATCACCGAGATCGACATCCCCACAGCGCAATCCGCGTTCTCCTGGGTCTGGCCCGCCGTGCGACTGGCGGAGGCGGTCCTGCCCGGCATGATCGAGCGCGGCAGTGGCGCCTTCCTCCTGGCGGGCGGCCTGTCCAGCGTCCGCCCCATGCCCGCCCTGGGCCAACTGGCCCTCGCCTCGGCCGCACTGCGCAACTACGCCCTCACCCTGCACGCCGAACTCGCCGACAAGGGCGTCTACGCGGGCACGCTCACCATCGGCGGCGTGGTCGAGCGGGGCGACATCCATGCCATGGTCACCGCCGATCCGGCGAAATACGGTGCGGCCGAGGGTCATACGCTCGACCCCGACCGGATTGCCGAGACGGCCTGGGAGATGTGCCGCACCCGCGAGCGCGCCGAGGTGGTCTTCGACGCGCTGTGAAATCCGGTTGCGCAGGGTGGGCCGGTCGTGTGAGCCTGCGGGGGACAGTCGACCGCTCTGGAGGAGTTGTTATGCGCCGATTCTTCGAAGGACTTCGGATACCTTGTCGGACCGTGACTTTCGAGGACCTCGGCGCATATGCCACTTCACCGGACACTCAATATCGGGATTGTCGCCCATGTCGATGCGGGTAAGACCAGCCTGACCGAACGCCTGCTGTTCGACTGCGGAGCCATCGACACGCTGGGCAGCGTCGACGCGGGCACCACGCAGACCGACACCGGCGATATCGAACGACGACGCGGAATCACCGTGCGCTCGGCGGTGGTGTCGTTCACCATCGGGCAGACCCGGATCAATGTGATCGACACCCCCGGACATGCCGATTTCGTCGCCGAGGTCGATCGAGCGCTACGGGTGCTCGACGCGGCCGTGCTCGTGGTGTCGGCGGTCGAGGGCGTGCAGGCGCACACCCGGGCGCTGATGCGCATCCTGCACGACATGCGGCTCCCCGTAGTGATTTTCATCAACAAGATCGATCGACCGGGCGCCCGGACCGACGAACTGCTGACCGAGATCGAGCGGCGGGTGACACCGCATCCGATCGCCATGAACGCCGTGCGTGATCCCGGATCCCGTGCCGCTCGCGTATTCCCCGCAGACCTCGGCAAATGCGCGGAAACCCTTGCCGAACATGATGATTCGCTGCTCGCCCGAATCGTGGACGGCCCGGCGCCCACGCCGCCCGAACTACATGCGGCACTGCGCGATCAGCTCGCCCGCGGCCTCGTCCACCCGGTCTACTTCGGTTCGGCACTCACCGGCGAAGGCATCGACGCCCTGATCCGGGCACTCACCGACCTCCTGCCCATCCCCGAACCGGCCGCCGACGACACCACCCCGCGAGGCACCATCTTCGCCATCGACCGCTCACCGTCGGGCGCCAAAACCGCGTACCTACGGCTGTTCTCGGGCACCGTCGCCGCCCGCGACCGCCTCGAGCTGCACCGCGACGACTACGACGGAACAACGCACCACCACACCGCCCGCATCAGCACCCTGGACGTCGTGGGCCGCCCGTCCTCCCGCCTGACCGCCGGAAACATCGCCAGAATCACCGGCCTGAACGAGGCCCGAGTAGGCGACTATCTAGGCCCCCCAACCGATTCCGACCGACCACACTTCCCGATGCCGACACTGCGCACGAGAGTCCGCGCCCGCGGCGGCTCCCCGGCCGCCCTGCACACCGCGCTCTGCCAACTGGCTGAACAGGACCCCTTGCTGCACACCCGCGTCGAACCCGACGGCACCACCTCGATCCTGCTCTACGGCGAGATCCAGCAACAGATCATCGCGACGACCCTGTCCGACCGATACGGCATCGACCCCGAATTCCTCGCGACCGAACCACTGCGCATAGAACGCGTGACCGGCACCGGCGAGGCCATCGAGGAAATGGGTTATCGCGCAGCGAGTTCCAGCGGATTCTGGGCGACGATCGGCCTGCGCATCGAACCCGGTCCCCCGGGAATCGCCTTCCACTACGAGACTGAACTGGGCGCCCTCCCGCGCGCATTCCATTGCGCCATAGCGGAATCCGTGCACGCCACCCTGCGGCGCGGCCCCGGCGGCCGCCCGGTCACCGACTGCGTCGTCACCCTCATTCGCTCCGGCTTCGCGGGCCCGATCTCGACCGCGGCGGATTTCCGCGCCCTGACACCACTGGTACTCGAACGCGCGCTACGCCGCGCGGGAACCGCTGTGCTCGAACCGATCCACGCCTTCGAGCTCGACCTCCCCGCCGACACCCTGGCCCCGGTGCTGGCCGCCCTCACCGCATTCGGCGCGACCATCGACCATACCGACGCGACCACGACCACCTGGCAGCTGACCGGGACGATCCCCGCCCGCACACTCGACGCCGCCCGACGCCGGCTGCCCGGCCTCACCCGCGGCGAGGCGGGCTGGTGGTCACGCCCGGTCGGATACCGGGAGATCCCGAGAGGTGGTGGTGCGTAACCCGTCCCACGCGACGGCCAGCAGCCGATCGGCGGCCTCTCGTCCCGCGTGTTCGCAGGCCGCGCCGATTCCGTGGGCCAGGCGCAGGACATCGCGCGGCTCGATATCGTCGCGGACCAGGCCCGCGTCCTGGGCCGATCGCAGCACCGCCCCGGCGGCGTCGGCGACCAGGGTCGAACAGAGGGTGAAGGTTTCGGAGTCGCGATCGATCGCGGCCTTGAGGGTGACCGCGAGGCTGCGCTCGTTCATCACGTAATCCACCTGCGCGTGCAGCCACAGCCGCAGGGATTCACCGGGCGGCACGGTGTCGATCAGATCGAACGCACGCCGCGACAGCGCCTCGATGGTCGACCGGTAGACGGCCTCGATGAGCGCCTCCCGATGCGGGAAGTGGCGATACAGCGTCCCGGCCCCGACGCCCGCGCGCCGGGCGATGTCGTCCAGTGGAGCCTGCGGCCCGTGCTCGGCGAAGGCCTCTCGCGCGTACGTGATGATCCGCTCGTAGTTGCGGCGCGCGTCGGCGCGCATGGGCCGCTGCGTCGACGGTGCGTCCACTGCTCCTCCACGGAAAACGACTGGAAACGGATGGCCTCTCCGTTTTAGGCTTGCGTAAACGGAGATCGTCTCCATATGCTATCCCCATCAGAAACGGAGAGTGTCTCCGTTTGGTTCCCTCGCTCGATGGAGTGTCGTTGTCTACTCCCACGATTACCGCTCGATCACGTCTACAGACCGAATCTCCCCGGCTTCGTTCGGGGATCGTGCTGGTCACGCTGCTGACCTGCCAGTTGATGATCGTCCTCGATGTCACCGTGATGAATGTGGCGCTGCCGCGCATCCGGACCGATCTGCATTTCAGCGCGACCGGCCTGTCCTGGGTCATGGACGCCTACATCCTGGTCTTCGGCGGATTACTGCTACTCGGCGGTCGCGCGGGCGACCTGTTCGGGCGGCGTCGGCTGTTCATCGCCGGGGTCATCCTGTTCACCGTCGCCTCGCTGGTGGGCGGCCTCGCCCCGTCGGCCGGTTGGCTGCTCGTGGCCCGGGTCGTACAGGGCATCGGTGGCGCGATGGCCGCGCCCAACACCCTCGCCCTGCTGACCACGACCTTCGCCGAGCCGAAGGCGAGAATTCGGGCGCTGGCCCTGTTCTCGGGCATGTCCAGCGCCGGATTCGCCGTCGGCCTGCTGCTGGGCGGAGTGCTCACCGAATGGCTGGGCTGGCGATCGGTGCTGTTCATCAACGTCCCGTTCGGCCTGGCCGTCGCCGTGCTGGCCCTGCGCTATCTGCCCGATGCGCCGCGTCGGCCCGCGCGGCTCGATCTGCCCGGTGCGGTCACCGCGACCGGGAGTGTGGCCACCCTGGTCTACGGCTTCATCAGCGCCGGATCGGGCGGCTGGGGCACCCTCACGACCGTGGCCTCGCTGACGGTCGGGGTGGTGCTGCTGGTGATCTTCCTGATCGTCGAACGCCGTGCGCCGCAACCGCTTCTGCCGCTGCACCTGTTCACCGACCGCACCCGCGCCGCGGCCTATACCAACATATTCTTCGGTCCGATGGCCGGTATGTCGATGTTCTACTTCCTCGCACTGTATCTGCAGGAGATCCGCGGAATGAGCGCCCTGGCAACGGGTTTCGCCTTCCTGCCGACGGCGGTGCTGATGTTCGCCATGGTCCGGCTGATCCCGCGACTGCTACCGCGCTTCGGGCCCAAACCACTCGCGATGACCGGCACGGTCGCGATGTTCGCCGGACTGCTCCTGCTGACCCGATTGACGACCGACAGCGGTTACTTCCCGCTGTTGCTGGCCGCGATGGTGCTGATGGGTTGCGGTATGGGCCTGGCCTTCTCGCCGCTGAACGTGATCATCATGTCGACGGTGTCCTCGGAGGAGGCCGGTGCGGCCGGCGGTGCGCTGCAGACCCTGCAGCAGACCGGCGGCGCGCTGGGCCTGGCGATTCTGGTGACCGTATTCGGGACCGCTGCGCGCGATGCCTCGGGTTCGGCGGCGCAGGTGCTGGTGAGCGGCATCACCACCGCCTTCGCGGCGGCCGTGGTCATCGCGATCCTGACCTTCCTGGTCGCGCTCACCTTCCCCCGGGTGTCCCGGCCGAACTGATTGGGCCGCAGGGTGTTCCGCCGCACAATGTCGTGCGGCGGGTCCCGGATCGCAATCACCCTGATCCGAAGCCTGTCCCCGCCACCGCGTCCCGGCCTACCATCCGGCCATGACCGCTCGGCTGCCGCTCATCGATATCTCCCGATTCCGCGGCCCCGAGCGGGCCGAATTCCTCGCCGATCTGCGCCACGCCGCGCATGAGATCGGCTTCTTCTATGTCGTCGGCCACGGCGTCCCGGACTCGTTGACCGCGGGCATGTTCGAGGTGGCCCGGCAGTTCTTCGCCCTGCCGCTCACGCGGCGGCTCGAGATCGACAACATCAACTCGCCGCAGTTCCGCGGCTACACCGTCACCGGGCACGAGTACACGGCCGGATCGCCGCGAACAGCTCGATATCGGTCCCGAACGCGAGGCGCTCGAACTCGCCCCGGGCGATCCGGCCTGGCGCCGCCTGATCGGGCCGAATCAGTGGCCCGCGGCGCTGCCGGGACTGCGCGCGGCGACCCTGGCCTGGCAGGCGGAGGCGCTGCGGGTGAGCCGAGAGGTGTTGCGCGCCTTGGCCGCGGCGCTCGGGCAGGACGAGGGATACTTCGACACCTGGTTCGACGAGGAGGCGTCCGCCCACATCAAGATCATCCACTATCCGGGCCGCGATGCCGACGCCGCCGATCAGGGCGTGGGCGCGCATAAGGACTACGGCTATCTGGCGCTGTTGCAACAGGACGAGGTCGGCGGCCTGCAGGTGCAGGGGGCCGAGGGCTGGATCGATGCGGTCCCGGTGCCGGGCAGCTTCGTATTCAATATCGGCGAGATGCTCGAGATCGCCACGCAGGGCTATCTGATCGCGACCCGGCATCGGGTGGTGAGCCCGCCCGCCGGGGTGGATCGGTATTCGGTGCCGTTCTTCCTGGGTCCGCGATTGGATGCGGTGGTGCGACCGCTGGTGCTGCCACCGGAGTTGGCCGCGCAGGCGCGCGGGGTGAGTCAGGAGGCCGACAATCCGCTGCACGCCCAGTACGGTGAGAACGCGCTGCGCGGCTGGCTGCGCTCACATCCGCTGGTGGCTCAGCGCTGGTGGTCCGACGTGGCGCAGCGATCGTGACCGTCGTTCAAGTGCGCACCGACGCGGCCGAAATCCGCAGGGCGCAGGGTTTTCCGCCCCACCCACGCGGCCTGATCCGTCACCCGCCCGCCATCGAGGTGACCGACAGGATCACAGTCACGGCTCGAGGGCGAGGGTCGCCTCGAGTCCGCGATGATCGCTGCCGGGCGCCGCAAGGGCGGCCGATGAGATCGGGCGTAGGCCGCGAGCGAGGATATGATCCGGACCGAGCATCGGAAACCATGCCGGCCACGTGAATTGCGGTCCCCGCCCGGCGGATCGGGTGTCGTGATAGCCGGGCGCGAAGCCCTCCCAATGGCGGTCGGTGGCGGTGGTGTTGAAGTCGCCCAGCACGACGCCGCGTCGGTCACTGTCGGCGGTCAGCTCCTCGGACAGGGTAGCCAGACCGCGGTCGCGAGTACCGCTGGCGCCCAACCGAATCGAGGGCAGGTGCACCACATGGACGGTCAGAGGTCCGCCCGGGACATCCACTCGGGCGCGCAGCCCACGTCGCCAGCCGACCCCCACGTCGACCGGTTCGGTGCCCGAGATCGGATAGCGGCTCCACAGGCCGACCGTCCCTTCCTGCGCGTGATACGGATAGACCCCGGACAACCCCTCTTCGACCGCACCGGCATTTCGCCACGAAACCTCCTGGAGCGCAATCAGATCCGCACCGGTCGCCCGCAGCACCCGCACCGCCTCGCGGGGATCGTCGTTGGCGGCACTCAAGTTCTGCGTCACCACGTTCAGCCGCCCCGCCCCCACTGCCTGCGGACCCGTTCCGGCCCACCACCCTCCGAACGCATACCCCCAAGCCAGCAACGGCACCACCACCGCCGCCACGACGCCGAGCCGCGAACGACAGGCCACCGCGACGAGCACCAATACCGGCACCCCAACCCCCAACCAGGGCGCCACACTGTCCAACAGCACACCCAGCCCACCTACATCCGGCACCCAATCGTGCCCGACCACAAGCACGGCCACCATCGCCGCCGCACCGAGCAGCACCACATCCACGGCCCTCACCCGGCACGCCCTCATCCGAGACATAGCCGCCTCGCTGTGTTGTTCCCGGACAGCTCGATCCCGACCGCCAGCGTCGCGGCATTCACACCGCGGTGCCGCCCCCGATCGCGATCACTACCCGATTGCCCTCGACGCGAGGCGACCCGACCGCATGCCGCGCGGCACCCAGTCGCGTAACCGTCACACCGGCCACCACCGCCACAGCCAGCGGCGATACCCCCCACCCCTGAAACCGTCCCGCACTGCCGTCCACTCATAAGCCCCAGGTTCGCGCCCACGGATGAGAATCCGATGAAAACGTATGATCGGCCACCATGCGCGTCTTGGTGGTCGACGACGAGGCAGCTGTCCGCGATGCGGTGATACGGGCCATGGACAGCGAGGGCTATCAGACCCGCGCGGCCGCCGACGGCGCGGCCGCACTCGCCGAGATCCAACGCTGGCAGCCGGAGGTGGTGATCCTGGACGTGCTGATGCCGTTCCTGGACGGCCTGACCGCCTGCCGGCAACTGCGCGCCCGCGGTGACCGCACCCCGATCCTCATGCTGACCGCCCGCGATGCCGTGGCCGATCGGGTCGACGGCCTCGACGCGGGCGCCGACGACTATCTGGTGAAGCCGTTCGACCTCGACGAACTGCTCGCGCGGGTGCGCGCGCTGGCGCGTCGCACCTACCCCACCGATGGCGCGGTCCTGTCCTGCGCGGATCTGACCATGGACACCAGCGCCCACCGGGTATGGCGCGGTGCGCGCGAAATCGAGCTCACCCGAACCGAATTCGCCCTGCTCGAGGTGCTGTTGCGCAATCATGACCGGGCCCTGCCCCGCGAACTGCTCCTCGACCGCGTCTGGGGCCGCGAGCTGGGCTCGTCCTCGAATTCGCTCGAGGTCTACGTCCGCTATCTGCGCCGCAAGCTCGACATCGACACCGTGCCCCCGCTCATCCACACCGTGCGCGGCATCGGCTATCGGCTCGGACTGTCGTGAGCGGCCGCTCGTTGCGCACCCGGATCGCGGTCTACTTCGTGATCGCGATGGTGCTGGCGCTGGCCGGTATGGGTGTGGCCGCCTACGTCGTGGTCGGCCACGAACTCGGCAGGGCGGTGGACATCGGCCTGCGCCGCGAGGCCACCCGCCTCACCCGGCAGTTCGCCGCCGACCCCGATATCGCGACGATGTCCGGCCCGTGCCGATATCTGGCCGCACCCAGCTGTGTTCAGGTGGTGGCCGCCGACGGCCGCGTCGAATCCGAGCACGAGCCGGGCTTGGCCCTCCCAGTCGACGCCGAAACACGTTCTGTGGCAACGGGTTCCGCACCAGCTCGGTTCGACGATATCGTCTTCGACGGCCAGCGGATGCGGATGTACACCGCCCCGCTGCGCCCCGGCACGGCGGTACAGGTGGCCCAGCGCTCCGATCAGATCGACACCGGTATGCGCCGGGTCGCCCTGGCCTTGACGGCCGCGGCCGCGGTGGGGACCCTGCTGGCGATCGCCGTCGGCCGAATCGCCGCCCGCCGCGCCCTCGCCCCGATCCGCACCCTCACCCGGGCCGCCGAGCGGGTCGCCGCCACCCGCGACCCCGGCAACCCCATCCCGATCACCGGATCCGACGAATTGGCCACGCTGGCAACAAGTTTCAATACCATGCTGGACGCACTCGACCAGGCTCTGACCGCCGAACGCGAATCCCGCGCGGCCCAGCAGCGCCTGATCGCCGACGCCTCGCACGAGCTGCGCACGCCGCTGACCGCCCTGCGTACCAACATCGATCTCCTGCGCCGCGCCGACCGCCTCACTCCCGACCAGCTGGCCGCCACCGCCGCCGCGCTGCACGGCCCCGCGACCGAACTGTCCGGGCTCGTCGCCGACCTCATCGACCTCGCCCGCGCCGACGACCCGCGGGCGCCGGCCGAGCCGTTCGAGGATCTGCGCTGGGACACCCTGGTGGCCCAGCGCGTCGAGGTGGCCCGGACACATTGGCCCGCAGTCGTTTTCGAGACCGACCTGGAGCCCGCGACGATATCCGGCAGCCCCACGCGCCTGGCCCGCGCGGTCACCAACCTGCTCGACAACGCCGCCAAGTTCAGCCCGCCCGATCGGATCGTCCACGTCGAACTGCGCGCGGGCGCCCTGACCGTGCGCGACCATGGTCCCGGCATCGCCGCCGAGGATCTGCCGTATATCTTCGACCGGTTCTATCGCTCCCGCGCGGCCCGTGGCAAACCCGGCCACGGCTTGGGCCTGGCCATCGTCGCCCAGGTGGCGGCCCAGCACGGGGCCCGCGTCAGCGCCGCGACGGATCCGGACGGGGGAGCGGTGCTGCGGTTCGAATTCCCCCGGGCCGCTGGGCTATCCGGCCCTCATTTGCGGGCGTAGCTGCGCAGGACGAAGTCGTCGCGGCCGTTGGCGGAGCGGCGGGCGCCGATGGTGTAGGTCATCATGAAGTCCGCGGCCGGGACCGCGGGAGCGCGGACATCGCCCTGATACGGGGTGTTCAGCTCGGTGACCGCGATGACGGTCGCGAATTCCATGGCCTCGCCCAGGATTTCGCCGCCGCCGAGGACCCAGACCTCCTGGGGATCGGTCAGCGCGAGCGCCTCGGCGACCGAGGCGGCACGCTCGGCGCCCTCGGCGAACCAATCGGGCTGGTGGGTGATCACGATCTTGCGGTTGTTCGGTAGCGGCCCGAACAGCTCCGGTAGCGCCTCCCAGGTCTTGCGACCCACGACGAGGGTGTAGTCGCAGATGGTCTCGAGCAGATGCTTCCGATACTCCGGCAGATTCCACGGGATCCGGCCGTCGGCGCCGATCACCCGGTCGCGGGTCTGCGCCCAGATCAATCCCACGGTCCGCTTGCTGGTCTCGATCGTCTCCGCGCTCGTGCCCATGCTCCCAGAGTAGTAGTCGATACCAGCGCTAACTTTCTCGGTCGTTGCGGGACCGGCGAACAGTGGCCCATCTCACGTCCGATTCGTCCTGGATGGCCCGATGGGCGGGAATCCGAGGAGGCTTGCTCGGCTGTTGCTGTCCCGAGAAAACGTTTTCTCGGGCAGGTATTTATTCCAGATGGAATTGCCGCCCGCCGCCGCCCCTGTTTTCGTGGGCGCTCGGTTGCCGTACTCGTCTGTCATGGTGATCGGCGTGTATCAATTCGTAGTGTGGGCGGGCGTGAGCGGGATGGGGCAGGGGGAGCGGCGGTGACGAGGCGAGGATGGGTGCTGTTTCTGGCCCTCGGGGTGATCTGGGGTGTGCCGTACGCGATGATCCGCATCGCGGTCCGTGACTTCGATCCGGTGGTCGTCGCCGGTGGCCGCACGGCGATCGGCGCGCTGCTGCTGTTGCCGATCGCGTTGTACGGCAAGTCGCTCGGCCCGGTACTGCGGCGCTGGCCGTGGCTGGTGGCCTACACGCTGGTCGAGATCACCGGCCCGTGGTTGCTGCTGGGGCATGCCGAGACGAAGTTGAACTCCTCGACGGTCGGCCTGCTCGTCGCGGCGGTGCCGTTGGTGGCGGTGGTCGTGGTGACCGTGCTGGGGCACGAGGCGTTCGACAGCCGCCGGGTGATCGGCCTGCTGGTCGGCCTGGCCGGCGTACTGGCCCTGGTGGGCCTCGATATCGACCTGTCCGATCTCGGCGCGCTGATCGCGGTCGCGGTCTCCGCGGTCGGATACGCGCTGGGCCCGATCATCATCAATCGCAAACTGGCCGACCTGCCGCCGATGGGCGTGGTCACCGCCTCGCTGGCCCTGGCCGCGCTGCTCTACGCGCCGTTCGTGGCCTGGCGCTGGCCCGCGCGGATCACCGCCCCCGCGGGCTGGTCGGTGCTGGGCCTGGCCGTGATCTGCACGGCCACGGCATTTCTCGTGTTCTTCGCGCTGATCGGCGAGGTCGGGCCCGCGCGCGCGACGGTCATCACCTATATCAACCCCGCCGTGGCGCTGGCGATCGGCGTGAGCCTGCTGGACGAGCCGCTGACCGCCGGTATGGCGATCGGCTTCCCGCTGGTCATCCTCGGCTCGGTCCTCGGCACGGCCCGGTCGCGCCCGCGCGCGGTCGCCGAACCAGAACCGGTCGATACCGTCGGCTGAGCGCACGCGATATCGATACGAATATCCGTCCCGCGGATGCGGATTCATATAAGGAATCCCATTGTCCGACAATTCGACAAAGCATTTGCCGTTCATATGCTGAAGATTTGACGGATTAACCGCGTTCGCGGGCCCGATGTCGCATATGTCCGTACGCATGCTGCCATCGATCCGATTAGCTGGCGACGGTCGCATCTACGGGACCGGATGCCATCGTGCGATGGCATCCAAGGCCTCCTCGCTGGGTGTGTACTGGCCGGTAGGCCAACTTGCAGCGCCTCCGAGTGCGTCAGAGACGGTTGCTTGACCTGCAATTGGCAGCGATACCAAACCGCAAGTCCAGTAAAACCACCAGAATCGGACTCTGGTGAGCAAGGTCACCCATCCCGCATCGCCACCCCTCGAACCGGTTCCGCACACCCCCGATTCCCGCCCCCTGAAATGGGCTTTTACGCCTTGCTTGCGCCCCACCCTGAAATGCTACGAAAACGTTAAGGCGGGCCTCCGAAGGCCCTCGTCGCTCGAAATCTCCGGCGGTCCGGTCTACCGTTTGAAATGTTGCTGAGTCAGTGCTGACCGCAGCTTTGAAAGCAGCTACGAAACCCAGACGGAGGCTCGTGCATGCTTCTGGCACGGAATACCGTTCTCGCCGAACCGGCGTTGACCGACAATTCTGATCCTCATGTGGTTCCCCGCCTGTCGGCGGGCAGACTGGCCGCCCTACCCCCGGCCGTGACCCGGCCGCACTTCGCGCCGCGCAGCCTGACCACCGGCATCGTGCACCTGGGCTGCGGTGCCTTCCACCGCGCGCACCAGGCGCTGGTGACTCAGCACGCCATCGAGAGGACCGGTGACCGGCGCTGGGGCATCGCGGCGGTCGCCATGTCTCGTCCCGACATCGTCAACGCGCTGCGTGCGCAGGACAACCTGTACACCACGCTGCTGCACGACGGCAGCGATGTGCGCGCCGAGGTGGTCGGCACGATCCGCGAGGCCGTTCACGCGCCCTCGGATCACATCGGCGTCGCGCGCCGCATCGCGGATCCGCGCGTCAAGATCGTCACCCTGACCGTGACCGCCAGCGGTTACTGCCTCTCCCCGGCCACCGGCCGATTGGACGCGGGCTGTGATTCGGTGCGCCACGACCTCGAGTGCCGCAGCGATCCGCACACCTCGATCGGCATGCTGGTCGAGGGCCTGGCCGCGGTGCGCCGCGGCGGCGGCACCCCGCCGACCGTGATCAGCTGTGACAACATGACCGCCAACGGACGCCAATTGCGCAGGGCCGTCATCGATTTCGCCGCTCTGCGCGACGGTCGGCTGGCGGACTGGATCGAACGCAACGTGCAGTTCCCCTGCAGTGTGGTCGACCGCATCGTGCAGCCCGCCACCTCGACCGACGCCGCCGTGACGCGAAACTGGCTGGGCGGCATCGAGGATCGCGCCCCGGTCTCGGCCGAGCCGTTCCTCACCTGGACGATCGAGGATTTCGAGGGCGAGCGACCGGCCTGGGAGCTGGGCGGCGCACAGTTCGTCAGCGATGTCACCGACTACGAACTGGCGAAGTTGCGGCTGCTCAACGGAACTCACATGCTGCTGGCCTACCTCGGCGGACTCGCCGGGCACGGCACCATCGCCGAGGCCAGCACCGATCCGGCGCTGGGCGCACTGGCGCGGCAGTTCATGCTCGCCGAGCAGGGTCCGACCGTCTCGCTGGCCGAACCCGAATTGCGCCGCACCGTCGACGATTTGATGCGCCGATTCCGCAATCCGGCCATCCGCCACGATATGACGCGCGTGGGCCGCAACGGTTCGGACAAGATGATTCCGCGCGTGATCGACGCCATGTCGGAGAACATCGCCGCGGGCCGTCCGACCCCGGCCGCCGCACTGTTGATCGCGGGCTGGATACGCTGGTTCGACGCCTGCGGCGCCGACGATGCCGTCATGGAGCTGATCGACGATCGTGCCGACTCGCTGACCGAGCTGGCTCGCACCGCGGATCCGCACCGGCGGGCGAGTGAATTCCTGCGGCGCACCGACATCTTCGGCACGTTGCCCGAACCCCAGCGCGTGGAGCGCGAGGTCGGCGACGCGCTGGCGGAGCTGACCCGTGGGGATGTCACCGGCGCCGTGCGCCGCCGCCTGCTGCCCGAATTCGACAAGGAGTGACGACTATGTGTGCGGACAAACCCGTGCAGGCCGTGGTCTTCGATATGGACGGACTGCTGCTCGATTCCGAGCGGCTGGCCATCGAATCGCTGGCCCTGGCCGGCGCCGAACTCGGCTACGATATGCCGCTCGAGTTCTGCCGCAGCCTGATCGGCATGCCCGCCGACCGCTGCCGCGAACTGGCGGTCGAGGCGTTCGGCGCGGACTTCCCGCTCGACGACTACTTCGCCCGGCACGATATCGCGCTGGCCGGCCTGGTCGACGCGGGCCGACTGGAGACCAAGACCGGTGTGTTCGAGCTACTCGACGAGCTCGACCGCCAGGGGATCCCGCGTGCCATCGCCACCTCCTCCGGCCGCGAGCGCACGGACCACCATCTGGAGGTGGCGGGTATCGCCGATCGCTTCGACGCGGTGGTGACCCGCTCGGACGTGACTCGCGGCAAGCCGCATCCCGAGCCCTACCTCACCGCGGTCGCCGCGCTGGGCGCCGACCCGGAACACACCATCGCCGTGGAGGATTCCCCCAACGGCCTGCGGGCCGCGCACGCGGCGGGCCTGCGCTGCATGCTGATCCCCGATCTGGTGGCGCCGACCACCGAGACGCGCCGAATGGCCCACCGCGTCTACCCGGATCTGCATCAGGTGATCGACTACATCACCACCGCCAACGCGGCCGCCGCGCCCGCGAAGTAACAGCTCACCGCGTCTCGACCGTGCGCTTCACCGCCGCCAAATGGGCGTCGTGCCAAGCATTTCCGCCGAACAGGTCCAGCAGCGGCCGCGCGATCCCGGCATCGGTGTCGACGGCGGTGACCATGGATCGGCGCAGCAGCTGGTGGCCGGAGCCGGTGTCGGTCACCGAGTAGACGACCGTCATGGTGGCGGTGAAATCGCCCAGCCGCGGGGCGACGGTGGTGCGCGAGCTGATCACCCAGCGGCACGGTCGGCGGCAGTTGTCGACCCGCCAGCGCACGGCGAGGGTGTCCGCGTCGAACCCGACCACCTCGGTGAACAGGGTCTTGGCCGGAGCCGGCCCGGCGGCGGTGCGCTCGACGGCCAGACAGGCCGGATGCGCCCGCGGCCAGCGATCGGGATCGGTGACGGTATCGAAGATCGCGTCCGGTGTCGCCGCGATCGCGAGTTCGGATCGGGTCTGGAAGATCCGCGACATTGCCAACCGCCAACTCTCGTACGGGCGCACTAGGTGCGGGCACTGTCGCACGATTTCCGATCTCCGACAACGGCTCCGGGCGCACGTGTGTGGGTCCCCTACCGACGGGTCGGCAAATGCATGGTGAACGGGTCGACCGTCCTATTCGGCCACCCGCCTTGCCGCGCAGCCGTTTGCGCGCCGATCGGCCGGATGCGGCGCCGATGGATGGCATCGGTCGGCCATCC
The DNA here is from genome assembly GCF_044454005.1 of Nocardia sp. NPDC051570. Classification (NCBI taxonomy): domain Bacteria; kingdom Bacillati; phylum Actinomycetota; class Actinomycetes; order Mycobacteriales; family Nocardiaceae; genus Nocardia; species Nocardia sp. NPDC051570. The sequence goes on along the minus strand of NZ_JBITDI010000004.1, from coordinate 131,942 downwards.
CTGTCGACCGGGAGGTATCCACAATGCCAACACAACGGGTCGAGAGCACTGCCGACGTCGTAGATCTTCTGCTGGAGCAGCACAATCGAATTCGTCGGCTGTTCACCGAACCTGGGCGCTGACAGCCTATTTCGCCACCTCTCCGGTGGCCTCCAAGGCACTGCCGCTAAAGATGCTGCCTCGGCCGATGCCGGGCGGACTTGTTGCGGTACATGGCCGTATCCAGGGTCTGCATGAGATCGTCGACCGCGTCGGGGCTCCGATCGATGAGTGCGGTGCCGATCGAGGCCCCCACCGAGATCGACTGCCCCGCAGCGATGATCGGCTCGGTCAGTCCGGCCAGCAACCGAGCCGACAGATCCACCAGATCCTCCCCGACCGTGCAGTTCTCGATCAGCACGATGAATTCGTCGCCGCCGAGGCGGGCCACCAGCCCCTCCGGCGACGCGGCCGTCCGCAGCCGGCGCGCGACCACCGCCAGCACCTGATCGCCGACGGTATGACCGTGCCGGTCGTTGACCTCCTTGAATCCGTCCAGATCGAGATAGCACAGCCCGATCGGCGGCGTCGCGCGGGACAGCCTGTCGAAGAACAGCACCCGATTGGCCAGTCCGGTGAGGCTGTCGTGATGCGCGTCGTGCCACAGCCGATCCGACAGCGCCTTGCGCTCGGTGATGTCGACCGCGACCCCGACCAGGAAGCGCACCCGCCCCTCGGCGTCGTGCACCGCCGACATGGACAGGTCGATGACGGTGAGGCCGCCGTCGGGACGGGTGTGCAGAGTCTCCAGCCGGAACCGGTCGATGCGGCCCGCCAGCAGCTGCTCGAATTGCGCATAGGCGTGGCCGATATTGGCCACGCCGAGCACATCGGCGACCGATCGCCCCGGAATCTGTGCCACGGGGACGCCGAGCATCTCGGCCAGCGCCGTGTTCACATCGAGTACGGTCCCGTTCGTCACATCGATGGTCCCGATGCCCACCGACGCACCGGCGAAGATCGCCGCGAACCGGGCCTCCGACAACTGCCGCTGCGCCTGCGCCTCCTGCGCGGCCGCGAGCGCCGCGGCCAGCGTCACTTCCTGTTCGGTCAGTGCCGCGGTCCGCAGCGCGGCGGTGAATCCGGCGGCGAATTCGGCCGCGAGGGTGATCGCGCGGTCGCGGATGCGGTCGAGATCGGGTTCGGTTCCGGTGGGGCACAGCATCGCGACCATATCGCGGCAGATGAACGCGACCGATCGGCTCACCGCCGCCTCGTCGCGATAGTTGACCGCGACCAGGGTCGAGGCGGCCAACCGGGCCGCATCGATGCCAGCGGTCCCGCGCAGGGCCGCGAGCAGTTCCTCGCCGAGCCCGGCGAGCAGGGCCTCGATCTGGGTTCGCGTGAGCGTGGGGGCCACGACGCCGTCGAGGACGCCGGCCCAGCGCACCGCCAGCTCGTACGAACCCACCATGGCCCCTCTGCTAACCCGTTACCCCGCTCAGACTTTGCGTCCGACGCCCGCCAAACCGAGTGAGCGGCCCGGTGCCTCGTGGAGGTCGCGTTCGGATTCGGGATGCCACAACGGTAGTTCGACCACACCGGGTTCCACGAGCTCCCAGCCGGTGAACATCGCGGTGATGGCGTCGCGGTCGCGGAACCGAATGCCCGTGCGGCTCACGGTGGCCGAGTTGCGGCCCAGCTTGGCCGCGTCCTCGGGCCGCTGTGCGGAGGTCAGATGCGAGATCGCCACATGACTGCCGACGGCCACCGCCTCGTGCAGTGCCGACACCATCTCCGCCGGCCGCTCCTCGTCCTGCAGCAGGTGCAGGACCGCGACCAGCAGCAGGCCCACAGGCTGGGCGGGGTCGATCAGCCCGGTCTCGCCGGCCCGGGCGAGCAGCTCCTCGGGATCGCGCAGATCCGCCTGGATCGCATCGGCTTGGTCGTTGTCGCGCAGCAGCGTTCGCGAATGCGTCACCGCGACCGGGTCGATATCGACGTAGAGGACCCGGATCCGCGGATCCAGCGACTGCGCCACCTCGTGCACGTTACCCGCGGTCGGGACGCCCGAACCGACGTCGAGGAACTGGTGGATTCCGGCGGCGGCCAGGTATCGCACCGCCCGGCGCAGGAAGGCCCGATTGCTCAGCGCCAACCGCGGCAGATCCGGAACCAGTCTCTTGGCCGCCTCGGCGGCACTGCGATCGACCTCGAAGTTGTGCGAACCGCCCAGCAGAGCGTCGTACATTCGTGCCGGGCTCACCCGTGTCATGTCCACGCCCTCGGGCGCCCATGCCGGCCTGTCCACCAGTTGAACCCTTCTCACGCTTGCCGATCGAGTCGCCACAGCCCGGCGACCCCGACCCTGCGGATGGGTTCCCCTGTTCACCCGCACAGGTGTATTGCGCATCGTAGTCCCGCCCGCCGCGCGCCGAGGGATCGATCCCGATCTTCCTCCCGGACCCCCGAGGGCTGCGTTGCTAGTCTCGGAGCGTGGGCGCCGAGGACATCGAGCAGAACACCGTACCGGACCATACGGCCGTGCGAACGGCGCTGTGGCGGGCCCTGCACATGCGGGCCGATCCGCCGCCGCATGTGCTCGCGGGCCCGACGCTATCCAACAACTCCACCACACACTCGAATTCTCGGATGCCCTCTCAGGCTTAGACCAGCTTGATCGAATCCAGCACGCGCGCACCGAGTTCCGCATCGCCGGTCACCGCCACCGCACACGCCCGCCACGGCATCCGCCGGGTGCTCCACTGCGGGAATTCCAGTGTCAGCCCGGCGATATGGGCCGCGGCCCCCGCGGCCTGCCCGGGCCGCACGCGCAGCCGGCCCGCGCGGTGTTCGATGCGCCAGGTGCCGCCGCCGGGCCCGGTGAGTGTCAGCGCGACCGGAGCGTCGAGCCAGCTCAGCGCCTCCCGATGCGAGCGGGCCAGCAGCGCGGTCAGCCAGGCCATGACCGCCGTCATCCGCCGCGGATCGGTGGCGGGCGGCGGACGGTCCAGGGCGGGGGCGATGTCGTGCCGCAGATGGGTATGCCAATCGAAGACGAACATCGCGGGCAGGATTTCCAATGGATGCCAGCCCAACTCACCGAGCGGCAGACGAATCAGGCTGGGCCCCGGCACGGTCAGCACGGCCAGCGCCCGGCAGCCGCGCGCACTCCAGGCGGAGAAGTCACTCAGCAGATACTTCGTGGTGTGCGATCGGCGATCGTCCACGAGTCGATCGTTGAGGCGCTCCACATCGCGGGTGGTCAGCATCGCCGCCATGGCTGGAGTGACGAGGGCACGGGCCGTGATGGTCATATGCAGCAGCACATCGCCGACCGACCAGCCGGGTGCGGCGCTGGGCGCCGCCCATTCCTGCGCGCCGAGGTCGCGACAGAACTCGAGCACGGCCCGGCGTTCGTCACGCATCGCGAGTAGGTGTGGGGAACTCATGAGAGACGGAGGCTACCCGGTCGATGTGTCGTTCCGATGACCGCGACCAGGTCTTGACTCGATGAGAGAGTCATGTCTACATTGTTTCATGTGACACGCCGCACACTGCTGTGCGGGTCGGCTCAAAGGAGAGCAGCGATGAAACCCACCATCCCCGGTCGGCATCCGGCATCGCCCCGAAAGGTTCCGGGCCTGCGCCCGTTCGCCCTGTTGATGGGCATCGGCGCACCATCCGCCCGACAGTGGGATGCCTTGGGGGAGGCGCTGCTCGTCGGCGACGAGCCGATGGACCGCCTGGTCGAGTGGATGTACGCCGACGGCATGGACCGGACGCGGCCGCTGTTCGAGCGGGCGCTCGCCGAGGGCATCGCGGCCGTGCCGGACGCGCCGGAACCGTTGCGCGAGTTCTTCGTTCGCTACGAGACCCCGCCGGATTGGGTGGACTGGGACAAGATCCGCCGCGCCGAGCGGGTGTTCCGCATCGGCGGCACCGACGGTCTCTACATCGCCCGCGACGTATCGCTGCTGGGCGGCTATCTGGCCTCCGGATTCAACAAGACCCTCGTCCGCACCGGCGCGCTGGAGAAGGGTCCGGCCAAGCGCTTCGCCGAAACCCTGCAGTGGGCCCTGGATGTCACCTCCGACGACGGTATGCGGCCCGGCGGCCTCGGTTACCGCTCGACCATCCGGGTGCGGCTCATCCACGCCTTCGTGCGCAGACATGTGGCGGCGCAGCCGGATTGGGACCATGCGGAGTGGGGTGTGCCGATCAATCAGACCGATATGGCCGCCACCCTGGTCGGCGCGCTGATCTCGCCGTTCGTCGGCGCCATGCCGATGGGCATCGTGCCCACCCGCGCCGATCTGGACGCCGGTGCGCATCTGACCCGCTATGTGGGCTGGCTGATCGGGGTGCGAGAGGAGTGGCTGCCGAACGGTTTCCGCGATTCCGTGCGCATCCTCTACCACTGCATGTGCGCGATCACCAATCCCGACGAGACCACGCCCCAGCTCGCGATGCCCATGGGCGACGACCCGCTGGGCTGGCACTATCGGAACTTCCCGGCGCTGCGCGGCCGGATCGCCCGCGCCCAGCACCTGTCCATCGCCAGCGCCTTCCTCGGTCCGAAGGCGATGCGTCATCTCGGCCTGCCCGCCCATATGCCGCCCTGGTATCCGCTGCTGCGCATCCCGGTCAACCTCACCCGAAGTGGTGCCGCATTGTTGCTGCCCGGCGGGACCGATCGGGCGGCCGCGCGCGGCCGCCGCGATCAGGAGGCGTTTCTGCGCACCCTGATCGGCGATCAGGAGGCCGTCATCGGTGCGTCGGTCCGGCATGTGAGCCACGCGGCCTGACGATCAACCCGCAGGTGACCCCGACTAGGGGTAAATGCGGCAACCCGCAGCGCGCAACGCGGCGAGCCCCTACGATCCATCTGGCTGTACAGGTTCGAACAGTGCTGTAGCTCAACGGTTGCCGGGGCAGGTGGCGTAGCTCGGAGAAAGCGGACGATGTGGACTTGTCGGTGTCATGGGGCATGCTCTTGACACGCAGATGTCTATCGATCCCGTCCGGAGTACACCATGTCGCCCCGTGGAACCAAGCCACAACCGCTGTCCGACACCGAGATTCGGCAGATCACCGCGGAAATCGCCGGTGGTCGGCCCCCGATGGTGTGGTTCACCGCGGCGGCTGTCGGCGTGCCCGAGGGCCGCTCCGGGAAGGTGGTGGCGCTCGGTGATCCCGCCGAGGGCGACTTCCTTCAGGTGCGGCCCACCGGGTCCAAGGATGTGCTGTCGTTCTCGCCCACCGAGGTGACGCTGACCAAACCGGCCCGCCGCACCACGCCCGGGCAGCCCGCGAAGCAGACCAAGGCAACTAGGAAGGACACCGCAGTGACCATGCCGTCGACCGTGCCCACGTCCGTCGCTCCGTCGCCGACGCCCCCGAGCCCCGCCCCGGCGAATCCCGATGTCGCCGAGCCGAAACCGGCCTCGGGTCCCGCGTCGGCCGCGGACAAGTCCGCGACCCCCGCCGCGAAGCCGAGCGCCCCGCGTCCCGCCAAGGAGAAGACCACCCCCGCCGCGCGCAAGGTCAAGGCGCCCGAGGTCACCGTCACGCTGTCCGGCACCGCCGACGGCGAATGGACCGTCGACGTGGTCAACGGCAAGAAGCGCACCGTACGCGGCCTCGCGGTCTCCGGATCGGCCGTCGCCCAGGCGGCCAAGCTGCTGCATCCGGAGGTCGCCGAGGTGGTCGACTCGGTCCTGGAGTCGGTGCGAACGACCCAGCGCGCCAAGGTGGAACAGCTGCAGTCGGAGTTGGAGCAGGCCCGCAGGATGCTCGACGACCTGTCCACCTAGGCCGGGTCCTCAGACCGCGGTCTCCCGCCGCCACCCGCGTCGTCCGCTGTCGGCATGCCCGTGCAGGCGCATATCGTCGTGGAACACGTAGCCCAGCGCATAGGCCTTGGCGTGGTACATCGCCGAATCCGCCTCGCGCAGCAGGTCGTACGCGGTGGCGTCGGCGCTGCGCGGGCCGCCGCAGGCGATGCCGATGCTGGCACTGATCGACACCTCGCCGACCGACAGCTCGAACGGGATGGCGAAGGCGGCGAGCAGGCGTTCGGCCAGCACGGTCGCCTCGGTGCGGTCGGCGGCGCTGAGCACCACGAACTCGTCGCCGCCGTAGCGGGCGGCCATATCGTCGCGCCGGATGACGCGCCGAATGCGGGCCGCCGCATTGGCGATCAGCTCATCGCCGACGGTGTGGCCGTGCGTATCGTTGATCGCCTTGAAGCCGTCCAGGTCGAGAAACAGCATGCACAGCGTGCGTCCGGCCCAGCGTTCGTGCTCGCGGGCCGGCATGCGCAGTAGGGCCGAACGATTCAGCAGGCCGGTGAGCATGTCGTGGTCGGCCTGATACTGGGCGCGCCGCTCGCTGCGGGCGCTGCGCACGATCGCCCGCTCGCTGCGCACGAGCACCCCGATCAGCAGGACCGCCAGCAGCGACGAGACCACCAGCCGATCGATACTCCCCAGCCGGGCGCCGACGGTCGGCACCAGCGACGCCACCACCAGCGCCACCGCGATCACGCTCGCGCGGCGGCGGGACCGCTGCGCCAGCACGCGGCGCGGCCGCCCGAGGGTGACCATGGTCGGATGCAGGGCGGCCAGCCCGAGCATCACATACGCGAAAAGCATGGGGATCAGCAGCAATTCGTGATCGGGCCGCAGCGTTCCGGCCGCGCGCAGCCCGCGGCCGAGGTCGGAGACCAGGATCGCCAGCAGGCTCGCATGCACCAGCCGCAGCGAGATCTCCGACCGGTTCGACGCCACCACCGAATGGGTGACCAGCGTCAGCAGCACGGCATCGATCACCGGATAGGCGGCATCGACGAACATCCGGCCCGTCGTCCCGGTCGCATGTTGCAGCACCGGCGAGATCAGGAATGTCCAGGACGCCAGCAGCGCGCCCAGACCGATCAGTCCCGAGTCCAGCATCTGATCCTGCGTGCAGCTGTGATCGCGCCGCGGCCGCAGCCACAGAAACGCCGCGACACCCACGAACGCATAACCCGCCAGCGTGGCCACGTCCTGGAACGGATGGGCCCGCCGGCCGATATCGTCGCGCAGCACGGTGCCGAGTGCGAACAGCAGTGCGGACGCGGCCAGCGAGTACCAGGCCGACGGCACCGGCGGCCGATGCCGTCGCACGCCGATGCCGATCATCGTCACCGCCGCGATCGCGACCCCCGTCGTCACCACGATCGCGGCCCGATCGAAGATCAGCGGTAGCGCGATGGCCGCCGCGCCGAGCGCGGCCAGCATGGTGCTCCACAGTTTTCGAGGCGGCGCGCCGACCAACTGCCGGGTGCCTGCCGCGGGCAATTCACCGAAAAACATTTCAGCCCCCCTGTCCGCTTCGTGAATCGTGCACAGCGACTGTCACGTTCGCTCGCCCGACCGGCCGTTCGTCGCAAACGTGAACGAGAGGTGTTGTACGAACAGACGTGCCGACGGACGCGCCGTCGCCAAGATCTGGACAACCGACTTGATCATGTCACGAAAGGCCGTCCCCGTGGCCCATTTTCCGGGCGACACGCTGGGCCTTTCTGCCCGGAAACGATCGCTGCGCCATCAATGTCCGGTCTATCCCGACCCGGGCGGTCCTGCCAGCCCAAGGAAGTAAGGGCGGGCCATTCGTAACTGACACACGAGACCTGTCCGAACCGTCCCTGTGAGCGCTAACAACCCGCTAGGATCCGGACACGGCCCGACCGGTCATCCGACTGATCCCCGCGACAGGAGAGCTGTATGCCGCCCGCTGCTGCGCCCCCAGGACATTTCGATTCGGTGCTGGTCGGGGGCCCGGCACATTCCGTGCTGGCCGAAGGCGCCACCCTGCGACTCGATGCCGCCCCCGTCGACTACGCGCTGGTCGCCATCTACTTCGTCTTCGTACTCGGCATCGGAGTACTTGCCCGCCAACGGGTCTCGTCGAGCATCGACTTCTTCCTGTCCGGCCGTTCGCTACCGGCCTGGGTGACCGGCCTGGCATTCATCTCCGCCAATCTCGGCGCGGTCGAGATCATGGGCATGTCCGCCAACGGCGCGCAGTACGGCATGCCGACCATGCACTACTTCTGGATCGGCGCGGTTCCGGCCATGCTGTTCCTCGGCGTGGTGATGATGCCGTTCTACTACGGCTCCAAAGTCCGCAGCGTGCCGGAATTCATGCGGCGGCGCTTCGGCACCGGCGCGCATCTGGTGAACGCGATCAGCTTCGCGCTGGCCCAGGTGCTCATCGCGGGCGTGAATCTGTATCTGCTGGGCTCGATCCTCGACGTGCTGCTGGGCTGGCCGCTGTGGCTGTCGGTGATCGTGGCCGCGGTGATCGTGTTGTCCTACATCACCCTTGGCGGTCTGTCCGCGGCGATCTACAACGAGGTGCTGCAGTTCTTCGTGATCGTGGCGGCGCTGCTGCCGCTGACGCTGGTCGGCCTGCATCGCATCGGCGGTGTCAGCGGCCTGAAGGACAAGGTGGGCGCGCTGTCCGACGGTTCACAGCAGATCCACTCCTGGCCCGGTAATGAGCTGTCCGGCTTCGGAAACAACATCCTGTCGGTGATCGGCATCGTCTTCGGCCTGGGCTTCGTGCTGTCGTTCGGTTACTGGACCACCAACTTCGTCGAGGTGCAGCGCGCACTGGCCACGCATTCGATCTCCGCGGCCCGGCGCACGCCGATCATCGGCGCGTTCCCGAAGATGTTCATTCCGTTCATCGTCGTCATCCCCGGCATGATCAGCGCGCTGCTGGTGCCCCAGATCCGCGAGTACAAGGCGACCGGCCACGGTGACGTCACCTACAACCAGGCGCTGCTGTACCTGATGAAAGACGTTCTGCCGAACGGACTTCTGGGTGTCGCGCTGGCGGGTCTGCTGGCGGCGTTCATGGCCGGTATGGCGGCCAACATCTCCGCCTTCAACACGGTGTTCAGCTACGACCTGTGGCAGCAGTACGCGGTCAAGGACAAGCCGGACGGCTACTACCTGACCTTGGGGCGCCTGGCGACGGTCGGCGCGACGGTGATCGCGATCGGCACCGCGTTCATCGCCGGGAACTTCTCGAACATGATGGACTATCTGCAGACGCTGTTCTCGTTCTTCAACGCGCCGCTGTTCGCCACGTTCATCCTCGGCATGTTCTGGAAGAAGATGACCCCGACCGCCGGTTGGGTGGGTCTGGTGTTCGGAACCCTGTCCGCGGTGGTGGTTTTCATCCTGCACCAGTCGCATGTGTTCACCCTGTCCGGCCAGGGATCGAGCTTCCTCGCCGCGGGCGTGGCGTTCGTGGTCGATATCGTGCTCAGCGTCGTGGTGAGCCAGGTGACCACGCCCAAGCCCGCCGCCGAACTGGTCGGGCTGGTCTACTCGGAGACACCCAAGGATCAGCTCAACGATCCCGACGCCGCCTCGCTACCGTGGTACCAGCGCCCGGTCCTGCTCGCCGGAATCGGCCTGGTCATCGTCATCGTGCTGAACATCGTCGTCGGATAGGAAGTGACACAATGCTTTTCGATATCCGAACCATAGTCGGCTCGCTGCTCGGTATCTACGGCGTGATCCTGATCGTCACCGGCGCGGTCGCCGGATACGACCATGAGCGCACCGGCGGCTGGAATATCAACCTGTGGGCGGGCATCGGCATGGCCGTCGTCGGCGTCGCCTTCCTGGCCTGGGTCCGGCTGCGCCCGGTCAAGGAACTGGTCCACCAGACATCCGAGGGCGTCGACGACACGAAATCAGGGACGTAGTTCGAGAACGATTGCCTGCGTGAGGAGTCGGCGGGCGCGGCCGAGGGTCAGCGATCCGCTGTGCCAGCGCTCGCTGAGTCCCTCGACCAGGGCGGTGAGCCGTTCGGCCGCAGCGGCGGGATCGACGTCGCCGGCGACGCTGCCGTTGTCGCGGGCCTGTCGCACAAGGGCTTCCACGTCGGCGTTCCACGCGCCGGTGCTCGCCTGCAGCGGTTCGCGCAGATCCGGATGAAAGGTGGCACTGGCGCGCAGTTCGCCCCAGGCGATGCTGTTGAGGCGGATACCCTCGTCATCCTGCAACTCCAGCAACAGCATTCGCTCGACCCGGGTGCGCGGATCGTCGCTGCCGGCGAGCGCGGGACGGGTGTACTGCCGGGCCCGCTGGTTGATGTGATCGAGTGCGGCGCGCAGGATTCCGGCACGATCGGAGAAGTGGTAGTAGATCAGCGCGGTCGACACACCGGCCTCGGTCGCGAGTTTCGGGATGCGCAGGCCGCGCACGCCGTCCTGGGCGATGACGCGGACGGCTGCTTCCAGGATCTGAGTTCTACGCTCCGACACGGCTTCTCACAGTAGGGGGAGGATCAGGCGGGTTCTTGCTGAGTGGTGCAGTGGATCCCACCGCCGCCCGCGGCGATGGCATCGATGTTGATCTGCACGACCTGGCGGTCCGGGAACAGCCGGGTGAGCGTATCCCGGGCTGCCGCGTCGGCCTGGGCGTCGCCGAACTCCGGGGCGATCACCCCACCGTTGCAGACATAGAAGTTGATGTATCCGGCGGCGAAGTCCTTATCCGCGAACGTCTCTCGCACCGTCGATGGCCCCGCCAGTACCTCCACTCGCAGCGGGCGGCCGCGCGCGTCGGTGGCCGCGCGCAGAATGTCGAGATGGCGGCGGGTCACGTCGTGATCGAAGGACTTCGGATCGTTGTGCAGCCCCGCGACCACCACGCCGGGAACCGCGAAACGGGCGTAGAAGTCGGTATGCCCGTCGGTGATGTCGTGCCCCGCGATGCCCGGCAGCCAGATGACCTTCTCGATACCCAGCAGATGCCGCAACTCGCCCTCGACCTCGGCCTTCGTCCAGCCCGGGTTGCGATTGTCGTTGAGCACACAGCTCTCGGTGATGATCGCGGTGCCCTCCCCGTCCACCTCGATGCCGCCGCCCTCGAGCACCAGCTCGGTGTGCACGACCTGCGCGCCCGCCCGGTTGGTGACGAACCCGGCGATCTTCGCATCGCGGTGATGCTCCTGCTTGTCGCCCCAGCCGTTGAAGTTGAAATCCACACCGCGAGTGGTGTTTCCGTCCCAGGTGAAGACCGGCCCCGTATCGCGCATCCACAGATCGTCGACCTCGGCCGGGACCAGCTCCACATTCGCCCCGACCAGACTCCGCGCCAGCGCCATCTCCTCCGGCCGCACCAGCATGCTGACCGGTTCGAAGCGCCCGATCGTGGTGGCCACGGCAGCCAGATCGCGCTGCACCTGAGCGAGTAACCGCTGACCCCAAATGCCCTCGCTCGCACCGAAAGCCATCCAGGTTCGCCGATGCGACCACCCCTCATCCGGCATCACCCACCCCGTCCGATCGGCCCGTCGACTCCGCGACCGGACCGTCTCACCGCACCCCGCGACGAGCAGCCCACCGAGTGCGGCTATCGCCCTCTTGACGAATGCCCGCCGTCGCATCCCACTCTCCTTCGTCCATGACCTGGGAGAACGGTAAATTCTGACTGAAATGTCAGTCAAGATCTTCGTGTCGGGTGTCACTCTCGTACTTGCCCATCCGCCCTGAGAAACCCGCTCGACCCGGCCGCATAGAGTGACGGACGTGGATATCTGCGTCTTTCTCTCCGCGGCCGAACTCGACGAGCGCTACACCGGACCGGCGCGCGAATTCGCCGAGCTGATCGGTAAGGGCGGGCACACGCTGGTGTGGGGTGGGTCCAACGTCGGGCTGATGAAGGTGGTGGCCGACAGGGTGCAGGCGACCGGCGGCCGGCTGGTCGGAGTGTCGGTGGAGTTCCTGCAGAACAAGGCCCGCGACAACGCCGACGAGATGATCATCGCCGCGGATCTGGCCGAGCGGAAGGCCCAACTGCTGGCCCGCGCCGATGCCGTGGTCGTCATGGTCGGTGGTACCGGAACCCTGGACGAGGCCACCGACATCCTCGAGCTGAAGAAGCATGGGCTGCACGAGAAGCCGATCGTCCTGCTCAACACCGCCGGTTTCTACGACGGCCTGCGACAGCAGCTCGAGCGCATGGCCGCCGAGGGCTTCCTGCCCCGCCCGTTGGCCGAGCTGATCCACTTCGCCGACACCGGCGCCGACGCGCTGACCTATCTGGAACAGACGGTGGCCTAGCAGAAGAGCAGCCGGGGCGTTCGACCTCTACAAGCAACGCGCCGCCTCCCCTCAACTGGTGAGGTGGCGGCATATTCGTCGGCGTTGATCAGCGGGGTATTCGATGCCTTCGCTCCTCCGATCTCGAACTTCCCTATCCCGCAAGCTCGTTCCCGTGGGGAGTGCCCGAACAATTCCTCACAGCAGTCGGGGCTGCTGCTGGGTGGCGCAGTGGATGCCCCCGCCGCCCTCGGCGAGGGTGTCGATGTACACTGGCACCACCTCCCGCCCCGGGTAGCAGTCCGCGAGCAGCCCGGCGGCGCGTCGGTCGGCGGCGCGGTCACCGAAGACCGGGACGAGGACCGCGCCGTTGACCACGTAGTAGTTGACGTAGGAGGCGAAGAACTCCTTGCCTCGATTGCCGATCTCGGCCCAGTCCGGTTCCACCAGATCGATCACCTCGAAGCGGTGCCCGTCCGCGTCGGTGCTGGCCTCCAGGATCTCGCAGTCCTCGTGGTAGAGCCGGATTCGATCCGCCGACGCACCGGGACCGGGCTTGTCCAGCAGCACCACGCCCGGCCGTGCGAAGCGGACCATGGTGTCGACGTGGCCGTCGGTGATGTCGGCGCCCCGGATTCCCGGCAGCCAGATCACCTTCCGCACGCCGAGCACTGCACGCAGGTCCGCCTCGAGTTGCTCGCGGGTCCGATCTGGATTGCGGTTGCCGTTGACGATGGCGCTTTCGGTCGTCATGAGGGTGCCTCGTCCGTCGCATTCGAGGTTGCCGCCCTCGGTCACCAGTGCGGCCTCGATCCGGGGCAGGCCGTAGTGCGCGAGCACCTGCCGGGCGACCTGGGCGTCTCGGGTGTGGATCTGTTTGCGGCCCCAACCGTTGAAGTTGGTGTCCACGCCGGCGAGCCCGTCCTCGGTGGCTACGAAGGTGGGGCCGGTGTCGCGTATCCACAAGTCGTCGACCGGGATCGCCAGCACCTCGATCCCGGGCCCGCACACGTGCCGGACCTCGTCGAGGTGGGCTGGGCAGGCGAGCACGACCACGGGCTCGTACCGCGAGATGACCTCGACCAGTCCGGCCACGTCTCGGCGCACCTCGGCCAGATCCGCGTGCCAGATCCGGCGACGTGCCGGCCACGCCATGAATGTCCGGGCGTGCGGGTGGATCTCCTCGAGCATTCGCACCTCGGATCCGCCGGGCGGTGCGAGAGTGGGCTCGCCCGGGGGGACGGGTCGGCAGGTGAGCATCAGGCCGCCTCCAGGGGCGCGAAGATCTCGTGGTGATGCTGTTTCCACGCGGTCCAGGTGGGTGACGGGTGTCGGCGCAGCCCGTACCGGTGGGCGCGGTCCAGGGCAGGCAGCAGAGCGCCGCCGGCGGTGAAGGTGTCCTCGCAGCGCCAGGTGGGGCGGCGGAACGCCCAGCCCCGGCCGGGTGTTTTGATCAGGTATCGGCTGGCCAGGTGGGGTGCGATGTCGTAGGGGAACCGCTCGAGCGTGGCACGGCGCGGATCGCCGGCGGGGCCGAACCAGGTGGTGAGGTAGTGGTCGTGCCACGACGCGACCGCTCGAAGTTCGGCCACGCTGGGACGGGCGGCGTCGGGATCGGGGAGGACGACGGCGCTGATGTAGCGGAACGTCAGCGCCGTGTCGCGGACCAGCGGAATCCGCAGCTGCTCGGCGAGTTCGTCACGACACACCAGATCGAGGAGGAAGGGCCGGTAGTCGTAGCTCATGCCGGACCGCCTTGTCTCCTGTGCATGATCACTCCCGGGGCGCGACGGCGGCCAGTTCTCGGTAGACGGGATCGGAGTCCAGCAGGATGGAGTGCGGCCCGATCGCCCGCACCCCGCCCTCGTCGAGCAGAACGACCTGATCGGCCTCGGCCGCCACCGAGAATCGGTGGGTGACGGCGACGACGACCCGGCTCAGTGCCTGGTGGGCCACCGAATCCAGGAGTATGCGCTCGCTGACCACGTCCAGCTGTGAGGTGGCTTCGTCCAGCAGCAACACCTCCGCACCGCGCAGCAGCGCCCGAGCAACGGCCAGCCGCTGCCGCTGACCACCCGAGATCGCCACCCCGCGTTCGCCCACCGGGGTCTGCAGACCTTCCGGCAGCGAGGCAATCCACCCGTCCAACGCGACGGCCCGCAGTGCGCTCTGCATATCGACGGCGTCCGGATTCGGTACGCCGTACAGGATCGCGTCCCGGACGGTCTCTCCGAGCAGCGGAGCCTCCTGCTGCACGTAGGCGAGTCGCCGACGCAGCTCGTCGCGATCCCATTCGCGGACATCGACCTCGTTGAACAGCACCCGGCCCTGGTCCACGTCGACGAACCGCTCGATCAGGCTGAGCAGTGTCGTCTTCCCGGTGCCCGAGGATCCGACGAGCACGGTGAGACCACGCTCGGCCACGAAGCTGACATCACGCAGCACGGGCCGATCGTGGTAGCCGAACCAGACCCCGTCGAACCGCACCTGCGGGGCCCGCCCGCCCTCGCGGGCCTGCCCCGCGGCGCGGGGCGTGGTCGGCAACTCCGCGGCCTCCGTCGGCAATGCGTGCAATGCCTCGATCCGCCGCACGGCGGCGAGACCCTCGGCGACCTCCACCACCGCGAAGGACAACGTGTCGATCGGGTCCCGCAGGAACGTCACGTAGAGCAGGAACGCCACCAGGTCGCCGACGCCGAGGCTGCCGGTGGCGATCCGAGCACCACCGAAGGCGAGCACCGCGAGGAAGGTGACGTCCACCGAGGCGGCGGCGATCATCTCCAGTACCGCCTCGGCCCGCACCGCGCGCCGGCCCGCTCGGAACGCGGCCTCGGCCTCGGCGCAGGTGCGGTCCGCCTCGGCCCGCTCGGTACCGGACGCCTTGACCGTGCGGAACGCGATCAGCGCCCGATGCAGGGACGAAGTCATGGCAGCGACCCGTTCCTGCCCCTGCTCGGTGGCCTCGCCGACGCGGTGCCCGGCGAACTTCTCGCCGAGCGTGGTGATGGCCAGCACCACCACGACAACGGCGAGCATCGGCAGGTCGATCGTGCCCATCAGGACCAGCGCCCCGACCACCGCAAGTGGGGCGGCGGCGGTGTGCACGAGGGCGCCGCCGACCGTGTCCTCCAGCAGTGTGGTGTCGCTGCCCACTCTGGACAGGAAATCGCCGACGGGCCGACGCTCGACGGTGTCCACACTGGTGCCCAGCACCTGCCGTACCAGCCGGCACCGCAGGTCGGTCACCAGCCGCATGGCGCCGCGACCGAGCAGGAACGTGCATACGCCCGACAGCGCGACCGCGACGACGGCGAGTCCGCACAGGACCACCAACGGCCAGAGCAGGCTGCCGCCGACCGTCAGCTGGTCGAGTACCCAGCGGGCGATCAGCGGCTGGGAGAGCGCGGCGGCGTCCCCGATCAGTTCCAGCACCATCATCACGGCGAGAAATCCGCGCATACCCCGCACATAGCTCCACAGGGCACGCAACGATCCCCCGTGATCGGTCATCTCGGTCACGGCCATCCCCTCGTGCACGGCACGGATCAGAGCAACTGGAACGAGTAGGAGTACCTGTTCAAGTGCATCACCATGCAGGACAGCAATGCGCCACCCTTGTGGTATTCGCTCAGGTTCACCAGGGTCAGTTCGAAGGCGAGCTGGTTGGCGATGTCCTCGAGCTCCCGGTTCTTGGCCAGCTCCTCGTTGTAGTCCTTGCTGCCGATCTTGAGATCGTGGATGTGGGAGGCGTTGATGATGGTGTTGTGCAGGCGAACGGAGTTGCACAGCCCGGAGTAGGCGGCGTCCGCCGAGACCTCGATGATCTCGGTGTACTTCTCCAGTTCCTCGATCTCCTCGTCCTCGAACATCTCCGTGCACACCAGGGTCTGCTCCCTGGTGATGGGAAATACCGAGCAGTCCAGGTGATAGAGATAGGGATCGGTCTCAGCGAGCTTGATGACCTTCATGTCGAAGGTGCGTTCCATCCAGTCGTAGGTCTCGCGCTGGGATCGCAGCCCGTATCCGCCGACGTAGACGTTGTCGTGCAGGTGCTTCAGCTCCGCTTCGCCCTCGAACTTCGTCTCGGGAATGTGGACCTGGTAGCCCATCGATTCGAAGAACACCCGGCCGATCTCGGTCTCGCCGATCCGTGGCTTGGAGGTGAAGTTGGACAGCACCACGGTTTTGCGATCCGGTATGTGTTCGAGCACGATGCCGAGATTGGCCGTGAAGACCAGGTCCTGGAGCCCGATCGTCCGCGGCGTCGGCAACAGGTAGACCAGTCCCTCGGCGGCGAAGTAGCTGTACAGGTCGAGAAACTGCACCATCGCCTTGCGCGGGTTCGGCGTGCGTTCGGCCCCGGTCAGCTCCTCCATCCAGATGTTGTTGGCCACCTCGGTGGAGTACGAGAACGGTGGATTGAGCAGGTACGCGGGCCGTTCCAGTTGTGTGGGATTGACCGGCCGGACCACCGGTGCGGGGGCGGGGGCGTTGGCTGTTGTCGTCATGACGCCTTCTCCTGGATGAGGTGGCCTTCGGCCTTGTCGCGGATGTGCACCAGCGGGTCGATACCGGCCTCGACATGGTCGCCGACCTGCCACAACGGCACGAAGTGGTAGATATCCGACAGCGGAATGATCAGGTCCACCTGCGAGCCGTAGCGAATCTGTGAGAATCGTTCACCCTGTTGGACCGGCTGGTTCTGCTTGAGCTCGAACGGAGTGATCGAGTCGACGTCGTAGTCGGCGATCTGGAGGATGTAGTACGGCTGGTGGAATTCGGGGACGTCGACACGATTCACCATGCGCTGGTTCTGGTGGAGGTACTCGGCCTCGTCGGTGGAGATCCGCAACTGCTCGAGTATCCCCTTCTCGACATCGAGCATCGGGCGGTTCTCGGTGTCGAGGGGCTCGAACTCGCGGTAGGACAGGCGCCCCGAGCACGGTATCCGGTTGACGTGGACGTCGAAGAACGTCATGAAGATGCCGATGACGAGACTGGTCCGGTCGTAGGAGTCGTCTCGCAGCGCCTCCCGCAGCGAGTACGACCTCCCCTTGATATCGACCAAACTCTCGGTCGGTTCCACCACACTCTGATAGACGATTATTCCGTCGGCCGGCGAGAAGAAGTACCAGGAGTCGACATAGTGCGGCCTGCTCGGGTCGCGAAAGAAGTGATACTGGGACAACCAGGAGACGGGCTTGTCCTGCACTTCACGCACGTCCGTCTCTATCCATTCTTTCAGGGTTTTAGCCATGATTCAGAATCTCTTCTGTTTATATGGGACGACCGAAAAACACGGCCATCTCATGAATGGGAATGACACACAGATCAGTCGGTATCACGGTGCGCGAACTTCACCGGGGCAGCGCGTGCTGTCAGCGCTGGCGTCAACTGGTTGCCGCTTGTCATTGCGGCTCTGGTCACTCGCTACGACTAGACGTCTCCGATCCTGATCGAGTGTGCTGGTGCGGGAATTATGTTGCTACACATCGGTTCTACCGCCAGCAGGTCACCCGATAAGCACCATACCATCGGATTTCTCCGGGATTAAGGCTCCGGTAGTTATTGTGCGAAAACAACAGACGGCCTGATAAGGGGTTGCCGCAGGGGCCCGACCGCGGGATAATCCCGGTGCCAATCCGGACCCTGGTCCGGAGTCGCTGGTCCCCGGCTTGTCGAGCTGCGCGTTTCCGGACCATTCCGATCTTCCCATCGGAGGTGATCAAAAAGGAAGGGAAGAGATTAATATGGGAATGGGAAGAGATTGAAAAGGCATAAGGGAATGGTTGGACTATAGAACAAGGCCCGCGACAACGCCGACGAGATGATCATCGCCGCGGATCTGGCTGTGCGGAAGGCGCAGCTGCTGGCCCGCGCCGATGCCGTGGTCGTCATGGTCGGTGGTACCGAGACCCTGGATGAGGCCACCGATATCCTCGAGCTGAAGAAGCATGGGCTGCACGGGAAGCCGATCGTGCTGTTCAACACCGCGGGTTTCTACGACGGCCTGCGACAGCGGCTCGAGCGCATGGCCGCCGAGGGCTTCCTGCCTCGCCCGCTGGTCGAGTTGATCTACTTCGCTGACATCGGTGCCGACGCGCTGACCTATCTGGAACAGACGGTGGCCTAGCAGAAGAGCCGTTCGCAAGGCAGCCGGGGGAGCAGCTCCATATCCTCGGCGATGTCGACGATCGTCTCGACGAGATCGCAGTGGCTCCGCCGGAACTCGCGGATAAAGGCGCGTGCGACCGACGGCGCGGCGGCATAGTCGAAGGCCATGCCGCCCAACCACACTCGCAGATGGATATCGCGCTCACATGATCGAGGCTCATCGACGCACACGCCACCCGCTGGGTGCACGATGCTTGGGCGCCCGACGCGATTGCGGCACAGCATGTTTCGGCGGCGCGTCAGGCAATCCCACTGTGGCGAGCCATGCCGCGAAGGCGAGAAGCATCGGAAAGCCAAGCGCAGCAAGGACGTAGACCAGAACCGGGGCCATCACTGTTCCCCCGCATCCCGCCGAATCCGGACATTCTCCGCCTGCCGCCGCCCGGAAGGCCCTGTCCCGATATCGAATTCGACGCTGTCTCCGTCATCGACGTAGGCATACCCGCGACCATCGCGCCGCCCGTCGACGATCTGCGTGTAATGAACGAAGACGTTCCTCCCGCCATGCGCGGGAAGGATGAACCCATACCCTCGGGTTCTGTGGAATGAAACCACCGTGCCCTTGAATGCGGGCTGAGTCGGATTGCCTTGTGGGGCAGGGTGTTCCATCGACCTCCAAGGTGGCAGTGCGGATATGATGTAGAGTACGTCACTTAGATTAAGTATGTAGCCAAACCGCAGAAATCGATCCCTACTCGAGAGAGGGTCATGATGCCTCGGACTTCTCCAGCCGTTGCCGGGTGGGAGCTGATGCTGCGGGTGCGCAAGCGTGCCGAGGCACTCGGGGTGAAGGCTCTCACCATCCAGAAGTCGCTCGGCATCAGTTCCGCCTACTGGTCACAGGTCGCCAACTACCGAGGCGTTCTGACAGAGGAGAATCTCCGGAAGCTGCTCGACCTGTTGGAGTTCGACACGGAGGAGCGCGATGAACTGCTCGGACTGCGGACGATCGCGAAATCGCGCGGCTGGTGGAACGAGTACTCCGCGTTGTTCAACGACGAGCTGATCAGGTTCTTCGGTTTGGAAGACGGTGCGGTGAGCATCCGCAGCGTCGAAAGTGGCGTCATCCCAGGCCTTCTGCAGACCGAGGATTACATCCGTGCCCTCCTGTCGTCTCCGCTGTCGACCGGACGGCCGACAGAGATCGGGCAGCGGACACGGGCGCGTCTACAGCGGCAGCGTCGATTTGATGAGCCCGAGCCCTTGCAGTTGTCGGTGATCATCGGACAAGCCGCCCTCATGCAGCAGATCGGCGGCTCGCAGATTCAGCAGGAACAGCTTCGGCACCTTCTTCGGCTGGCGGACCAGCACTCTGGGACTCTCGATATCCGCGTCCAGCCATTCACCGGCGCAAGTCTCAACGCCTCGACGTTCCATCTACTGGATTTCGAAAGCCCGCGTCTGCCGACACTCGGCTGGCTGGAGACCGCCATCTACGGCGAGACCGTGTACGACCACAAGCGGGTCGAAACCCTGGACTACCTCTACAGGAGGGTCGAGTCGATAGCACTCGACCGGGACGAATCCGCACGGCTGATCGATCAAATCGCAAGTCGGATAGTGTAGTTACGTGCGCACGAACTGGTTCAAATCGACCTTCAGCGGCGAGGCGCAGACATGCGTCGAGATCTCGCTCCAGCGCGACGCGGTGCTCATCCGCGACAGCAAGTACACCGGCCCGACTGCCACCCAGCCGATCATCATCGTCACCCCCACCGACTGGCAGCCCTTCCTCGATCTCGCCCTGAGCGGCACCTCCGGTCGACTCCCCAGCGGCATCATGATCACCCTCGATCCCACCGGCGGCGCAACGATCACCGCCGAAGCCATCTCCCTGACCTACAACGCAGCCGAATGGGACGCTTTCACCAAGGGCATCGCTGACGGTCAATTCACCCATCGCCCTTGACCTTCGATGGGGGCCTGCTCCCAGGTCTCGGAAGTCGTGGCCGAATCTCAAAATCCGGCCACACCTCGGCCAGTTGGCCACGACTATGAGACTTCGCTTCCTCCGCTGGCCGGTCCTCGCCGAGCCCGTTCGTGACATTCGGCATCGGAGCGGGTCGTCCCGCGAACTGGAACTCCAGCCGACTACTTCACGACGCCGGTCATGAAGAACTCGTTGACTCTGTAGCTGCACCCATCGGCGCACTGCACTGCCTTGATGGTATGAGTGCCAACGGATTTCGCTGTCCATCTGTGTGAAACGGCTTGATATCGGCCCTCTGTTGCATGCTGATCAAGCCCGAGTCGGAATCGACAGCACCAGCTATCGAGCGACCTGACTTGACGATCGAATCACCGGCTTAACTGCGCGGCAGTGCGATCGATCCCGAAAGACCCGGCCCACCAGGCCTTTTCGAACGTCCGTCCAGTGTGAAGACATCGATATCAGATCCGGCGGGACCTAGCCGCCGAGCCCGGACCAGGGATAGTATTCGAACATGTATTCGAATCGGAGTGAGGTGGGGGAGCAGGCAACGGAATCGTTGCTGGCCACCGCCACCACCCTGCTCGAAACCCCCCTGGACCCACTGCCCGACGAGGCGGTAGTGGAGGCGACCAGGCAGGTCGAGCGCGGTATGCGGATGCTCGCCGCGGTCCAGCATCGCCTCGCGGTCGAGATCAGTGAACGCTCGATTCCCTCCCGTGCTGGGGTGAAAACGTTGAAGCGGTTCCTCATGCAGACTCTGCGCCTGTCGAGCGGTGACGCGGGGAGCCGGGTGAACCTGGTGGACTGGGTCGGGACCCGCCACGACACGACGGGACAGCCGCTGGATCCACCACTGCCGCGGACGGCGGCAGCGCTGGCCGCGGGGGAGATCTCGATCGATCATGTGCGTGGTGTCGTGGCGGTGATGAATCGTGTCCCCCGCACCACGGCCGCCGAGGATCGGGAAGCGGCCGAGGAGGTGTTGGCCGAGTTCGCCCGCTCGGGTTCTCCCGACGATATCGGCAAGGTCGGTGCCCGGATCCTGGCGCTGCTGGACCCCGATGGCCGGGTGACCGATGATCAGGACCGGGCCCGCATGCGCGGGATCGTCCTCGGGCGCCAACGCGCCGACGGCATGTCCCCGATCCGCGGTGAGATCACCCCGGCCCTGCGCGCGCTACTGGACCCGCTACTGGCCAAATACGCGCGCCCGGGCGTCTGTAACCCCGACGATCCCGCGAGTCCCGCCGTGGACCCCGGCCATGCCGACGCCGATCGGCTGGCCGCCGCCGCGGCCCGCGACCATCGCAGTCCCGCGCAACGCACCCACGACGCCCTGCTGGCCCTACTGCGGTCCGGGGTGCTCGGCACCGAACTCGGCACCCACCGTGGTATGCCGGTCACGACCGTCTTGACAATGAACCTCGCGGACGTGGAACAGCTGTCCGGGGTCGCGACCACCGCCACCGGCGGCACCGTACCCCTTCGAGAGGCCTTGAGGCTGGCGGAGAAATCGCAACCGTTCCTGGCCGTGTTCGACCACGCCGGACTACCACTACACCTCGGACGCACCAAACGGCTCGCCACCCGCACACAGCGATTGGCGTTGATCGCTGCCCTACACGGCTGCTCACGACCCGGCTGCGACGCACCCGCCAGCCTGTGCGCGGTCCATCATGTCCTGGACTACCGCAAAGGCGGCCACACCGACCTGCCCAACCTGACCCTGGCCTGCGACCCCTGCCACGCCCTAATCCACGACGGCCCTGGCGGCTGGAAAACCGTTCCCCGGACCCGAGGTTCGCGCTACCCGGGCCGCACCGCCTGGATCGCACCCGCCCACATCGACCCCACCCGCACCCCACAGGTCAACCACCGCCACCACGCCGCCGAACTCCTCGCCCACGCCCTCACCCACCTCCACCAACGCAACCAACACGACCGCCAACAACAACACCACCAACGGCCACCCACCCCCGACTCCCACCCACCACCGACAACCACTGCCGCATGAAAACCCCATCGCGCCAGTCCGCGACGGCACGTAGCTGTGATCAATCCGCTTATGTCACAGATGAACACACAGTCGCGCGTGCTGCAGTTGACCCACCGCCTGACGGTCTGATCGCCGTAGATCGACCGGCTACACGTCGCGTTCCTTGGCCACCAGCACATCGAGCACCTGCAACAGGGCATCAGGGCCGCCCGACATAGCGAGGTCGGTCCTGTACTTCCCGTTGACGACAAGTGTCGGGACGTTTGTCATCCCCACCCGATGTGTTCGGTCCTTGGTTTGCGCCAACCGCGCGCGCACGGCGAACGAGTGGAAGGTCGTCAGATAGGTGTCGAGGTCGATACCCTGCTGGGCGAGGAACGTCGTCTGGTCGTCCAGAGTCGTCAGCCTTCTCCGCTCCCCGTGAATGGACTTGTAGACGCTGTCGACCATCTCGTCATCGGCCAGACCCATCAGATCCAACGTCAGATGCATCTGACCATGCGCGTCCCATGGCCCGCCGAACAGGGCCGATACCCGCCCGAACCGGACGTCGGCCGCCTGCTCCCGCACCCATGGCCGCAGGGTCGACTCCAACGCGCAGCACTGCGGGCTGCCGTACCAGAAGAACTCCCAGACCACGATTCGGTCGGACGGACTCACGCGCATCGATCGCGGGAGCAGCGCATACTGCACGCCTTCTCGAATCTCCTCGGCCATGACTCTGCTGTCCTCTCCGGATCAGGGTCGTCGCTGCCCAACCACGGAAGGGCATGCGGCCTTCGGCATCAGCATGCCAGAGCCCGGTGAATCCGTGCGCCAAAGCTCCCATGACGACCTACGCGGGATCGGTCAGGAGGCTCTCGAACAAGCTTCGCGGCCGACGGCCGATTCACCTCCCGCCCGATGGAGCTGCATGCCGCTATGCCGCTAGCCCGCCGGGGAATTCCATATGTCGGTGATCGGGGTGGCGTCGGCGGCGTGAGCCAGCGGGGGGAGGCCGTAGATGTCCTCGAACGTGCGCAGCACCGAGTAGTGGTCGATTCGCTCGGCATACTGTCCCGGGCGGACATCGGCTCCGTAGAAGATCGTCGGTATGCGGTTGACTGCGGTGCCCTCGTCCTCGTCGAAGGTGACGACCAGCAGGCTGTTGTGGGTCTTGGCCCATTCGGCGTAGGCGGACAGGTGGTTTCGCAGCCAGGTATCGCCGGTGGACACCGAGCAGTCGTGAATGTCGTTGCACATGTTCGGTGAGACGAACGAGATCGCGGGCAGTCTGGTGAAGTCCGAGGGGAAGGCCGAGTACGGCTGATTCTGCTCGGCCGGGACGGTGTCGAAATCCACCCAGCCGTTATGCTTTCGCCGGTAGAGACCGCCGCTGCCGCTGCATCCGGTAAAGCCCGCGCTCGGCATGCTCTCGGAGTAGCCGACGAATGTCATTCCGGCCGAGGCGAGTTGATGACCGAGATTGTCGACGCCGTGGAAGTCATTGGGGCAGCTGTCGTCGGTGATGCCCTGGGTGTCGCCCGAGAACAGCGCGATGTAGTTCGGTTGGCTGGGGTGGGTGAGGGCATGCGCGTCGGTGAACAGCGCTCCACCCGTGGCCAATTGGTTGAAGTATGGGGCCTCTTCGCTGCCGATGACGGCGTCGTACCCCTGGTTTTCGAACATCACCTCGACGATGTGGTCGAAGCGGGGGACGGCCGCGGCGCCGGCCGGACCCGTCGCCGGGAGCAATCCCCCGGCGACGACGGCAAGCGCTGCGGCAAGTAGGGAAATACGGCTCATGGCACCTCATAGTCCGGCCGAATTCCTAACGGCGGGTGACGGATTGGGGAACCCGCGACGGTCGCCTCGTCTACCCCTATTGCGAAGCCCCCGCATGCTCCATGCCGAGTCCGCGGCGCAGAGCGGCCATGGAGTCGGCGCGGGTTCGGCGGGAGATGGCGGCATCGGAGAGGTACGACCCGTGATATGTGCCCGGGTAGCAATGTAATTCGACGTTGATACCTGCCTGCAGCAGGCGCTGGGCGAACTCGATCTGATCATCGCGCATCGGGTCGAACTGCATGGCGGCCAGGTACGTGGGCGGCAGGTCCGTGAGGTTCTCGGCGCGGGCCGGGGCGGCGTATGGGGAGACGTCGGCGGTACCGGGGACGCCCCGGCCGAGGTACTGCGACCAGCTCCATTCGCCGATGCCGCGGTTCCAACCCGGGGTGTCGGTGTAGGTGCGTGCCGAGTGCGTCCGCACGCGGTCGTCGAGCATGGGAATCATCAAGTACAGGAAGCAGATTGCCGGGCCGTGCTCGTTGCGGGCCCGCAGCGCGACGGCCGCGGCCAGGTCGCCGCCGGCGCTCTCGCCGCCGACGCCGATGCGGTCGGCGGTCACGCCGAGTCCGGCGGCGTTCTTCGCCACCCACTCGAGCGCCGCATAACAGTCCTCGAACGCGGCGGGGAACGGATGTTCCGGCGCGAGCCGGTAATCGACCGAAACCACCAGTGCGCCAACCTCGGCCGCGATGCGTCGGCCCTCGTTATCGGAATCGACGACGCCGTTGAGGACGAAACCGCCGCCGTGGAAGTAGACCAGCGCCGGAAGTTGGCCGACCCGATCGCGGGGCGCGTACACGCGAACCGGAACGTCGCCGCCTGCCGGTCCGGGAATGGTCCGGTCGTTGACCTCCAACGGTATCGCCGACTGATACCGCGGCAGCCGCGCGAATCGATCGGCGAACGATGCGCGCATTGCTGCCAGATCGGCCGGCCACCCGCCGACGCCCTGTGCGGCCGCCTCCGCAAGTTCGGGATCGTAGTTGTAGGTCATGGCGGTCCTCGCTCTCCGATGTCGAACGATTCATGTCGCGTAACCGATTGGTACGTCTGATCTCCCGGAACGCCGCTGCTCTGTCGCCTGCCGACGTCACGTGCCCTGATTCGGTTCCGTGAACTCTCTCACAATGAGCCCTCGGTTTGAGGGTACAAGTTAGCGGCGCGGGCGGATCCCCAGATGTTTGCCCGGTAGGGGCCACGGGCTCGCCCGCATCCGGATCCAAGATCGATCCGAGGGTAAATCCCGGTGTAGCCGGAGAGTCGCCAGCTACTGTTACATGCGGTAACAGAGACCAATTGCCCCGGGAATGGTCGGATGAATGCCGAGTAGGCGATCGGTGGACCGCTAAGTTACCATCGGGTAGCAACGTTGCTCACCGGAATTCCGGTCGTAATCCATCCCATTTCAGGAGGCGACGTGTCGCATTCCCGCTTCGAATCAATCGGTGCTTATCTGCCAGAGAAAAGCGTCAGCACAGCTGAGTTGGTGTCGCGGCTGAAGGTGCCTCCGGCGTTCGATCTCGAAAAGATTACAGGCGTTGTGGAACGGCGCGTGCGCAGCACCGATCCGGAATCTCCCGAGGGCTCCTTCGATCTCGCGATCAAGGCGGCCGAGGATTGTTTGTCCAGGTCACGGTACTCTGCCGGGGATCTGGATGTGATCATCTCGACCTCGATCACGCGCAGCAAAGACGGCGGTCGGATGTATATGCAGCCGACGTTCGCCTCGTCGATCGCCAAACATCTGGGTGCTGCGAAGGCTATTACTTTCGATATCTCCAATGCCTGCGCCGGCATGCTCACCGGAACCTACATCCTGGATCGGATGATTCGGTCGGGAATCGTGCGGAATGGTTTGGTGGTCAGCGGTGAGGCCATTACTCCGATCGCCGATACCGCGGTCGAAGAGATTTCCGAGAAATACGATCTGCAATTCGCCTCGCTGACCGTCGGTGATTCCGGGGCGGCCGTCGTGCTGGATCGTTCGGTCGATGAGCACGATCGGATCGAATACATCGAACTGGTCACGGCCTCGGAGTTCTCGCATCTGTGCCTGGGCATGCCCAGCGATAAGAGCCAGGGTGTCGCGCTCTACACCGACAACCGGAAGATGCACAACGAGGCGCGGTTCCTGCTGTGGACCGACTCGCAGAAGAAGTACTACGCCGACCGTGAGACCACGTTCGAGGCGGAGGAGTTCGACTACATCATCCACCACCAGTTCGGCGCGGCCGCGATTCCGTACATGAACGCGATCGCCGAGCGGGAATTCGGCGCGCCGATGCCGCCCGACCTCAACGTCATCTCCAAGTACGGGAACACCTCCAGCACTTCGCACTTCATCGTGCTGCACGATCACCTCAGCCGCGAGGAGATTCCGGCCGGATCGAAGCTGCTGCTGATCCCCGCGGCGTCCGGCGTCGTCGGCGGATATCTGTCCACCACGATTTCGTCTCTCAAGGTCTAGGGGTTTCGCATCATGGGCGTACGCATCAAGTCCACCGGAATCAGCCGCGACAGCGACACGTTCAGCATCGTGGACCACAGCGGCCGCGCGGCACGGCGCAGCCTGGAGCGGGCCGGGGTGCGGTCAGACCAGGTCGGCGTGCTCATCAACGCGGGCGTCTTCCGCGATTCGAACACCGTCGAACCGGCGATCTCGGCGCTGATCCAGAAAGAGGCCGGAATCGGCCTGGACTACACCTACGGTGATCCGCGCACATTCTCCTTCGACCTGATGAACGGCGCGGTCGGCGTGCTCAACGCGGTGCAGGTGGCGCAGTCGATCCTGACGACCGGTGGTGTCGAGCATGTGCTGATCGTCTCCGGCGACACCCACCCGTCGCTGGCCCGCTCGGCCGGTGACGACGAATTCCCCTACGCCACCTCGGGCGCCGCGCTGCTGCTCGAGAACACCGAGGAGCCCGAGGGTTTCGATACGGTGCACATCGTCTCCGGCGACGGAACCCCGGCGATCCGATCCTATGTCGACGCGAACACCATGGGCACGATCGGACGGACCCTGATGACCGTCGAGCGCGAAGCCGGTTTCGAACAGCGGCTGCTGGATGCGGCCGTCGAGGCGGCCGAGGCCGCGCTCGGCGAAAGCGATTCGGCCACAACGGTTCTGATCTCTTCCACGCCGACCCCGGACTTCCCGCGCGCGCTGGCCGACCGGCTCGGCATCGCCGAGGTCCGGACCCCGGATCTGTCGGCGGGCGATCCGCACACCGCGACGCTGCCGCTGGCCTACGACCTTGCCGTCGAACAGGATTCGCTGCGGGAGTTCACCCGTGTGTTGTTCGTCGCGGCCGGGGCCGGACCGTCGGCGGCGGCGGTGCTGTACCGGCTGCCCGCCCCGGTCGGAGTGGCCGCGTGACAGCGGGCACCTACTGGCGCGCCGTCGACCGGTTCCGTGCGGTGGTCCAGGCCACCCCGGACCGGGAGGCGGTGCTGTTCCCGGCCGATACCACGGGCGACCGGTTGCCCGACTATCACACGCTGACCTATCGGGAACTCGACGAATGGTCCGACACTATCGCCGAAAGGCTCAGCACCGCAGGTGTTTCCAGCGGTACCCGCACCATCGTGCTGGTGCTGCCGAGCCCGGAGCTGTACGCGATCATGCTGGGGCTGTTGAAGATCGGCGCGACGCCGGTCGTCATCGATCCGGGTATGGGCCTGCGCAAGATGCTGCGCTGCCTGCAGGCGGCGGATCCCCAGGCGTTCATCGGCATTCCTCAGGCCCATGCCGCGCGGGTGCTGTTCCGTCGCTACTTCCGCGGTGTGCGGACCTCGGTAACGGTGGGGCGGCGCTGGTTCTGGGGCGGGGCGAAGCTCGCGAGCTGGGGCCGCACCCCGACCGGAACGCTGCCCGCCCGCACCCCCGCGCCGGATGGTGACCTGCTGCTGATCGCGTTC
The DNA here is from genome assembly GCF_044454005.1 of Nocardia sp. NPDC051570. Classification (NCBI taxonomy): domain Bacteria; kingdom Bacillati; phylum Actinomycetota; class Actinomycetes; order Mycobacteriales; family Nocardiaceae; genus Nocardia; species Nocardia sp. NPDC051570. Next base: position 104,000 of record NZ_JBITDI010000004.1, on the reverse strand, counting down.
ACCACCGGCAGCACCGGACCCGCCAAGGCGGTCGAACTCACGCACGGAAATCTGTCGGCGATGGTCGACCAGGTGGACGCGGCCCGCGACCGGATTCCGCCCGGCGCCTCGCTGATCACGTTGCCGCTGGTGGGGATTCTGGATCTGCTACTCGGATCCCGTTGTGTGCTACCGCCGTTGATTCCCAGTAAGGTCGGGTCGACCGATCCCGCGCATCTGGTGGACGCCATCAACCGGTTCGGCGTACGCACCATGTTCGCCTCGCCCGCGGTGCTGATTCCACTGTTGCGTCATCTCGAGCACGGCGGCGCGGCGTTGCCGACATTGCGGAGCATCTTCTCCGGCGGTGCGCCCGTGCCCGACTGGTGTATCGCCGGTCTGCGCGAGGTGCTCGATCCGCAGGCGCAGGTGTTCGCCGGTTACGGCTCGACCGAGGCGCTGCCGATGTCGACCATCGAATCGCGCGAGCTGTTCGACGGATTGACCGAACGCGCGCACCGCGGCGAGGGCACCTGCATCGGGCGACCCGCCGAGGGTGTGCGCGCCCGCATCGTCGCGATCACCGACGATCCGATTCCGACCTGGGCCGAGGTCGGCGAGCCGACCTCGGCGGGCGGCATCGGTGAACTGGTGGTCGCGGGGCCGAATGTCAGCACCCGCTACTACTGGCCCGAGGCGGCGAACGCGGTCGGCAAGATCGCCGAGGGCGAGGTGATCTGGCATCGCACCGGAGATCTGGGCTGGATCGACGATGCGGGCCGAATCTGGTTCTGCGGCCGCAAGTCCCAGCGCGTCCTCACCGTGGCCGGGCCGATGTTCTCGGTGCAGGTCGAACAGGTCTTCAATGTGGTGCCGGGCGTGGCCCGCACGGCGCTGGTCGGCATCGGACCGCGCGGTGCGCAGCGGCCGGTGCTGTGCGTGGAAGCGGAGTCGGGTGCCGACCGGACGGCGATCACGCTCGCCCTGAAGGACCGTGGCGCTGAATTCGACGTCACCGCGGGCATATCGGAGTTCCTGTTCCACACGTCGTTCCCGGTCGACATTCGCCACAACGCGAAGATCGGCCGGGAGCAGCTCGCCGAATGGGCGGCGACGCAGATCGGATCGGAGGAGCACCGATGAAAATCGTCGCACTGCGGGCTGTTCCGGTGCTGGGCTGGATCTACGTCGTGGTCGGCCTGGTGGCCGCCGCGACCGGTCGCGGGCCGCGCGGCCCGATCCTGCGGGCGCTGTGGTGGATCGACGTATTCCTCAGCGTGGTGATCCACGCCGCGCAGATCCCGGTGGCGCTGCGCGCGTCGGAGGGCAGCGGCCGTTCCCGCGCGACCACGGCAGTGCTGACCCAGATCTTCGGCCTCACCTGGTGGCGTACCCAGTCCGATAAGGGGAGTGTGCGATGAAAGCATTGGTGACCGGGGCCTCCGGATTCCTCGGTGGCGCCCTGGCTCGTCGGCTGGTGCACGACGGCGAGTACAAGGTCTCGGTGCTCGCCCGGCCCACCAGCGATCTGCACGGCATCGACGAACTCGCCGGCGTCGACGTCGTCTACGGCGACCTCGCCGACGCGGCCTCGCTGCAGCGCGCGGCCGCCGGCGTCGACGTCGTATTCCACAGCGCCGCACGGGTGGACGATCGCGGGACCCGTGCCCAGTTCTGGGAGGAGAACGTGCGCGGCACGCAGCGGCTGCTGACCTCGGCGCGCGAGGCGGGCGCCTCGCGATTCGTGTTCATCTCGAGCCCCAGCGCACTCATGGACCGCGACGGCGGCGATCAGATGAACATCGACGAGTCGACGCCGTATCCGCGGCGCTATCTGAACCGGTACTCCGAGACCAAGGCCGCGGCGGAACGTGCCGTACTGGCCGCCGACGCAACGGATTTCGCGACCTGCGCGCTGCGCCCGCGCGCCATCTGGGGCGCGGGCGATCGCTCCGGCCCGATCGTGCGACTGCTCGGCCGCACCGCCGAGGGCACGCTGCCGGACCTGTCGTTCGGCCGCGCGGTATATGCCTCGCTGTGCCATGTGGACAACATCGTCGATGCCTGCGTCAAGGCGGCGGCCTCCGAGAACGTCGGCGGCAAGGCGTATTTCGTCGCCGACGCCGAACGGACCGACGTCTGGGGATTCCTCGGCGAGGTCGCCGGTCGGCTCGGATATCCACCGCCCAGCCGCACCCCGGACCCTCGGGTGATCGCCGCCGCCGTCGCGGCGATCGAGACGGTGTGGCGCATCCCGGCCGTCGCCCGGCGCTGGTCGCCGCCGCTGTCGCGCTACGTGGTCGCGTTGATGACCCGCACCGCGACCTACGACACCACCGCCGCCGCCAGGGATTTCGGTTATCGACCGGTCATCGATCGAGAGCGTGGACTGACCGAATTCCTCGCCTGGCTGCGGAGCGTAGGTGGCGTCGAAGAGCTCACCAGGAGTCGACCATGAGCACCACCTTCCGTCGCCGCATCTCCCCGACCGAGCGGATGTACTTCCCCATGCGGGAATTGGCGCCACCGTTCCTCATGCAGCTCGAGTTCACCGGCACGGGCGCGCTGGACCCCGACGAGCTCCGGCGCGCGGTCGAGACCGCCTCCGCGGACTGTCCGGGGGCGCGGCTGGTGCGCGTCGGACGAAACTGGGTGGACAGCGGAATCGCCCCGGCCGTCCGCGAGATCACCGGACATGTGCTGGGATATCCACGCCTGGAAGCGGATCCGGTGCTCACCAGCCCGATCGGCCCCACCCGGGACAGCACCTGTGAGGTCCTGTTGCTGACGGGGGAACCGACGACGGTGATCTTCCGAGTGTTCCACGGCGTGATGGACGGTATGGGTATGGTGCTGTGGGCCACCTCGGTATTCCGCGCCCTGCGCGGAGAACCGTTGCGGCCCATGCGCGATCCGATCGCCGATCGCGAACTGGTGCGCCGAGTGGGCGCGCCGGGGCGTCCGACACCGATGCTGCCGCGCTATCGGGCCGCGATCGGATACGGTCGACAGGATCCGGGTCTGGCCCGGCATCTGCTGCGGCACCGCACGATTCACGCGACCGGCTCGGGGGCGGTCGCGCGGGTCGCCGCGCTGCTCGCCGTGGAAGCCGGTGTGGTACAACGGATCATGGTCCCGGTCGATCTGCGCCGGCACGATCCCGAGCTGCGCTCGACCGCGAATCTCGCCCTGCCGCTGTTTCTCGATGTCGAACCCGGACAGGACTGGACACAGATCAACCAGGCCAAGCGGATCGGGTTGCGGGAGCGTCACGAGCTGAACCAGATGGCCAGTAGCGGATTGGCGAACATCCCGGACGCCGCGAGCCGCGCGATCCTGCGCACCACGAACTGGCTCGGCTCCCGCTACGGCCGGAATCTGGCCTCGGCCACCGTATCCCATATGGGCCGCTTCGATCTGGACGAACTGCGTGTGCCGGGATTCGCGCCGACCACGGTGCGGGTGCTGCCGCAGCACAGCGTGGCGATGCCGCTGCTGTTCGGGATGGTCGAATCGGGCGGGCGGACGGAGCTGACGGTATCGGCCCGCAACGGGCGCGGCCTCGAGGATCGGTTGGAGACGCTGCTCGACCTGATCGCCGACACTCTGGAAGCCGAACTGCCGCAACGGAATTCCTCGGCCGCATGAGAAACCTGGCAGCGATGGTCGCGGCGCGGCCGAAGGTCGTGCTCGTCGTCGCGATCGGTCTCGCGGTGTTGTTCGGGTTGTTCGGGGCCGATCTGCAGAGCCGGGTCAGCGCCGCGGGTTTCACCGATCCCGGCAGTGATTCGGCCCTGGTCGACGGCATCGTCCGGGATAAGCTCGGGCCGCAGAATCCCGACGTGATCGCCATCTACACGGTGCCGGAGGGGCAGTCGCTGACCGAGCTCGGGCCCCGGGTGCAACAGGCGGTGGCGCGCATCGATCCGTCCCTGCTGGCGCAGCGGGTGGACACCTACTGGAACAACCAGCCGCCGCGGCAGGGTTATCTGCGGTCGGCCGATGGCCGCCAGGCGCTGGCGGTCGTATTCGCGGCAGGGGACGAGAATCAGCGCGTCGCGGTCTTCCCGAAAATCGCTGACGCGCTACGGGTTCCGGGTGTAGAGGTCAGATTCTCCGGTTACAGCGCGCTGGCCGACGAGATAACCGAACAGTCGCGCCACGATCTGGTGCTGGCCGAATCGATCTCGCTGCCGATCACCCTGGCCATCCTGGTGCTGGTATTCGGCGGTGTGCTGGCGGCCGGGCTGCCGGTGCTGGTCGGCGTGCTCGCGGTGCTCGGTTCGCTGGGCGCGGTCGGGCTGATCGCGCGCTGCACCGAGGTGAGTATCTTCGCGGTGAACATCGCCTCGTTGCTGGGGCTCGGATTGGCCATCGACTACGGGCTTTTCGTTATCAGCCGCTATCGGGAGGAGCTCGCGGCCGGACGCACCGTGCCCGATGCGGTGGCGCGGTCGATGGCCACCGCCGGGCGCACCGTCGGCTTTTCGGCGCTGCTGCTGGTGTGCGCCTTCGCGGGGACGTTCGTCTTCCCGCAGGCCGTGCTGCGTTCGCTGGGCTACGGCGCGATCGCCGCGGTGGTGCTGGCCGCGGTGCTCTCGCTGACCGTGCTCCCGGCGGCGCTGCTGCTGCTCGGCCCGCGGATCGGGAAATGGACCTGGCGCGCCGACGCTTTCGAGCGCGGTGAGCGGCGGGCGGCGCGGTTCTGGGGCCGGGTGGTCGATGCGGTGCTGAAGCGGCCCGGGGTGGTGGCGCTCGCGGTCACCGCGGTGCTGCTGGGATTGGCGACACAGCTGGGCGGGGTCCGGCTCGGGGATATCGACCACACCGCACTGCCCGCCGGAAATGCGGTGCGCGCCACCGTGGATGAACTCGCGGCCCGATTCCCCGCCGCGAGTTCCGGAGTGACCGTGCTGGTTCACGGTGACGGTGGTGGGGTCGACACGGTGACCCATGATATCGGTGCGGTGCCGGGTGTACATCAGGTCGTGCAGCTGCGGCGCGACGGTGTGACCACCATCCTGCACGCGGCGCTCGACGTGCCCGACCGCTCCGAACCGGCCACCGAAATCGTCACGCGCATCAGGCAGCTCGAACTTCCGTCCGGGACCACGCTGCGGGTCGGCGGCGAGTCGGCCGCCACCGTCGACAGCGTGCACGCCATCGTCTCGCGCATGCCGCTCATGATCGCGGTGATGGTCGCCGCCACGCTGATCCTGCTGCTGCTCGCATTCCGCTCGGTGGTCCTGCCGATCAAGGCCGTGCTCATGGCCTTCCTCAGCCTGGCCGCCACCTTCGGCATCCTGACCTGGATCTTCTTCCACGGTCACCTGGCCGGAGCGCTCGGTGTGAGCGTCGGCCCGCTGTCGGCGGGCATGCTGGTGCTCATCATCGCCGTGGTCTTCGGGCTGTCCACCGACTACGAGGTCTTCCTGTTGTCCCGCATGGTCGAGGCCCATCACGAGGGGGCCGACACCGTCACCGCGGTCCACACCGGCATCGTCAAGACTGCCCGCGTAATCACCGCCGCCGCAACCCTTCTCGTCGTCATCACCGGCGCCTTCACGCTGTCCCCGCTGACCCCGATGCGCTTTCTCGGGCTGGGGATGATCATCGCGCTGATCATCGACGCCACCCTCGTCCGCATGCTGTTGGTCCCGGCGTTGGTGAAGCTGATGGGCCCGGCCAACTGGTGGCCGGGCGGTTCCCGGCGGGCACGGACCCCGAATGCCGAGGCGATGGTCGGCGTTGGAGCTGGCGGCCTCAGGCTGTGATCCGGCGGCGCTGCACCACTGCGACGATGACGTCGACCACGATGAACCCGAGCAGGCTGCAGCCGACCAGGGGCGCGAACCATCCGATGAAGACGGCCGCCGCGACGATCGGCAGCGCGAGGCGAATCGGCGTGCGCCGCAACGCACCTCGCCGAGGCGGGTGGCCCAGTGCGATGCCGCTGCCGGAGCGGGTGGGCCGGCGCTTCCACCACATCAGATAACCCCGCACGATCACCGTGATCAGGGCGATCATCGTGAGCAGCAGCAGTAGCTGATTCGCCGGGCCGAACAGCACGCCCATATGCAGGGCGATGCCCCAGTTGGTGAGCTTGGCCATCAGCGGCCAGTCGCGGTAGCGCAGGATATCGGTGACATCGCCGGTCGCGCCGTCCACCGCGATCGCGTCCTGGGTGTACACGCCGGGCAGTCGGCGCTCCTTGGCCACGAACGCCACTCCGTCCCGGGCCGGGATGGAGATCTCGAGCGGTCCCTCGACGCCGTGTCCGCGCGCGGCCGCGAACACCTTGTCCACCTGGGCCGCCCGATCCGCGGGCACCGGGGCGCCCATATGATGGCCGCCGCCGTGTTCGGCATGCTCACCGCCCATGGGCTGCGCGAGTGCGGTCGACCCCGGCAGCGTGCTGCTGATCGTGGGTGTGGTCCAGCTCATCCGGCCGCGCAGCGCGTCGATGTGCTCGCCGGTGTAGGTCGACCAGGTCATACCGGTCGCGGACAGGAACAGCACCGGCAGCAGCACCCACATGCCCACGACCCCATGCCAATTCAGCGTCCGGGCGCGGCCGTCGCGGGTGCGGTCGGGCCGCAGCAGCCAGCGCGGTGTGCGGCGTTCGCGGCGCGAGCGCACCCGCCGCCACCACAGCGCGAGGCCCGCGAGCGCGATGATCCACAGCCACGACGCGGCCAGTTCGCTGTAGAGCCGTCCGGCCTGGCCGAGATGAAGATCCTTGTGCAACACATCGATCCAGGTGCGCAGCGGCAGCGCGCCGGCACTGCCGTACACCACGCTGGATCCGACCGGTCGCGCGTTCGCCGGATCGACGAACACCGCGCGCCGCTCGGATTCCCCCAGCGACGGATCGGTGAGGATCACCCGCGTGGTGTCGCCCGCGTCCTGTGCGGGGGCCACCGCGGCCAGCGCGAGATCCGGCCGCGTCGCGGTCGCCGCGGCGATCTGTTCCGACAGCGGTCGCGCGGGTCCGGTCGAATCGACGTGCAGCAGATCGCGATCGACGACCGACTCCAGCGTGGGCGAGATCGCGTACAGCGCGCCGGTCAGCGCCGCGATGAGAACGAATGGCGCCACGAAGACACCGGCATAGAAGTGCAGTCGCATGGCCAGCGCCTGGAAGGCATTGCGGGTCCGGGGTTTCGGTCGCGTGGTCGCGGGGTCGACAACGGGGTCATCGATGATGCTCAAGGGTGGCGCTCCTGTTCGAGGACACCCGTTCGCGGCACGTGCGGTCGCGGGGACGCGCGCATGCGAAATCCGTTGATGTGAACGGGTGTCGAAGTGAAATCAGACTCGAACGAGCACCGGTGGTCCGCGGGTGCGGAAGGTGTCGGCGGCGAGGATCCGCAGAATGACACGGTCGCGATGGGCCGCCCGCGGCGGCCGCGGGCCCGCGATGCCGGGGGTGCGCAGCAGACCCGGCAGCACCCCGATCAGGACCGCGGTGCCGATCCGGTAGGCGGCCTCCGCGCCGAGGATTACGACGGCCGCGCCGAGCGCGGCTGCCACATGGGCGCCCACCATGGCAGGGCTCCACAGGGATTGGGTATGCGGCATGGACATCATGCCGATCGACATCGAGGCGTGCCCGAGCAACTGCCCGCCGAACAGCGCCGCAGCCAATCCGAGCGCGGTGCCGCGCAGCGGGCCGACGCCGGTCACCAGCGTGCCGACCACGGTCGCCCCGGCCACCAGCAGCGCGACGGCGCTGGACGATACGGGCATACCACCCGAGGCCCAGCCGTGCGCGGCCACCGACAATGCCCCCGACACCGATCCGGCCGCCGCCCCGCGCAACCGTGCCGCGGCGGTCCGGCGCGCACGCGCCGCCGCCGTGGCACGGCCCGAAGGCAGGCCGGAAACGATGATCACGCGCTGATGATAGCTAATCAGTCGTTGGCGACTTCCATCTCTACCAGCGGCTTGCGCAGCAGTTTCCCGGTCGCGTTGCGCGGCAGCTCGTCCAGGAAGATCACCTCGCGCGGCACCTTGTAGCGGGCGAGGTTCGCCTTGACGTAGTCCTTGATCTCCTGGACGTCGCGGTCGGAGTCCGGGCCGGGAACGACGAAGGCGCGCAGGCGTTTTCCGAATTCGCGGTCGTCGACGCCGACGACCGCGGCCTCCAGCACGTCGTGCCGGTTGGACAGGAGATTCTCGACCTCCTGCGGGAAGACGTTCTCGCCGCCGGAGACGATCATGTCGTCGTCGCGACCGTCGACGAACAGCAGCCCGTCGGAGTCGAAATGGCCGACATCGCCGGAGGACATATAGCCGTCGATGGTTTCCTTGGTGCGGCCGTCGGTGTAGGCCTTGAAGGAGTGGGCATTCTCGATGAAGATCGTGCCCGTCACATTCGGCGCGGTGATGCGCTTGCGGTTCTCGTCGTAGAGCGCCAGCCGGATGCCGATCGGCGGCCTGCCCGCGGTGGTCGGCGCCTTGCGCAGATCCTCCGGGGCGGCGACGGTGATGATCGCGCATTCGGTGGAGCCGTAGACGTTGTAGAGCACATCGCCGAAGTAGTCGAGGCTGCGGGTGACCACGTCCGGCGGGATCGCCGAGCCCGCGGCGAAGATCATCCGCAGCGACGACATATCGTATTTCGCCAGCGTCTCGGCCGGCAGATCGAGCATGCGCTGCAGCATTGTCGGGACCACGACCAGCGAGGTCGCCTTGTACTTGGCGATATTGGCCAGCGTCTGCTCCGGATCGAAGCGGCGCTGCTGGAAGATCATCCGGTTGCCCAGCGCCAGACCCAGGGTGAACTGGGACAGGCCGGTGGCGTGGAAGACCGGCGCGGAGACCACCATGGAACCGTTGCGCGGCAACGGAATCCGGTCCAGGAACTGCGCGGACATGAACGGGCTGACCTTCTCCCGCGGCGCGCCCTTCGGGGTTCCGGTGGTGCCGCTGGTGAGGATGATCATGCCGCCCGGCTTCTCGGGCGCGGGCATCGGGGCGGCCGACTGTCCGGCCATCACCGAATCCAGTGTCGGGGTCGACGGATCGACGCCGTCCTGCTCGTCCACCCAGGTGAGGATGCGCGGAATGTCCGCCGGGATCGCGCTCATCAACTCACGGAACTCGCTGTCGTGCAGCACCGCCTTGACCTTCTCGCGGGCCGCCACGTCGGCGAACTGCGGCTTGGCGAAGCCGGTGTTCATCAGCACCGCGCGCACGCCGAGCTTGCCGGTCGCGGTCAGGGCCAGCATCATGCCGCGATGATCGCGCGCGAGCAGCGCCACCACATCACCCTGCCGCAGGCCCTGCGCGGCGAGGCCGCGCGCCAGTCGATTGGACTGGTCGTTCACCTCGCCGAAGGTCATCTCACCGCGCTCGTCCAGGAGCGCGGGGGCGTCCGGAGTCGTCTGCGCGGCATGCATGAGCACGCCCGCGAACGGGCCGAACTTGCCGACATTGACCGCCGAGCGCAGCGCATGATCCAGACGCAGCGGGTTGAACAGTCCACGCTTGCGCATGGTATTGACACCCAGAGCAAGATCGCCGGCCTTACGGAGCGCAGTGCTTGCTGACGGAAGGGCAGCTGACATAGGTTCACAACCTTCCGCGGATACCGCCGAGGTGGCTGGCGGACCGCAACATCGAGATCCAGTGCAGTGCTAACCCTAGCAAGCACTTCGGCCCCACTGTGGTCAGCGTCTCTGTGACCGACAGTAGCGTTATAACCGACAGGTTGCCGTCACTGTGTGACGCGATACTCGATCAATTCGCGACGAAGTAACTTGCCGGTCGCATTGCGGGGGAGTTCGTCGAGGAAGAACACCTCGCGCGGCACCTTGTAGCGGGCCAGATTGCCCTTGACGTAGGCCTTGATCTCCTCACCGTCGGGTGTGACACCGGCCTCTGGCACGATGAACGCGCGCAGCCGTTTGCCGAACTCGGCGTCGTCGACGCCGACCACCGCGACATCGGAGACGTCCGGCCGTTCCAGCAGCAGATTCTCGACCTCCTGCGGGAAGACGTTCTCGCCGCCGGAGACGATCATGTCGTCGTCGCGGCCGTCGACGAACAGCAGCCCGTGCTCGTCGAAGTGCCCGACGTCGCCGGAGGACATATAGCCATCGATGATCTGCTTGTTCCGCCCGTCGGTATAGCCCTCGAACGGCGCGCCGGAGCGGACGAAGATGCGGCCGCGGACACCGTGGCCCTGGACGCGCCGCCCGTCGTCGTCGAACAGCACCACCTCGCAGGTGATCGGCGCGCGGCCCGCGGTACCCGGGACGAGGGCCAGATCCCGCGGATCGGCCACGGTCGCGACCGCGCATTCGGTGGAGCCGTAGAGGTTGTAGAGCACATGGCCGAACGCCTCGGTGGCGCGCACCGTCAGCTCCGGCGACAGCGCCGAGCCGGCCAGCATGATCGTCTTCAGCGCCGACAGGTCGTATCGGCCGCGGATCGCCGGATCCAGTTCGACCATGCGGTGCAGCATGGTCGGCACCGCGACCAGCATCTCGGCGCGATGCTCGGCGAGCAGCCGCAGCGTGTTCTCGGCATCGAAGCGTCGGGTCAGCACGACGGTATTGCCGTAGCCCGTGCCCACCAGCCAGGTCGCCAGGCCGGTGGTGTGGAAGATCGGCGAGACGATCATCATCGTGCCCTGATGCGGGAACGGGATGCGGTCGATGACCTGTGCGGTCGACAGCGGGGAGACCGCACTGCGGGGCGCGCCCTTGGGCAGGCCGGTGGTGCCGCTGGTGAGGATGATGAAGCCGCCCGGCTTCTCCGGCAGTGGCAGCTCGTCGGTGGAGTTCGCGCCGATCAGCTCGTCGAGAGTCACCGCACCGCTGGGCAATTCGGCATACTCGTCGACCCAGGTCAGCACCCGGGGGAGTTCCGGCGGCAGTGCGTCGAGCAGGCCCGCGAATTCGCTGTCGTGCAGGACGGCGCGGACCTTCTCGCGCTGGCACACCTCGGCGAACTGCGGTTTGGCGAAGCCGGTGTTCATCAGGGCCAGGCGCGAACCGAGTTTCCCGGCCGCGATCATCGCCAGCAGCAGCCCGCGATGGTCGCGCGCGAGAATCCCGATCACCGATCCGGGCGCGATGCCCATGGTTTTCAGCCCGCGCGCCAGGGCGCTGGATCCCTCGTCGAGCTCGCGATAGGTCATGTCGCCGCGTTCGTCGATCACCGCGATCCGCTGTGGCCACATCCGCGCGGCGTGCCGCACCATGGTCGCCTGCGGCCCCAGCACCTTGGACTCCTGTGCCGTCCGCAGCGTCTCCATCGGATTCCCGAGATCGATGAATCGGCGCTGCCGCAACACATCTACCCCCCGCACGGCCTCCGCCACGTGAAAGACCTTGCGGCGCAACTCGTTCAGGACAGGGCTCATCTCGCCACCTCCGGACCACCTGTTGTGCATGACCGTACCGACCCGGCCACGTGTTGTGGACGCTAGCAGCCGGGTGTGATCGGAGATACAGAAATCCGGCCAACCTGTCGCGCTTCGTGTTAGGCATGCCTAAACATCCGCACGACATCGGGCGCCTATCAGTAACTATGGAAACGATCTCCGCGGCACTGTTGCGCGGAGATTCGTGTTGGAGTGGTTGATACGGCTGCGAATGCCGTTATGTGGGAAGGGATATCGAACTGATGAGGGCGCGGCGAATGCTTGCGGTGGTGGTGTCGATGGTGATCGCGGTGCTGTTGTCCGGTCTGGCGGCGACATCGGCCCACGCCGATCCGCTACCGCAACTGACCCCGATCGGCACCACGCTCGGCACCTTCGGCGAGGCGAGGCTCTGCGCGGGTGCGATCAATGTGGCGTTGGAGGCCACCCCGGACCAACCCGGCCACGTGCTGGCGCATGTGACCCCGCGGGGCTACCTGGGCGGTCCATGCGGAAACCACGTGAAGCTGGCCTGGATCGGCTCGGCGGGCCCACGCATCCAGGACGTCTACGTCCACGCCGGTGCGGCGCCGGGCGCCACCGAAACCGTCGACCTGTGGATGGGAGCGGGCCCCGCCAAACTCATGGCGGCCGCCTGGCCGATCCCGGGAACGTTCGCGGAGTGGTACCTGCTGGTGCCCTGACCCGAGAACCGGTGCGGGTCACGGCGACTCGCACCGGTCTCGGTATGCCACACGGACTTCCGGTGCGGCGCTCACCTGGTGGAACCCGCCGCCGATTCGTTACCGTATTGATCGTGATTTCCGTTGCCACCTGGAACGTGCTGCATCGCGTGCATGCCGAGAACTGGTATGACGAGGTGAGCCAGCGGTGGCCGGACGAATCCGCGCGCATCGCCGCGGTGACCACGCGGGTGCTCGAGCGCGAGGAGCGCGCGATCGCAATTCGCTAGGGGGACCATATATATCGATGGGAAGGAGTAGAGCATGGCCGACGAACTGGCCGATCGGCCGCTCGTGCAGAAGATCGCCCAGCGGCTCACCGAGCTGATCGGCGCGCTCTATCCGGATCACGTGAAGCGGCCGGGCTACGGGCGATTGGCGACCGAGATTCGGGAGGTGACCGGCGGCACGATATCCGGCACCTATCTCTGGGAGCTGGCCACCGGGAAGAAGCGCAATCTGACCCTCGGACAGCTCGATATCCTCGCCGAGTTCTTCGGGGTTCCGCCCGAGTACTTCTTCAACGACGAGGTAGCCGAGCGCGTCAATACTCAGCTCGAGCTGGCAACCGCGTTGCGCGACGCCAAGATTCGCCGTCTGGTCATGCGCGCGGACGGACTGTCCGCGGGTGCCTTGGACTCGATCCTCACGATGGTCAACGAGGCCCGCAAGCTCCAGGACCTCGCCCCTCGGGACGGATCGGATCCGCCCGCATGAGCTCGGGCGAACGAACTATGCCTATCTGACAATCGCCCACGCGCCCAACCGCATCCGGCGCCGCGAATGCACCCACCCATCGTTCACGGACTCTTGCCCGTTGTGAGCTCGGCTCCAACCGTTCGCGGCGCGGCGTGTACCCGTCTCTGGTTGTGCGGGAACGGATCCGGTGGGCCATGGGTGACCTATCAGGACAGCCTCAGTGCGAGGCCAAGGGGTAAAGGCAAGGCGTCGTCCATGAAAACTGTTGGTGCACAGCGTGCTCCGAACATGCGAAGCCCCACGTCGGAAGGCGCTGAAACCCATTAGCTATAGCTGTCAATAACTTTCACTCGAGCGCGACTGCACGAAGCCACCGCCCGATGATAGTGTCGTGCCGTGTGCTGATTATCCGCTTCAGCGGACAGAACGGCGTCGGGGGAGCTGGCAGGCCGTTCGTAGCCTTTCGTCATCGCACACTGCGAGGGGGAGCTAGGAACCAGTCGAGTACGTCCACAGTCCGCGCGACAAAACAGCACTGCCACAAGATGTTCCATGAGCAACGCGGCCCAGCTCACAACGGTCGCCGCGCAGTGCGGGTGGGCCCCGGAGGGGAGGATCCACCCCCGCCGCGCTCGGCCCGGCCAATCTGACGCGAACAACCGAAAACCGGTGCGAGCCAGGGAGGGCTCACACCGGGTTTCATCGCGCTACAGCCTATCGGGCCGAACAACCGCTGATGTGCGGATGTTCTGCACCGCAGTGGATCTCGCCGTGCAGGGTGGTTCGGATCCAGTGGTCGGAGTCGGCTGTTCACCGGGTCGAGCGAGATCCCAAGCGGTTGTCCGCTACGGCCTCGACCGCCCATGCCGCGTGCGAGAGTCCGATCCCGCGCAGCGCCTCGGCCGCGGTGCGAAGAATCTCGGTGTCCAGCGCGGCCATCCTGTTCCCGCATCGGCTGTATTCGGCAAGTTCCCGCGGGTCGGCGGTCCGGGGCAGTCGAGCGACCACCCGTGCCATCGCCGCACGTTCTGCGACGAGAGAGTGCAGCGGAGCAAGCGCGACCAAGATCTCCGTGTCCGTCACAACGTTCATGTGCGTGCCATCCTTCCTCGGGCCGATCTCGGCACGACACGAACAATTCTTCCGCTACACAGATGATGGAACAGTGAGCTGACTCTGAGGAATCAGTACGATTCGGGTTTCACCGTCTCGCGGATCGAAGGCTCCTCGGCGGGCATCCGTCGTCCGGTGTCGGGGTCTGTGGCATATATCCGGCGCTCCTGCGCTGGTGTGAGTGATATCCCACCCCAAGTTTTCGAATTCCGTCTCGCGGGCGAGTAGCGTCCATTCTCTTCTGTACCGTGTAAGGAATCTCGTGAACAATCTCGATCTGACGAATGCCATATCCGATTTCGACAAGGCGGTTGTCGAGCTACTGCGGGCCTCTGGATGGCTCTATCACGTGTATCGCACCGCATCATCGGATCCATCGGTAGCACTCGACCTGCTGAAGACCGCCGAAGCCAGGCTGACGAGCGTGACCTTGAGCGAGGGGGTGTTCGAGCACCTCTACCACGAGGCCGCGTGAACCTGTTCTCGACGAGGCGGACGAGGCCCTGGACCGCGCGGCCTGTTCCTCGGCCAGCGCATCGCGCCTGAAAACGGTGACCCATCCGAGCTGCCGACCGGTACGAATGTGATTTGTTTCCGGTTTGTTTCCGGTTGGATCGACACGGAGGTGTGTGCGTGCGGCGGAAGGTAACTCCTGTCCTGCTCGGTTTGGCTCTCACTGGAGCGTTCGTGACCGCGTCGAGCGTCGGCACGCCGCTGACGCCTCCCCCACGGGCCGCCTGCCAGACGCAGACACCGGACGACGAGGTGAAGGTGGACAACGACACCCCCGCGGAATCGAAGGTCGTCAAGGAGAAGGAGAGCGAGCAGGACAAGTTGAAGAAGGACTCCGACAACCAGCAGGGGACTTCCGGTGAGCTGACGACAGGTGCCGACGGCCAGGTCCAGGCGAGGCTGACCGACGTGCGGATCCCGGTGCACGTCCACGTGATTCGCAGCGCCGAAGCGGGCAAAGTGTCCGCCGACCAGATCAAACAGCAGATCGAGCAGCTCAACAAGGACTTCGGCGCCTCCCCGCTGTCGATGTTCACCTTCCAGCTCATGGGCACCGACGAGACCGACAATTCGTCCTGGTTCACGGCCCCTCCGACCAGCTCGGTCTACAACGAGATGAAACCCAAGCTGCGCAAGGGCGACAAGAACGCACTCAACCTGTATCTCAACGACGTTGGCGAAGGCTATCTGGGGTTCGCGACCTTCCCCGCGGATTATCGGGCCAAGCCGCAACTGGACGGGGTCGTGGTCAAGTACACGACCCTCCCTGGCGGGTCGTTGACCGGTTACAACACCGGCAAGATCGCGACCCACGAGATCGGGCACTGGCTCGGGCTCTACCACCCCTTCCAAGGCGGGTGCACTGGTCCGGGCGACGAGGTCGACGACACCCCGGCTGAGGCGGACCCCGCCACCGAATGCACCGAAGGCGTCAAGAGCTGCGGGTCCGACTCCGATATCCCCGTGCACAACCATATGAACTACACCCCCGACAACTGCCGAACCGAATTCACCCCGGGCCAGGCCAAGCGCGCCGAGAACCAGTGGGCGGCCTACCGCCAACCAACCGCAGCCTGAGATCCGCTCGCCCAGTTACTTCGGTTCGAGGATGAGCTCCGCGAATCATGATCACACGAAGTTGGTCCGGAACGAGAAAACCGGTGCGAGTCCTGATGTGGACTCGCACCGGTTTTCCGTTGTGCTACAGCTTATTTCAGCTTATCGCTCGACAAGCCGAGGACCCGGCGAGCCACGATCAGCTGCTGGATCTGCTGGGTGCCCTCGAAGATGTCCAGAATCTTCGAATCGCGGCTCCACTTCTCCAGCAGCGTGCGCTGGGAGTAGCCGATGGTGCCCGCGAGCTCTACCGCCTTGAGGGTGACGTCGGTGCCCATGCGGCCGGCCTTGGCCTTGGACATCGAAGCCTCGAGGGAGTTCGGCTTCTTGTTGTCGGCCATCCAGGCGGCGCGCAGGGACAGCAGATAGGCGGCCTCCCAATCACCTTCCAGACGAATGAATTCCGCGGCGGCGGCGTGCTGGTCGTTGGCGGGCTTGTCGTAGTCGATCTCGACGCCGGCCTCGGAGAGGATCGTGCGCAGTTCCTCGAGGGCGGCGCGGCCGACGCCGACGGCCATGGCGGCCACCAGCGGGCGGGTGTTGTCGAAGGTCTGCATGACCCCGGCAAAACCCTTCTCCACATTGACTTCCGGGCTGCCGAGGATGTTGTCCTTCGGGATCCGGCAGTCCTCGAGGCGCAGCTCCGCGGTGTCGGAGGCCTTGATGCCCAGCTTATGCTCGAGGCGAGCGACGGTGAGGCCCTTGGCATCGCGCGGCACCACGAACGACTTGATGGCGGCGCGGCCCTTGGACTTGTCGACCGAGGCCCACACCACGATATGGGTGGCGCGCGAACCGGCGGTCACGAAGATCTTGGTGCCGTTGAGAACCCACTCGTCACCGTCGAGCACCGCGGTGGTCGACACGGCCGCGGAGTCGGAGCCGAACGACGGCTCGGTGATGGCCATGGCCGCCCACACCTTGCCGAAGCGCGACAGCTGCTCATCGGTGGCGACCGCGGCGATCGCGGCATTGCCCAGACCCTGATAGGGAATCGACAGCATCAGGCCGACATCGCCCCATGAGGTCTCGAGGGCGTTCAGCAGGGCGGACATATTGCCGCCGTTGGAGTTTCCGAGCAGCTCGGTGGCGTGCTCGTCGGGCTGCTCGCCCTCCTCCTTGGCCTTGCGGCCGCCGGTGGCGCCGGAGATGTCCTGCGTGCCGGAGTCGGCCAGGCCCTCGACCATGGCGGCCATGGTGTCCAGCTCGACCGGGTACTCGTGCTCGCCGAGGTCGTACTTGCGCGAGATCGGGCGGAAGATCTCCTGGGCTACCTGGTGGGCCTGGTTGGCGCTGGCCCGCAGCTTCTTGGGGAGTTCGAGATTGATCATGGGAAGTCTCCGTAGTGAAGTCGGGTCAGACGAGAACGACGCCCTCGGCGACGCCGATGGCCCGCAGATCGCGGTACCAGCGCTCGACCGGGTGCTCCTTGGTGAAACCGTGACCGCCGAGCAGCTGCACGCCGTCCAGACCGATCTGCATGCCCTTGTCGGCGGCGAACTTCTTGGCCAGCCCCGCCTCGCGGGCGAACGACAGACCCTGTTCGGCACGTGACGCGCCGCGCAGCGTGATCAGCCGCAGGCCGTCCAGCTCGATCGCCATGTTGGCGACCATGAACGCCACCGCCTGGCGATATGCGATCGGCTCGCCGAACGCCTCGCGTTCCTTCACATACGGAATCACGTAGTCCAGCACGGCCTGTCCGGTGCCGACGGCCAGCGAGGCCCAGCCCAGCCGGGCCAGCCGCACCGCATCGGCGTAATCCTCGGCATGCTGGGCGGTATCGCCCGCGCCCAGGATCGCGTCGGTGGGGACCGCGACGTTGTCCAGGATCAACCGGCCCAGGCCCGCCGCGCGCAGACCCATGCTCGGATCGGCCTCGACGACCACGCCGGGGGTGTCGGATTCGACGATGAACAGCGCCGGGCGACCGTCCAGTTCGGCGCCGACGATGAACAGCTCCGCATCGCCCGCGGCCGGGACCAGGCTCTTGACGCCATTGAGGCGGTAACCGCTGGGGGAGCGGGTGGCCTTGGTCTGCAGCGCGAACGGATCGAACAGCGCGCGCGGCTCGGTGAGCACCACCGAGGACTGCGGCACGTTCTCGCCGGTGAAGGCGCCGAGATAGGTCTTCTGCTGGGCGTCGGTACCCCACTGCGACAGCGCGACAGCCACACCCGAGGGCGCCAGGATCGGCAGCGCCAGACCCATATCGCCGTGGGCGAGCGCCTCGGCGACCAGGGAGTTCGTGACCGCACCCCGCTCGGTGGCCGCGCCCTCGAGCTCCTCGGGCACATTGATCAGCGTGATGCCGAGTTCGGCGGCGCGCTCGAGCAGATCGCGCGGGGCCTTGGCCGCGGCGTCGGCCTCGTAGGCGGCCGGGCGCAGGATCTCCGCGGCGAATTCGCGCACCGTCTCGACGATCATCTTCTGCTCGTCGTTGGGTGTGAGGTCGAAGTAGTCCTTGCTGCGAGACTCGTTGGCGGGCAGCCGCTTCGGCTTGCCGCCGCCGGTGACCTTGGAGAACGCACGGGTGGCCGCGCCGAGAGTGCGGAAACCGGTCTTGGCGCCCTCGTAGGTGATCCGGTCGATGGGCTTGCGCAGCTTGTACTTCTCGGCGAGCTCCGACCCCGTGATGGTCGTCATGACCCGCATGGCCGCGCCCATCCAGTCGCGCTTCTGCGGATTCAGCCCGACGGCGGAATCCGGACGTCGCTTCGTTGCGGTGTCTCGAGTGCTCATAATCACCAGTCTTCTCGGGTGGTGGGTGATCCGTCCCAGCATCTTACTGTCGAGTAAGTCTATCTTACTCCAGAGTAAGAAGTCCGTCGAGCGGCAGCTTACACACGACGATCGCAAACTGCCCAAATCGCGTGATGACGTGCGCTGTTCCTGGTATAGCCCGGAATTCGCCGCGATAACAGCCCCCTCGTCGAACGGGGGTAAATCCGGGTCCGGGACCGCCGGGTGACGGCGGTCCCGCACGCATCCCGGCCGCGGGGTCCCGTCGACGGCGAGACGGTAGGGTTCACCGTCGTAGCCGCATGGGGCGGAGCGGGATCACGTCGTCCTCGTCGGTGGCCTCGCGGTGGGATGGGCGCTGTCGAGAGGTTGGGGTGGAATGTACTGGGTCGCGGCGGTTTTCGCGTTGGTCATGGCGGCGTTCGCCGATCGGTACGGATATCACCGGGACGAGATGTACTTCCTCGCGGCCGGGCGGCACCTGGACTGGGGATATGCCGACCAGCCGCCGCTGACACCGCTGGTGGCACGGGCCATGGCGGCGATCGATCCGAATTCGCTGGTGCTGCTGCGGATTCCCGCGATCGCGGCGATGGTCGTGGTGGTGCTGTGCGCAGGGTGGACGGCCCGGGAAATGGGCGGCGGGCGCGGCGCGCAGACGCTGGCCGCGGGTGTGGTGGCGTCGTCGGCGCTGATCGTGGGGGCGGGGCATCTGCTGGGGACCACGGCCTTCGATCTGGCCGTGTGGTCCGCGATCGTGGTCGTGGTGTTGCGGCTGTTGCGCGAGGGCGGTGATCCGCGGTGGTGGCCGATGGTCGGTGTGCTGATGGGTGTCGGCCTGCTGAACAAGGTGCTGCTGGTGTTTCCCGCGTCGGCGCTGGTGGTCGCGCTGCTACTGGCCGGGCCGCGAAAGGTGTTCGCCACCAGGTACTTCCCGCTGGCGATCGGGATCGCGGTCCTGATCTGGGCGCCGTTTCTGTGGTGGCAGGCGCGCAACGGCTGGCCGCAGTGGCAGTTGAGCCGGGCCATCGCGGGCGGCTCGTCGGGGACCTCGAATTCTCGACTGGATTTCGTTCTGCTGCAGCTGGTTCTGATGGGGGCGCTGCTGGTGCCGCTCTGGGTTCTCGGGTGGTGGCGGCTGTGGCGGGAGCCTCGATATCGGGCGGTCGCCGTCGCGTATGTGCTGCTGTTCGCGGTGTTCCTGGCGGCCGGGGGTAAGGCCTACTACCTGGGTGGAATGTATCCACCGCTGCTGGCCGCCGGGTCGGTTCCGCTGGCGGCGTGGCTGGGCCGGCATCGAAAGGCCTGGGCGGTGCTGGTTCCCGCGCTCGCCGTGCAGATCGCCACGTCGGCCGTGCTGTTCCTGCCGGTGCTGTCCGTCCCCGCACTGCGCGATTCACCCGTTCTGGCAGTGAATTACGATGCGGGCGAGACCATCGGCTGGCCACAGTTCGTCCACCGGGTCGCCGAGGCCCGGACGCGTCATGCCCCCTCGGCGCCGATCCTGACGGCCAACTACGGCGAGGCCGGGGCCATCGAACGCTTCGGCGCCGCTTACGGTTTGCCCACTCCGCACAGCGGCCACAACGCGTACTGGTGGTGGGGGCCGCCGCCCGCGGCCACGCCCGTCCTGACGGTCGGCATCCCCAAGGAGCGCCTCACCGAGTTCTGCGCCGACATCCGACCGGCAGGGCACGTCGACAACGGTATCGGCATCGATAACGACGAACAGGACGCGCCACTCGACGTCTGCACTCCGCGTGCGGACTGGTCGACCCTGTGGCCGCAGCTGAAGCGTCTCGGGTGACGGCGACTCAGGGGCGCAGCCGCGACAGAACCTCGTCGTGCAATAGGCCGTTCGTGGCCACGGCGCTGCCGCCGTGCGGGCCCGGGGCGCCGTCCAGGGCCGTGAAGCTGCCACCCGCCTCGCGGACAAGGACATCCAGCGGTGCCAGATCCCAGAGTGAGACTTCGGGTTCGGTCGCGATATCGACCGCGCCCTCGGCGAGCAGGCAGTAGCTGAAGAAGTCGCCGTAGCCGCGGGTGCGCCAGACCTGGTCGGTGAGGGCGATCAACTCATCGCGCAAGCCCAGGTCACGCCAGCCGGAGAGGCTCGAGATGGCCAGGCTCGCCGCACCCACCTCACGCACCGCGGATACCGAGATCGGTCGGGGCGCTTCGGATTCGAAGCGGGTCCAAGCGCCCGAGCCCGCCGCGGCCCACCACCGCCGGGCCAGCGCCGGGGCGCTCACCACACCCACCACCGGCACCCCATCCTCGAGGAGCGCAATCAGCGTTGCCCACACCGGCACCCCGCGCACGAAGTTCTTGGTCCCATCGATCGGATCGATGACCCACTGCCGCCCCGCGAATTCGGCCGAGCCGCCGAACTCCTCACCCAGTACGGCATCCGTGGCCCGCTCCCGCGCCAGCGTCGCCCGCAGCGCCTTCTCCACCGCGAGATCGGCATCCGAGACGGGCGTGAGATCCGGCTTGCTGTCGACCTTCAGATCCAGCGCGCCGAATCGCGCACGGGTGATCGCATCGGCTTCATCGGCCAACTGCAGCGCCAGGTCGAGATCACGGGAATGCTCGGTCACGTGGCAAGCGTATTGACCCTTCGCTTCGCTCAGGGACATGGGGTAGGGCGGGGTGGGACATGGGTGGTGGGGGATGTCGGACATGGGTGGCACGTGATGGAACGTGGTGGCGCGGGGTGGCACATGGTGGCGCGGGGTGGAACGTGGGGCGGGGTAGAACATCGGACGGGTGGAACTTGGGGCGCGGTGGGCATGGCACACCGGGTGGGCCGTCGGGAGCACAGGTGTGGTCTCCGACGGGCAGAGCGTTCGTGCCTCGGGTGCCGATGAGGCTAGGGCTGGTGGGGGATTGGTGGGGGAGGGTCGGAGCGGTAGGCGATGGTGAGGAGGCTGTCGATTTGATTGGGCGGGATGCTGTGGAGCAGGACCGAGGTCAGGCGTAGGAGTCCGTCCAGGACGGGGGCGGGGTGGGGGCTGGTGGTGAGGACTTGGCGGGCGAGGGGTTTGTTGCCCGCGCGCAGGGCCTCGACCATCGCGATCGCCTCGATCCACGCTCCCTGTTGCTGCTCGGCCGTGTATCCCATGTCACTCCTGTTTTCTCCGGGACCTGCTCTTTTCGGCTAACCGAAGTCGGCAGTCAGGATAACCGCAAAATCCGAGCACGTCCTGTGGGACAGGCTCAGATCGCGGCCGCCCGCGCCTCGGCCAGCGCCCCCGCCCACCACCGCAGATGCTCGAGCATCGACGCCGCGGCCGCCTCCGGTCCGGCGGGTTCGTGCAGCGTGCCCTCTGCGTCGAACAGTTCGAAGTAGCGCGGGAACGAGATATAGGTACGCACGGTGTGTGCGTTGAGTTCGTTCAACACCTCGCGCAGATGCCCGATCGCATACAGCCCGCCGCTGGAGCCGCCGTAACCGACGAAGCCGACGACCTTGCGGTCCCACTGGGTGAAATGCCAATCGATGGCGGTTTTCAGCGATCCCGGATAACTGCGGTTGATATCGGGGGTCACGATCACGATGGCATCGGCCAGGCCCAGTCGGCGGGTCAGATCCACCATGCCCGCCGGGCGCGGCGGATCGGGTTCGATCAGCGGCGAGACCGCGGGCAGCGCCAGCGGCAGCGTCGCCTCGGCCAGATCGATCACGTCCACCTCGAATCCGTCGTGGCGCCGCGCCTGCTCGGCGAACCAGTGCGCCACCACCGGTCCGAATCGGCCCTCCCGGACGCTGGCGATGACGACCGCGAGTCGCAGTGTGGTGCTGGACATTTCGGCTCTCCTTGGAATCGAGGACGACGGCCGCTCGGCCGCCTGTCCCGACTCTGCCGCGCGGATGATCACGCGGGGAGGCCGTGCCGAGCGTAGTAGTGACAGGGCCACCCTCCGGGCTCGACGGCCGAAGTACGGTCGGGGAGTGAGCGATAACGATCTGGGTGCGTTCCTGCGCGGCCTGCGCGAGAAGGTCACGCCCGCGCAGGTCGGCCTGCCGACCGGCCCGCGCCGCCGCACCCCGGGCCTGCGCCGGGCCGAGCTGGCGACGCTGGCCGGAGTGAGCGTGGAGTATCTGACGAGGCTCGAACAGGGCCGCGACCGCCATCCCTCGGCGGCCGTGCTCACGGCGCTCGCGGAGTCGATGGGCATGACGCCGAGCCAGCGCGTGCATCTGCACCGGTTGGCCAAGGGCGCGGAACCGGGCTTCAGCTGCAACGGCAGCCCGCACCCCAATCGAACTGTGCGCCCGGCGGTCCGAGCCCTGCTCGATCAGCTCGAGCCCGCGCCGGCCGCGGTGCTCAACCGGCTCGGCGAGGTGCTGGCCTGCACCGATGGCTATCGCCGGCTGGTCGGCCCGACCGGTCAGCTCGATGCGGGCCTGCCCGCCAACTTCCCGCGCTATCTGTTCACCGATCCGCGTGCCCGCCTCGCCTATCCGGACTGGGAGCACAAGGCCGACAAGACGGTGGCCACCCTCAAACAGGGCCCGTACCGGTCCAATCCGATGGTGGTCTCGCTGATCGAGGAGCTGACCCTCACCGCCGGAAGGGAATTCGCCGACCGCATGACATCGGTCGCCGGACTGCCCGACGACAGCGGCGTCACGCGCATGAACCATCCGGAGGCGGGCCCGCTGCGCCTGGCCTACGAACGGCTGGAACTGTCCGCCGACGACGATCAGCACATCCTGGTAGACCTGCCCGCCGATGCGGCCACCGCAGCCGCGCTCGACGCGTTGATCGGACGCCGCCCCGGCGGATTACGCGCCGTATCGGGCTGACGCCCCGCTGCGGGCTCGCCGTATTTCACCGCAGGCCAGGCCGCCCGGTAGATTGGAGCATCGTGCATCCTGACGTCTCCGCTGATCTCGCCGAACTCGACACCACCTTGAAGACCATCGAGTCGGTGCTGGATATCGACGAGCTGCGCCGCCGGATCGATGAACTCCAGCAGCAGGCCGGCGATCCGGAGCTGTGGAACGACCAGGAGCATGCGCAGCGGGTCACCAGCGAACTGTCCCATGCCCAGAACGAATTGGCTCGCGTCACCAAGCTGCGTGAGCGCCTCGACGATCTCTACGTGCTCTACGAACTGGCCGAAGAGGAGCTGGGCGACGCCCGCACCTCGGTCCTGGCCGAGGCCGATGCCGAGCGCACCGCGCTGCACGCCGACGTCGAGGCGATGGAGGTGCGCACGCTGCTGTCGGGTGAATACGACAAGCGCGAGGCGCTGGTCAACATCCGCTCGGGTGCGGGTGGCGTCGACGCCGCCGACTGGGCGCAGATGCTGATGCGCATGTATGTGCGCTGGGCCGAGCGGCACAAGTACCCGGTTGAGATCTACGACACCTCCTACGCGGAAGAGGCGGGTATCAAGAGCGCCACCTTCGCGGTCAAGATTCCCTATGCCTACGGCACGCTCTCGGTGGAGATGGGCACTCATCGCCTCGTCCGGATCAGCCCCTTCGACAACCAGGGCCGCCGCCAGACCTCCTTCGCCGAGGTCGAGGTGCTGCCGGTGGTCGAGCAGACCGACCATATCGAGATCCCCGAATCCGAGATCCGGGTCGACGTGTACCGCTCCTCGGGCCCGGGTGGGCAGAGCGTCAACACCACCGACTCCGCGGTCCGCCTCACCCACATTCCGACCGGCGTCGTCGTGACCTGCCAGAACGAGAAATCGCAGCTGCAGAACAAGGTTTCGGCCATGCGCGTGCTGCAGGCCAAACTGCTCGAACGTAAGCGGCAGGAGGAGCGCGCCGAGATGGACGCGCTCAAGACCAACGAGGGCGCGTCCTGGGGCAACCAGATGCGTTCGTACGTGCTGCATCCGTATCAGATGGTCAAGGATCTGCGCACCAACTACGAGGAGAACAACCCCACTTCGGTGCTCGACGGCGCGATCGACGCGTTCATCGAGGAGGGCATCCGGTGGCGCATGCGCCAGGGCGCCGAAGAGTAACGCCACAGTATCCGCAATCACGGCGCAATCACGACGTGTGATCGACCCGTTACCCGTAGTAGCCTGTCACACGTGTATTTCGGCGACGGAACGATTCCGGACGGTATGGACGGGCGGGTGCGTCGATGACCGGTCAGCTTGCGGCGAGTAGCGGGGCCGATATCACCTCCTGGCTGCGCGGCAACGGCCTCGAGATCGTGCTGTATGTGGTCGGCGCGATGCTGTTCAGCCGCTTCGCGACCTCCGTGCGCGATCGGATCACTCGCAAGATCGACGCCGGATTCCAGAGCAGCGATTCGCTGGTCCGCTCCGAGGCGGCCAAACATCGGCACGCGCTGGCGCAGGTCGTCACCTGGGTGTTGCTGTCGCTGGTCTACTTCCTGGTGGGCCTGGAAGTGTTGCGCCGCTTCGGTTTCCCGATCGGCGGTCTGGTGGCGCCCGCCGCCGTCATCGGTGCCGCGGTCGGTTTCGGCGCCCAGCGCGTGGTGCAGGATCTGCTGGCCGGATTCTTCCTGATCACCGAACGGCAGTACGGCTTCGGTGATGTGGTGCGCATCGCGGTCACCGGCCAGGCCGAACCGGCCGAAGGTACGGTGGAGGACGTCACATTGCGGATCACCACGCTACGCAACGCCGACGGCGAGGTGATCACGGTGCCGAACGGCCAGATCGTGAAAGTCACCAATCTGTCCAAGGATTGGGCCCGCGCCGCGATCGACGTCCCGGTGCCGGCGACCGCCGACATCACCAAGGTCAACGAGATCCTGCACGAGGTGGGCTCCCAGGCGTTCCAGGACCGCAGGCTCAAGACGCTGCTGCTGGACGAGCCCACTGTCATGGGCCTCGAGGACCTCACGGTCGATCAGATGAACATCAGAATGGTCGCCCGGACATTGCCGGGCAAACAATTCGAAGTCGGTCGCGAGCTGCGCGTGCGGGTGGCCGCGGCGCTGCGCCGGGAAGGCATGAGTGAAAACGCGTAAGTCGACGGCGATCCTCATTGCTGTCTGGGTCGTCACGTTCGTGCTGTATCTGTTCGTCAAGCCCGCTACGCCCACCAACGCCGGGTACTTCCCGATCGCGA
The DNA here is from genome assembly GCF_044454005.1 of Nocardia sp. NPDC051570. NCBI lineage: Bacteria > Bacillati > Actinomycetota > Actinomycetes > Mycobacteriales > Nocardiaceae > Nocardia > Nocardia sp. NPDC051570. Next base: position 78,643 of record NZ_JBITDI010000004.1, on the reverse strand, counting down.
ATACGATTACGAAATCGATGATTACGCCGACCCCGGGCCGGTGAGTTGGCTGTGGCGTAACTGCGACAATTCGCATCGCGAAGTGTGGTCACAGGAACGTCGCCGATTCGCTGACTACACTGGCTCCCCGTGATCACGTTGACGAACGTCACCAAGGCCTATCAGACCTCGACGCGACCCGCGCTGGACAACGTTACCGTCGAGATCGCCAAGGGCGAGTTCGTCTTCATCATCGGGCCGTCCGGTTCGGGCAAGTCGACGTTCATGCGATTGCTGCTCAAAGAGGAGCGGCCCACCTCCGGCGAGGTGCACGTATCCGATTTCCGGGTCGATCGACTACCTGGGCGCAAGGTGCCCAAGCTACGCCAGCGCATCGGTTGTGTGTTCCAGGATTTCCGGCTGCTGCAGCAGAAGACCGTCGAGCAGAACGTGGCCTTCGCGCTCGAGGTGATCGGTAAGAATCGCAAGTTCATCAGCCGCGCGGTGCCCGAGGCGCTGGATCTGGTCGGCCTGTCCGGAAAGGCGGATCGGCTGCCGAGCGAGTTGTCCGGTGGTGAACAGCAGCGCGTGGCGATCGCGCGAGCGTTCGTGAACCGGCCGCTGGTCCTGCTCGCCGACGAGCCCACCGGCAACCTCGACCCGGAGACCAGTCAGGACATCATGACGCTGTTGGAACGGATCAATCGCACGGGCACGACGGTGCTCATGGCGACCCATGACAACCACATCGTCGACGCCATGCGGCGGCGCGTGGTGGAGCTCGATCGCGGGCGACTCGTGCGCGACGAGGCCACCGGCGTGTACGGGGTGGGCCGGTAATGCGCGCCAGCTTCCTGTTCGGCGAGGTCTTCAACGGCCTGCGCCGCAACGTCACCATGACCGTCGCGATGATCCTGACCATCGCCGTCTCGCTGACCATGGTCGGCGGCGGTCTGCTCGCCGTGCGGATGGCCGACAAGACCGAGCAGTACTTCCTCGACCGGCTCGAGGTGCGGCTGTACATGACCGAGGATGTGTCGGCCTCGGATCCGGACTGTTCCAAGGATCCGTGCAAGACACTGATGTCGGATCTGAAGGCGACCCCCGGCGTGGTGACCGTGCAGTTCCTCAACCGCGAGGACGCGATTCGCGAGGCCAAGGAGAAGACCTTCAAGGATCAGCCGGAACTGGCCGAATACGTGAGCCAGTCGCCGCTGCCCGCCTCGCTGCGGGTGAAGATGACCGACGCCTCGCAGTATCCGCTGATCTTCCAGAAGTTCCAGGGTCGTCCCGGCGTCGGCTTCGTGCGCAACGACAAGGACATCGTCGACCGGCTGGTGAGCCTGTTCGACGGGCTGCGCAATGCGGCGTTCGGTCTGGCGGTGCTGCAGGCGCTGGCGGCGCTACTGCTGATCGCGAACATGGTGCAGATCGCGGCGTTCACGCGGCGCACCGAGGTGGGCATCATGCGGCTGGTCGGCGCCACCCGCTGGTACACCCAGCTGCCGTTCCTGCTGGAGGCGGTCGCCGCGGCGCTGGCCGGTTCGGTGCTGGCGCTGCTGGGATTGCTGGCGGCCCGGCCGCTGGTGATCGACCGGGCGCTCGGTGATCTGTTCGCCTCCAAGGTGTTTCCGCGCATCACCGGCGACGACATTGTGATCGTGGCGATGACGATCGTGCCGGTGGGCATCGTCTTCGCGGCGCTCACGGCTTACGGGACCTTGCGTTACTACGTGCGTGAGTGATGCGCGGTACCTCTTTCCCGTGGTTCCGGCGCCGTACTTCCCTCTCATGTTTCCGGCGCCACACCTTCTTCTCATGTTTCCGGCGCGCTTTTGGCCGGAACCCGCTCGATAAAGGGTGCGATGTGCAACAAAGGGTGCGGCTGTGCGCCAACCCCTTTCGCACCGACCACAGATCCGTAGGATGGCCAGGGTGAGTTTCCCCGAGACGCTCGAGACGACCTCCGATCAGGCCGGCGCGGCCGCCAATTCCGATGCGGCGCACCAGGTTCTACGACGGGTGTTCGGTTACGACACCTTCCGTGGGCTGCAGCACGAGATCGTCGAGCAGGTGGTCTCGGGCGGTGACGCACTCGTCCTGATGCCGACCGGTGGCGGTAAATCGCTGTGCTATCAGATTCCCGCGCTGGTGCGGCCCGGGGTCGGCGTGGTGATCTCGCCGCTGATCGCGCTCATGCAGGATCAGGTCGACGCGCTGACCGCGCTGGGTGTGCGGGCGGGCTTTCTGAATTCGACCCAATTCCCGGATCAGCGCCGCGAGGTCGAGGCCCAATTCGTTTCCGGCGAGCTGGATCTGCTGTATCTCGCGCCGGAGCGGCTGCGCCTGGAATCGACCATGCAGCTGCTGGACCGCGCGAAGGTGGCGGTCTTTGCCATCGACGAGGCGCACTGTGTATCGCAGTGGGGTCACGACTTCCGGCCGGACTATCTGGCGCTGTCGGTGCTGCACGAACGCTGGCCGGACGTGCCGCGCATCGCGCTGACCGCGACCGCCACCGAGGGCACCCGCAAGGAGATCGCCGAACGCCTGGACCTCACCGGCGCCAAGCATTTCGTCGCGAGCTTCGACCGGCCCAATATCCAATACCGTATCGAGCCGAAGAACCGGCCCGAACAGCAGCTCCTCTCCTTCATCCAGGCCGAATACCCCGGCGACGCCGGCATCGTGTACTGCCTGTCGCGCAATTCGGTGGAGAAGACCGCCGAATTCCTGTCCCGCAACGGCGTTCCGGCGCTGCCCTATCACGCGGGCCTGGACAACCGGACCCGGGCGACCAATCAGGCCCGCTTCCTGCGCGAGGATGGGCTGGTCGTGGTCGCGACCATCGCGTTCGGCATGGGCATCGATAAGCCCGATGTGCGCTTCGTCGCCCATCTGGATCTGCCGAAATCGGTGGAGGGGTACTACCAGGAGACCGGCCGCGCGGGCCGCGACGGTCAGCCGTCCACGGCCTGGATGGTCTACGGCCTCAATGATGTTGTGCAGCAACGCAAGCTGATCGAGAACTCCGACGGCGACGCGGCGCATCGGCGGCAGCTGCAGCTGCATCTGGACGCCATGCTCGCGCTGTGCGAGACGGTGCAATGCCGCCGCACCCAGCTGCTGGCCTACTTCGGCCAGCCCGGCGAGACGTGCGGCAACTGCGACACCTGCGCCAATCCGCCCGAATCCTGGGACGGCACGGTCGCCGCGCAGAAGGTGCTCTCAGCGGTGCTGCGGCTCAAACGCGAACGCGGCCAGAGCTTCGGGGCCGGGCAGATCATCGATATCCTGCTGGGCAAATCGAGTCCGAAGGTGGTGCAGCACGGCCACCACGAGCTGAAGGTGTTCGGCGCCGGCGCGGATCTGCGGGATACGGAGTGGCGCGGGGCGATTCGTCAGCTGCTGGCGCAACGGTTGCTCGCGGTGCACGGTGAATACGGCGTGCTCACCCTCACCGAGGACAGCGACGAGGTGCTGTTCCGCGGTCGCAAGGTGATGCTGCGTCGCGAGCCCGAGCGGGTCAAGGCGGCAAAGGCGCCGCGCGCCAAGACCTCTCGGCTCGCGGCGGAACTCGCCCCCGGCGACGCCGGCCTGTTCGAACGCCTCCGGGCCTGGCGCGCCGCGGTCTCGAAGGAGCAGGGCGTCCCGGCCTATGTCGTATTCCACGATGCGACGCTGCGCGAGATCGCCGCTCGCAAGCCCACGACGCTCGACGAGCTGGGCACGATCAGCGGTATCGGTGAGAACAAGCGCGCCAAATACGGAGAGGGCGTGCTGCAGGCGGTCGCCGAGGGCGGCGACGCGCCCGCGCCCGCTGCCGCGCCGCCGCGCGCGGCCAAGTCCCGCCCGTCGTCCGGCACTCGCCCCGCCCCGGCGCCCTCACGCTTCGCCGCGGCGGAGCAGACACCGCCGCCCTCGGACAACTGGGATCACGAACCACCGCCGGACTGGGATTTCGAGCCGCCGCCTGACGAAGGGTACTGATCGGACCGGCCGAGAATGATTGCGCGGGAAGTGCTTCCGGCGTGCATGTCCAAAATGGGCGATCGACCGGTTCGGTCGGACATGCCCAGGGGGTCTGAACTGCGTTATTGATACTGCCTATCCGGGTACCGTGTTGAATATGGCGCTCGGTGACGACGAGGTGATCCTGGGGGACGGCCTGCCCGCGGACAGCGTCGTCTTCACGGCCGACCGGCCCGCTCGATCTCGTCGGCTGCGGTCGCGGAAACTGCTCGGCGGTCCGCGCCTGTCGACCATGCTGCTGATGGCGGTCTGGGTGGCGGTGCTGGTCCTCTACCTGCAGGTGCGGCCGAGCGGATAAGGCGCGGGGAATGCTCGAGATATCCGGCGTGCGGTTCGAATCCCGCACGTGCACAGCCCACTCCGGATAGCGTGTGCCGCCATGCACCACGATCACCGCGGTGACGATCGCAGCGACGATCAGAGCTCCGATTCCGGTCCCGACGACACCCCGGACTTCGTGCGCGCCCCCACTCGCCGGGTCGAGGGCACGGTCGACGCGGGTTGGCTGCGACCGCACTCCCGCCCGGTGCGCGGACGCCCGCGCGCATCCACCGTGGTGCTGCTGCTGGTGTGGATCTCGGTGCTGATCCTGTATCTGGAGGTCCGGCCCGGCGGTTGAACGGGCGGGCTACCGACTCCAGTCCAGCGCCGTACGCCATCCCTCTCGCTCGGCGGCCCATGCCTCACCCACGGGTCCTCGTAATACAGGGCGGCCAGCAGACCACGCAGCTGCCGATCGGTGAGATCGTCGAGAATGCGGCCCGAGGCCGTGATCGCTCGGTATCGCGGCGCCGTCGCAGCCGCATTCTCCCGCAGCCTCGCGAAAATCGCTCGCGCCGAGGACGGCACGGGATCTACCGTAGTCGATGGGCCGCTACCAAGGGGCGCACCGGAATCTCCGGCCCGCGTTCCCCATATCCGGTGCGGGCCACGTCATTGGTTGACGCAGACCTTTTAATTCTGCCGGGGTTCAATTCCCTTCCGGTGCGCCCTGTTCCGGTCGTCCGCGAGGCCGTGGCTCTGCGGGCTCCCCGCCTCGTGCGGGGGACGCCCCCGCCGCGACATCGTGACCGGACAGGGCGTATCCGCGTCGAAACCATGCCGAATCCGTTGTGAGGGAAGGAGTTCCGTTATGTACATCACCATCATGGATTGGCAGCGCACGCTGCTCTACCGCGACGGCACGCTCGACAAGGTGCTCGAGCCGGGCCGTCACCGCTACGACGAGCGGCGCTGCACGCTGGTCGCGGTCGATATGCGTCCGCGCCAGACCCAGGTCAACGGGCAGGAACTCCTCACCCGCGACGGCCTTTCACTCCGGGCCAGCTTCGTCGCGGCCTGGACCGTCACCGATCCGGTCGCTTTCACCGTCGGCGCGCAGTACCCCGAGTCGGTGCTGTATGCCGCCGTGCAGGAGGCCGCCCGCGACAAGGTCGCCGCGCACACCCTCGACGAGCTGATTGCCGATCGGACGCTGCTGTCCGGCGCCGATGAGGCGGCCGCCGCGGTCGCCGACCTCGGCATCCGGGTCTCGAGCCTGCGCGCCCGCGACCTGATGCTGCCGGGCGAATTGCGCAAGGCCGCATTGGAGACGGTGCTGGCCAAGGAGCGCGGCCGCGCCGATCTCGAGCGCGCCCGCGCCGAGGCCGCGGCCCTGCGGTCGCTGGCCAATACCGCCCGGCTGCTCGAGGAGAATCCGGCGCTGCTGCGGTTGCGCACACTGCAGGTCGCCGCGGTGCCCGGCACCCAGGTGGTGCTGGATCCGCGCGAGCCCTACTCGTCGAAGTAGTAGCCCTGCTCGAGGTCCTCGAGCAGGCCGGGGCGGGTGGGTTCCCAGCCCAGCAACTCGCGGGTCGAGGCGTTGGAGGCGGCGCCCTCGAGGGCGAAGAACGGGCCGATCCAGCCGAAGTGATCGACGGTCTTCTCGGGCTCGATGGAGGTCGCCGGGACGTTCAGGCGGCGTCCGATCACCTCGGCGATCGTGCGTGTCGGGATGCCCTCGTCGGCGACCGTCGGCAATATCGTTGCGGCGGGGGCCTTTTCGACGGCCAGCCGGAACAGGGTGGCGGCGTCGAACCGATGGACGGCGGGCCACCGGTTGGCGCCGTCGCCGACATAACCGGAAACGCCTGTCTCGCGGGCGATCTGGATCAGGCGCGGGACGAATCCGGCGTCGGAGTCGCCGTGCACCGAGGGCGGCAGGCCCACGACCGAGGCTCGGACGCCGCGCTCGGCCGCGGCCAGCGTCGCCCGGACGCCTGCCATTCGCGGACCGAAGAGTTCGGACGGCTCCTCTTCGGCTCCCCGCAGAATGAGCGTTCCGGAGGCGACGACCAACGGCCTGCCGGAACCCGCCAATGCCTCGCCGAAGCTTTCGATGGCCCGCAGATCGGTGCGGGCCGATTCCGCGAAGTTGGCGAAGTCGTGGACGAAGGCCAGATGAATGACCCCATCGGCGGCCGAGGCGGCGGCCCGCAGGCCGTCCAGATCGTCCAGTGACCCGCGGTGGACCTCGGCCCCGGCGCCCACCAGGGCCTGCGCCGAGGCGTCCGAGCGAGCCAGGCCGACCACCTCATGACCCGCCCGCAGCAGTTCGGGAACGACGGCGGAACCGATGAAACCGGTTGCGCCGGTGACGAATACGCGCATTGAAAGACCTTTCGACAGGACTATGTCAGCCACTGACATCAATGTAACACTCAATGTCAGCGGCTGCCATCGCCTATTATCGGAGCCATGAGTCGATGGGAGCCCAATTCGCGTGGCCGGCTGGAACGGGCGGCGCTGGAGCTCTATCGCGAACGTGGCTTCGACCGCACGACCGTCGCGGAGATCGCCGAGCGGGCCGGGCTGACCGAGCGGACCTTCTTCCGGCACTTCACCGATAAGCGCGAGGTGTTGTTCGGGGGACAGCAGCTGCTGCACCGGATCCTGGTGGACACCGTCGCCGGGGCGCCGGATTCGGTCGCTCCCTTCGATGCCGTCGCGGCGGCCGTGGTGGCCGTCGCGACCGAAATGGAGAACGGCCGCGAATACGCCCGGCAGCGCCGAGAGGTCATCGCCGCCAATCCGAGCCTGCGCGAACGTGAGCTGATCAAACTTGCCGCGCTCTCCTCGGCCATGGCCGAGGCCCTGCGGACCCGCGGCGTGCCCGATCCGGCCGCGAGTCTGACGGCCGAGGCGGGTATCGCGGTCTTCAAGATCGCATTCGAACGTTGGCAGGACGGCCCGCGCGAACTGACCTTCGCCGACCACATTCGTGATGGGCTCGAACAGCTCAGGACCATCGCAGCGGGCGCGTAGTCCGCCTTCGGCGAACGCGCGGAATAAACGATTGCTCCCGGCAACTATTCTTGGTCGTTATGAAGGAGACCGGGCGCAAGGTCATCGCCACCAATCGGAAGGCGCGACACAACTACACGATCCTGGAGACGTTCGAGGCCGGGGTCGCGCTGGTCGGTACCGAGGTGAAGAGCCTGCGCGAGGGTAAGGCGTCGCTGGTCGACGCCTACGCCACGATCGACGACGGCGAGGTGTGGCTGCGCGGGCTGCACATCCCCGAATACGGGCACGGCACGTGGACCAATCACTCCCCGCGACGCACCCGCAAACTGCTGATGCATCGGCGTGAGATCGACAAGCTGACCGGTAAGACCAAGGAGTCCTCGCAGACTCTGGTCCCGTTGTCGATGTACTTCTCCGACGGCAAGGTCAAGGTCGAACTCGCGCTGGCCAAGGGTAAACAAGATTACGACAAGCGCCACGACCTGGCCCGTCGCACCGCGGAGCGGGAGGTGACGCGCGAGCTGGGCCGTCGGGTCAAGGGCATGCATTGACCGCGGTCCTGCTGGCCCTGCTCGCCGCCGTCGGCTACGGGGTGAGTGATTTCGTCGGCGGGGTCGCCTCGCGGCGTGTTTCCGCGCTGCGCGTCGTCATCGTGTCCTATCCGCTGTCGGTACTGCTCATGGTGGCGATCGCGCCGCTGGTTGACGCGCGGATGGACGTGGGCGCGCTGGCCTGGGGCGCCGCGGCGGGCGTGGCCGGCGGGCTGGCCGTGTGGTGGTTCTACGCGGCGCTGGCCAGCGGTCCGATGGCCGTCGTATCGCCGCTGACCGCGGTGCTGGTGGCCGGGGTTCCGGTGGTGATCGGCCTGCTGTCCGGGGAACGCGCGAATCCGGCGGCCTATGTGGGCATCGGCTGCGCGGTGCTGGCCGTCGCGCTGGTCAGCAAGGAATCGCCCGACGATGTGACCGAGGAGATCACCGGCGGCCGGGAGCTGCGCTTCGACCGGCGGGTGGCGCTGCTGACCGTGGGCTCGGGCATCGCCTTCGGCTTCGCGTTCGTATTCCTGCACGCGGCCGCCGGCCCGGCCGGGCTCTGGCCGCTGGTCTCCTCCCGCGTCGCCGCGACCCTGGTGGTGTGGATCGCGGCCGTGGCCACCGGCCATTTCCGGGCTCCGACCGGGAAACCACTGCGGCTGGCGGCCTATGTGAGTGTGCTGGACGTGATCGCCAACGTCGCGATGCTCTACGCCTTCCACGGCTCGCTGCTCTCGCTGGTCAGCGTCGTCGGCTCCCTGTATCCGGCCGCGACCGTGCTGTTGGCGATGGTGTTGCTGGGGGAGCGGGTGGGCCCGTTGCAGAAGATCGGCATGGCCCTGGCATTGGGTTCGGTGGCACTCATCGCCACGGCATGAAAGCCGGTGCGCCCGAACGGGTATGGCGACGCGGCCCGCGCCACGCCGGGGGGAGGGCGCGGAATGAACGCTCAACCGAAGCTGCTACAATGAATAGCCCGGCTCACAAGCCGGGAGTCATCTGGATCGGTGACACAGACGGGGCTGAACGGTTTCGACTGCGTACGTTGATTCAGGGGAAGCGTGTCGGTGCAGGCAGGAGACCACCGTAAGCGTCGCTGCAACCTTATAAGCGCCGACTCTAATGTCAAGCGCGACTTCGCTCTTGCTGCCTAAGCAGTAGAGCGGGTCTGTCAGCCCGGGTTCGCCTTCGGCCCGGTCACTGGCATCAGCTAGAAGGCTCACCGTTCGGCTCGGTCGCGGAGTCGGATGGGACAACAAACAGCGACTGGGATCGTCATCTCGGCTTGTTCGCGTGACCGAGAGATCCGAGCAGAGACTCAGCGAACTGCACACGGAGAAGCCCTGGTGACACGGCGGAGGACCCGGGTTCAATTCCCGGCAGCTCCACTTCCGAAGGCCCGGTCCACGCGGACCGGGCCTTCGGCGTTTCAGTGGGATTCACGCATCCGGGTCGCCGTAGGCGGCGGCGATGTCGGGGGAGTCGCTCCAGCGGGTGTAGGTGGGTGATTGGGGCCAGCCCGTGGGAGAGTCCTGCCACTGCTCCTGACGTCCGAACGGCAGCGCATCGATCAGGGCGAAGGAGTGGCTGAGTTGTTCGGTGCCGCGGCCGGTGGTGTGCCAGGTGCGGTAGGCGGTGTCGCCGTCGCGGAGGAAGATGTTGACCGCGAAGCCGCCGGCGGGTGGGGCGCCGACGTCGGTGCCGAAGGGGCTGTCGGCGGTGGAGTACCAGGACATCTTGTTTCCGACTCGGCGCTTGTAGGCGAGGGCCTCGTCGATCGGGCCCTGGGTGACGATGACGAAGCGGGCGTCGTAGTTGTTCAGGAATTCCAATCGGGTGAATTGCGAAGTGAATCCGGTGCAACCGCCGCACTGCCACTGCTCACCCGGGAACCACATGTGGTGGTAGACGATCAGCTGCGACATTCCGCCGAAGAGGTCCAGCAGCCGGACCGGGCCCTCCTCGCCGCGGAGGGTGTAGTCCGGCATCCGGACCATCGGCAGGCGGCGTCGCTGGGCGGCGATCGCGTCGAGTTCCCGGGTCGCGGCCTTTTCCCGGATACGCAGCGCGTCGAGTTCACGCTGCCAGGTGTCGGCGTCGACGACGGGCGGTAATGCGTTGGTGCTCATGGGGTCCTCCCTACCGTGGTCACAGCTTGTGGGCCTGTAGGTGTGGACTCCGTTGGATCGCCGAACTCATCGGTGGCCGGGGCGCCGACCGGTATCAGGGGCCGAATGCGTTGGGGCAAGGGGGGTTGCGGGTGCGGAGGTGTGAATCGGGGCTCGTGGGTATCTCTCCATCATGTTGGCCATCGTTGCTGCTGTTCTGTTCGTCATTGCCTTGATCCTGGATCTTGCCGAGAAGGGGGTGACGTATGGGGTTTCGGCACTTGTCATCGCGGGGCTGTTGGGGTTGGCGCTGCATCACGGTGGGCTCAGTGATCGGATTCCGCGCGGGCAGTGGCGGTCTCGGGGGCGGTGGGCTCGGCGGCGGTAGTGCGGATTCAGTTCGGTCCGAGCGCGCCCTCGTGGTAGCTCACTTCGGGGCTCCAGAGGAAGAAGCCGTCGATTCCGCTGGCCCGGGTGGCGTCGATCTGGGCTCGTACCTCGGCATCGCCGTAGGCCACGCCAAGGCTGAAATCCTGGAGCCACGGGAGGATGATCGCGGTCGAACCCGCGGTGCGCGCGCGGAAGTCCTGGAGTGAGCGCAGGACGATGTCGTAGGGCTCGGAGTTGGGGTTGGGGACGTTGTATTCGCCGGGGTTCCAATGGGAGGGGTACACCATCGGTGCGATGTAGTCGACGTAGCGGGACATCAGGGTGATGTCCTGGGCGATCTCATCCGGTCTGTTGACCGCGATGCCGAAGACCGCCGCGCTCAGATGCGCGCCGGCGTCGTGCACCGGATCTCGGCTCTGCCGAAGGAAATCGGCGATCGAGGCGTTCGGATTGTCGGTCAGGCCGGGGAACGCCATCGCCGACAGTGGGCCGTCGGGGCGGCGGACGTAGTCGTACATGATGCCGTCGAAGCCGAGGCGGGCCGCCTCGACCGCGAGGGCGATGTTGTAGTCGCGGATCGCGGGATGGGCGAAGTTGGTGAAGGCGATCGGGCCGTATCGGCTGGAGTACGGATTGCCGGACGGGTCCTGGATGACCCAGTCCTGATGTCCCGTATGCCAGGCCCAGTCGGCGACGATGGGGTCCCGGAAGGCCACGATCCGGCCCACCACGCGCAGGCCCAGGTCGTGCAGTTGGCGCAGGACGGCGGGGGCGTCGTAGAGCTTCTCGACCGCGCCCGACTCGCGGGCGAGGGGGACCTGGGAGTCGTAGCCGACGATGCCGTCCTCATCCTTGATATCGAGCTGCACGGTGTTGATCCGGCCCTGCCGGGCCAGGTCGAGGACCCCCTCCCGCATCGGGTCGTAGGTCCAGGCATGGGCGGTGACATGCACGGCCTTCATATGCCCCAGATCGATGCCGTTCTCGATCTTGCGGACGGTCTGATTACCGGCCACGTCGACCGCGACCACCTCCGCGCCGACCAGGGCGTGCGGCAGCGAGATCTCGAAGTGCCCGTCGGGTCCGGGGGTCACCGATTGCTCGCCGATGCGGACGCGTTCGGCGCCGATCGCGGTGCCGCGCACAGTCATCGGCTGCCGGAACGAGGTCGGGGCGGACTGTGCTGCGGCCAATTCCAATTCGGGCGGCGTAGTCCGGACGGTGAACGTCGCGAAGGCGCCCGGTCCGGTGCGCAGGAATCCGAACGGCCCACCGGGCGGGATCTCGGCCGCGAAGGTATGCGTGCCGTCGGCGAGGTGCTCGGGGTGATAGAGCACCGCGTCGCCGTCGATTCGGCCGGTCACCTCCGTGCCGTCGAGCTTCAGCCGCACGGCGTGCGGATCGTGGCCGCGGGCGTCGACCCGTAGTTCGAGTGTCGGCAGGGCGGCCGCGCCGACATGTTCTCCGGGAAGTCCCCGCAGTGGCAGTCCCGTCGGCTGGCCGCGCCCGGCACCGAGGACCATCGACCCGAGCAGCAGGACGGCCACCGCGCCGACCGCTATGAGAGCCATCTGTCGCCGATTGAGCGACCGCATCCGCACGAGCAACTCCCACACCGCCTTCGCTGGGTCCGCTCCGATGATTTGTCCACTATGTCCGGTCCAGCCGTAAAGTCGGCTCATTTCCGATCTTCGGCCGACGGCACGGCGCGCCGCCGCAGGGTGTCGGGCTGACCTGCGGGATCGGCCGTGAGGGCGGCGGGGGCGCGCCGGATGTGCTGCCGGGGCTCGGCCGGGAGCGATCGGCCCGAGTAGGGGTTGTCCCGTGAACGAACAGTGAAAATCGCTGTAGCCCAGTCCATTTCGCTACATGTAGTCGTGTCGGACCCGCTATACAGGACGGACGTCCGATGCTCGTACGCGCGTGAGAGGGGACCGTTATGCGCAGACTCGCGCACCTGGCCCTGGGGTTACTGATCACCGCCGGTGTCCTGGTCGCCCTGCCCGCGGCCGGGGCCGATACCGGCGACGGCCGGTTGGGCGACCTCACCGGCATATCCGCCGACGGTGCCGCGGTGATGCTGCGCGCCGGGGCGGCCGCGGTCCGCGTCGCCTTCCCGAATCCGGAGGCCGTGCGGGTGCAACTGGCGCCGGACGGGCAGTTCACCGATCCGGCCGCGGGCAAGATCATGCTGCCGAACACGACGCCGCCGGTCACGCCGCGGCGGACCGACAAGGGTGACTACTGGGCCCTCTCGACCGGCAAGCTCACCCTGCGCGCCTATAAACATCCGCTGCGATTCGCGCTGTTCGATACCGCCGACGCGCGGCAGATCTGGTCCGAGGCGCAGCCGCTGTCGTGGACCAAGGACACCACCACCCAGACCCTCACCCGCACCGGTGACGAGCAGTTCTTCGGCGGCGGTGAGCAGAACGGGCGGTTCAGTCACCGCGATCAGACCGTGCGCATCTTCGCCGACGACAACTGGAACGACGGCGGCGCACCGAATTCGCAGCCGTTCTACCTGTCCAGCAAGGGATATGGCGTCCTGCGCAATACGTTCGCGCCCGGCGAGTACACCTTCGCTAATCCGGTGCGCACCATGCACAAGGAACATCGCTTCGACGCGGTCTATGTGGTCGGCGACGGCCTGAAGGGTGTGATCTCCGCCTATACCGCGTTGGTCGGGCGGCCCTTCCTGCCGCCGATCTACGGGCTGGAGATGGGCGATTCGGACTGCTACCTGCACAACGCCAATCGCGGCGAGCGGCACACCCTCGATGCGGTCGGCATCGCCGATCAGTATGTGCGAAACGGGATTCCGAACGGCTGGATGCTCGTCAACGACGGCTACGGCTGCGGTTACGAGAATCTGCCGCAGGCCGGCGAGGGGCTGCGCAAGGACAATATGCAGCTCGGGCTGTGGACCGAGAACGGCCTGCCGAATCAGGCCGAGGAGGTCAAGGCGGGCGTGCGGGTGCGCAAACTGGATGTGGCGTGGGTCGGCCCCGGATACGAATTCGCCTTGGACGGTTGCGATTCCGCGCATCGCGGGATCGAGGACAATAGCGACGCGCGCGGTTTCGTCTGGACACCGGTGAGCTGGGCGGGCGCGCAGCGCTGCGCGGTGATGTGGAGCGGTGACCAGTCGGGTTCCTACGACTACATCCACTGGCAGATCCCCACCTACGCGGGCGCGACCATGTCCGGAATCGCCTACAACACCGGTGATGTCGACGGCATCTTCGGCGGCAGCCCGGAAACCTACACCCGCGATCTGCAGTGGAAGGCGTTGCTGCCCACCATCATGTCGATGGACGGCTGGGCGCCGAAGGATAAGCAGCCGTGGCGCTACGGCGAGCCCTATACGTCGATCAATCGAAAGTACCTGGAGCTCAAGGAGAGACTGCTGCCCTACACCTATACCTATTCGGTCGAGGCGAATCGCACCGGTGTGGGCCAGATTCGGCCGCTGGCGCTCGAGTATCCGAACGATCCGAACACCTGGGGCGATCGGGCGCGTTACGAATTCCTGAGTGGTAAAGACCTTCTCGTCGCTCCCGTCTACGACGACACCGAACTCCGCAACGATATCTATCTACCGGAGGGCACCTGGGTCGACTACTGGACCGGTAACACCTGGACCGGGCCCCGGACCATCAACGGCTATTCGGCCCCGCTGGACACCCTGCCGCTGTTCGTGCGCGCGGGCGCGGTGGTGCCGATGTGGCCCGAGGGGACCCATTCCTGGCAGACCCGCGATAAGGGCGTGCTGAACCTGGATGTCTATCCGACCGGCGAGAACAGCTTCGACCTGATCGAGGACGACGGAGTGACCCGCGCGTATCAGCGAGGCCAGCAGGCCACGCAGAGCTTCCAGGTGCGCGCGCCGAAGTCGGGGCCCGGCGATGTCGAGGTGAAGATCGGCGCGAGTGTCGGTGACTACCAAGGCAAACCGCAGTCGCGGCGCTATGAGCTCACGGTGCACACCGGCTCCGGCCCGGTATCGGTCCGCACGGACGCCGGCCCGCTGACCCGGCGCGCCGACCGCGCCGACTTCGACCGCTCACCCAACGGCTGGTGGTACGACCCGCAGGACCGAGAGGGTGTGGTGCACGTCAAGACCGATCCGGTCCCGGCGGGGGCGAATACCACGGTGCGCCTGTCGGATACGACGGCCGTCGGCGGTTGATACCGGCGCGGCCCGAATTCAGCGCGGCGCCATGCGAATCGCGCCGTCGAGGCGGATGGTCTCGCCGTTGAGCATCGGGTTCTCGACGATATGCCGTGCGAGGGAGGCGTATTCGGCCGGATCGCCGAGCCGCGACGGATGCGGGACCTGGGCACCGAGCGAGGCGATGGCCTCATCGGACAGCATGGCGAACAACGGGGTGTGGAAAAGCCCCGGGGCGATGGTGACCACGCGGATCTTCAGGCCCGCCAGATCGCGCGCGATGGGCAGCGTCATGCCGACGATGCCGCCCTTGGACGCGGAGTAGGCGGCCTGACCGACCTGGCCGTCGAAGGCCGCGACCGAGGCGGTGTTGATGATGACGCCGCGCTCCTCACCGACCGGTTCGGTGGCCGAGATGCGTTCGGCCGCAAGGCGGATGACGTTGAAGGTGCCGATCAGATTGACGTTGACGATCTTGGTGAACTCGGCCAGCGGGAACGCGCCCTTCTTGCCCACCGTCTTGATCGCGTTGCCGATGCCCGCGCAGTTCACCGCGATGCGCAGGGCGCCGAGGCCCTCGGCGGTGTTCAGGGCCGCGGCGACCTGCTCTTCATCGGTCACATCGGCCGGGGCGAAGACCGCGCCGAGTTCCTTGGCGACGGCCTCGCCGCCCGACGACGGCAGGTCGAGGATGACGACCTTGGCGCCCTGGCCGTGCAATTCGCGGACGGTCGCCAGGCCCAGCCCGGAGGCCCCGCCAGTCACCACGGCAACGGCGTTGTTGATCTGCATGTGACGTTCCCTTCTTGCTCTGTGTGAGCCGAGGTTAACCGTCAGAGATCAGTTAAGTAAATGGCTGTTCTCGGCTCAGCTATAGAGCTCGACGAAGCGCGCCAGCGATCGGTCGATATCGCCCTTGAGCGCCCGCGCGACCGTCGATCCGATCGGTCCGAACAGCGGCCGCCCGCCGAGATCGATGTCCACGGTCACGGAGGATCCCACGGCCGCCGGGGCGACCAGCAGCTGCAGCCCGAACTTGGTGCCGCCCTTACCGTTTCCGCTGAGTGCCAGCCGTCGCGGCGGTTCGGCGGTGTGCACGGTCCAGCGCACCCGATTGCGCAATCCCTTCACCGAGGCGATGCCGACCAGCTCGGTGCCCGGCGTGAGATCCTCGGGCACCTCGCCCCGCCAGGCCTCGTGCATGACCAGCCACTTGTCGAGCTCGCGCAGATTGGACGCATGCGACCACGCCTGGTCGGGTGAGATCGGCACATCGACGGAGACCTTCAGTTTTGCCACGCCTGCATGCTAGCGGCGATATTCACAATCCGAGCGTGGTGCGCAACACACCGACACCCGCCGTGAGGGCCGCGCCGCCGGTGGTCCAGCTGATTCCGGCGGGCTGGCTGGTCAGGATCACCACCGCGTAGCGCAGCGGTTCCGCGGTCGAGCCGACCAGGCCGGTGGTGTTGAGCGTCGTCGACGAATCCAGTGACATCCAGCCGGGTTTGACCGCCCAGTCGGTGCCGGGCAGGGCGGCCGGAATGCCGAAGTATTGGTCGGTGCCGTCGGCGGCGACCTCGTTGATCGAGCCGAGCGCGCCGAGAACGAGATCGCGCTCGGGCTGCGGGGCGGCCGTGGTGAGGTAGTGGTAGATGGTCACGATATCCCGTGGGGTGGTCCGGGTTTCGCCCCACTGGTCGGGATCGTCGGGCGGCTGGGTGCCGGGCAGGCCGATCAGCGCGGTCATGCGGTCGATGATCGCGTCCCCGCCGTCGGCGTCCCAGAGCACATCGGCGACGGAATCGTCACTGGCCGAGAGCATCTGCCGGATCTGCCCGGCGGTCGCGGGATCGGGATCCCCGCCCTGACCGTCCGCGGCATCGATCGCGATGAGCAGTTTGACCACCGAGGCGGTGTAGAACTGCGAATCGGCGTTGAGGGAGGCCAGTTCGGTTCCGGTGGCGGTGTCGACGACCTCGATACCCGGATTCGTTCCGGGCGAGACGTTCTCGATGGCGGCCCGCATCTGCTGCGCGAGCGCGATCGGCGAGAGACCCTGCGGTGCCGCCGGTTTCAATATCGGCCCCCAGTCCGGGATGCCCGGCGCCGCCACCGGGGCCTCGGCATGCGCCGTCCCCGTCACCAGATGCCCCGAAAACCCCAGGGCCACTACACACCCCGCCAGTACGGGCGCCCACACCCGCCACCGGCAACCAGCTGTCCAACTCATTCTTAATAGAAACCGCCTGAACCTGTGAAGCCCTCGAGGACAACTTGTCAGGTCGCTGTCGGTTGGCCACAAGGGAATTCATGTGGTGGCGGTGAAGATCCGGATCCCGGCCGAGGTGCCGAGGGACAACCAGCCGAAGCCGATGACCGACAGCAATGCCGCCGCGTGTGATCCCGGTCCCCGGGCGCCGCCAGTCGCGCGGCGAACAGATGCCGATAACCCGATGGCCGAATAGCGCCACCGCGAAT
This sequence comes from Nocardia sp. NPDC051570, assembly GCF_044454005.1. NCBI lineage: Bacteria > Bacillati > Actinomycetota > Actinomycetes > Mycobacteriales > Nocardiaceae > Nocardia > Nocardia sp. NPDC051570. The sequence continues at coordinate 61,661 of NZ_JBITDI010000004.1, read as the reverse complement.
TCCTTCAGCTCGCGCGGGTCCATGATGCGCCGCCGCACGATGTGCGGCAGGGTGGGGCCGTGCGCAGCATCGTTCTGGAACGGGTCGGGGTGAGCCGCGGGTCGATGGCGGTGTTCGCCGATGTCGACGCCACCGTGCCGGGCGGCAGATGTACGGCCGTCGTCGGCCCGAGCGGGGTCGGCAAGACGACGCTGCTGCGCCTGCTGAACCGGCTCGACGAGCCGACCGCCGGGCGGATCCTGCTCGACGACGTCCCGATCACCGAGCTCGATGTGCTGGCGCTGCGCCGCCGCATCGGGCTGGTGCCGCAGCAGGCGGTGCTGCTGACCGATCTCGTGATCGATGAGGTGCGGGTGGGCCGCCCCGAGCTGGCCGAGTCGCGGGTGGCCGAGCTGTTGATCCGGGTGGGCCTGCCCGAGGCCTTCGCTCATCGCCGCTGCGCCGAACTGTCCGGCGGTGAGGCGCAACGGGTGTGCCTGGCCCGCGAACTGGCGGTGGAGCCCGAGGTGCTGATCCTCGACGAGCCGACCTCGGCGCTGGACGAGGCGGCGGCCGCGGTGATCGCGGAGCTGATTCGCGCGCACTGCCGCGCGGGCGGCGCGGCGGTGCTGGTCAGCCACGACAGCGGTTTCGTGGGCGCGGTGGCCGACGACATCTGGATGCTCGAGGGCGGCCGCCTGACGCCGCTGGGCGCACTGGACGAACGGAATACGCAGTGACACAGGGTCTTTCGGTCCCCGGCTGGGGCGGAGTGGCGGCCTCGCTGGTCCTGGTCGCACTGGCCGCGGTCATCGCCTACCGGCAGCGCCTGGGGTTGACCCGCGAGCTGGTGATCGCCGCCGCCCGGGCCGGGGTGCAGTTGATCGCGGTCGGCGCGGTGCTGCTGATCCTGTTCCGGCACACCGGATTACCGGGTGCGCTGGGCTGGGTGGTGTTGATGATCGTCATCGCCGGGCAGGTCGCCGGTCGACGAGGCGCGGGGCTGCCGCATGCGATCCGGGCCGCGACGATCGGCGTCGCCTTCGGGTCCGTGCTCACCATCGGAGTCCTGATCGCGCTGGGAATCATCTCCACGCAGGCGCGGGTCGTGGTGCCGGTGGGCGGCATGGTCGTATCCGGGGCGATGCAGGCCAGTGGTGTCGCGTTGCGGCGGCTGCACGAGGATGCGCGGGCGGCGCGGCCCGCGGTGGAGGCACGACTGTGCCTGGGATTGTCGGCACGCGAGGCGTTTCTGCCGTTCCGCCGGTCGGCGCTGCGCACGGCGCTGGCGCCCACCATCGATGCGACGAAGGTGGTCGGGCTGATCAGTCTGCCCGGCGCGATGACGGGTCTCATTCTGGCGGGCGTGGATCCGATGACGGCCATTCGCTATCAGATTGTCGTGATGTATATGCAGCTCGCGGCGAGCGCCCTGGCCTCGCTGGTCGCGGCCCGCGTCGCCGAACGTTATCTGTTCGACCGGGCACATCGGCTGGTGCCGCTGTCGGTGTGATCGATCCGGTCCGCTCTGATAACGTCTGCCCAGCCGTAGCGTTACAGAGAGTTACAGACATTCGAATCCGAGTAGTTGCTCAATGAAAGGATGATGATGTTCCGTTCCTCGCGCACATTCTCCGCCGGGCTGCGATTCGGCACGATCTTCGCCGTGGGACTGGTCGGGGCGGCGGTGGCGGCGCCCTCGGCTTCCGCGGATTCCGACGTGGTGACGGGCCCGGCGACCTGGCGGCCTGCGGGTAGGGCCGCTCAGCGGTAGAGCAGCGCGGTCACCGGTGGCCGGATATCGTCGGTGACCGGTGTGCGCAGGCCCCAGAAGTTCAGATGATTGGCCGAATGCCGCAGCGCGGTCAGGCCCGGAACGATCTCGCGCACACCGTACTTGTCGTGCGGGAAGGTCTGCTGGAAGGTGACCAGGGTGGCGGCGGTGACCGCGACCTTGTGGATCATCGACTGCGGATCCTCGCCGAGTTCGGTGATCGCCGCGCGCAGCCCGCCGCGCAGCAGGCCCTCGGCGAGGGCGGCGATCATGGCGAACGGGTCGACCAGCGAAAGCTCCACGGCCAGTTCATAACCCAGCCGCAGGTAGGTGCTGGCCGGATCCGCGTCGCCGTAGATGTCGCCGGGCAGGCAGTAGTCGAACCAGTCGATGCTGCCGGTATCGGCCGTGGGATCGCAGGAAATGCCCTGTCCGGCAAGCTGATTGCCGAGCGGGAAGGTCTGGCCGGAGGCCCGGTGCGGTGAGGCGATGGCATGGAGCCAGCGGCAGTCGCCCATGCGGGCGCGCAGCGACCCCGACACCAGCTCCCGGCCCACCAGCGAGGCGACCGCCCCGCCCTGGCTGTAGCCGAGCAGGCCGAAACTGCCCTCGTGCGCGCGGATCAGCCGGATCACCTCGGCGATCGCCATATCGCGCGAGGCGCGATACGACGGGTGGCCGAGCGCGTCGAGCACGCTCTCGCCGCCGCCCGGTATCGGACCGACACTCGCCGGATAGTTGACATAGACCACATCGAAGATCGTGCGGTCGAGCAGATCGGTGACACCGGTGAGCATTCCGATCTCCGAACCCGGCTCGATCCGCCCGAGCCGCTCGGCCGCCGCCACGGCCTCCCAGGTGCCCGGAATGCAGAAGAGTTTGTGTTGAGCCACATTTCGAGCCTGCGCCGGTTCGGGACTCGGATCGCGAGTAGTGCGGTACTCGATTCACCCTCGCGCGCAGGCGTTATCCCGGCACTCGGCGGCGGCCGTCCAGGGCGGCGGTGAGCGCGTCGGCGGTCGTCCTGACCTGCGCGGCCAATTCCGGCCAGTCCCGGCCGCAGACGACCGTCTCGTCGGGGCAGTGGTGGCGCGTGGTGACCCCGACCGCGGCGATGGGCCGCCCGCCGTGATCGAAGACCGCGGCGGCGACCGTCGCGAAACCCGGTGTGACGAAGCCGTCCTCGACCGACCAGCCGCGCGCGCCCTCCGCGCGCAGCAGCTGACGCAGTGGGGCCAGGCTGCGCGGGCCGCGCTGGGTGCGCATGGGGAAGGCGGCCGGGCTGGGGAACAGCGCGCGCACGTGCGGGCGGGTCAGATGGGCGAGCATCGCGCGACCGGTCGCCGTCAGATGCGCGGGCAGGCGCACGCCGACATCGGTGACCAGGGTCTGCGGCCGCGGCGGGCGCTGTTCGATGAGATACAGCGATTCGTTGCCGTGCAGGACGCCCAGATGTGCGGTCAGTCCGACGGTGTCGACGAGGCCGCGGAGCAGCGGCGCGGCCACCCGTTCGAGCGGATCGTGGCGCAGATAGGCCGAACCCAGTTCGAAGGCCGCGATGCCGAGCCCGTATTTGCGTTCGGCGGGCAGATGCGCCACATATCCGGCCGCCTGCAACTCGCTCAGCAGGTGATAGATCGTCGATCGGGGCAGACCCAGTTCGCGCGCCACCACCGCCGCCGGAACCGGCCCAGCGCGCCTGGCGAGCACGCCGAGCACCTGCAGTCCGCGGCGCAGGCCGGGTACGTCACTACTGGTGCCCACGGGCCTCAGAGTAGCAACTGTCTGGGATACCAGACAGATTCATGTCTCGGTTGCTCGATCCGGACCGGTCGAGCGGCTGGAATGTGTGCATGACGCGAATCGGAATCGACCGAGTGCTGGTCGGCACGACGCCGTTGACCGCCCGGCAGGTGGTGGCGGTCGCCCGCGAGGGCAGCGAGGTGACCCTCGCCGACGACGCGCTGGACCGCCTGGCCGCGGTGCGCGAGCACATCGACGAACTCGCGCGCGGCACGCGTCCGGCCTACGGCATCTCGACCGGCTTCGGCGCGCTCGCGCTGCGCCATATCGCCCCCGAACGCCGCGTGGATCTGCAGCGCTCGCTCATCCGCTCGCATGCGGCCGGGGCCGGGACGCCGGTGGAGCCCGAGGTGGTCCGCGCGATGATGCTGCTGCGGCTGCGCACGCTGATGAGCGGGCATACCGGCGTGCGGCCGCAGACGGCGCTGACCCTGGCCCGGCTGCTCAACAGCGGGCTGGTTCCGGTGGTGCCGGAATACGGATCGCTGGGCTGCTCGGGCGATCTGGCGCCGCTGTCGGCGGTCGCGCTGGCGATGATGGGCGAGGGCGAGGTCTTCGGCGTCGAAGGGGCGCTGGTCGCGGCGGGTCCCGCGCTGGTCGCGGCGGGCATCGAACCGCTGGTGCCGGCCGAGAAGGAGGGCCTGGCGCTGATCAACGGCACCGACGGCATGCTCGGCATGCTGCTGCTGGCGCTGGCGGATCTGCGGCAGCTGCTGGATCTGGCCGACCTGACCGCGGCGATGAGCGTCGAGGCACTGCTGGGCACCGACCGGGTGTTCGCGGCCGATCTGCACACCCTGCGGCCGCATCCGGGGCAGATGGAGTCGGCAGCGAGAATGCTTGCGGTGCTGGCGGATTCGGGCATCGTCGCGAGCCATCGCGGCGATGACTGCCCGCGGGTGCAGGACGCCTATTCGCTGCGCTGCGCCCCGCAGGTGCACGGTGCGGCCCGCGATACGGTCGCCCATGCCGCGACTGTCGCCGAGCGCGAATTGGCCTCGGCCATCGACAATCCCGTGGTTCTGTCCGACGGGCGGGTGGAATCCAACGGCAACTTCCATGGCGCGCCCGTGGCCTATGTGCTGGACTTCCTGGCGATCGCGACGGCGGATGTGGCGAGCATCGCCGAGCGCCGTACCGACCGGATGCTGGATGTGCACCGCTCCCACGGACTTCCGGCCTTCCTGGCCGATGATCCGGGCGTGGACTCCGGTTACATGATCGCCCAGTACACCCAGGCGGGCGTGGTCTCCGAGCTCAAGCGGCTCGCGGTGCCCGCCTCGGTGGACTCCATCCCGTCCAGCGCCATGCAGGAGGACCATGTGTCCATGGGCTGGTCGGCCGCGCGCAAGCTGCGCCGCGCGGTGGACGGCCTGACCACCGTGCTGGCCATCGAATTGCTCACGGCCGCACGGGCTCTGGACATGCGTGCGCCGCTGACTCCCGCGCCGGTGACCGGCGCGGTGCGCGATCTGGTGCGCACCGCGGTGGCCGGGCCCGGCCCGGACCGGCATGTGGCCCCGGAGATCGCCGCGGTCGTCGAGCTGATCCGCGCCGGCGCCGTCAACGAAGTACTCGATCGAGAGGTGAACCTGTGACGACCCGAACCATCCGTGCCGCGAGGGGAACCGAGCTGACCGCTCGTAACTGGCAGACAGAGGCCGCGCTGCGCATGCTGCACAACAACCTCGACCCCGAGGTGGCCGAGCGTCCCGAGGATCTGGTCGTCTACGGCGGCCGCGGCAAGGCCGCGCGCAATTGGGCCAGCTTCGACGCGCTGACCCGCACCCTCACCGATCTGGGCGCCGACGAGACGCTGCTGGTGCAGTCGGGTAAGCCGGTCGGCGTGATGCGCACCCACGAGTGGGCGCCGCGGGTGCTGATCGCCAACTCCAATCTCGTTCCGGACTGGGCGAATTGGCCGGAGTTCCGGCGTCTCGAGGCGGCCGGGCTGACCATGTACGGCCAGATGACCGCGGGCTCGTGGATCTACATCGGCACCCAGGGCATCCTGCAGGGCACCTATGAGACCTTCGCGGCGGTGGCGACCAAGCGATTCGGCGGCACCCTGGCCGGAACCCTCACCGTCACGGCCGGACTCGGCGGCATGGGCGGCGCGCAGCCGCTGGCGGTCACCATGAACGACGGTGTCGCGCTGTGCATCGACGCCAGCGCCGAACGCGCGAAGCGCCGCGTGCAGACCCGCTATCTGGACGAGATCGCCGACGACCTCGACGACGCGCTGCGCCGGGTGCTGGCCGCCAAACAGCAGCGAAAGCCGTTGTCGGTGGGCCTGATCGGCAATGCCGCGGAGATCCTGCCGGAGCTGCTGCGCCGCGACGTACCGGTCGATATCGTCACCGATCAGACCTCCGCGCACGATCCGCTGGCCTATCTGCCGATCGGTGTCGCGCCGGAGGAATGGGACGATTACGCCGCCAAGAAACCCGACGAATTCACCCGTCGCGCACGGGAATCCATGGCCACCCACGTCGAGGCGATGGTCGGATTCCTCGATCGCGGCGCGGAGGTGTTCGACTACGGCAACTCGATTCGCGGCGAGGCGCAGCTGGGCGGCTACGAGCGCGCCTTCGACTTCCCCGGTTTCGTGCCCGCCTATATCCGGCCGCTGTTCTGCGAGGGCCGGGGACCGTTCCGCTGGGCGGCGCTGTCGGGCGATCCGGCCGATATCGCGGCCACCGATCGCGCGATGCTCGAGCTGTTCCCGGAGAACGAATCGCTGGCGCGCTGGATTCGCCTCGCCGGGGAGCGGGTCGCGTTCCAGGGCCTGCCCGCGCGGATCTGCTGGCTCGGCTACGGCGAACGGGACAAGGCCGGACTGCGATTCAACGAGATGGTCGCCAGCGGTGAGCTGGCCGCGCCGGTGGTGATCGGCCGCGATCACCTCGACTGTGGCTCGGTGGCCTCGCCGTATCGCGAGACCGAGGGGATGGCCGACGGTTCGGACGCCATCGCCGACTGGCCGCTGCTCAACGCGATGATCAATACCGCGTCCGGGGCGACCTGGGTGTCGATCCACCACGGCGGCGGCGTCGGCATCGGCCGATCCATCCACGCCGGGCAGGTCACCGTGGCCGACGGCACCGAGCTGGCGGCGCAGAAGATCGAGCGCGTGCTCACCAACGATCCCGGCATGGGCGTCATCCGCCATGTCGACGCCGGATACGACGAGGCGGAGACGGTCGCGCGGGAGCAGGATGTGCGAATTCCGATGTGGGACAAGTGAACGGCGCCAACGGGCTGCTCGCCGAGATCGAGCGGCTGGGCGCCGATCCGGCGCGCGGCGGCTATTCGCGGCATGTGTTCGCACCGGCCGAACTCGAACTGCGGGAATGGTTCACCGCGGCCGCGCGGGCGCGCGGGCTGACCGTGCACACCGATCGCAATGCGAACATCTGGGCGTGGCTGGGCGAACCGGGCCCGAATGCCGTGGTGACGGGCAGTCATCTGGATTCGGTGCCGGGCGGCGGGGCGTTCGACGGTCCGCTCGGGGTGGTGAGCGCGCTCGCCGCGCTGGATGAGCTTCGGGCGGAAGGGTTTTCACCGCGTCGTCCACTGGCGGTGGTGGTATTCGCCGAGGAGGAGGGCGGGCGCTACGGGGTGCCGTGCCTGGGCTCGCGGCTGCTGACCGGGGCCATCGCGCCCGAACGGGTGCTCGCGCTGCGCGACGGCGAGGGCGACAGCTTCGCCGACGCCGCACGGGCGGCGGGCTTCGACACCGAGCACCTCGGTCGCGACGACGAAACCCTCGGGCGCATCGGCACATTCGTCGAACTGCATGTGGAACAAGGCAAGGGACTGATCCACCTGGATGCGCCGATCGCGGTCGGCAGCGCCATCATCGCGCACGGGCGGTGGCGGTTCAGCTTCGCCGGACAGGGCAATCACGCCGGGACGACGCTGATGGACGACCGCCGCGATCCGATGCTGCCCGCGGCCCAATTGGTCGCGGCCGCACGGCGACTCGCGGCGAGCGTGCCGCAGGCCCGGGCGACGGTCGGGCGGATCGTGCCCACGCCGGGCGGCACCAATGTGATCGCCTCGCGGGTGGATGTCTGGCTCGACGCTCGGGTGCCCGAGCCGGGCGTCGTTCACGATCTGGTGGACCGGATCGCGCAGACCGCGCGCGAGGCGGCCGAGCTCGAGGGGTGCACGGTCGAGGTCGGCGAGGAATCCTACGAGGGGACAGCGGCATTCGATCCGGCGCTGCGCGATGAGCTGGTCGGGCTGCTCGGCGATGCGCCGGTGCTGCCGACGGGTGCGGGCCACGATGCCGCGGTGCTGGCGTCGCATGTGCCGACGGCCATGCTGTATGTCCGCAATCCCTCCGGTATCAGTCACTCGCCGGAGGAATACGCCGAACCCGCCGATATCGACCACGGCGCACGGGAATTGGCCCGGGTGCTGCGGAGGTTGGCGGGATGAGCACCTACTGGTGCCGGCGGGCGTGGCTGCCCGACGGGGTGGCCGAGAACGTCCGGATCGATCTCGACGGGACCGTCATCCGGTCCGTGCGCGCCGACGAGAAGCCCAGTGGCACAATCCTTTCCGGAATGGTCGTGCCCGGCTTCGCGAATGCGCATTCGCATGCCTTCCATCGCGCGCTGCGGGGACGCACGACCGACGATCGGGGCAGCTTCTGGACCTGGCGGGAGCGGATGTACGCCGTGGCCGGGAAGCTGGAGCCGGAGTCCTACTATCGGCTGGCGCGGGCGGTGTACGCGGAGATGGTGCTCGCCGGGTACACCAGCGTGGCCGAATTCCACTATCTGCATCATCCGGCCCGGGCCGGGCGCTACGACGCGGCCAATGCCTTCTCCTACGCACTGGTGGCCGCGGCCTCGGACGCCGGGATCAGGCTGACCCTGCTCGACACCTGTTATGTGGCAGGCGGTTTCGGTAAGCCGACCGAGGGCGTGCAGCGGCGATTCGACGACGGGGACGCCGAGGCGTGGGCAGTGCGGTTCGGGTCGTTCCGTCCGGTCGGTGATCTCGTCCGGGTCGGTGCGGCCATCCATTCGGTGCGCGCGGTGCCCGCCGAGCAGATTCCGATCGTGGTCGAGGCCGTGGGCGATCGGCCGCTGCACGTGCATCTGTCGGAGCAGCCGCGTGAGAACGAGGAGTGCCGTAACCACACCGGACATACGCCGACCGAACTGCTCTCCGCCGCAGGGGCTTTGACGCCGAATACGGTCGCGGTGCACGCCACCCATCTCACCGATGGTGATATCGCCGCTCTGTCGGGCTGCTGGGCCTGTCTGTGCCCGAGTACCGAGGCCGATCTCGCCGACGGTATCGGTCCCGCGCGGCGGCTGGCCGAGGCGGGCGCGCGGTTGTGCCTGGGTAGCGACGGTCAGACGATCATCGATCCGTGGTTCGAGGCTCGCGCCCTCGAGCTGCACGAACGTCTGGGCAGCGGTCAGCGCGGCCGCTTCGACGTCGCCGAACTGCTGCGCGCGGGCACCGCGCATGCCGCCTCCGGCTGGTCCGAGGTCGGCGCGTTGGCGCCGGGCCAGGGCGCCGACCTGGTGCACATCACGACCGAATCCGTCCGCACGGCGGGTGCGTCCGGGCCCGGAATGCTCTATGCCGCAACCGCTTCGGATGTCTCCGACGTCATGGTCGCGGGACGCTGGGTGGTCCGTGACGGCGCGCACGAAACCGTTCCGGACGTGGCGAGGGTGCTCGATCGGGAGATCGGGGCACTGTGGTCCTAGACCGAGGTCCGCGCCTTTATGATCGTCTGCGGCGGGTAGTACGCAGGACGGTCCCGTCGCGCCGCGATTCGCGGCGGCCGGCGGATCTGTCCCCGAACGATATTCGAGCCATCTGCACCCAGATCGGAGCGCACCACGGCCATGAGTGATGCCACGGTGATCACCGGAATCGGTGAACTCGTCACCAACACCGAGGAATTCGGGACCCTGCGCGACGCCGCGGTGGTGCTCGAGGGGGAGCGGGTGCGCTGGGTGGGCCCGGCCGGCGAGGCGCCCGCCGCGGATCAGCGCGTCGACGCCGCGGGCCGGGCGGTGCTGCCGGGCTGGGTGGACAGTCATACGCATCTGGTCTTCGCCGGGGACCGCACCGCCGAATTCGAGGCGCGGATGGCGGGGAAACCGTACGAGGCCGGGGGAATTCGCACGACCGTCGCCGCGACGCGGGCGGCCTCCGATGAGGTGCTGGCGCTGAATCTGCATCGGCTGCGGCAGGAGGCGCTGCGACAGGGCACCACCTGCCTGGAGACCAAGACCGGCTACGGGCTGACCGTGGCCGACGAGAAGCGTTGCGCGGCATTGGCCGCGGAGGTGGCCGATGAGGTCACCTTCCTCGGTGCGCACGTCGTGCCCGATACGGTGACGGCCGACGAATACGTGGATCTGGTGTGCGGGCCGATGCTCGACGCCGTCGCCGACCATGTGGGCTGGATCGATGTGTTCTGTGAGACAGGGGCTTTCGACGCCGGACAGTCGGCGCGGGTGCTGGCCGCAGGCCGGGCGCGCGGGCTCGGACTGCGGGTGCACGGCAATCAGCTCGGGCCCGGGCCGGGGGTGGCGCTGGCCGTCGAATACGGCGCGGCCAGCGTGGACCACTGCTCATATCTGACCGATGCCGACGTCGACGCGCTCGCCGCCTCGACCACCGTCGCCACTGTGCTGCCCGCCTGCGATCTGTCCACCCGCCAGCCCTTGGCCCCGGCGCGGCGGCTGCTGGATGCCGGAGCGCGAATCGCCTTGGCCACCAACGCGAATCCGGGCAGCTCCTACACCACCGCGATGGCCTACTGCGTGGCGACCGCGGTGCTGCAGATGAAACTCTCGATCGCCGAGGCGATCTGGGCCGCCACCGCGGGCGGCGCGCTGGCCCTGGGCCGCGACCTCGACGCCGACGGGGCCGTGGGCGTGCTGCGGCCGGGTGCGCGCGCCGATGTGCATATCCTCGACGCGCCCTCGGCGGTGCATCTGGCCTATCGGCCGGGCGTGCCGCTCACGTGGGCGGTGTGGCATCGCGGAACACAGGCGGTGATCCCGGCCGTGCCGTGAGCGCCCGGCTCAGTTGCGCTCGGCGGCGCTGACCTCGCGCTGCGCGGTGGCGGTGTGCTGGGCCGCCTGCGCGGCGAGCAGATCGCGGATCTCGAGCAGCAGTTGGATCTGGGTGGGCTCGGCGACGACCGCCTTCTTGCCGCCGAACCGCTTCTGCATCGTCTTCATCGGCAGGACGAGCACGAAGTACAGCACCGCGGCCACCATGACGAAGTTGACGGCCGCGGTGATGATGGCGCCGAGCGAGACGAAGGTCGCCGGTTTGCCGGATACCAGCTGCACGCCGAGTCCGAACTGGCTGCTGCTGCCCAGCACCGCGAGCAGAGGTTCCACGACACCCTTGGTCACGGAGCTGACCACCGCCGTGAACGCGGTGCCCATGACCACCGCGACGGACAGGTCGATGACGTTTCCGCGCATCAGGAAGTCTCTGAACCCTTTGAACATGACCCCGCAGTGTAATAAGGCCGCGCCGGCCGAATCAGGCAGGTGCCCAGCCGGATAGTGAGGTTCTCAATCGACGTGGAATGTGATGGTCGCCGCAATGGCGTCGGTGTGCCCGGTGAGCGTGCTCATGACCAGCGGTGCGCGCTGATTGTGCAGCAGCCGATAGCGGCGGCGGCGCGATTCGATACGGGGCAGTAGCACGATCACCATGGTGTCGGGCGCGGCGAGTGAGTCTGCGTAGTCGACGAGCGGTTCGACCAGTCGCTCACAGGGGCTGGGCAGGACCCGCAGTTCCAGGCCCGGATTCCAGGCCTGCCAGCGCTCGCGGAGCCAGGCGGTGCTCTCGGCGTCGACGTCCACGGCGATCGGATGTATCTCATCGCCCATGCGCGTGGCGGCCTCGAGCGCGCGGCGGGTGAGCCAGCTGACCGCCGCGATGGGCACCACCACGATGGTCTTCTTCGTCGAATCGAGCTGGGGCACCGGGATTTCGGCACTCAATCCGAGATGATCGGCGACATCGCGATAGTAGTGCTCGGTGCGATCGAACAGCAGCATGAGCACCGGTGCGACGAACAGTAGAACCCAGGTCGCCGAGCTGAATTCGGCGAGGAACTCCACGATCGCGGCCGCGGCGGTGAGCGCGGCCCCGATGCCGCTCACCAGTACCTTCCAGCGCCATCGCGGACCGTGCTCATCGACCCAGTGCCGCACCAGACCCACCTGCGACACGGTGAATCCGGTGAAGACCGCGATGGCGTAGATCGGCAGCAGCAGCTCCACCCGCGCATTCGCACAGGCCAGCGCCAGCGCCGCGAGCACCGCGAGCCCGGCGACCGCGTAGCGGTAGACCGGGCGTTCGGCCCGCAGCGCGAACAGAAACGGCATCCGGCGGTCGCGCGCGAGCCTGCTCAACAACATGGGCAGCCCGGCGAATCCGGTATTGGCGGTCAGGCCGAGCGTCCCCGCGATCACCAGACATATCGCGTAGAACAGGATTCCGGTGCCGCAGGCCGCGGCGGCCAACTGCGCCAGCATCGTCACGCCGTCGCGCGGCAGAACCTGGTGTGCGGCAATATCTTTCGCGATGCCCAGCAGTAGGACCGCCAGCAGTAGGCCCAGCATCAGCTCGGTGCGCTGCGCACGGCGGGCGGCCGGTGCGCGGAAGGCGGGCGCGTTGTCGGCGACCACCTCGAGTCCGGTCGTCGACGTGGCCGCGGCCGCGAGCGCCCGCAGCAGTACCCACGGCCCGATCACCCCGGGCAGATCGTGCAGGTCCGCGGGCGTGCCGATCTGGGCGGCCGGTTCGCCGCGCAGCAGCCCGGCCACGACGATCCCCGCGATCGCGGCGATGTACAGCAGCGTCGGAACCAGCAGCACCGCCGTGGATTCGGCGATGCCGATCAGATTGAGCGCGGTCAGCCCGGCCAGCGCGATGAGCGCGGTCACGAGCCGATGATCGGCGACGATCGGAAAGACGCTGCCCAGCACGGCCGTACCGACCGCCAGGCCGAGCGCGACCGTCAGCACCTGATCGAGTACGGCCGCGGCCGCCGCGATCAGGCTTGCGCCGCGCCCGAGTTCGCGGGTCGCGATCGCATACGAGCCGCCGCCCTCCGGGAACACCGCGATCGCGCGCCGGTAGGACCACACCAGGATCAGCAGCAGGACGGTCACCGCGATCGCGACCGGAAGGGTGTAGCGCACGGCCGAGGCGCCGACGGTGACCAGCACCCCCACGAGGGCCTCCGGGCCGTAGGCCAGGCTGGACAGGGCATTCAGCGAGAGCGCGGCCACCCCGCCCAGCGCGGTGAACCGATGCGCGGCGCTCTGCCTGCGGCGCTCGCGGCGATCGGGGATGAGGTCCCGCTGGGCCGCGGTGTCCATGGGCGCCCGTCCTCCCTCGTCTGATGCTGAGCAATTGCCGAACGGACCGACGGGGCGGTCGTACTCAGACTAGAGGGGTTGCCACGGACTCGGGTGAGGCGCGGGGCGTGCCGCGCTAGTCTCGGCTGGTGTCGATCGATCCGGTGCCCGCGTATCGGGAACGGCCCGCGCGCGGGATCGAGGGCGCGCTGGTGTGGAGCCGGACGGTCGCGCCCGGCGCCGCCGCGCCCGTCCTGCCGGACGGGTGCATGGATCTGCTGTGGACGGGCGAGCGGCTGCTGGTCGCGGGCCCCGACACCCGGGCGTATCGGACGGCGAGCCGGGAGACGGTGACCACGATCTCGGGCCTCAGATTCTTCCCGGGAACGGCTCCGGCCTTGTTCGGCGTGCCCGCGCACGAATTGCTGGACCGCAGAGTCGAACTCACCGACCTGTGGCCCGCGGCGCGGGTGCGGGCACTCGCGGGAATCGTGGCGGGTGCGGGCGATCCGATGCTCGGTCTGGAGGCGGCGGCTCGTCGTGGCGCGGCCGGGACCGAGCCCGCCGATCCGCGGCTGCGCCGGATCGTGACCCGGCTGGCCGACGGTGCGTCGGTGGCCGCCACCGCCGACGAGCTGGGCCTGGGCGCCCGGCGGCTGCATCGAATGTCGTTGGCGGCCTTCGGTTACGGGCCCAAGGTGCTGGCGCGGGTGCTGCGGCTGCAGCGTGCGCTGGCATTGGCCTACGACGGAATTCCGTTCGCGGAGACCGCCTTTCGCGCCGGATATGCCGATCAGGCGCATCTGGCGCGCGAGGTGCGCCGGCTGTCGGGACGCTCGCTGGGGCAGCTGATCGGTCAGGCCGACGGCGCGTAGAGGTCGACCCCATTGCCGTCCGGATCGTGCACCGTGGCGTAGCGCTGCCCCCAGACCGCGTCGAACGGTGTCAGTTCGCCGTGATAGCCGGCCTCGGTCAGCTCGGCGTAGAGCGCGTCGACCTCGGCCGCGTCGGCGCAGCGAAATGCCAGGCCGATCCGCCCGGCCGCGTCGCGCCATCCGGGATGGAACTCGCGGATGTTGTCCTCGGTATCGAGGGTCAGCCGGAATCCTCCGGGCAGCGCGGCCTCCACATGCCCGGCGATGGGTTCGCCCACATGCCCGCCCAAGCCGAATTCCAGGCCCAGGCGGCGATAGAAGTCCTGCGCGGTGGACAGATCGGCGACGACAACGCCGATGACATCGAATCGTGCGGTCATGGGCGCAACGGTAGGCAGGGCGGCCGCGGGCGGTCTTGTACGAATCGGACATCCGCGGCACAAAAGTGTCGGTGACCACACGTACCACGATTACGGTTCGAGAACGTCTGACCACAGATAGCGTTCCGCACAAAACTCGGCACGAATATGGATCGCAGGGCCGAGACCGAGGAGGGCTATGGGGACCGATCAGACGTTGTTGCACCGGTTCGTGATCGCGCAGCTCGGCACGGTGGGTCTGGAACCGGACCGGTTACTGCGCGAATGCGGGCTGCCGGACTGGTCCATGGCCGGGCCCGGCGTGCATGTCCCCAGCGAGACCTTCTCGCGGCTGTGGGAGGTCGGCGAGAGCCTGCTCGGTGATCCGAATGTGGCCCTGCACGTGGCCGGACGGTACGAACTGACCGCGACCCGGCTCTACGACTATCTGTTCTCCACCGCGGCCACGGTCGGCGCGGGGCTGGCCACCTGCGGTCCGTACGTCACCGCAGTCACCACCAATCACCGCTTCGATCTGGTGGCCGAGAACGACGGGGAGACCACGCTGTATCTGGACATGATCTCCGGCGACGGTCGCGGCCGCGACCATACCCAGCTGTGGGGACTGGTGGCCGTGCTGACCCGGGCGCGGGCCTGCGTGCGGGCCCGGCTGGATCCGATCCGGGTGTCGCTGCGTCAGCGCGCCCCGCGCGATCTCAGCGCCTTCACCGACGTCTTCGGCACGGCCGTGATCGAATTCGGCGCCCCGGTCGACGCCATGACCTTCCGCGCCGCCGATATGGATCTGCCGCTGGCCACCGCCGATCCGGTGCTGGCCGAGGTGCTGCGCCCGCTGGCCGCCGCTCTGCCGCCCCCGCCGCCGCTGGCCGCCGCCTGGCCCGAGCGCGTGCACGCGGCCCTGGTCGAGATGTTCGACGATGGTGAGGTCTCACTGGATCGGGTGGCGCGTCGGCTGGCCACCAGCCCGCGCACCCTGCAGCGTCGGCTGGCCGAGGCCGGGACCACCTGGCGCCGGGAACTGGATCGGGCCCGATTGGAACGGGCGGCCGCGGCGGGTCCGGTGACCCGCGAGCGGCAGGCCGAGCTGCTCGGCTACGCCGATGCCACCTCGCTGCGCCGCGCGGCGCTGCGCTGGTCGGTGGTCGCGCGATCGCATCGATCCGACGAACTGGACCGGTTGCGTTAGACGCGCAGATTGCTGGCGGCGATATTCCAGAACGTGCCGCGGTCGATCTCGGCGAAATCCCAGCTGTCGGCGATGGCGTGCGACGCCGCGACGATGGCCGGCACGTCGAAGTCGTCCCGCGTGGCGGTGCCCTTGGCCTCCAGCTCGGCGATCACATAGGCGGTCGCACTTTCGCAGGTGTTCGACACGGTGTTCTCCAATCGGTCGCAGGGACATACGGTCGATCACGGCTCGCTCGGGGAGCGGAACCGACACCGCGGGCGTCCCGTCGTCCCGGGAGGGGGATCCGTCAGGTGGAAGAGAGCCGGATCCGAGGACGACGGGTCGGTGCCCCGCGGCGGGCACGATTACCAGTTTTGTGGCTGAGAGACCGGTCGGCCAGCGCCGAACGCGCCACATTCGGGCAAACGCGCCAAGTTCGGCCCGCCGCGATGCGAGGGTCTCCCGCCAAGGCTACGGCACCGGTATCCGTTTTCGTCGCAATGAGCGGGCAATCACCAACCGGCGGTTTGCGGCAGTATCTCCTCGTAGCGGTACTCGGTCGCGAGGGGCGTCCCCGCGGCATATGCCTGCTCCTCGCGACGGCGCAATTCGACGCGGCGGATCTTGCCGGAGATGGTCTTGGGCAGCTCGGCGAACTCGATGCGCCGCACCCGGAGATAGGGAGCCAGGTGGTCGCGGGCGTATTCGAGGATGGCCCGGGCGGTCTCCGCATCGGGCAGCCAGCCGTCGGCCAGCGCGATATACGCCTTCGGCACGGCCAGCCGGGTCGGATCGGGCTGCGGCACGACCGCGGCCTCGACCACGGCCGGATGTTCGATGAGCACGCTCTCCAGCTCGAACGGCGACACCTTGTAATCGGAGCATTTGAATACGTCGTCGGTGCGGCCGATATAGGTGATGTAACCGTCGGCGTCGCGGGCCGCGACATCGCCGGTGTGATAGTGCCCGCCCGCCATGACCGCCGAATTGCGTTCGGGGTCTTGGAGATACCCGGTCATGAGGTTGACCGGATGGGTGCTCAGATCCAGGCAGATCTCGCCCTCCTCGGCGAGTTCGCCGCTGATCGGATCGACCAGCACCACCGGCACGCCCGGCGCGGGTCGGCCCATCGAGCCGGGTTTGACGGGCTGGCCTGGCGTATTGCCCACCTGCAGTGTGGTTTCGGTCTGGCCGAAGCCGTCGCGGATGGTCAGGCCCCAGGCCCGCTCGATGCGGGCGATGACATCCGGATTGAGCGGCTCACCGGCGCCGAGGATTTCGCGCAGACCGTCCGGGCGCGATCCGAGCTCGGCCTGGATCAGCATGCGCCACACCGTCGGTGGCGCGCAGAAGGTGTTCACCCGCGCCCGGCGCAGCTGATGCAGCAGGGCCGCGGCGTCGAATCGGCCGTAGTTGTAGACGAAGATCGTGGCCTCGGCGATCCACGGCGCGAACAGACAACTCCAGGCATGCTTCGCCCAGCCGGGCGCGCTGATGGCCAGATGTACGTCGCCGGGCCGCACGCCGATCCAGTACATGGTGCTCAGATGGCCGACCGGATAGCTGATCTGGTTGTGCTGCACCAGCTTCGGCCTGCTGGTGGTGCCGGAGGTGAAGTACACCAGCAGCGGATCGCCGATATCGGTGATCGCCTCGAACGAATGCGCCTCGCTGCGCGCGGCGTCGGCGTAGCTGTGCCAGCCGGGGACCGGCTCGCCCACCACGATGCGGAGGTAATCGCCCGGCACGGCGACGAACTTATCGGTGTCGTCGGAGTTCGCGATGACGAAACCGACTGCGCCCCGGTGGATCCGGTCGCTGAGATCGGCCGGGCCGAGCGCCGCGGTGGTCGGCATGACGACCGCGCCCAGTTTGGCGATCGCCAGCATCGCCTCCCACAGCTCCACCTGATTGCCCAGCATGAGCAGGACCCGATCGCCCTTGCCCACACCGAGTTCGGCCAGCCACGTGGCGACGCGGTCGGAGCGCCGCGCCATCTCGTCGAAGCTGACCCGCCCTTCGCGGCCGTCCTCCTCGACGATCCACAGCGCGGTGCGGTCGTTGTCGCGGGCGATCACATCGAACCAATCGGTGGCCCAGTTGAATCGGCCGCTCAGCGCGGGCCAGGCGAACTCGCGGACGGCGGCGTCGTAATCGGTCGCCCGCGCGACCAACTGGTCGCGGGCGGCACGGTACAGCTCGGTATTCGAGGTCACTGCGACCCTCCTGACGGAACGAACAGTCGCGCGGAGATCTCCCGCATGTCGACCTTGCGGATCTTGCCGGTGACCGTCATCGGGAACTCCTCGACGACGTGCACATAGCGGGGAATCTTGAAATGCGCGAGCCGCCCGGTGCAGAATTCGCGCAGCGTGCCGGCGTCGAGAGCCGTTGCGCCCTCGCGCATCCGGACCCAGGCCACCAGCTCCTCGCCGTACTTCGGATCGGGCACGCCGACCACCTGGGCGTCGAGGATATCGGGGTGGGTGTAGAGGAACTCTTCGATCTCGCGCGGATAGATGTTCTCACCGCCGCGGATGACCATATCCTTGATGCGTCCGGTGATGGCGACATAACCGTCGTCGTCCATCACGGCCAGATCGCCGGTGTGCATCCAGCGCGCGGAATCGATGGCCTCGGCGGACTTCTCGGGCTCGTTCCAGTAGCCGAGCATGACCGAGTAACCGCGCGTGCAGAATTCGCCCGGCTCACCGCGCGGTACGGTGAGACCCGTTGCCGGATCGACGATCTTGATCTCCAGATGCGGCCCGACCCGGCCGACGGTGGCGGTGCGCTGGGCCAGCGAATCGTCGCGGCGGGTCTGGGTGGATACCGGGGAGGTCTCGGTCATGCCGTAGCAGATGCACACCTCGGCCATCCCCATCCGCTCGATCACCTGCTTCATCACCTCGACCGGACAGGGCGAGCCGGCCATGATGCCGGTGCGCAGCGAGGACAGGTCGTGGCGGTCGAAATCGGGTTCGGCCAGTTCGGCGATGAACATGGTCGGCACCCCGTACAGCGAGGTACACCGTTCGGCGACAACGGTTTCCAGGGTCCGGCGCGCATCGAAGGCGGGCGCGGGGATCACCATGGCGGCGCCGTGCGTGGTGGCGGCCAGATTGCCCATCACCATGCCGAAGCAGTGGTAGAACGGCACGGGCAGGCAGATCCGGTCGGCCTCGGTGTAGCCGCACAGCTCGCCGACGAAGTAGCCGTTGTTGAGGATGTTGTGATGCGACAGTGTGGCGCCCTTCGGGAAACCCGTGGTGCCCGAGGTGTATTGGATATTGATCGGATCGTCGGGGGACAATCGCGCCTGTGCCGCGACGAGTTCCGCCGGATCGCCCGCGCGACCGGCGTCGATCAGCGCGGACCACTGCGCACCGTCGAGCAGCACGACCCGATCCAGATCGGGGCATTGCGGCCGCACCTGTTCGATCATCGCCGCATAGTCCGAACCCTTGAACTCGCGGGCCGCGACCAGCAGCCGAATTCCGGCTTGTCCCAGCACATATCTCAGCTCGTGGGCGCGGTAGGCGGGGTTGATGGTGACCAGGATCGCGCCGATCTGCGCGGTGGCGTACTGCACCAGCGTCCACTCGGCGCGGTTGGGCGACCAGATGCCGACCCGGTCACCCTTGCTCACGCCCGCGGCCAGCAGTCCGAGCGCGACGGCGTCGACCTCGGCGGCGAACTCGCGATAGGTCCAGCGCACGCCGGTGACCCGGTCGACGAGTGCCTCGCGATCGCCGTGCGCGGCGACCGTGCGGTCCAGATTCGCGCCGATCGTGTCGCCCAACAGCGGTGCGTCCCATACTCCATGCGTATAGCTGACCGGCCGAGACCGGCCCATACTCGAACTCACGGATATAGGATCCAGGTCACATTTCCCGCCCACTACCCCCGGAAAGGGGTGCCGAGATGAGCGGCGCCGAGCTGTTGCGCCCGCGCGATGCCGATGCGTTGCGCGCCGAATTGCGGCAGGTGGCAGGCGTTTCGGGGATGTCGGTCGTATTCGGCGGGCAGGTGTACGAGGGCACCCTGATCCTGAGCGAGTTCTTCGGCACACGCACCAGTGCCATGCGCGGTCTGGCGGTTTCGCCCGCCTCCGGTGTCGGCGGGGCCGCGGTCGCCACCATGCGCCCTGCCTCGGTGTCGGACTATCGGGGCGCGACGACGATCACCCATCACTACGACGCCCCGGTGCTGACCGAGGGGCTGCGAGCGGTGGTGGGCGTGCCCGTCGTGGTGGGCGGGCGGTCGCGGGCGGTGCTGTACGTCGCCAGCCGCGATGTGGGTCCGATCGGCGGCCGCGCGGCCGATCTGGTGCTGCGGGCGAGTCGGCGCCTGGCGGTCGAGATGGCCGTGCGCGACGAGGTCGACCGGCGGCTGCGGCTGCGCGAGGCGGCGCTACCGGTCCAGTCGGATGCCGCTGCCGCCCAACAGCTTCGCGATATCCACGCCGAGGTGCGCGGCATCGCCCAGACGGTGGTCGACGCCGCGGCGCGCGCCCGGCTGCGGGATGTCTCGGATCGGCTGGCCCGGCTGCTGGCCGGGCCCGAGATCGCGGGCGAGACACCGGCATTGGCGCCCCGGGAGCTGGACGTGCTCGCGCACGTCGCGCTCGGTTGCACCAATGCCGAGGCCGCCCGACGCCTTTCGCTGCGCCCGGAGACGGTCAAGAGCTATCTGCGCAGCGCCATGACAAAGCTCGGCGCCCACACCCGCCACGAGGCGGTGGTGCGGGCGCGGCGAACGGGCTTGTTGCCCTAGGCCTTCGGCTCGACCAGCTGGATGTCGAGCTCGATGGCGATCTTCTCGCTGAGCATGGCCGAGGGGATGCCGTTGCCGACGCCGAAATCGGTGCGCTTGAGCGTGCCGGTGGCCGAGAAGCCGATGTGGCGGTCGCCGGTGTTCGGGTTCTCCTGGATGCCACCCCATTCGACGTCGAGGGTGACCGGGTGGGTCTGGTCGCCGATCGCGACCTCGCCGACGACCTGGAAGTCCTCCGCGACGCGGACCGGCTCGGTGGCGGTGAAGGTCAGCGTGGGCCGCTCGTCCACGTGCAGCAGGTCGGCGCTGCGCACATGCGCGTCGCGGTCGGCGTTGCCGGTGTCGAAGGAGTCCAGGTGGATGGTCGCCGAGACCTGGGCGGTGCCGGCCTCGTCGACGACGAAGCTGGTCTCGAAGCGGTTGAAACGCCCGCGGACCTTGGAGATGCCCAGGTGCCGCACGGTGAAGTTGACCGCGGAGTGCGCGGTGTCCAGCGGCCAGGAGCCGGCCTTGAGCGTCTGTTCGGAAGTCGTCATGAGTACAGATTTGCGGACCGTGGTCCGGATAGCCACACCGCCGTTATCCTGGCACTGGCAGGGCGCGGATAACGAGACCCGGATAGGACAGGATGGACAGGTGGCACGCTCCGAACTCGCTGAATTCCTCATCGCCCGCCGCGCCCAGTTGCAGCCTCAGGAAGTGGGCCTACCTGCGGGGCGGCGGCGTCGCACGCCCGGTCTGCGCCGCGAGGAGGTGGCCGCCCTCGCCGGGGTGAGCGCCGACTATCTGGCCCGGATCGAACAGGGCCGGGATACCAATCCCTCGACCGCGGTCCTGGGAGCACTGGCCGACGCGCTACGTCTCAACGAGGTCGAGCGGCATCACTTCGCCAAGCTGGCCCTGCGCGGCGACGGCGCGGGCGGCTGCCCGTCCTCGGGTCAGGCGCTCGAACAGGTTCCGGAGACGCTGCAGGCGGTGCTCGAGGCGCTGCATCCGACGCCGGCATTCGTGGTCGGCCGCTGGCTCAACGTGCTGGCCTGGAATCCGGCCTGGCGCGATTTCGTCGAGCCGCTGGGCTTGTTCGACGCCGAGGCCGAGGGCAATCTGGCCCGCTACTTCTTCGCCCATCCGATTGCGCAGCGCTGGAGCAACTGGGGTGATGCCGCGGATATGGTCACCTCGCGGCTGCGCATGGCCCGCTCGATCTGGGTCGACGACGCGGACCTTCGCGCGACTGTCGCTGCGTTGCAACGTCATCCGGAGTTCGCGCGCCGCTGGCGAGAGCATCGGATGAGCGAATTCCGCTCGGGCACACTGTATTTGGATCATCCGCTGCGCGGACACGTCGAGGTGGAATTCGAAACCCTCGATCCCGCCGCCGATCAGAGCGTGCAGGTGTGGTTCCTCGATCGCCGCCACGCGCGCACACCGAGTCTGCGACTGGTCAACGAATAGTCACGGTAACCTCATAACGGCAAACTTCCGGCATCCTAGGGGAGGGACCGTCTATGAGCACCGTGATCGACGACGCCCCATTCACGTCGTTCCACAAGTGGCTCACCCTGGCCTGTTCCGGCGGCCCGCTGCTGGACGGCTATATCCTCAGCATCGTCGGCACCGCGCTCATCGGCATGACCGCCGAACTGGATCTGAGCACCTCGCAGACCCAGCTGATCGGCGCCGCGGCGCTGATCGGGATGTTCGTGGGCGGCGCGCTGTTCGGTGTGCTCACCGATCGGATCGGCCGCGAGGTGATGTACACCGCCGATCTGGTGGTGATGGCGGTCTGTTCGGTGCTGTCGTTCTGGGCCGAGTCCACCTGGCTGATCGTGGCGCTGCGATTCGTGCTCGGTATGGCCGTGGCCGCGGACTATCCGATCGCCACTTCGCTACTGGCCGAATGGCTTCCGGTGAAGCAGCGTGGCCGGCTGCTCGGGCTGCAGATCGTGGCCTGGTACGCCGGATCCGTACTCGCCTATGTGGTCGGCTATCTGGCGCTGACCTTCGGCGGGCCGGGGAGCTGGCGGTGGCAATTGGCCAGCGCCGCAGTGCTGTGCGTGTTCTTCCTGATCATCCGGCAGAAGACCGCGCCGGAATCGCCGCGCTGGCTGGCCCAGCACGGCAGGGCCGAACAGGGGGCCGAGATGATCGAGAAGTACCTCGAGGTCCGCATCGATCCGGCCGAACTCGTCGAGCAGAGCGGGCGGCCCGGTAAGCACGGCTCGATTCGCGAACTGTTCGGGCCGACCTATCGCAAGCGCACGCTGTTCTGTAGCGGATTCTTCCTGTGCCAGGTCGCGGTGCTGTTCGCGATGCTGACCTTCGGCCCGCGGATCCTGTCCGCGTTCGGCATGCCCGCGGGCACCTGGATGGACACCCTCGGCACGGCGCTGATCAGCCTGGTGTTCCTGATCGGCTGCCTGCCCGCCATGCGGTTGATCGATACCCTCGGCCGCCGCCCGACCATCATCTGGTGTTTCGGATTGATGGTCGTGCCCACGCTGCTCCTCGGCCTGTTCCCGAGCATGCCCACGCTGCTGGCCTTCGGCATGTTGTGCCTGTACGCCTTCTTCTGCGGCGGACCGAACGTGCTGGACTGGACCTATCCGAACGAATTGTTCCCCACCCACATTCGCGCCACCGCGGTCGGATTCGCTACCTCGGCCAGCCGGATCGGCGCCGCGCTGGGCACCTATCTACTGCCGTGGTCACTCGACCATCAGGGCCTGGGCCCCACGATGCTCTATGCGGCGGCGCTCACCGCGATCGGCTTCGGTATCTGCGTCTGGGGCGCCCCGGAGACCAAGGGCCGCGAACTGGAGGCGGCCGCCCGGTGACGACATGAAATCGGCCCGCGGCTCCGAGTGCACAGGAGCCGCGAGCCGGTTCGTTGGGCAGGCGCTAGTGGGCGAGCCTGTCCCGGTTCCCGCGCTCCGCGTCGTCACGACGGATGTTCTGGCTGCCTCGATTCATGTCGTCGCGGTCGCGGTCGCGGTCCTTGTCATCGCGGTCGTTCATACCGCGATTCGAGGCCTGCGCCTGCTGGCCGCGCTGCTGCTGGTCGCGCTGCTGTCCCTGCTGGCTCTGCTGGCCGCTCTGCTGGCCGCGCTGCTGTGCCTGCTGGCCGCGCTGCTGCTGGTCGTTCGCGCCCTTGCGGGCCTTGTCGGCATTGTGGTCCATCTTGGTGCCCATCGAAACCTCCGTATTGGATGGATAGCAACCGCTCAGGAAACTGCCAATTGCCATACTCGTCGCGCGCGTTCGGGCGTGTCAACGAATTGCTGGAAATGGCACCATGACCTGGCAAACTGCCTTTGACCTCGCTTCTGGATTACCAGAAGGGTCGAATAGGTACGAGCAAACACCTGTCAATTAGGACTATTGCCCAATATTGACTCTTACCAATCCGGGCGTGTCGACTGCGCTGCGACGAGTGGGGAGCTAGTGTTTCGCTACCAAGGGGGGACGGTCGTATGCCCACTGCCGCGTTCGCGGATTACCAGGAGGACCCGATGACGAGCACGGTGACCGACATCGCCTCTGCGGCCGCCGAATCCGCATTCGAGCCGCCGAGATTGCGCACGGTCGACGATGTGAGTGTGGCCGGGCTGGCGGTCGCGGCCGCCCGCGAGATCACCGGTGTCGACGCCGATGTCATGGTGTTCGCGCGCGTTCGCGGCACCGCCGTCACCCTGTCCGTGCGGTTGCCGATCCGCTATCCGATGCCGGTCTGGCAGGTGGCCGCGGTCTGCCGCGAGCACATCGCCGAGCGGGTGCGCCAGCGTGCCGGATTGACGGTGCGCCGGATGGATATCGAGGTGACCGGTCTGCCCGTGCTGAACACCGCGCGGGGAAGGCGATGAGGCGTTCGCCGCGACGCGTGGTTCCCGCTGTTCTGGTGGCGCTGATACTGCTGGCCGGATGTGTGACGGTGATCGTCTCGTTGGTCCAGAGGCTCATGGGCGCGAGCGAATTCGTCTCCTACGACGGCGTGATGAATCGGCTGCACGAGACCAGTTGGGCCGATTCGCGCGGGCTCGCCCTGGGCGTGCTCGGCGCCGCGGCCGGACTCGTGCTGCTGGCCCTGGCCGTGCTGCCGGGCCGTTCGATCCTGGTGCCGCTGGTCGCCGAGGACGAGATCGCCGCCGGTGTGGGCCGCCGCGGGCTGGACGAGGCCCTGCGCCTGGCGGCGCAGTCGGTCGAGGGCGTTCAATCGGCGCGAGTCCGACTGCGCCGCAAGCGGGTTCGCATCACCGCCAAGGCGCTGCAATCACATCGGCCCGAATTGCCCGATGCCGTGCGATCCGCCGTCGACGATCGGCTCGGCCGCATCGGACCCTGTGCGAGTTCGCGGCTGTCGGCGCTGGTGCACGGCTTCGCGGCCGAATCCGCCACCGACCGCAACCGCCCGGCCCGGCTCAACCGCATCGTGCTGGGCGCGATCGGCGCGCTGCTGCTGCTCCTCGGCTGCTCTGTGCTGCTGGCCCACTACGGCCGGCTGGGCTGGGTGGACGCCGACGCGCCGCTGACGCCGCAGAACCCGACGCCGCCGGCGTGGGCACACTGGATGATCGTGGCCGTGGCGGCCGCGATCGGAATCGCCTGTATGCGCTGGGTGAGCCTGCAGATCCATCGCCTGCCCACCCCCGCGCGGTGGCGTGCCCGCCCGGCGACCGACGACACCATCACCCTGGATTCGGCGACCGCCGCGCTGCCCGTGGTCGCCGATATCGAGACCTATGCCGGGGTGCATACGGCCTCGGCGTGGCTGCTGGGTCCTGGCCTCGCACCCGAACTGCATCTGGTCGTGACGACCACGCCCGAGGCCGATGTGATCGCGCTGCGCCGGCGCATCCTCACCCATGCGGTGCCGCGCCTGCGTCAGGCGCTCGAGGTCGACGCGGTTCCGGTGACGATGGAGCTGCATCTGGCCGATCGGCCCGGCCGCTGATCAGTCCAGCGGACCGAGTACCCGCTCCACATAGGGATTGGCGAAGCGGCCCTTGGGATCGAAACGCCGCCGCACCTCCTGGAAACGGTCCCACTCCGGATAGCGCCCGCGCAGCGTCGCCGCGGTCTGGAAGTGCCGCTTGCCCCAGTGCGGTCGGCCGTGGAAACGATCGAAGATCGCCTCGCATGCGCGGAAGTACGGTTCGTAATCCATGCCGCGGTACTGATGCACCGCGATATAGCAGGTGTCGCGACCACCGGCCGGGGAGAGGAAGGCATCGTCGGGGGCGACGAAGCGCACCTCGGTCGGCATCGGCGAATCGAATTGCTTCCCGAGCTCTTTGATCGCGCGGATCGCCTCGACCGCATGCTCGCGCGGGATGGCGTATTCCATCTCGGTGAAGCGCATCAGCCTGGGGGAGGCGAACACTCGATAGGACCGGTCCACCTGGCGGCGATAGCTGCCCGCATGGGCCGCGCCGCGATGGATCCACGGCGTCAACTGCGGGCGGCGGCGGCCCAGGCGGCACAGCGCGTCGAAGGTGTAGTTCGACATCAGGATGTCGGCGAACCAGTCCACCGCCTTACCGCGCGGCTGTTCGGGCAACTCCACCCGGTTGTTGCGCTTGGTCAACGCCAGTGGACTGTGGGCGAACATATAGAACTCGAAATGCTCGTTCTCATCGGCATATCGGTCGATATCGGCGAGCACCTCCTCCACCGGCACCGGCCGCTCCACGCCCTCGAGGACGAACGACGGAACCAGCCGCAGGGTGACCGCGGTGACCACGCCGAGCGCGCCCAGGCTCACCCGCGCCGCACGCCAGCCGTCCGGATCGGACTGCTCGGTCAACTCCACGCGACTGCCGTCGGCGAGCATGAGTTCCACCGAATGCAGTGCGGCCGAGATGTTCTGGAATGTCGCGCCGGTGCCGTGGGTGCCGGTCGCGGTGGCCCCGGCGATGGTCTGCACGTCGATATCGCCCAGATTCGGGAAGGCCAGGCCCAGGGGATGCAGCGCATGGCTCAACTCGTTGAGGGTGGCGCCCGCCTCGACCCGCACCAGCCCGCTGGAGCGGTCCACCCGCAGGATCCGATTCAGCTGCGACAGCCGCAACAGCAGGCCGTCGGTGAGCACGGTGTCGGTGAACGAATGACCCGCGCCCGCGACGCGCACGGTCTGCCCGGCCGCCTCGGCCCGCACGAGCAGCTCGCCCACCTCTTCGGCCGTTCGCGGGCTGGCGATCTCGGCCGGCGCACACTTCTCATCCCCAGCCCAGTTCACCCACGAATTGGTCATATGACCAACTGTAAGGTATAGGTGTGAGGCGCGCTACCGTTTGGCGACTGTGAATATCACCGTTTTCGGGCGTCGAACATCTTGCACTTTGCCTGATCGACCTCGTCCTCGGTGAGTGGGGGAACCGTCAGCGGCAGGCGGGGCAGGCAATCGGCGCGCACGCCGTCCAGCACGATCGCCATATAGCGCCGCCAGGTCTCGGGGTTGACCGGGCGGGAGAACGCGGCCATCGACTCGACCATGTTCACCATGGCGAAGAAGTCGGCCCCCGTGATGCCCGGCCGCAGCACGCCCGCCTCGTGGGCGCGGTCCATCAGCTCGCCCAGCGCGGGCCGGATGCGTCCGCGCACCAAGGTGAATCGCTCCATGGCGTCGGGCAGTTCCAGCATCACCTCGCTGAAGCCACGGTTGCTCGCCATGTGCTGGCAGGACCATTCGAACAGCTCGACCAGACCCGCCCAGGGATCGGGATTGTGGTTGCAGCGCTCGGTGGCCTCGGCCATCGCGCCGACGTGTTGTTCGAAGACCTCCTCGATCAGCTCGCGCTTATTGGCGAATCTGCGATACACCGTCCCCACGCCGACGCCCGCCGCCTCGGCGACATCGTCGAGGGTCACGTCGAGACCGCGTTCGGCGAACAGTTCGCGGGCGGCCGCGAGGATGCGTTGCTGATTGCGGGCGGCATCGGCACGCAGCCGCCGCGGGGGCGGCAAATGCCGAGGTGGGGACGGGGACGTGGCGCGATTCACACCCTCATGCTAACAAGCGACGGGATTAACTGGAGGGTTTCTCTCCGTTATGGTGATAGCTTCTTCATAGAAGTGGAGGTAGTACCTCCGGATATGTGTCGGCTATCACTCCTCTCCATGAAGGAGATCCATGACTACCGCGATCGACCTCGAGACACAGACGACGGATCCGTCGTCCAGAGCGGGCCGCCGCGGCTCGCACGCGCTGCGTTGGTGGGTCCTCGCCGTGCTCGGCGTGGCTCAGCTCATGGTCGTACTGGATGCGACAGTGGTGAATATCGCGCTGCCCATGGCGCAGCGCGACCTCGGCTTCTCCAACGGTGACCGGCAGTGGGTGGTCACCGGCTACGCGCTGGCCTTCGGCAGCCTGCTGTTGCTCGGTGGTCGGCTCAGCGACCTGTTCGGTCGCCGCAACACCTTCCTGGTCGGCCTGGTCGGCTTCGCCGTCGCCTCCGCGATCGGTGGCGCCGCGAACGGATTCGAGATGCTGGTCGCCGCGCGCGTCGCGCAGGGTGTATTCGGCGCGCTGCTCGCGCCCGCCGCGCTGTCGCTGCTGACGGTCACCTTCACCGAACCGTCCGAGCGCGCAAAGGCATTCGGCATCTTCGGTGCGGTCGCCGGCGCCGGTGGCGCACTCGGCCTGCTGCTCGGCGGCGCGCTCACCGAATGGGCGTCCTGGCGCTGGGTGATGTACGTGAACCTGATCTTCGCCGCGATCGCCTTCATCGGCGGCGCGCTGCTGCTGGCCAAGCATGTCAGCGAGCACCGGCC
Organism: Nocardia sp. NPDC051570; assembly: GCF_044454005.1. Taxonomy (NCBI): domain Bacteria; kingdom Bacillati; phylum Actinomycetota; class Actinomycetes; order Mycobacteriales; family Nocardiaceae; genus Nocardia; species Nocardia sp. NPDC051570. The sequence continues at coordinate 33,762 of NZ_JBITDI010000004.1, read as the reverse complement.
CAAGCTCGACATCCCGGGCACGATCACGGTGACGGCCGCATTGTTCGGCATCGTCTACGGCTTCTCGCATGCCGAATCGCACGGCTGGACCAACGGTGTGACGCTGGCATTCCTGATCGGCGGCGTGGTGCTGCTCGGCCTGTTCGTCTGGATCGAGACCCGGGTCCCGCATCCGCTGCTGCCGCTGCGCATCGTGCTCGATCCCACCCGCGGCGCCTCCTATATGACCGTATTCGTCATGGGCATCGGGATGTTCGCGATCTTCCTGTTCCTCACCTACTACATGCAGCTGACGCTGGGCTACTCGCCGATCATCACCGGCGTGGCATTCCTGCCGATGGTGGCGGGCATGGTGCTGTCCTCGACCACCGTTCCGCCGCTGGTGCTGCCGAAGCTCGGCCCCAAGGTGACGGTCACCGCGGGCTTCATCATCGCCGCGATCGGAATGGCGCTGCTCACCCGGATCGGCCTGGACACCAGCTACGTCACTCACATCCTGCCGTCGCTGATCCTGTTGGGTCTGGGCCTCGGTAGTGCGATGTCCCCGGCGTTCCAGGGCTCGACCGCCGGTGTGCACCACGAGGATGCGGGTGTGGCCTCGGCCATGGTCAACACCAGCCAGCAGGTGGGTGGTTCGATCGGCACGGCGCTGCTGAGCACGATCGCGGCCTCGGCTGCCTCGCAGTACCTGACCACGCACGGCTCCTCGTCGGTCGCGATGGCGGAGTCGGCGATCCACAGCTACACCACCAGCTTCTGGTGGGCCACGGCCATCTTCCTGGTCGGTGCCGCGATCACCGCGGTGCTCATGCCGAGCACGATGCCCGCGCTTGCCGAGGGTGAGCCGGTCATCGTGCACTGATCCCGGCGAAAGGCATGCCGGGACCAATGGATTGGAGCATGCCGGGACTGTGGATTGGGGGCGTGCTGGGAACTATGGATCGGGGCATGCCGGGACCCACGGATCGGGGTGTGCCGGGACCTACGGATCGGGGTGTGCTGGGACCTACGGATCGGGGTGTGCTGGGACCTACGGATCGGGGTGTGCTGGGACCTACGGATCGGGGTGTGCTGGGAACCCACGGATCGGGGTCTGCCGGGACCTGTGGATTGGGGTTGCCGGGATCCATGATTGAGACCTGACAGGAGAGATGCGCCCCCGCCCGATGTATCGGGCGGGGGCGCAGCCGTTTTCAGATCAGCAGTTGCTCAGATCAGCAGTTGCTCGGGGCCGGGAGGTTCGCGAAGCGGTCGCCCAGGTAGTTGAAGGCGCGGATCGCGCCGGGGGCGATCGCGGTGCCGTGGTCGGCGCCGGGGATGATGTCGAACTGCACGCGGTCGCCCGCGGCGCAGTAGCGACCGGCCACCTCTCGGGCCAGCCACGGATTCACCTGATCGTTGCTGCCCGCCCACTGATAGATCGGTGCGCGCGGCACGCCCGGATAGATCTCGGTGCTGTTCTCGTGCAGTACACGGATCCGGTCGTCGGTGACATCGTTGACATCGCCGTGGAGGTAATCGGTGTAGCTCTTGTTGGCGGCGGCATTGATGATCTCGTCGGTGCAGGCGTTGGCGAGCCGATTGCGCAGCTCGACTCCGGCCGGATTGAGCGTGTCGTCCAGTGACATCACCGACGGATACTCCCGCTCCAGTCCGATCGCGGCGGCGAAGCCGAGTCCGAACAGCGGATTCGGTTTCGAGCCCAGATCCAGCGCCAGCTTGCCGATGTTTACCGGCACCCCGCCCATGGCGGCGCCGACGATCGGCAGTTCGGGCGCGTAGTCCGGGGCCATGGCGGCCGCGAAGGCGGTCGCCATGCCGCCGCCGGAATATCCGGCCATGCCGACCGGCGCGTTGCCGAGCCCGGCCGGTCCGAAACGCTTGACCGCGCGGACGCCGTCGAGGGTCAACCGCCCGCCGAGTTTGGCGGCCCCGTAGGAACTGGTAGGCCCGAGGTGATCCGGCACCGCGACCGCCCAGCCGCGCGCCAGCAGCAGATTCAGCGCCGGCGCCTCCTGCAGCCCGCCGTTGAACAGGGTGTGCGACGGGGCGCATTGCAGCCCAAGGGCATTCACGAACGGCTGATACGACACCAGCGGCCGGTTCCCGCCCCCGCCGGACATCAGCAGCGTCGTCATCGCGGCGATCGGGGCATCGGTGGAATTGGTCGAGCGATACAGCAGCTGCCATGCCACCGCGCCGGGGAATCCGCTCGCGGGCACCGAACGGCTGCGGATGATGTCGCCGGGCTGATAGTCACCGACATTCGGTGGGGCCGCGTAGAACCCGTCGGGATCGGGGATCGGGTAGACCGCCGCACCGGCCGGGGCGGTGCTCAGCCCGCCCGCGACGGCCGACAGTAGTGCCGTCGCCAGCACCGCGGCGGCGCGCCGTCTGCCGAACCGCCGCGCCCGATGTACCGTCCGATCTACCGCCATTGTCACTCCTGTGTTCCGGACGGGCCGGGCGGCGAACCGCGCCCTGCCCGGCGCAACCATCTGTGTGTGGGGTGAAGCCGGATATCGAGAACCGTCCCGCATACCGACCGGCAGGGACTCATCGATGGACGCTATTACAGCAGTCTCGCAGTCGTACTCGCGGTCGCCGCGCCGGACACGCGGCCCGCGCGAACGCGACGCGCCGTTCGCGGGTAAGGGTGATGGACGGCCGCCCCGGTGGGAGGTGGTGTGGGGCGATCGCCGCGCCGATTCACAGCCGCATGCCGGTCGGTCGGCGGTCGCTGGCAGTTAGCATGACTCGATAGGTTCCGGTCACGGGTAGGAGGTTGTCCAGGTGGTTTCGCGGCTGCCGCAAGCGAATCCATCGCCGCGAACGGGATCGACCGGCCCCGGGTTCACCGCGGTGTCGGCGCTGCCGAGGAAGTTCGTAAACTGCTCGAATCGGGTGTGGCGTCCTCGGGTCGGAGATTGGGCAACGGGAACGACACGACGATTGGGGGCAGGTAATGAGTGAGGCGGCGGCTGATCCGGTGGTGCAGATCGAGACGGAAGCCGATGCGTGGCAGCCGGATCCGCGCTGGCGCCCGGCCGCCCGGCTCACCGTCCTGCTGGGTGAGGACGACCACTGGAAGCACCGCCCCCGCTATCACGAGATCGTGCGGCGGGCCCGGGAGGCGGGCCTGGCCGGGGCGAGCGTCTGGCGCGGCGTGGAGGGATACGGGGTGTCCTCGCGCATCCACACCGCCCGCATGCTCGATCTGGCCGAGAACCTGCCCGTGCTGGTGATGATCATCGACGACGCGGAATTGCTGCGCGATTTCGTGGCCGGCAATGCCGAGCTGTTCGACTCCGGGACGGTCGCGCTCTCGCCCGTACAGGTCTGGATTCCCGGCGCCGGGACGCGCGGATGAGCGAGCGAAGCGAGCGGGTAGTGGGTGCAGCCGCGTTCGCGGTCATGCTGGAGCTGAGCGCCAGCGAGGCGGAGGCATGAGCGAGCGAAGCGAGCGGGTAATGGGTGCAGCCGCGTTCGCGGTCATGCTGGAGCCGAGCGCCAGCGAGGCGGAGGCATGAGCGCGCTACCCCCTAACCGATTTCCGGTGGATCGTGGTCTGTCGGTGGGATTCGATACGGTATCCCCCCTGGGTTCGGCGCGGTGGGTGGGGCCGTGATCCTGATGACGAGCCGGGCACAGGCGATAAAGAAAGGAGGCCCGAGCATGGCCCACGATCGAGCTGGACGACCGGCCCGGGCCACCGACCTGGAGGATCTGCCGCATCTGGTGACGGCCTACTACAGCCGTATCCCGGACCCTTCGGATCCGGCGCAGCTGGTGGCGTTCGGCACCTCGGGCCATCGCGGATCGAGCCTGGACTGTGCGTTCAACGAGGCGCATATCCTGGCCATCACCCAGGCCATCGTGGAATACCGTGCCACCCGGGGCATCACGGGCCCGGTCTATCTCGCCCGCGACACCCACGCCCTGTCCGAGCCCGCGTGGACCACCGCGCTCGAGGTGCTGGCCGCCAACGACGTCACCGCGATCATCGACGCGCGTGACCGCTACACGCCCACCCCCGCCCTGAGCCACGCTGTGCTGCGCCACAATCGGGGCGGCACCCGGCATCAGGCCGACGGCATCGTGGTCACCCCCTCGCACAATCCGCCCCGCGACGGCGGCTTCAAATACAATCCGCCGCACGGCGGTCCGGCCGATACGGTCGCCACCGACGCCATCGCCGAGCGGGCCAACGAGCTGCTGCGCGGCGGACTGGCCGGGGTCAAGCGCAGCACCCTGCAACATGCGCTGGCCACCAGCGTCGAACGCTACGACTATCTCGACCACTACATTGGCGATCTGCCGAATGTGCTGAACCTGGACGCCATTCGCGGCGCGGGTATCCGTCTGGGCGCCGATCCGATGGGCGGGGCCAGCGTCGACTACTGGGAGGAGATCGGCCAGCGCTACGATCTCGAACTCGAGGTGGTCAATCCGTTCGTCGATCCGACCTGGCGGTTCATGACCCTCGACGGCGACGGCAAGATCCGGATGGATCCGTCCTCGCGCTACGCCATGGCCTCGCTGGTCGCCATCCGCGACGACTACGACATCTCCACCGCCAACGACGCCGACGCCGACCGGCACGGCATCGTGACACCCGATGCGGGACTGATGAATCCGAATCACTATCTGGCCGTGGCGATCGAGTATCTGATCGCCAACCGGATGGGCTGGGATGCGCTGACCAAGATCGGCAAGACCGCGGTCACCTCCTCGATGATCGACCGAGTGGTGAGCGTGCTCGGGCGGCAGGTGCACGAGGTGCCGGTCGGCTTCAAATGGTTCGTGCCCGGATTGTTCAGCGGCTCCCTGGCTTTCGGCGGTGAGGAGAGCGCGGGCGCGTCGTTCCTGCGGATGGACGGCACGGTGTGGACCACCGACAAGGACGGCCTGCTGCTGTCCCTGCTGGCCGCCGAGATCACCGCCGTTACCGGCCAGAGCCCCTCGGCACGCTACGCCGAACTCGAAAAGCGTTACGGCAGTCCCGCATACGCCCGCCTCGACGCGCCCGCCACCAGCGAGCAGAAGGCCCGCCTGTCTGCCCTGACCCCCGATGACATCACCGCCACCGAGGTCGCCGGCGAGCCCCTCATCGCCGTGCAGACCCGCGCCCGGGGCAACGGCGCCGCGCTGGGCGGTGTGAAGGTGACTACCGAGAACGCCTGGTTCGCCGCTCGGCCGTCCGGCACCGAGGACAAGTACAAGATCTACGCCGAATCCTTCCACGGCCCCGACCATCTCGCGCAGGTGCAGGCCGCCGCGGAGGAGGTAGTCGGGCGCGCGCTGGGGTAAGTCCGCACCGACCGGCGGCGGTCGGTCTGATTAGCTGATGGCATGACACTCGGCGTGCTGGAGGCGGTGGGATTTCTCTTCGACGCGGATACTCCGAAGCGGATTTCGGCGGTGGACCTGCGATTCGGTGCATCCACATGGCGGTTCGCGCCCACGGAGGACGGCACCGCGACCTTCGCGCCGCGCCCGGCCGACGCCGCGGGCACCGATGTGACAGATTGCTTTCCGTGGCCGAGAGCCACCGGACTTCCTGCGGATTACACCTATCTGTGTGATGCCGGGGGAGGCACCGTCGGTGTGCAGCTCGACTTCGGCGATCCCACCGCCGTTCCCACAATGGTTGTGCAACTGCGGATCCGGTCGGGGCGGGTCGAGGTCAATGCCGTCTACGCCCTGGAGATTCCGCTGCGTGCCGTGGTTCGTCGTCAATTCGCCGATCAGGGCACTCCCGAAGCGCGATTTCGGCTTTCGGTTCACCCCGAGGCCGCCGAGGCCGCGGAGATCACCCTCGAACCGACCGGGATGGAGTGGCGCGTGGATCCCGGAACCTGGGTCGATGTCGAGGTTCTCAACGGTGACGGCACGCAGCCGGAGGTCGAACTGTATACCGGTGGGCAGCTGTCGATCCTCGCTGGAACCTATGCCTGGGTTATGACTCCCGACGGCAGGCTCATCGACTAGCGGGTGTCTTCATGACGCGCAGATAGCGGTGCCGGTAGAACCGTTGGGCGACAAGCACTATCGGGAACGCTGATCGCCACACCCCGCTCGGTGCCGGGCGAGTGAGCGAGCGCAGTGTCAGGTGGATCGTGTCGTCGGCGTCTCGGTGCACGATGAAGGCTTCCTCACCCGAGACCGGGTGTCCGGCCAGGGTGCCGTAGGCGAATCCACACCTGTCGGGCAGCTCGACGACCCGCACGACTCGTACGGGCTCGTATACGGTCACCGGTCCCCACCCGGCCGCGATCCGGTACTCCGCTCCGGGCGCCACCCGGTCGGTGGCCTCTGCGCACGGCAGAACGCGAAAACCGCTGCGGCGCTTGATTCCCCACCGAAGTACCTCCTCGGCGGCGCTGTGCCAGAACTCAGCGCCGGATCCGATCGTCACGGTCCGCTCGAACCGTCGGAATCCGGGGATGTCCGTGTCCCAGTGGTGATCTTCGGGGTGGGTCGCGCCGGGCGGGCGGTAGGTGAGGCCGACGGTCACCGGGAACTCGCCGTTGTCTGAGAGAAGTTCGTGGTCACATGGTCACGATAGGCGCGACAGTCTGCGTGGGGAGGGTGCTCGGGTCGTGGTCGGACCCTGGCAGGGAGGGCCGCCGAGTCTTTGGCGTGGGTGGCCGCGCCGAGCATCTCGTAGGCACTGGTGGACAACAGGTTGTGGCGGGCGGCGAATGTCTCGGTAGCGGTTCGCGGTATCGGGAACGAACAGCAGGTCGGGCGGGGTGATGAACGGATCGGCGTACGTCGTTCATGGCGTCGTGGGTCGCGCGAGCCGGCATGATTCGCGGCTGCGGTGGATCCCTGCGCTGTGGGTGTGAAAGTCCTTGCCCAGGCACGTCATTCACTGCGCGGGCTCGATCGTCCGGGCTGCGGGTCACCGGGATCGGCGGTGGGTGCACGTCATCAGCCGGCGATCCTGCGGCGAAGGCGGCGCGAGGTCTCCGGGACGGCCCGCAGTCGTCCGGTGATCCCGGTCTCAGGAGTCCGGGGCATGCGTGCCCTCGGGCGGCGGGGGCATGACGTCCTCGATCGGATCGTCGGCCGGGCAAATGCCGGTGCGGATACCGCCACCCCTCGCCGATAAGAGCTGTGAGATGGACGGCGAGGGCTGTCGGCGGTGGAATGGATTGTCGTGATGGAGGAGTTGTGATGCGTTGTGGATGAATGGTGTCCCCGGTGAGGGGTAGTCGGGGCGCGCGGTTGCCGATCGAGATCTGGGTCATGATCGGTGCGGCGTTCCTCATCGCACTGGGGTTCGGGTTGGTGGCGCCGGCGTTGCCGCAGTATGCGCTCAGTTTCGGGGTGGGGGTGGCGGCGGCCTCGGCGATCGTCAGCACGTTCGCATTGATGCGGCTGCTGTTCGCGCCGGTGAGCGGGCGTCTGGTGCAGCGGCTGGGGGAGCGGTCGGTGTATCTGGGCGGGGTGCTGATCGTGGCCCTGTCGACGGGGGCCTGTGCGCTGGCGCACAGCTATTGGCAGCTGATCGTCCTGCGTTCGCTCGGCGGCATCGGATCGATCATGTTCAGCGTCTCGTCGCTGGGGCTGGTGATCCGGCTGTCGCCGCCCGGCGAGCGGGGGCGGGTGTCGGGCCTATGGTCGAGCAGCTTCCTCGCCGGATCGATCGGCGGGCCGCTGATCGGTGGGGCACTGGTCGGATTCGGGCTGCGGGCTCCCTTCGTGATCTATGCCGTAACCTTGCTGGCCGCGACGGGCGTCGTGTACTGGAGCCTGCGCAATTCGCAGCTGGCCGCGCCCGAACTGCCCGGCACGGTGGAGGTGATGAGCTTCCGGCAGGCGCTGGCCCGACCGAGCTATCTGGCCGTGCTGTGGTCGAATTTCGCCAACGGCGCGGCCATCCTCGGGGTGCGAATGGCCCTGGTCCCGTTGCTGGTGGTGACGGTGCTCGGGCTCTCGCCGGGACTGGCGGGTGTGGCGTTGACGGTATTCGCCGCGGGAAACGCCGCCGTACTCTTCACCTCCGGTCGACTGTCGGATCGATTGGGGCGCAAGCCTTTTCTCGTGATCGGCACGCTGGTATGCGCGATCGGGACGATTATGCTGGGGCTGTCGGGGAACTTCGCCTGGCTGCTGGTGTCCTCATTCATCGCGGGCCTGGGTTCGGGCATGTACACCCCCGCGCAACAGGCCGCCGTGGCCGACATCATCGGCCCGCGGGCGCGCGGCGGACCCGTGCTCGCCGGCTATCAAATGGCCGCCGATCTGGGCACCGTGCTCGGGCCGATCGCGGTGGGCGCACTCGCACAACGGGTGTCGTTCGGATTCGCCCTCGGGGTGACCGGCGCGTTGCTGGTGGCGGCATCGCTGTGCTGGGTGCTGGTGCCCGAGCCGATGCGGCGGCGCGCCGTCGTCGACGCGTGAGGTGTCGACTTCGAGTCGGGACCGGGGCTTTGGCAGAGTGGACGTCGTGAACTCCTCCTCGGGATCGAAGTACACGCCGCGACCCATGTCCAGCCGCACCACCTACGCCCTGGGCGGCGTCGCCCTGCTGGTGATCGTGCTGATCGTCGTGCTCGTCGTGCGTTGGAACAGCGACCACACTCTCAAGGTTCAGGGCGACGGGTACGGCCCCGTGCACGATCCGGCGGTCAGCGCCCTGCTGGATTCCGACGGCGCGATCGTGCTCGGTAAACCCAACGCCGCCAAGACGATCGACGTGTACGAGGATCCGATGTGCCCGAATTGTGGTTCGCTGGAACACCTCTACGGACAGCAGATCGCGCAGAAGATCGATGAGGGCAAACTGGCCGTGCGCTATCGGCTCGTCAACTTCCTCGATCCGAAGTCGGCCGGCAAGGACTACTCCACCCGGGCCGTGGCCGCGAACGAATGCGTGGCCGATGCCGGTGACGGACCGGCGTATGCGAAGTTCCATACGGCGCTGTTCACCGCCAAGCAGCCGAGCGAGGACGGCGGCGATCTCAGCAATGACCAGCTCGCCGCGATCGCGAAGGACGCCGGCGCATCCACAGAGGCGCAGCAGTGCATCACCAAGGGTCAGCGAGTCGACTCCGCGCGCAATCACGCGCAGGCCGCGATGGCCGCGGTGAAGGCGGCCGTGGGTCAGGTGCGCACTCCGACGGTTGTCGACGGGACCACCGAAATCGACGTCAACGATGCCGGCTGGGTCGGCAAGATCGCACCGTAGAAGGAGCGTCCGGGCGGCATCCCCAGCCGTCCGGACGCCCGCTCCCCGCGAGGCAGCAACCTCTGGGCTACTCATCGTCGAGCTCGTCTGTGAGCAGGGCCTCGTAGATTCGATTGCGCGCATCGGCAATCGCGTTGATCGTGTCGCGCAGCTGCTTCGCCATGGCGGCGTAGCCACATCCCGCCTCGGCCTTGTCCAGTTCGGACTCCAGCCGCCGGCGGACCGACTCCAGAGCCGCGATGCGCTCGCGCTCCACGCCGACATCGATAACGGTCGGGGCCGGAGGAGGGTCCGGGAGGTCCATCGCAGTTGCCGTGTCCTTGTGGTCATGGGATGGGGTCGTTTCAGCGGCCGCGATTGTCGAGGGCGTAGGGGCGGTCGTCCTCAGGGATCGCCGTGGACAGCCCCGGATGGATCGGCACCTCCCGTTCGAGGGGATAGGTCAGGTCGACGGCCGCCGGATGCGACGTTCCGGGCGCGGCGGCGGGCATCGGCCAGGGCAGCTGGGGCGCGTCGATATCGGTGTGCGGGAACAGATATCGGGCACCCTCGCGCACGGTGGTGTGCTCGTCACCCTCCGGGCTGGTCCATTGCAGGCGATCGATATCCAGTCGCCTTGTCCGCCAGGATATTTCGCCCGCATCCGAGGCCCGCTTCAGGCGATGATGACGCGAACACAGCACGGCCAGATCGGCGAGGATCGTCGCCCCGCCGCGGTCCGGATGGGCCAGATCGAATGGTTCGCTGTGGTCGACACGCCCTTGTGCCGCGGGGACGGTGCAGCCGGGAAACCGGCACAATCCGTCGACGGCGCGCACCTCGCGGTCCAGCCACAGCGACGGATCCTCGCGGATCGACTCCTCGGTCGAGGTCGGATCCTCCGTACGTTCCGGAATCACTTGGAACTCGGCCGATTCCGCGATCCGGCGCGCGAGTTCCGCATCGATCGGACCGTGCCCCGCCAGGAAGGCCGGATCGTCGCCGGCGCCCAACAGGCTCGCCGCGGATACCCCGATCTGGATGAGCGGTCGCCGACGGTCGTTCGCGGGTTCCAGTGCGGTGCATCGCGTTCCGCGGTCACAGGCACACCGCAGCCGCTCCGAACCGTCGGCGAGCGCGACCAGGGCATCGGCGCGTCGCTGCGGCATGGTCCGTGGATCCGCCGAGCAGACCTGAAGGCTCATCTCTCGCAACCGCATGGCTACCGTCTGCGCGCCGACCGCCGGAAGCAGGCCGTCGAATACCGCCATCCCCTCACGCACCGCCTTGATCCGGACGTCGCGCTCGCTCTCGCGCAGCTCCCGCCTTCGTTGCTCGCCCTCGGGATCCAGCCTGGTCACCCAGCGCCCCGCCGTCTGCCGCAGGCGTGTCGGATCCGTCCGCGCCGCGGCCTCGATCAGTCTGGGCTCCACCTCCGCCCGCACCTCATGCGGCAGATCGCGTGCGGCATCGACGACGACCTGCGCCCGGGCGAGATCGATCCGCCCCGATGCGAAGGCCGCACGGGTCTGTGGCAATTCCTCGAGCCCCAGCCCGATATCGATCAGCACCGCCGCGACCTGTTCGGAAATCTGTACGGCCACCGCCGCCTCGCTGGCCGCGTACTCCCCGGCCCGCGTCTCGTCCGCCCCGTCCCCTTCCTCCCGCCGCCGTCGATACAACTCATGCACGGCCAACACCTCGGCCGCCTGCGCGAACGCCGCCGCCCCGTGTGCCCGCCGCAGCGCATCGATCAGCCCCTCATCGCTCATCGCCTGAAGCTCTCCGGTATCGAACATGTGTTCGAGACTACTCTTCGAACACATGTTCCACCAGCCTTCGGACCAGTCGATTTGGATGCGTAACAACGTGTGGTGTAACTTCATTCAAGCCAACGGGGACCTCCCCGGAGGCGGAAAACTGAACACGGGGCTATGGCGCAGCTGGTAGCGCACCACACTGGCAGTGTGGGGGTCAGGGGTTCGAGTCCCCTTAGCTCCACTCCATTGACGCAGGTTAGGCCTGGTGATCTACCAGGCCTAACCTGTTTTTATTTGGACCAACCCCACGGATACCCCACGGTTTGGTTCCTACGTTTCGTCGACCGCGAACGCGGACTCCTGGTGGATCGACCGCCTGCGCATCAGGAACCTTGGCCGGGTGAAGCACCTACTATTCGGCGGGGGTGTTCGGTGTGGACGCCAGGGCTTGCAGGCGCCCTCGTACCAGGCGTGGACAGCCAACCAGATGTAGGGAGGCTCTCCGTCCTCCTCTTCCAGCTCTCGCGCCTTCTGGATCAGGTACTCCAGCATCGGGTTGTCCCGGTTCGGAAAGGGATACGGGAATTCGCTCGCCTCGGTGATGCTGTCGGCTCTGAAGTCTTTGTGTCCGTTGGTGATGATGCGGGTCGATCGGCGGGTGACGTACTCGGTCGGGATCATTGCCGGTCGGTCTGGGTGGTCGCGCGGCAATCTGGTTGCGGCCTGCCAGCCTGGCCACTGCCGTCCTTTCCGGGAAAACGCAAGGTCTCCCGACTGCCGGGATGCGTCATGATCGAAAAATGATGGGTTCGTGATTCTGAAGTTACGTGTGCTCATGTATTCATCGGGTGAGAGCGAGTAACCCTCACCAATTCGCCTGCTGCCAGCTGTGACTCGCCCAAGTGCGGACGGCGATAGACGGGAATGTGTAGACAGTGCAAGGTTCTGGGCCCTCCGTGGTGACTTCAGGTGATTTGGAACTGGAGGGGCGTCCCTTCCCGTTCTCCGACCGCCCACTGGCGCTGACATGCGACGGATGGGAACGGTTGACAGAGTTTGCCGAAGGGGTCTGGGAAACAACTCGGTCTGCGGTCGAACGGATCGCAGACGGTGCAGTTCAACCCCAATTCTGGCTCGCCCAGCGTTACGGTCCGCTCCTCGACCTCGCTCTGCGACGTGGCTCACGACACGCCGAGCTCCCCATCATGCGGCTCGACCTGGCCTGGACCGGTGGCGGCGAGCCAAGGGTGCTGGAGTTCAACACCGCCTGCCCGGGTGGGTTTCTGTTCGCCCCGTTGGTAGCTGAGAAGATGGGCGCGGACTCGTTCGGTCGTTCAATCTCGCCCGCCCGCAACCGATTCGCCTCATTCCTGTTGCGCGAACTGGGGCCGCGGGTCGCCATCGTCACTTGGGGCTCGGACTACGCCTTCGAGCTGGACACCCTGGTTGCCGGCATCGATGCGCTGGGCGGTGACGCGATCATCACCGACCCGCTGCGCGACGACGGCGCCGCACTGGCCAGGTTCCGGCCGACAGGGCTGTATTGGAAGAGCGACCCGCTGCGACTGCTACTCGCACCCGCGGCGGTCGCCGCGACGGTCGGCGATTTGCCATCGTTCTCCCCATTCGACGCGATGACCTTCGTGGAGGACAAGTCGTTCGTCGCATACGTATCCGAAAACAGTGTGGTTCCCGTGGGGCCCGCCTCGATCGAGGTGGACGGCCGTTGCGCCGCGGAACTGCTTGCTTGGCGCCCCCGCGAGCACGCGGTGCTGAAGCCGACGAACCTCACCCGGGGCGAGGGGATCGTGGTCGGCGCGCTCTGTACGGACCAGGACTGGGCCGCGGCGGTGGATGCGGCGGTCGAGTCCGCCGGGTCCTGGCTCATCCAGGAGCGCCTGCAAGTGCGGTACGACGCCGAAACCGGACTGTTCGGCGATCTTTCGGTGTTTTTGCTCGGTGGCAGGGTGGTCGGCGCCATGGCCCGCAAGTCCACCGAACGGGTCATCAATATCGGGCGCACCGGAATGCTGCAGAGCGTTGTTGTCACCGATGCCGACACGGACACCGTTGAGCGAATCCACTTGTCTTGGTGAATGACTGATGCGGAGCAAACGCAGTAAGGGGGTCGGATGTTGTCAGTAGGAGCGGGTTCCGGGCTGTCGTCGAATACGGAACGGCGCAATCCTCTTCTGTTGTGGGAACACGAGGGGCTGGATATCGAGCAGGTCGCCGCCCTGCCTGCCATGGAACGGACCACTATTCTTTGGGAACATAGCAAGAAGCATCTGTACTCGCGGATCCCGTACTATTCCGAGCTGCTCGACGCTGCGGGCGATCCGGACTGGCGCCACCTCGCGGCTGTGCCCACTTTCGATCGGAATCTGGACTGGGCCGGTGGCGGTCTGCTGGTGGCCGGATACCGCAGTGATTGCTACTACTTTTCGGGCGGCACCACCAATCGGCACAAGGTGCTGCACAGCGACCTGCGCGAGGCTGCCTATCTCAACGCGGTCCGATCATTGCAGTACAAGGACACGCCACGGTCGTACCGTGTGATTTCGGTGCGCCCCGTCGACGTGACCCACGGTGTCCCCGATCCGATTCCGGAATTGCATCACCACGCCACAATCGCATTCCCCCTCCAGTCCGAGCAGGATTACCAGGAACTGGTCGAGCTACTCCAGGACAATGGTCGCGACAACGACACCCAGAAGGTCATCTCGATCCGGTCGCAGACCCCGACCGTTCTCGGGCTGACGGCCTATCTGTCTGAGCAGGGCGTCGATCCGGACCGGATGGCGGTGCAGGCACTGCTACACGGCGGATTCCACCTGTCGACCACGTGGCGACGGAAACTGCAGGACTATTGGCAGGTCGAGATCGTCGACATGTACGGCTGTACCGAGTTCTACCAGAGCTACGGGATGCGCTGCGGGCACTGCGCTGCTTACCACTTCAATTGGACGATTTTGGTCGAGGTGACCGATGAGCGAGGGGCGCCGGTCGAGCGAGGCGTTGGTGAACTGACGCTCACCCACCTCGCGCCGTTCGCACTGCGGCAGCCGCTACTCCGGTACCGCACTGGCGACCTGGCGGAGATCGACGGTGTGTGCGAGGTGACCGGCCGTGACCGGTACCTGTTCGGCGGCAGGCTGCGTGATGCGATCAGGTTGGTTCCCAGCTCGGGTGGAATCGAGGACTCGTACCTGACCACGTTGCAGATCAAGGACGCGATCGACGCGTTGCCATTCGTCTTTCGCGAGCACAACACACGGCGGGAGGCGGGGATCTACCGGACCTATGAGTGCACCTCGCCGGTCATCGCCTGGGACACCTCGTTCGATCACGCCGGTGTGTGTCGGATCGACTTCCGGATCGGCCTGCACCCGGACTACCCGGACCGGGTCGAGGATCGTCGGCACTTCGGGTCCCTGGCACGCGAGCAATTGGTGACCGTGTCGGCTTTGCTGGCCACGGAGGTGGCCGCCGGCCGGGTAGTGGTGTCCTGCGAGATCGTGGCACCGGACGAACTGGGCGAATCGGTGAGGGTCATCTGATGGCGGACAGTCGGTGGGATGTGGTGGGACCGCGCTCGGTGTCGGTGATCATCCCGGTACACGGGCGGCAGGTCGAACTGCTTCGCACGCTGCGGAGCCTGACCGTGCAGTCGTTGCCGTCGGACCGGTTCGAGGTGATAGTGGTCGACGACGGGTCGCCCGCGGGCATGCATCTGAAAGCCGAAGCGGCCCTTGGCGAGTTCGCCGCGAGCCGGTTTCTGCGGCACGACACCGCGAAGGGGGTCTCCGCCGCGCGCAATACCGGAGCCGTGCACGCGACCGGTGACCTCCTGGTCTTTCTCGATGTGGACTGCATGGCACATCCGGACTGCCTGCGGGCTCACCTCGACGCCCAACAGGCCGATCCGATCGCCGCGTGCGGTTATGTCTACGGGCGGGAACTGACCCCGCCGATCTGGGACGCGAGGTTGGGCTCGGATTGGGACCTGGACGATCCGGTGGGCGCCTTCAACCGCGCCGCCGAAACGCCCGTGTTCGCCGATCCGCTGGAGCAGTTGCTGGATCAGCCGCGGCGGACCGACTGGGCTTTCTTCTGGACGCACAATGTGAGCATTCCTCGTTCGGTGTTCGAGAGGTGCGGCGGATTTCTCGAGGAATTCGAGATCAAGGGCGTCGAGGACTTGGAGATCGGCCTGCGGCTGCAACGGGACGGCGTTCCCACGGTCTTCCTGGCCGCGGCGAAGGCCATGCATCAGCCGCACACCCGCAACCGCCACGACGACCTGCAACGGGATCGCCGCAACGACCTACTCCTGCTGCGTCGTCATCCGTTCCCCGACGTGGAGGCGGTGTGCAGCTTCGACATCGTCAACGCGCGCGATCTGGTTCCGGAGCTGGAGTCGTTCGGTGAGCGCCTCGACCCGAAAGCCGTCGACCTTGCCGGCATCGGTGCGCTGCCAGGGGTTATCGACGACCTGCGTGCAGCGCAACGAGTCTTGGTCCTGGGTACGGCAGAAGGCTGGCCCACCGACCAGCCGGCGCCGGAGTCCGCGGTGTCGCCGCTGGCCGGGCTGAGGTTGTTCGGCACCCGGCTGCCTTTCGAGGCGGGTCACTTCGACGCGGCGGTCATCACAGACTATTGGCGTCTGCTGCCGGAACGGACCTTGTGCCGGATCCTCGAAGAGCTACTGCGTTGCAGCACAAGGGTATTCCTGCTGTCCGACGTGTCGGCCAGGCCCGCGGCCGAACCGGACCAGTCACTGGCCGCCGCCCTCGACCGCCACGACCGACCGTTCTGGGAGTTCACGGTGAAGCTGCGCCGCGAACTGCACCAGTTCCGACTGTCCCTGCGAGAGAAAGCCGCTACCGGTGCACGTGCATACGAGGTCACTGCGATCGACTGGCCGACCACCCGGCTGCCATGACGATCGACCGAACCCATCGTGTGTCCACCGGAATCTGCAAGGAGCGCTATGACCAGCACCGAAGTCGGTACCGACTGGGCAGCTCGACGGGCCGCCAATCGCGAGCGCAATATCGCCGAGTTCGAGGCGGGGGCGGTCGACCTGAGCAGCATGCCCCGTGTGCTGTTCGTGGAACTGACCGAGAATTGCAACCTGTCCTGTCCGATGTGCCGATCCAACGGTCCGTTCGACCGAACCAAGAACATGGCCCCGGAGCTGTTCGACCGGCTGGCGCGGGAGCTATTCCCGACCGCTGAGATCGTGGACCTGCGCGGCTGGGGCGAGAGCACGATCCTGCGCAGATTCCCGGAGTACCTGGACAAGACGTTGGACTACGGTTGCACACCCCGGCTGGTCACCAACCTGACGGTGCCCAACGAGCAGTTGTGGCGCAAGCTGGTGCGCAACAAGGCGTTCCTCTCGGTGTCGTTCGACGCGGCGACCGAGGAGACGCTGGCGGTGCTGCGGCCGGGTGCCAAGCTGCGATCCATTCTGGACAACTTGGACATCATCGCCGACGAGGCCAGCGTGAGCGGTGTCGGTCTGGACCGGGTGAACCTGAATGTCGTGGTGCAGCAACAGGGCATCGGGGAGCTCAAGCAGATCGTCGCACTGGCCGCAGAGTTGGGCATCGCGGTGCACCTCAACCCGCTCTCCACTGACGATCAGGATCCGGGCAATCTCAAGTTCCACCTCGACGAGATGCGTGCCGCACTGGGCGAGGCCGCGGTGATCGGTGTGCAGCAAGACGTCGACATCCGGATCAACGCCGCGCTCGACGAAATGTGGGCCGAGCCCGAGCACGCGGCCAAGACATGTACGCACCCCTGGATGTACTGCTACGTCAACTATCGCGGCCAGGTCGGGTTCTGCGATCACCTTATCGGCGTACCAGGCCAGGAGTACCTGATCGGTGACCTGACCACCGAGTCGTTCGCCGATGTCTGGAACGGTCCGCGCTACCAGCGATTGCGTACCGAGCATCGGAATTGGCAGCACGGCGGGATCACCTCGTTCGAGGAGTGCAACTGGTGCTACCGCAACCGGTACGTCGACTTCGACGAGGTCGCCTACCCGCCCTACGCCCAGCACATCGTGCCGCTCACGGTGGCGTCGTGTGCCGGATTCGTGAGTAAACCGATTGCCTGACCGGAACGACCAGGGATGTCCGCTGGTATCGGACGAAGGAGATAGCACACGTGAGTCAGTCATCGGCACCGGCCGAGCGGCGCCCCATCGCCTGGCCGAAATGGCCGGAACTCGACCAGCGCTCCGAGCGAGCCGTGGCCCGCGCGCTGATGAGCGGCAGGCTGGCGGTCAGCGGCAACAAGAGCCGGTGGCCATCGCAAACCATAAGCGCGGCACAGACCGTGGCGCGGATGTCCGGTCGCAGGCACTGTCTGCTGACTACGAGCGGATCGACCGCGATCCTCGCCGCCTTACACGCGTTGGGCATCGGGACCGGTGACACCGTCGCGATGACGGCCTCCACCTGGGTCGCCTGCGCCACTTCGGTGCTGCGGGTCGGTGCGACGCCGGTCTTCTTCGACGCCACACCGCAATCGCCGTGCGGCGACCCGTCGACCCTGGCGGTGGCGCCGTCCGCGATCCTCGGCATCCATCTCTACGCGCAGTATTTCGACATCGATGCGGCCAGGGCCCGATTCCCCGGTGTGCCGATCATCGAGGATGCGTCGCACACCCAGTTCGGGCAGACCGCAGACGGCCGCCGGATCGGCTCGCTCGGCGACATCTCCATCATGAGCTTGCAAGCATCCAAGATCATCACCAGTGGTGAGGGCGGTGCGGTCCTGACCGACTACGAGTACACCCTGCGACGGCTGGAGTCACTGGTGATGGACTCGCGTCGACGGGCTGATCGTGATCTGCCGACCGAGTGCACCGAACTCGAACCCGCGAATCTCCTGCACGGCGCCAATCACTCACCGCCGGAGTGCAGTGCCGCGCTGCTGGTCGACCAGTTGGCGCGGTTCGCCGACCAGGCCGACCGTCGTGCTGCCGGCGCCAAGGTGCTGATCGCGGGCCTCGAGGGCAGCGGCTGGGACCTCGTCGCGGACGAAGTCGCCGTGGCCGGTGGCACGTTCTACGGCATCGCGATGCGTATCCCCGACGGTGCGGGCACGCCGGCCGACGTTCTTGCCGCCGTCGCAAGAGAAACCGGTCTCGTACTGTCCACCGTTTACAACCCGATGCCCGAAGGGCCGCTGTACCTGCCGGAGACCATCAAGCAGTTCGCCGCGCTGCGCACACCGGAAATGGATCTGCCGCATTCCCGTGCCTGGCACCAGAACTACGTCGTCGTTCCACATCAGGCGTTCCTCGCCGACGAACCCACCCTGCGACACCTCGCCACCGTGCTCCGAGCACACCGAGCGGGCACGACGGTCACGCTGGACGGCGGGACCACCGAGCAACCGGTGATCGACGTTGTCGTGATCACCCGGGGCGAGCGCGACACACTCGGCCAGGCACTGGCGAGCGCGCTGAAACAGGATGTGGACGCGCGGATCCGGATCACAGTGTGGGTGGACGGGGAGCGCACGCCCCCCGCCGTGGCCGACGTGCCCTGCGGCGTGATCCGGTTGGCGTCCATCGAAGTGCTGCCCGACGGCCCGTTCGAGCGGATCGCGGCCCTGCGCGATCTGGCCGTGTCCCGGTGCACCGGCGACTATGTGGCCTTCCTCGACGACGACAACGAGTGGGAGGCCAACCACCTGTCCAGCCTGTTGGAGCTGGCCGGTGCCGGCCACCCACTGGTGCATTCCTGGCGGACGCTGGTCGGCCCGGACGGCTTGCCGATCACGGTGGACCGGTTCCCATGGCTCGCGCCGTCCGAAGCGGCTCGATCACGGCTGGGCGAGCTGCGTGGCATTGGAGTGATGGACGCCGACGGCCCGGTCGTGCGCGACAGCGCGGTGATCGATGGCGTCACCGGTCTCACCGGCATGGTCGACCTGGGGGAGTGGCTGTTCGACCGCACCGTGTTACCCCTGCTGGCCTTCAGCCGCCCGCGCACAGACACCGAGATCCAGGCCCGGCATGGCGAGGACGACATCCTGCTCGAACAGGTCGACCTATTGGAGATCCCGGTCGGCTGCACCGGCCTGCCGACCCTGCGCTACCGGCTCGGCGGCATGTCCACCCCGGAATACGCGACCGATTCGGGCGCCGAATGAAAAACGTCCTGTTGGTAGGTGGCGGGCGCTGGGGCCGGATCATCGCCGCCACGGTGCTCGGCCAGCGCCTGGCCGAGCGGATCACTCTGGTCACCGAGCACAATCTCGACAGGTGTCGGCAGTGGGCCGAGGGCAGGGACGGGCTTCAGGTCGTCCGGGAGATCCCTGTCGACCTGGCCAGGTTCGACGCGGGCATCATCGCGACCCGGCCATCGAAGCACGCCGATGCCGCGATCACTGTGCTGCGCGGACACCTGCCGGTGTTGGTGGAGAAGCCGTTCGCGGCACATCCCGATGACGAGCGGACCCTGCTGGACCTGGCCGATCGCATGGGCACACTGCTGGCGATCGATCACGAATTCCTGCTCGCATCATGGGCGTTGGAACTCAGTCGGCTGCTCAGCGAGGTGAAGGGGCTGCACATCGTCTGGCGCGAGCAGCGCTCGGTCAGCTACGGCACGGAGAGGCGCACGACCGATCTGAGCGTCACGGCGGTGCGGGATCTGATGCCGCACGTGCTCAGCATCCTGACTGTCCTCTTGGGAGCTTCCGATCCCGTCGGGATCAGTCTCTCCCAGCGTGCCGACGAGGACGGGTTCGAGGCCGAGTTCAGCTACGCAGGGGTTCGCGTCACCTGTGAGGTGCTGCGGAACTCCACCGAGCGCCACCGCCGGGTGTATGTCAACACCGACGAAGTCGAAGTGAACTGGGACTCCGACAAGGCGACGCTGACCCGAGCCGGTGGTGAACCGACCGCTCTCGGCGATGACCAACCCGGCACGCTGGTGCGTGCGCTCACCGCATTCCTCGCACCGGCGGGTGACTCGTCCCCCTTGGCTGCCGAAAACTGCCGACACATTCTCGACGGGACCTGGGCCTTCGAGAATGCGTTGACAGCCGACATCGAGCACACCCTGACCACGATGGACCCCGGCGGCGCCGACGTGGTCGATCGTGTTGCGGCGGTGGTCCGCACGAGAGTCGCGGGTGCCCTCGAACGGTCCGGACTCATCGCTCACGCGGGCGATTGGGATGGCGTGGCGGCACTATCACGCGAGCTGGCCCTGATCGCGACGCGGATGGCCGACGCCCCGTTCACGCCGTTGGAGGACCTGCGGGCGCGACTCGGCCGGGACCATGAGTCCTTCACGTCGCTGATCCAGGTGTTCCAGCAGGTGCCCGACCTGAGCGTTCCACTGCTGTCCGGGCAGTCGGCAAAGTACTGGCGCAACACCCTATTGCCGATGGAGTCGGCCGGGGTCTTCGACGCCGTGCTGGCGGGCAAGCCCCGTCATCCGTATCGGGTCGGGCTGTATCCCGGGCCTGTCTGCATGTTCCACTGCACCTTCTGTGCTCGGATCGAGGGCGAGCGCTACGACGCAGCCGAGATCACCACCGGCGAGGAACTTCTCGGCAAAGTGATCGAGGAGGCGCCCACGGACGATCCGGCCACGTTCTACATCTCCGGTGGTCTCGAGCCGTTGACCAATCCGACCCTGGGCGGACTGGTTCAGCGGGCAGCGGCGCGTGGTTTCGAACCGGTCTGCTACTCGAACGGGTTTGCGCTCACGCCGCAGACCCTTACCAGGCAGCCAGGCCTGTGGGACCTCGGCGCGATCCGGATCTCGCTGTACGGGCTGGACGAACAGGAGTACGCCGCGACTACCCGGCGCACCGGAGCGTTCGGCCGGGTACAAGCCAACGTGGCCCGGTTCCTCCAACTCCGCGAGGACCGTGGCGCACGTCTGCGGGTCGGTATGAACTACGTTGTGCTGCCCGGCCGGGCAGAGCGGCTGCCCCGGCTGATCGACTACATCGCCAAGATCAACGAGGCCGCGCCGAACCGGCCGATCGACTATCTCACCCTGCGTGAGGACTACAGCGGACGTGACAGCGGACGGCTGCCCGAGTCCGAGCGCCAGGAACTGCTCGGCGCGTTGTGCGCGCTGGAGGGCCGGGCCGACGAGCTGACCCCAACCTTGCACATCGACTACGGGTACGCGTTGCAGACCATCCGCCGGGGCGGCTCGACAACGCTGCCTTATTCCTCGCCAGAGTTGATGCGAGGCCGAGGCTATCCGCAGGCGTCGGTGGTGGTGGATCTGCGTGGCGATGTCTACCTCTACCGCGAGGCGGCTTTTCCTGGTCTGCCGGGCGCGCTGCGGTACGTGATCGGCCGAGTGTCGCCGACGCTCGGGCTGGAGGAGATCGTTTCGGAGTACCTCGCCGACCCGACCAGGACGGTCGAACCAGTCAAGGGCGACGAATTCTACCTGGATGCCTTCGACCAGGTCGTCACCGCGCGGCTGCGCCAGCTCGACGCGGACGTGGATGCGGGCTGGGCGGCCTACCGGGGGCTACTGCGATGAACCGATCCGACAACCACGCTGACGGGAATGGAGGCGGCTCCATGCGTACCGCTGTTGCCCTCGATCACAGGCAGCTGGAGTTCTTCCGCGAGTTCGGCTTCCTCGAGTTGCCGGGTTTCCTCGACGCGGGTGTCGTCGCTGACCTGGAGGTCGAGGTCCGCGACGGACTGGCCCGCAACTACCGGCTGCCGACCGACAAACCCGAAGTGGTCAGCGGCTACGAAGGCTTCTATCTGCCGTTGATGGGGAAGTGGAGCCCGGTCAGCCGTGCGCTGACCTCGGGGGACCTGCTGCGGTCTCTCGCACGCGAGCTGCTCGGCGCCGACGTGATGCCCAAGCCTGCGAAAGGCGTGCTCTATAGCGACGCGACAGGCTGGCACCGGGACGCGGCCGCTCCAGAGCTGCGCGCGATCAAGGTGGCGGCCTACCTGAGCCCCGTCGCAGCTGAGTCCGGTGCGCTGCGGTTCATCCCCGGCTCGCACGAACTCGCATTCTCCGACCGGCTCGCGCGTTTCCGGAAGGTGATCCCGGAGGGCTCGCCGTTGGACGAGGCCGCCGAGGCCAAGTGGTGGCCCGGGGTCACAGTGGCGACCGATCCCGGTGACATTGTCGTGTTCGACGTCCACATCTGGCACGCGGCGCTGTTCGGCAGCCTGCGCGCGCAGTGGAGCGTCTCTTACGCCGCCGTGCCCGAGACCGAGCCGCAGCGGACGGACACCCGCGACTACATCGACCTGTTCCTGCGCGCGGGGCACCGCTACAACGCGCAGGAATTCCCTTACTACGACCCGGATTGGCTGACCGACGACCGACCGGACTTCGCCTGTGCCATGGCGGAACTGGGGTTGTTCGATATCCGAAAGGGCGGCGAGCAGTGATGCCGCGTCGACTGGGGATCGCCGGCGGCGCCGGATTCGTCGGCATCAACCTGGCACAGGCCGCGGTGGCGGCAGGACACCAAGTGGTGCTGCTGGACCAGGCGGACCGGCTGGGACGGTACGCGCACAGCGGGTTGGGGCCGCAGGTCACGCTGCTGGCCACCGACCTGGCGGCTGGTCAGCTCGACGCTTTCGCGGACCTGGACGTGATCGTCAACCTCGCGGCGCTCGCACACGTCGATTACTCGTTGCACTTCGGTGACCAGGTGATCGCCAACAACGTGTCCGTGCAGCGGACGGTGCTGGATGCGGCGGCGCGGTACGGGACGCCGGTCCTATTCACTTCTTCCATCGAGGTGTACGGGGGCAATGACGGCGAGCGGTTCGACGAAACCGCACCACGGCTGCCGCTGTCGCCGTACGCCGAGTCGAAGATCCTCTGTGAGGACCTGGTCGACACCTACCGGCGCGACCGTGCTGTGCGGGCCACCGTGGTGCGTTTGACGAACCTGTACGGGCCGTGGCAGTCCCCGGACCGCATCGTGCCGCGCATCATCTCGCAAGCGCACTCCGGGATGAAGTCGCAGGTGACCACCGGACGGTTGCGTGACTTCCTCTACATCACAGACGCCGCCGCGGCGATCCTCGGCCTGGTGGAACACGGTGGGTGGAGTGGGTGCTACAACATCGCGGCGGGCCACGGCGTGACGTTGGAGGAAGTCGCCGACGGCATCGCGGTCAGGATCCCGACGTGCAGCTACAGCACGGTCGACGCCGTCGACCATGACGGTCGCGGTCCTAGTCTCGTCGCCACCGCCGACCGGCTCCGGACCGTGCTGGACTGGCGGCCGACCGTCGGGCTCGACGAGGGACTGGGCCGGACGGTGGACTGGTATGAGCGCAATCGCGCATGGTGGGCTCGATTCAACGGACTGCTGCGCGCCGATCGCGGCGGCCCGGAGTTCTTGATCGACTTCCGCCTTCCACTGTGACGACAACAGAGGGGATCCCCGTAATGCCAACCCTGGCCGACTACCTTGCCGCGAATGCGATAGCGGGTGAGGTGGCCACACCTCGGGAGAGCAACCTAGCGAACATCGCCGGCATGCTCGACGACGGACTGGACGATTCGTTCGGGCTGACCCGCGCCCCGCACTGGACCGTGCCGTCGGTGTTGGAGGTGATGGTCGAGAAGGTTGGCGTCAACGCCGACATCCGGTACACGACAGGCCAGGACACGATTGACCCGATGCTGACCGTTGCCGCGTTGGGGCGCCTGGGTGACCGGCTCGGCCGAGCAGTGCAGCGGCGCGAACGGGTGCTGTTCGCCACCGGCCACCCTGTCGGACTGCTCGCCATGCACATCGACCTGGCCGCCGCGTTGAAGGCGCGCGGCTGCGAGGTGCTGCGGATCGGTGCAGGTCTCGGATACGTGCGTGCGGATGGCATGCGGCGCGACATCCGCTACCTGGCGGGCGTCGCGATGTCTGCCTGCGACGGCAACCTGGAGCACACCCACCGACCGGACCTGATGAGCCTGCTGCTGAAGGCGGACGTTCCCCGGCCGGACCTGGTGGTGGCCGACCATGGCTGGGCGGGTGCGGCGGCCGAAGCCGGACTGCCGGTCGTCGGGTTTGCCGACTGCAACGACCCCGCACTGTTCGTGGCCGAAGCGGAGGGCCGGATCGAGGTCGTCGTGCCATTGGACGACTCCGTCGCACCGCACCTCTACACCCCGCTAGCCGACTATGTGCTGAACGGTGCCGAAATCCGCTCATGACAGGGATCGACACGAAGCGGCAGTTGCACGCGGTCATGCATGAGTACCCGATCGGCGCGCGGGTACTAGAGCTGACATTGGCGGGGCGCGGGTCGATGGGCCAGGTCTGGCGGCTTGTCACCGAAATCGGTTCCTGGGCGGTGAAACTGCTGCACGAGCCGCCCGATCCCGACCTGCTGGACAACGAGATGGCCCTGCTCACGCGCGCCACCTCGATCACCAGGTCGATCCCGTTGCTGACCAGCACCGGCAGCTCAGTGCTGGCCGTCGACCAGGGTCATGTCCGGGTCGCGGCCTGGCTCGAGGGCGAACACCCGGCACGACCCTCAGAGGTCGCCACTCGTGTCGGCGCACTGCTGGCCCGGTTACACAAGATCGATGCGCCATACCGGGTCGCCTTTCCGGCCTGGTACAACGAGTTGCCGACCGCCGTGCAGTGGTCGGATCTGGTGGACAGGTTCTCGGCGGTCAGTCCACAGTGTGCTGACATGCTGCGCGCCGCAGCTGCTCGTCTCGGCGCGCTCGGCGAAATCCCGCGTCCACCGATGACCGATCTGATCTCGTGTCACCGCGATATCAAACCGGCAAACATTCTGGTGCGCGGGGATTCGTCCGATCTGGTCGTGCTCGACTGGGAGAACGCGGGTGCGGCCACTCCCAGCCGCGAACTCGCGTCGGTCATCATGCACTGGTCGCGCTGGTGGACACCGCAGCGTGACGCCGCCATCGCCCGCGCCATCCACGAGGGCTACCACGCGGCCGGTGGTCGGGGCCAGCTGTCGACGCTGGAAGATTTCGGCCTGTACATCACCGAGGCGGGCAACCATCTGTACGTGGTGGCGCTGGCCGAACTCGCCAACCCCGCTGGTCCGGACGGGGACAGGCTGTCCTGGCTGGCCTCCCTGGTCCTGGACGCCAACCTGTTCGACCACCTGCTCGACGTCCTACCGGCCTGAGCCACGGCCATGCCCTTGCCAGTATCGAAGAAGAGAGATCCCGCCATGCCGGACGCCACGTTGCTGTGGCTCTATCCCGACCGCGACACCGCGGGTAAGAACAAGTACGCCGAGGAGCACTACTGGAGTTACCGGCGGTCGGTAGCCGAGCGTGCGGGGTTCCGCTTCCTGCTGAAGGCGCCACAAGATCTGGTGTTGTGGAAGGACGAGGACGGCAAGATCCGACTCATGATCGACGCCGAGGAGATCCACAGGGACTCCTGCATCCTGGTCACCGACCTCGGTCTCGACCCCCGTTCGCTGCCGGACCTGTGGGGGTGCATCTCGACACTGCTGTGCCTGGAGACCGCGGGCTACCACCTGGCGACCCCGGTGCACTGGCTGCTGCTGAGCAGTGAGAAGTTCGCCACCCTGAACTCCCTCGCCGACCTGGGCCTGCACTCGCTGCCGACCCTGCGGGTCATCCCCAACCATCACCTGGATGGCACAGGGGTCGTGGAGGCCGCGATGGAGCTGGGTTTCCCACTCGTGGTCAGGCCGGCGAGCTGGTACGCCGGGATGGGCGTTTGCTTCGTCGACACCCGCCCGCAACTGGAGCAGGTGCTGAGCCTGGCAGCCGGGTACGACCAGCCCTTCGTCATCCAGCACCGGTTACCCGAGCCGCTGATCGACGCGCGGGCATACTGCGTGGACGGCCGGGTCCTGGCGTTCGTGGAGCGCTCCGCGATGCCCGACGAGCCGTTGAACTACCGCACCGGGTTCACCACGAAGCTCGGCACGCCGCCGGAGTTCATCATGGCCGCGGCGCGGGAACTGTTCCGCCGCACCGGATTGGCGTACTTCAGCATCGACATGTTGTTCGACGGCACGGACTGGTGGCTGTCCGAGGTCGAGATCGATGCGGGCGCACTGCCGGTAGGCGAATTCGACGACGCACAGGTGGATAAGGTGCTCAGTGCGCGATTCGCCAGCTACCGACGTCGGCTGGCGGGGGTACATCGCTGATGTCGGAGACGGACATCGCACCTGCGGAGAAGCGGTCACTGTGGCGGCATCGGGACTTCCGGCTGCTGTGGGCCGGTCAGACGATCAGCGAGCTGGGCGCTAGCGTATCCAGTCTGGCATTACCTCTGGTGGCGGTGATCCAGCTCGGGGCGAACGCGTTCGAGGCCGCCACTCTGACGGCGGCGACCTGGTCAGGCTATCTACTGGCGATGCTGCCGTTCGGATCGCTGGTCGACCGCGTGGCGTCCAGGCGGCGATTGCTCGCCTGGTGTGATATCGGCCGGATGATTGTCATCGCACTGGTTCCCGTCGCGGCTCTGACGGGTGTGCTCAACTTACCGCTACTGTACGCAGTCACCGTGCTGTCGAGCGTGCTGTCGGCGCTGTTCGACGTGGCCTATCCCAGTTATGTGCCGTCCCTTGTGGATACAGACCGCCTGATGGATGCCAACGGCAAGCTCTCAACGGCCGGGTCCGTCGCGAAGCTGGCCGGGCCGTCGCTGGCCGGCCTGCTGATTTCCGCCATCGGTGCAACGTTCGCCATCATCGCGGACGCAGTCTCGTTCGCCGCTTCGGCACTGTCCCTGCTGGCGATCCGAGCACCCGACGCCGAACCGCAGGCGCCCGAGGTCGCGCCGCCGCAGAACCTACGCAACGAGCTCCTCGATGGCCTTCGATTCCTGCTCACCCACACGATCCTGCGCAAGATCGTGGTCAGTACGGCGATCAGCAACCTGTTCGTCGCGATGGGACTCGCACTGGAGATGATTTTCCTGGTCCGAGACCTGCATGCACAGGCGTGGCAGATCGGGCTCGTTGTGCTGGGCGGCGCACTCGGCGGCCTGCTCGGTGGGCTGACCACCGGCTGGCTGACCGAGCGGATCGGCACCGCGCGGATGATCTGGCTGCCGTTCCTGGTGCTGGGCTGGAGCGGTCTGCTAGCGCCCGCCGCCCACGGCTGGTGGGGTGTCTACCTGGTGGCCATCGGCTCGCTGGTCTTCGCGGTCAGCTCGGCTCCGTTCAACTCGGCCGCCATCGGCTACAGGCAGATGATTTGTCCGCCCGCCTTGCTCGGCCGAGTGACCGCCGCGTCGCGGTGGATGTCGTGGGGAACCGCGCCGATAGGCGCCATTCTCGGCGGTGTTCTCGGCGACTCGATCGGCATCCGTACGACGCTGGTCGTCGCCGGGCTCGGTGCGTGGGCATGCTGCCTGTTTGTGGTGTTCTCGCCGTTGCGCCGGATGCGGGACATCGATGAGTCGCCGTAGCGCGGTCACCGGGAACGTTCGCGTTGCCGGTCCTGGTCCGACTGATCACAGTGCAGGACGCGCATACAGCACTCGATGAACTGGATAACGCCGTGTTCCCCTTGGACGCCGGCCGCACCAACTTTCTTTCAGGACCCGCGCACATCGTGCGGTGGTGCATCGCAGGGCGTAGGGCGATATTGGCGGTGTAGGTCGGTCCGGTCGACCCCAATCAACCCCACGCTTTCGCG
This sequence comes from Nocardia sp. NPDC051570, assembly GCF_044454005.1. Taxonomy (NCBI): domain Bacteria; kingdom Bacillati; phylum Actinomycetota; class Actinomycetes; order Mycobacteriales; family Nocardiaceae; genus Nocardia; species Nocardia sp. NPDC051570. The sequence goes on along the minus strand of NZ_JBITDI010000004.1, from coordinate 6,157 downwards.
ATCGATGCGGAGTTGACGATGGCCGTTGCCGGGGCGAGACGGTTTGCCGAGTCATTGGTCGCGTTGATCCACCAGATCGAATTTTGCCTGCTCATCCCCGATTTCGGGGCTGTTGTGGGCCGGTTCGCGCGCGGATGGGAGAGGCGACGAGTTGCCACGGATCGACTTGACGTCCTGATGGTCGGCCGTTTGGGCCCGAGTATCGGTACGGCGGTGGCTCGCAGGCTTCGGGGATCGGCGGTCTCGGAACCGCGCGAACCGCTCTGAAAACAGAATGGGATGCTCGATTGCTGTTGTGGTCGTGTGTAATTCGGTACGGTCCGGAGTCGATGGCATGGTGGTGGTCGTTGCTGTTCCGGTGGTAACGGTCGGGACTTGTGCCTCACATGGATTCGCTGGCAAGACCGTCGAGTCTCATGAACCTCTCCGTGGGGGTCAGCGGTTCGAGTCCCCTTAGCTCCAGCATGCGGCCCATCGGAGTGGAAGTGTCGAATGGTTCCGTAGCGGAGCGGAACACGACCCTGGCCCGGTCCAGCTCGTCGAGCAGAGTGACCAGGTCGCGCAGGTTGCGGGAGAAGCGGTCGACCCGGTAGACCACGAGCACATCGATGAGTCCCGCACGCGCGGCTTGCAAGGCGCGTTGCAGGCCAGGCCGTTCGGTGCTCGCGCCGGAGGCGTCGTCGGTAAAGGACGTCATGTGCCGCCAGCCGGGTTGGGAAGCGATGTAGGAGTCCAGGCGGGCGTCCTGGGCTTCAATCGAGTAGGGCTGATTGTCCTCGGTGGTGGAGCGGCGAGTGTAAGTCCCCACCCGCAGGTTCTGTCCCCGCGTGGCTGTGTCGGTGGAGATACGCGAAGTCGAGGATTTCTTGGTGCCTGCCATGCTGCCGGTCCTTCCTATCGATACAGGTCTCTCGCAAACTCGGATGTCCGAAACAATGTGTGGCCATCCGGATTTCGATATTCGGTGCGGTGTGCCGCCGGGTTCATTGTCCCTCGATCGGCTTTTGAATGTATTGGTGTGGCGGTTATTTCGGTTGTGGCGCTTCATGCGGCTTTCCGTTCGCCGTTGTTGGTGTGGTGACGGTGGGTCCATGCGGTGATGAGGTTGGCGAGGAGGGTGACGGCATGGTCGTGTTGGATGGTGGTGAGGGGTTCGGTGTCGATTCGGTCGATGTGCCAGCGTTGGTAGGCGCGGTCGCGGGCAGGCGGTTTGGCGGGTTCGATGCCGTTCGGGGCATGTTTTCCGGGTTCGGGGCGATCTATCGGGCCTCCTGTAGGATGTTCGGCGTTTGGAATGGCGTCATCCATGTACTGGCAGGGGCACCCGCGTTTATCCGATTACGGGACTGGAATTGATGCAATTCCGTGCTGGGCGGTCAAGGTTCGGAGTCGATCACGGGGCCGCTGGATTTCGGCGTGTGGGCTGGGTGCGCCTGTTAACTGCCGAGAAGGGGCCCGATTTCGACATTGCGGTGCGAAACGGTTCGATAACGATTGGTGTCGACGCGGGCGAGCGCCCTAGGGGCGATTGCCTTGTCCCTGAGGCGCTCTGGATGTGGTCGTGACGGCGGGTGACGCTATCGCCGGTTGACCAGCCCGGCCTCGTCTTGTCCGTCATCAGTGGCGGTGTCGTACCTGGTGCCGGTGTCCACACAGATCACGTCGGTGATCTTGACCAATGCCTGGACGTCGCCGGGCTCAAAATGGTCTGCGCTCGGGGCGATCACGATGTTGGCGTACTCGCTGTACGCGAGGTTCATCAGGCGGTTGATCACCGCACCACCCGGCCGGTCCGGGTCACCGTAATACACCAGGATCACCGACCACCCGCGCTCGGCAGCAAGGGCGTGGATCTGCGTCTCGTCTTCGCCCGACGCCTCGCCGGACACGTCCGGTTGCAGGAATCCGATCACGTAGTTGCTCATGGGCGTGTCCCGACGTAGTCGCCTACAACATCGTGGGGGTGGTGCGTTAACCGATGCTGGTACCGCCGGCGTCTCGTGGGTCTCTTGAGCCACTCCTGCACCTCGATTGCACCTGGTACTAACCGACCAAAGACAGTGCGACGCTTGGATGTTCTCGCCATTCATTGCGCCGAAGGCGCTTGACGACGCGACGATCAGCAACGCATACTGCAAAGTTGCTCGATCGTGCGGGGGTTCGACCATGGAAGACACTGACCGCCAACCAAGGCCCGACGACGCGTCTATTCGGCAGGATGCGATCAAGCTGGTTGAGTACGCCCGCGACACCGCCGTCGCCGGTAGCCGCGATGTAGTGGACGTCAAGAGCTATCCGAACTGTTGGTGGCTCAATGAATTTCCCGCAGGTGTGGAGTTCCGAGATACGCCAGCCGCCGATGGGTCATTGGCTCGTGTGCCCTACAAGCGTATTCCGTCAGCTCCGGCCGTGCCTGAGCCGCTGCGGGAGTGCCTTGAGGAAAAGGTGTGGTCGGATGCTGATGTTGCGAATGCCGATGTCTCCGAGCGTCTGGCCGCCGCAGTGGACAGCGGGAACGTGCGCCGGGCAACTCACGATCGCGCGCTTTCGTTGCGCCAGGACTGGCTCGATCGCGTAGCAGCCGTTCGGGATCATCACAAGTTGTACGAGCTGCTTCGCGAACGGGTCCAGAGCCTGGACACCGAAGACGACAAGTTTGAACTTCTCCTCTGTTCAGGCCTGTTCGTCGGGACCGATCCGAAGTTGGGCGTGGTTCGCCGGCACCTGCTGACAAAACGATGCTGGGCACGAGTGGACAAGAAGTCCTCGGCCATCCTGATTGGAGCTGATGCGAATTCGCCGCTGCAGTTCGAGGATCGGCGCTTTCTGGTCAGAGTCTTCGGTGATCAGCTGGAGCGGGTGACTGAGCTGCGGGACGAAGTCGCAGAGTCGGATCTGCTCCCGCACGCACCCGACGAACCGTCAAAATGGCTTGCCGAGTGGACTCACCGGATGCTGCCCGACGGGCCCGCATACAGTGCAAGTAGAGTGCCGCCACCCCGAGAGGAGAAGGCCACTTCTGTCACTGCGGCGCCAGCCCTGATATTCCGCCAACGCGACCGTTCCGGCGTCGTGACCTTCTTCGAGCGCATGCTCGAACAGCTTCGCTCGGGTCGCGCTGTCGTCCCGCTGGGTTTGTACCAGCTGCTGCACACACCAGACGAAACGCATCAACGATCCTGGCTAGCGGCCCTGGGCGCGGTGCCCGACAACCTGTTGAGCGACGACCCACTCTTCTACAAGGAAACGAACGCCGAGCAGCGGAAAGTTCTCGATCGGGTCCGCCGTTTCAGCGGCGCTGTGGTACAGGGGCCGCCGGGCACTGGAAAGACCCACACCATCGCAAACCTATTGGGGGCCATGCTCGCAGATGGGCTACGCGTGCTGGTGGTCAGTCAGCGCGAACAGCCGCTGCGGGTGTTGCGTGACAAGCTTCCGGAGAAGATGCAGCCGCTGTGCGTGTCGATGGCCGCGAAACGCGGCAGCGAGAATGGACTCGAGGCCAGCGTGCGGGATATGCAGGCACGTCTGTCGCCAACCGATGCCGTTGAGATCGCGAAGACTGTCGAACAGCTCAGCGAGCAGCGACGTGTCGTTCAGCGGAAAGTGACCGCGCTGGAAGAGGAACTCGCCCAGCTTCTACGCAGCGAACACGATGAGTTCCCCGAAGTCGCTCCAGGTTACGGCGGCCTCTTGGCCGAGATCGCCGAGCGTGTTGCTGACCGCACCGAGACCTTTGCATGGTTTCCGGCGCTTCCGTCGTCGGCTCCCGCGCTGTGCCCACTATCGATACCGGACATGCGTGATCTGCTGACGCTTTCGCGCGAGCATCCGGAGGGACCAGTCCGGGCCGAGCAGTTCTTACCGGATTCCCAGCAGATTCCGGCCCCTGATGTCGTCGCCGAAACCGTTCGTGCGATAGCCGCCCCGTCAGTGGATAATCCGCTCATTGAGCGGTTGGCACCCGTCGAGTTCGAATGCCTGGACAACTGGCGCAAGATCGCGTGGCGCGTGATCGAACTGGTAGACCACCTGAATCAAGTTGCAGCCCAAGGGTTTCCTCCCATAGGTCGTGGTGTTCTCGACATACTCTCTGGTCAGAATGCCGACGCTTGGACGGACGTACTCAAGCACGACGGAATCGCTGCCGACCTCGAACGACGCTATCGCGCGCCCGAACTGCACGATCTGCAACGAACAGCCCGAACACCAGAGGAGTGGGCGGCCGTCCGGCAGGCAGTGGAACCGTTACGCAAGCAAGCACGCCGCCTGCAGGAGGGCCTCGAGCGGGGCGAGCCGCTGCGCATCAAGGTTCTCAGAATCCCGACCGAGTTCGGCAAGGCGACCACCAATGTGCGGCAGGCATTCACGTACCAGGGCACCGAGCCGACAACACCACAGGCAGCTCGCGCGATCGTCGAATACCTGGACGTGATCGCCGGTATGCGGACGCTGGATCGCGTATGGGGGCACGTCAGCAGCCCACCGGAATGGTCCGACGCCGAGCTCGTGCGACTCAGTCAGCGGCGCGCAACCGAGCAGCATCTGGGTGTCCTTCGCGAACTCGTCGAGAAAGCAACGGAACTTCGCGAAGGGCTTGCGACACATCGCGTCTTGGTGATCCTGACACCGGATGCGTGGCAGGGATTCGCAGAAGCAGTCGACGGTGCTCTAGCTCGGCACCATGCCAATACCGTCCGTGAAACCTACGACGAGTGGATCTCGCAGTGGAAAACCTTTGCCGAGCAACCCGACCCAGCGCCGGAGATCTCCGTCCTGCTTGATGCCCTCCATAGCCGCGACCTGGACGCCTACCGCGTCGCACACGATGGCATCCCCCAGGCGCGGAGCTCTGTCGCACAGCAACGCCGCTATCGGGATCTGCTGGACAAATTCTCGGAAGCGCATCCGCAGTTAGCGCAGGACATGACCCGAACATGCGTCGATTCTGGCTGGGACACGCGCATTGCGGAGATGGACGAAGCTTGGTCCTGGGGCCTGGCTGATCGGTTCCTGCGCACCAGATTCCAGTCCGAGCTCATCGCCAAGCGAGAGTCGGACCTCGTCGCGGCGAAAGCCCTCCTGCTCAAGGTCACGGCAGACCTAGCCACCGAGCAAGCCTGGGGCCACTGCCTGAACGCGATGACTGCCGATGACAGGCGGGCACTGAAGTCCTTCGAGGTGCTTGCGCAGAAGCAAGGTCCGGGACGCGGTGACTACACAGCGGACTACCGACGCGCTGCGAAGGACGCCATGAAGGCCGCGAAGAACTCCGTCCTGGCCTGGGTTATGCCGATACCCAAAGTGGCTGAAATGGTAGAACCACAGCCGAACTCGTTCGACGTGGTCATCGTGGACGAAGCCAGCCAGGCAGCGATGAGCTCAATCTTCCTGCTATGGCTCGCACCGCGGATCATCGTGGTGGGCGACGACAAGCAATGCGCACCGCAGTCGAGCACTCGTAACCTCGGCGAGGTGCTCCACCGATTGCGCGGGGACTTCCCGAACATCAAGGAGCACATACGCATCCAACTGCTTCCCAACGGAAATCTCTACAATATTTTGGGTTGCGCATTCCCCAATGTCGTCACGCTCACCGAGCATTTTCGGTGCATGCCTGAGATCATCGATTGGCCATCCCACCAGTTCTATGGCAATCGTCTCGCACCGCTTCGGCAGTACGGCGCCTCACGGCTCGAACCTGTTGTCATTGAACGGGTTGAAGGCGGCGAGGCAACAGGCACCAACGAAAACATGGCCAACCGGCCCGAGGCGCACCACATCGTGGCGACGATCAAAGCCTGCCTTGCTGATCCTGAATACGCCGATAAAACCCTCGGTGTGATTGCCCTACGGAGCCGCGGACAGCGCCGATTGATCCAACACTTGCTCCTCCAGCAAGTCCCTGCAGAACAGATTGAGCGACATGAGATTACGGTCGGCTCTGCCGCCGAGTTCCAAGGCGACGAGCGCGACGTCATGATCGTGTCTACCGTCGTCGCACGTCACGTCCGTCAAATGCGCCGGGATACGGCCTACAACCGCGATCTCAACGTTGCCGTTACAGAGACTGAATTCGTGATGTCGCCGGGCTTGACGCTGTTGCGGGCTGGGTGGAGTACACCTGTTGGATGAGGTATCCGCAAGGCGGTGGATT